>NZ_CAXSSO010000001.1:0-191626 GCF_964240115.1 Clostridium sp. HGF2
CCGGTTGTCATGAAGCGTGCGGCAGAGCTGGCAGGGATTGCGGAAATCGGACCGGCAAGAAAGCCGGTACTGGAATGCAGTGCACAGGATGATGAAAAAATCAAAGAGATGCTGCAGTATTACCATCTCATATAATAACACGGGAAAGGATGATGGATATGAAGGAATACATCGTACGGGAAGATAGAGGAAAGCTGCTACTGTATACGCTGCTGAATCTGTGCTTAACCATATTGCTTATGCTGCTGACAATCTATGTTTACGGTTCCGGACATTTCCTGCTTGCGTTCTTAAGCATCACAGGTCTCTGGTTTTCTGTAAAAGCCATGTACCGTTATGGCTTTCGGCTTGTCAAAAACACCCCGGTATGTGAATTTAAACGCGACGAGGTGATTCTTCCGGCACTTCCCAAAGAGCAGCGGCACATGAAATATAGGGATATTCGTGCGGTAAAAATTCTTCGCAGCAGCAGCTCTGTCAAGCTCTTTTTCTCAGGAGATCATGTGACGCACCCCTCCGGCTGGCAATACGCAGGGGCGGTCTATCTCTTTCAGAGAAAGAAGCTGAATGATGTACAGAAGTATGCCATGGACTGCCTTCATACCCATCACATATCCTGCGAGGTTGTACAAAAGGCATAAAGCTAAAACAACAGGAGGTACGTATATGCAGAAAGCAGAGCTAACAAAACGCATAGCGGAAACAGGCGCTATGGCAATCGTTCGTGTCGAAACGATAGAGCGGGGAATAGAAATCGCAAACGGATGTCTGGAAGGGGGCGTCAGCTGTCTTGAAATCAGTTATACGCTGCCCAATGCAGGTGAGGTGATTCAGGCTCTGCGTGAGACATTTCAGGATCGTCTGATCATCGGAGCAGGAACCGTGCTTGACAGTGAAACAGCCAGACATGCCATCCTTCACAATGCGCAGTTTATCATAGCACCGAATTTTTCTAGGGAGGTTGCCGTTATGTGCAACCGGTATCAGATTCCCTATGCGCCGGGCTGCACGACATTAACGGAAGCACTTCAGGCTCTGGAAGCAGGGGCAGCCTTTATCAAGGCGTTTCCGATTTCCGATTTCTATGGTCCCAGACTGGTATCCGTATTCAAGACGCCGATTCCCTATATGCCGATTCTTGCGAGCGGTGGAATTGATCTGAAAAATCTGAAGGATTATGTGCTGCGTGGTGTGGACTGCTGCGGCTTCGGCTCACTTCTCACAAAAGGCAGCCGGGAAGAAATCGCAGCCAATGCACGCTCAATCAGAACGCTGATTGATGAAGCAAGACTGGAAATGCAAACTACGGCGGGATAACGTTTTAAAAGCCATTATGATACAATGAAAGGCGTATGATGAGCTGCGCCTTTTTTTGAGTTCAAAATTTGTGCGTATACAAAACAAAACTTGTACCGAAAACACTTTGTCAGTGATACCGTTTTCAGATAAAATCTAGTTGTAAGCATCATATGGGGAGGTATGTGTATGGATAATGAACTCATGGCACTCATGCAGGTGCTGTCCAATAAGCCTTATCTCACTCTGAAGGATATCGAAGTAAGTGCCGGCATTACCCGTCGTCAGGCAACCTATCGTATTGAAAAGGTGAACGATCTGCTGCGGCAGCATCATGCGCCCATCATTACCATTGGAACAGCGAAGGAAATTCGATTGGATTCCAAAGCACGGCAGAAGCTTGAGGAGCTGCTTCAGGAGATGAATCAAAGCAGCCAGTATTACATGAACAAAAAGGAACGTCAGATCTATATGTATCTGATGCTGTTTATGAACAGTGAGTATCTGTCATTGAGTGATTTCATTGATTCTCTCGGTGTGAGCAGAAGCACGGTGCTGCTGGATTTCAAGGAACTGACACAAATGCTGGAGGAGCGCGGCATCCGGGTGAGAAACAACCGGACCAAGGGCTATTATCTGATTGGCTCCGAAATGGAAATCCGCAGAATGATGATGAAGTATGTCATTTATACACTTGCCGAGGAACAGAGTGCTAAAATCTTCGATGTCTTCATCGACGATTTCAATCTGGATATTTTTGATTATTCACGGCTGGTGATCACGGAGCTTGCACAGCGGCATAACATTCGGTTTGTAGAAGACCGTCTGGTGGAGTTTATTTATATTTTTATTTTTCTGAAGGCACGTATGCAGAGTGGAAAAAACACAGAGGAGGAAATCCATGCGTTGCTGGATATGGAAGCAATATCCTCGATGAAGGAATATGAGTTTACGGTGGAGCTGTTAAAGAATTACAAGAACACTGACAATATTACAAATACGGATATCAATTATATCTCCTCGTGGATACTGGGAATTTCCTTTGGCGATATCAATGAGGAGACCAAGGATTGTATACTGATCTCCGATATCATCGGAAAAATCATGACCCGTTTTGAATATCTGAGCGGAGCCCATTACCGCAATACCGAGGAAATCTTCATTCAGCTGTATTCTCATTTTCGACCGGCCTATTACCGTCTGCTCTGCCGTCTGCCGATATTCAATCCACTGTGTGACAAGGTGAGGGAGGAATACCGGGAGCTGTATCAGCTTGTGGAGGAAACCATGAAGCCGTTTCATGTGATTTTCGGTGGAGATATTCCGGCAGGAGAGATTGCATATCTGACCATGCATTTTGCTTCCATTTATTCCGATCAGAAAGCGTTTGAAATAGCGAAGCAGAAGACTGCACTGGTGGTGTGTTCCAATGGAATCGGCAGCTCTGCCATTCTTTATAACGAGCTTACCGGTATGTTTCCCGAGCTGCATTTTTTGCCACCGCTGGAAACCTCGCATATCCATGACGTCAAAGAGCATGTGGATATCATATTTTCCACAAGCTATGTTTCTTTGGGTGCGGGTATCCATGCGCCTGTCATTCGGGTAAGTCCGGTCATGTCCATCGCAGAGCGCTATCAGGTAATGCGCGAGGTCTACATGCAGATGGGAAGCCATTTTTTAAAGCAGCCCAATGTTGATGTCGTGATGGGGATCGTAGCAAAATATGCGAATATCCAGAATGAGCATGCATTGTACAATGAGCTGATTACGTATTTCTCTCATATTGACACGACTACACAGGAGGAACGTGTCCTGCATCTTGCGGATATGGTCAAGCCTGAGCTGATCCGTCTGCATATGGATGCCGATAACTGGGAGGAGGCTGTGCGGAAAGCCTATGAGCCGATGGTACAGCATGGCTATATCACGCAGAATTATGTGGAGGAAACCATTAGCAGCGTAAGGATCGTAGGGCCGTATATCGTTATCACAAAGCATGTGGCGCTGCCGCATGTGAAGCCGGAAGCTGGGGCGTTGTCCGTTGCACTTGGGGTTGGCGTATTAAACAGCGCGATCGAATTTGGAAACCGTGACAATGACCCGGTAAAATATATTTTCAGCCTGAGTGCTACAGATAATCAGACGCATTTGTGCGCCATGGCGGAGCTTCTGGAGATGTTTAATAAGCAGGAATTCTTCGATATGCTGGATCAGGCGGAAAACAGCGATCAGGTTATGGTGTATTTAAAAGAAAATCAATAGTGAAAAGCAGGGCGGTGATTCTACAGATCATCGTCCTGTGTATTTGTCTTGAGGAAGCCTCGAAGTGTTATGTCTGAGATTTATTTTCGCTTCTATATCATACGTTCTGCGCTTCCCTTATATCCTGTTTTCTTGTTTGCAGCGTGCCGTATTCTTAAAAGAATTAGCGCTGCATGTATTCCTGCAGTTCTTTAGCACCCCTTGGCAGAAAATAGACATCCTTCAGATACTTCATACTGTTTAATGCCTCCCGTGCATTGTAGGTCAGATCAAGCTGACATCCTATTTCTATAGCTGTTTCATGAAACTGCTCACACATTGTAAACACCGCCTGCCACAGCGCCTCACTCTCAGCTTTTGCGTAGGTTGCCAGAAAGGTCTGATATACAGCATCTGGCAGCAGCTGTTCCATATATTTTCCGCATTTTCCGGCACTGATTTGAAAGTTATAGGAAATGCCGATTTTCCATTCCAATAGACGTTTCAGCATGGGTCGCAGGGTAAACTCAATAACATCCAGTGCATAGGGGAGCTCATTTCGTTTTAATCCCTTCGCGGCATTATTCAAACACCACCAGTATTCATTGCAGGTACAGGAAAACTGCTGTTGTGAAGGCTTTTGAATCCAGTATTGCTGAAGTGCTTTTTTACTTGGCTGCGGGAGGATTCCATCCTTGTCAAGCAGTATTTGATAGGCTTCCAGGTGCGTCTTTGCATAATCCTGTGTGCAGACATGAAGATCAATCCGGTTTCCGTCCCTCAACTGCATAAGCCACCCGTAACAGTTTTCTTTATCCCCTGGATCATAGACACTGTCTTCCGGATACTGCATATAAAGCCGTTCACCGAAACGATCAATCCAGCTGTTATCTTTTTGAAAGGAAGCTGTTTCTTTTACGATATATACGACATCATAATCCTGAAACATATCCCTGGGCACATCCGGGTTCACACGGGAGCCTTCCAGGTAAGCCGCCCGTATCCTATCATCCTGCGCAGCTGTGTTGATCAGCAGCTTCATTATTTCGTCTTCTGTTCTCATGAATGTTCACCTTGTCCACTGGCAGCACGGTGGGATAGCATTATAGCTGTATTTTGCTCATCCATGTGGTGCACCGCTTTCCTATTCTATATGTATTATAACGTGAAAACAGAAAATATATATGCTTTTTCAGGAAGGAAGTTACCGAATGCTTTTAAACCAGATGTGAATAGAGAAGAATATATTATAAAATCTGACAGTGCATGACTACGCAAAACGCTTAACAGAGAAAGAAATAACTTGCTGTTGCCGTTTCTACAAAGGATTCAGCTGGACAGTCTTGTTTTATCCCTTTATAATGGAACATAGAGGTGAATATAACATGGAAAAAATTACAAGCTTTTGTATTGATCATGACATACTGGAAAAAGGAATGTATATATCAAGAATCGATGGAGATATTATTACCTATGACCTTAGAATGGTGAAGCCAAACTGCGGTACGTATCTGGATAACGATGGTCTTCATACCTTTGAGCATCTGTTCGCTACCTATGTAAGAAATTCGGTATACAGTGATGCAGTCATTTATGCCGGGCCGATGGGTTGTAGAACAGGCTTCTATTTTCTAACGAGAGATTCTATCAGTAAGGCGCAGGCGGTACAGCTGGTTAAGGATACGATGGCGTTCATTGCGGGATTTGAGGGAGATATCCCAGGTGCACAGGAGTCTAAGGAGTGTGGCAATTATCTGGATCATGATCTTGCCAAGGCGAAGGCCTATGCAAAGGCTTATGGTCAGGTGATGAAGGACTGGAACGAGGAACAGCTCGTTTATCCACAATAAATCAGTGGTTTCAGACTGGATTGGTCTGAAGCCTTTCTTTTGAAAGAGGGTGACGTATGAAAACACGTATCAATTTGCTGGAGGGAAACATTCTTCCTGCATTAAGCGCGCTGGCATTGCCAATCATGGCAACCAGTCTGATCCAGATGGCCTATAATCTGATCGACATGATATGGATTGGAAAAATCGGTGCAAGTGCTGTTGCGTCCGTTGGTGCAGCCGGTATGTTTATGTGGCTGTCCAACGGTCTGGCGACATTGGCGAAGATGGGTGGTCAGATTAAGGTCGGCCATGCGCTGGGGGCGCAGAAGAAGGAGGATGCGGCGTCCTATGCACAGAGCTCGATTCAGATGGGAATTGTATTTGCCATCGGCTTCGGTATTCTGTCTATTGTGTTTGCGGATGAGATGATCGGCTTCTTTCAGCTGAACAGCGCACAGGTCATACAGGATGCAAAGCTGTATCTGATGATTACCTGCGGTCTGGTCATATTTTCTTTTATGAATCAGATATTCACCGGGATTCTGACAGCGATGGGGAACAGCAGAACCTCCTTTATCGCTACCGGTATCGGGCTTGTTTTGAATATCGTGCTGGATCCGCTGTTTATTTTCGGCTTTGGTGCAATTCCTCCAATGGGTGTTGCGGGGGCTGCAATTGCGACAGTTCTTGCACAGCTGGTGGTTATGCTGTTGTTTCTGCATACCATACTACGGGATACGGTCTTGTTCAGTAATGTCCATATACTGCATTCTTATTCTTCACAGCATACCATGGAAATTTTCCGTATCGGGCTACCTTCCGCTGTGCAAAGTATGCTGTTTTCTGGCATTTCCATGGTCATTGCAAGATTGATTGCAGGCTGGGGAGATGCTGCCGTGGCAGTCCAGAAGGTAGGCTCGCAAATCGAATCCATATCCTGGATGACTGCGGAAGGCTATGCGGCGGCTTTGAACAGCTTTGTGGCTCAGAACCATGGTGCGAAAAATACAGATAGAATCCGGGAGGGGTATCGGCTCTCCATGATTGTCATGCTGTCCTGGGGTGTGTTCTGTTCTCTTGTTCTGATTGTTTTTCCACAGCTCATCTTTCAGGTCTTTATTCAGGAAGCAGAGGTGTTGCCAATGGGGGTGGATTATCTTCGTATTCTTGGTGTTTCCCAGTTGTTTATGTGTATGGAAATCACAACAGCTGGTGCCTTCAGCGGACTTGGGAAAACGCTGCCTCCATCCATTGTAAGTATCACGTTAACCGGCGCACGAATACCGATGGCGATATTGCTGGGAAGGTGGCTGGGGCTGAATGGCGTCTGGTGGGCAATTACGATTAGTTCGATCGGGAAAGGTATCGTATTGCTGGGGTGGTTCTTAAAGGATATGAAGAGAGCAGGTATGCCAGAGAGGTAATCATTGTGTTAGAATTTGAAAGTTAAAAAATCATTTCATTATGCTAGAATCAACGATTAAGGTTGATGATGAGCTGGCATTAAAATATTTGCAGGATATTATGGGAAAGATGGAAATTATAGATGTTCTTTCAACATCAAATATGTATTTGAATTATCTGATACATTCAAAAGTAGAAAAAATAAAATCACTAAATATTGATTTAACGTGTGGTTTTAAAAATACGCTGGATTTTCTGAATCTTTTTGAATTGACAACGATCCTGGGAAATCTGATTGATAATGCTATAGAGGCTCAAAAATACGTAGAAAATAAAAGGTTTATAAAGCTTTCAACAATAAAAAAAGCGGACAGGGTTAGGCTTATTATAGAAAATAGCTGTAATATAGAAGAAATCCATATGGATAATCAGAAGCTTATTACAAGTAAAGAAGATAAAGAAAATCACGGAATCGGCTTTAACCGTGTTTGTGAAGTGGTGAAGGAGAAAAATGGCATTATTACAAGAACTGTTAATCATAAAATATTTACAGTGGAAATTGTATTGCCAATCGAATCGTAAAAGTGAAGCTGGTAAAAAAGGTAACTGATTATTGCAGTTGATGGGATAAGTCTTATTAAGAGATTGTTGAAGGATAGCTTAATAATCATAAACAGCTATGTTAGAATGATAACAAGGGTGAAAATGGTTTTACCTTCATAAAATCATAAAAATTTATTATTTTATGTACACAAAAATAAAAATAATTATAATTTTATGTTCATAAAAAAATGTCACAGGGTTGGCGTTTGCATTCAAATGTAGTATACTACTATTATAGGAGTGATGCTATGTATCGAATGATAGAAGAAAATTTCTTAAAGTGGAAAAAGCAGGAAAATCATAAACCTTTACTTATATCTGGATCAAGACAGGTGGGAAAGACATACAGCATACTTAATTTTGCTAAAAAACACTACCTATCTTATGTATATATTAACTTTGAAAGAGATGATGATATCAGAGCTTTTTTTGAACAGACATCGAAACCGGAAGAAATCATGATGAATCTGCAGGTTTTCTTCCCTGAAGCAGATTGGAAGGCTAAAGAAATTTTAGTTATATTGGATGAAATACAGGCGTGTCCCCAGGCGTTGACATCCATCAAATTTCTAGGTACAGAAACACCTTATGATTACATTTTGAGCGGCAGTCTGCTGGGAGTAGCTGTGAATCGTACTTCCTCCTATCCTGTAGGCTATGTGGAATCCATGGAAATGCAACCAATGGGATTTATGGAATTTTTATATGCTGTTGGCTTAAAAGCTGAACATATTTCCTACCTTAAGGAATGTTATACAGAAAAGCGAAGAGTAAATGAAGGTATTCATAAAGAATATATGAAGCACTTCAGAAATTACATAATAACCGGGGGTATGCCGGAAGCGGTGAAAACCTTTGTGGAAACCGAGGATTTTGTAAAGACAAGAAATATTCAGCAGCAAATAGTAGAAGGCTACTATCGGGATATGGCAAAATACGCAGATGCATCAGAAAAAATAAGAACACATGAATGTTTTCGTTCCATTCCTCTGCAGCTCGCAAAAGAAAATAAGAAGTTTCAATATAAGCTCGTGAGAAAGGGAGGACAGGCAGCGCATTTTGAAAACAGCCTGCAGTGGCTGAAAGACAGCGGGACTATTTCATTTTGTTACCGGCTGCAATGTATCGATGTACCGATGGAGGCCTATAAGGAATCTTCTGTATATAAGATATATATGAGTGATACTGGCTTATTACTCTCTCAGTTCAAAGAAAATGTGATGCAGGATATTCTGAAGAATGAGTTAGGTGTATATAAGGGAGCAATCTATGAAAACATTGTGGCGCAGATGCTGACATTCAATAAATACAGTTTGCATTATTTTGAACCGTCTTCTCATTCAGAGATAGATTTCATTATTGAACAGGATTGCGGTATTGTACCTATTGAAGTGAAAAGCTCCATGAACACAAGGGCAAGAAGTCTAAAAGCGTATATAGATAAGTATGAGCCGAAAAGAGCATTACGCTTTTCTATCAGAAATTTAAATATATCTGAAAGGATAGAGGATTACCCGTTATATATGCTGATGTTTCTTTAATAAACTTTTATTCTATATAAGATTGAGCTTAGCACGATTAAAAGTTCAATCTTTTTGAATATAAGATAGATATAGCTTTTACTGCTAACACAAATCATGAGCGGAGAATCTATTTCGAGATTATAATGCTTAAGATATTTTCGGTGTAAATATCTTATCCGACAATATCTATCACCGTTATTGTTGGATATCCTTCCGTTTTTATGATAGGAAATCTATCTGTTAATAAGGAACAGAGATAGATTAGACATGGGTGAAGTATAGTAAAAAAGAGGTGTTTCACACAATGCGAAAGACCCCTTCTTTTTCTGATGAATATGGATAAAATATCGTTGAAATCTATAAGTTCACTTTCTTTGATATAAATTAAAATATTAGCGATTTTACGATTTTCAATCGTTTTGAATATGAAATAATTTGTTGCAAATATAGGGAGCGAAGCTTCCCATATATTCTACAGCTGAAACAGTATACCCACAGCGGCGGAAGCAGCAATGCACAAAATTGGATGCCATTTGCGTTTATTCGATAAATAATAGATAACGGCAAACAGCAGGATACACGGCCATTTGACCATTTCCATGAAATTTTCACTATCCTGAAATAAAGCAGCGATGAAAATCGTTATACCGGCAGAGGCGATGAGTGCAGTGACTGCTGGACGAATACCGTAGAAAACGGATTTCACCAGCTCACTGTCCTTAAACTTCTTCAGAAACTGCGCAACGATACAGATCACGATGATGCTTGGCGCAACAAGCCCAAGCGTCGCAACGATACCACCCAGCACACCATTGATATGATAACCGGTGTAGGTTGCCATATTGATACCGATTGCACCCGGTGTTGATTCACTCACAGCAATCATGTCGGTCAGCATATCTGCAGTAAACCAGTGATATTTATTCATCATTTCCGTAAGAAACGGTATGGTAGCCAGACCACCTCCAAGGGCAAACAGTCCGGTTTTGAAAAATTCGTAGAAGGCAAGCAGCAATAACTCCAGATTCATTCCTTCACCTCCCTGCGGCGAAGTGCACAGACAATCACACCGAGTAATGCGGCGATGATAACAACAAGGACGGTTGATACGCTGGTAAAGGTGATTGCAGCTAGGACAACGGCAAATAACAAGATGCCGAAGGTATCCTTAATGCCGCTTTTCCAGAGCTTGACTACAGCGTTTAAAACAAGAACACAAACCGCGACACGGATACCTGCTAAAGCATGCTGAACCATAGCAAGTGAGGAATAGGTGGTAAGCACAGAGGCAATCAGCAGAATAATGATGATGCTTGGCGTAACAACACCCAGCGTTGCGATAATAGCACCAAGGATTCCTTTCTCATAAAAGCCGATAAACGTTGCCGTGTTCACCATGATGATTCCCGGTGTACACTGCGCAACCGCATAGTAATCCATAATTTCCTCTTCTGTGGCCCAATGCTTTTTATCCACAATTTCCTTCTGTATCAGCGGCAGCATGGCATAGCCTCCACCAAAGGTAAAGGCTCCGATCCGCATAAAGACAGAAAACAGTTCCCAGTAAATTTTCATAAACACCCTCATTTCCATATAAAGAATACCCATATTATACAAAAAACAAACATAAATACAAGAACTGTGGGGTATTTTCCCCTGGTTTTGGGATTGTAAGAGAAAGCGCTACACTATATAATAATACATATGGAGGTTTACTTATGTTCAATATATATCATCAGCCCTATACCAGAGGCCGCTATCCCACAATAGCCGCAAACGGTGTTGTTGCTACCGGAAACAATCTTGCTGCTGCAGCGGGATTGCAGATTATGCGAGAGGGTGGCAATGCCATTGATGCCGCGATTGCGACAGCCGCAACACTTACCGTTGTTGAGCCTACAGCAAACGGTATCGGTTCCGATGCCTTCGCCATTGTGTGGTACAAGGATGCCATGTACGGTTTAAACAGCTCAGGCTGTGCACCTATGGAAATTTCAATAGAAAAACTGAAGGAACAGGGTATCACGGAAATGCCGAAGCATGGATGGACACCGGTAACGGTACCGGGAGCACCCAAGGCGTGGGCGGAATTAAGCCGCCGGTTTGGAAAGCTGCCCTTTGCGCAGGTACTCGCACCTGCGATCACCTACGCCCGTGACGGATATCCGGTACCGCCGGATCTTTCCAGAATGTGGAAGATGGCTGTCAGAAGCTATACGGATAAAAAGGATGATCCGGTATTTGCACAATGGTTTCAGACATTCACCTTTCAGGGAATGGCACCGGAGGTAGGACAGCTGGTAAAGCTTCCGGATCATGCGAAAACATTGGAGAAAATAGCGGAAACACAGGCAGCCGCCTTATATGAAGGAGAGCTTGCACAGCGTATAGAAGAAGACAGTATCGCACACGGCGGATACCTGCGGAAAAAGGATCTGCAGCAGCATAAGGCAATATGGGTGGATCCGGTTTCAGTACATTATCACGGCTATGATGTTTGGGAGCTGCCGCCTAACGGACAGGGAATCGTTGCATTGATGGCATTGAATATATTAAAGGAATTCCAGTTTGCACAGCGTGATGAGGAAATGTTTCATCATCAGTTTGAAGCGATGAAAATGGCATTTGCAGACGGCTTGCATCATATTACAGATGCCCAATATATGAAAACCGGGGTACAAAGCCTGTTACATGCAGCCTATGGCAGAGAGCGTTCGCGGGAAATCGAAGCTTTTGCCAAACAGCCTGCGGTCCACATGCCGCCGAAAAGCGGTACCGTATATTTATGTACAGCAGACAGCGAAGGAAATATGGTATCCTTCATTCAAAGCAATTATATGGGCTTTGGCAGTGGGGTTGTAGTAAAGGACACAGGAATCGCCCTTCAAAACCGCGGACATGATTTCTCTTTGAATCGTAATCATGTCAATGCTCTTGTTCCCGGAAAGCGTACCTACCATACCATCATTCCCGGATTTCTTACAAGGAATGGAAAAGCAGTTGGTCCATTCGGCGTCATGGGCGGCTATATGCAGCCCCAGGGACATGTGCAGGTGGTTATGAATATGATTGATTTCCATCTGAATCCACAGCAGGCACTGGATGCACCCCGCTGGCAGTGGGTGAAGGATAAAAAATTTATCATAGAGGACAGCTTTGATACCAACATTGCAAGAAAGCTGCAGGAGCGTGGTCATCAGCTTCAGGTTGATTTGGAGACTGCCGGCTTCGGACGCGGGCAGATTATTGTGCGGCTTGATAATGGAACATTTATGGCAGGAAGTGAGTCAAGAACCGACAGCAGCATTGCCTGCTGGTAATGGCAATAAAAGAAAAGACAGGGGAATATATATGCAGACTGTTTACCATATAGCATTACTGGATGATGAACCATGCTATACAAATATGATTCGTGATAAAATTGAGGCCTTTGGATTAGAGGAACAGCTTTTCATCGATACGTATAATAATGTAAATGATTTTTTGAGAAGTAAACATATATATGACATACTTCTGCTGGATATCGAAATGCCGGGCATGGATGGGATTCATCTGGCAAAGTATATTGCCAATGAACGGACACTGGTGATCTATGTAACGAATTATGCAGATCGTATGGAGGATGCATTTGGAATCAACGTATTCCGCTATGTTCTGAAATCCAAAATAGATGAAAAGCTGAAGAGAACGCTGCAGGATGCTTTTGAGTTTTTACAGGATAACGCTGATTTTAAGATACGTACTGATGGCGGTTATGAGATGCTTGCACAAAAGGATATCATTTATATGGAGTATTTCTCTAAGGACGTCTATGCATATACCAAGGATCGTGAATACATATTTCGCATGTATTCCATGGAACGCATGATGAAAGAATTAAACAGCCGCTTCGTTCAGATCAATCGTGCCAATATTGTGAACATCGAATATATCCGCTCCATTCGCGGGTTTGAACTGCATGTAAAGGGTATTGATCGCGTACTGAAGATCAGCAGGCGGCGTAAGAACGAAATTATGGATGCTTTATTTCAAATGACGACAAAGCTATGATGCCGTCATTTTTTACTTTCAAATCATGAACACGGCAAGGATCGCTGACAAGAACATGAGGTGATTACTATGATTGGAATAAGTGGTGCCAGGTTACTCTTAAATAAAAAGGTGATTTTAAAATTCCTATTTTGAGGATACCTGTTGTATTTTTATAGCCGCTTGTGCTGCACTGTAAATACGAAAAAAAGGAGGGGCTGTCCCATGAAAACAAGTATGAAAACCATAATGATGATGTATGTATCACAACTGCAAAAGCCCCGGCCTTTCTGCATGTCTGTTTATTAGCGGTGTTTTTTCATATCCATGTCGTATGATGATACAAGGCACCCTTTTCTATTACATGAGTTCCTTGACTGCCGATTATCGGCGGACATTGTATACACGGTTCCAAATGTAGTGAATATAACAGCAGTATAAGAGGTCCACCAAATTATACTTCAGAAGCAATTAAATGTACTTAAGAAAGCATGGTATGTCTTTTCAATTATTGTGTTTATCATAATCAGATCCCTTCTTATATTCTTATACAAATATGTATTTCATAACATATCCTGGAATTAAATTGTTTGAAATAGCATCTATAGAGGACAGTAAGATAACAGCACTGTACCTGCTATAGGTGCTTTTTGCGTAAATTCCATGGAATGGAATAAATAGAAATTACAGATGGTGTGTTTTTATGAAAAACAGGAGGGATTACCATGACCATTGAATACAAAAAAAAAGGCCATTCATGCAAATAGTATACCGAAAATCCGTTATATTGTAGTATAATAATGGTAGGAAGGGGGAAGGGAAAAGGTATCTCAATCAAGAGAAATAGAAAAATTAAATTTTACATGACATCATACAGGCCTTCTTATATAATAGTTGTGCAGGAAAAGAGTGATGTTATGAATGAATTTATGGAATATGTGTATTGTTTAATTTATATTGTAGGAATAGCCTTCTGCGTTATCAGAGTAAACAATGATGTAAAATGGAATACTCGTACGGTGCTGCTGATTATTGGATACAGCTATATCAATATGCTTGTTACCAATAATATTGATGTATCTGATATCATGTTTTTAGTATCCAACATGTTCTCTACTCTTCCGGATTTTTTGTTTATCTGTGTATTATGCAGAAAAATAAAACTGTTGAATCTATTTTATCTATTGTTTTATACGGTTTCGTTCATGACCTTTATAGAAATATTTATGTATGCTCATATCCATTTATTCAACGGGGCATTTGATGCAACCTTTGTACCCGGGATATTGCGCACCGCTTCCATTATGTTTGCTAATGTCTGTGCAGCAATAGCATTTCAGATACCAGTATATCTGTATCGTAGATTTTTCGTCGTATTATCAAAAAAACAATTGCTTCCATTTGTTTTTCTACAAATTTTTTTCATGCTTGTCCTTATGATGTACATGAGGGAGTTGGAGCTTTATCCAAAGGATCTCGCTATGTTCTTTGTATTTCTGCTCATGGTAGTGCAGACATTGACCGTAGATTTCATCTTTGTTCGATTCTGGCTGCTTGCTCAGGAGAAGAGTGAAATCGAACTGACGGAGCTTTCTAGAAATATACAAAATCAATATATGCATGATTTACAAGAGGAACAGGAGAAAAACAGAGAGCTTCGCCACGATATGAGAAATCATATTGAGATACTGGAAAGCATTCATCATGACCGTGATTTTTTGAATTATCTGGATCGTGTAAGAAAAGATGTAGATGAACTGGGACAACGTATTAAGACAGGGAATATGTTTCTGGATGCATGTCTGAATACGAAAATTGAATCAAATAATGATATACAGTTTGAGGTCAGTGCATTTGTAAATGACGAAATAGGTATTGAGGATAAGGATATGTGTGCTCTTGTATTCAATATGCTGGATAATGCCATTGATGCCGCTAGGGGTAGTGAACATAAGAAGGTGGACATAAAGTTAATGATACATAACGATTCTCTGATTATTGAGGTTACCAATTCAACTGTTCAAGCACCGGATTTTCATTCCAGAAAAGGAACTGGACATGGGTATGGAATGAAAATCATTGAGCGTATTGCAGCTCAATATGAAGGTATGGTGAAATATGATTATGATGAACAAAGCCATACGGTAAGTGTGCACTGTCTGATGCCTCTTCCAAAATAAGAAAGGTTGGTAAATTTATATGAAATTTGAAATTAAGAAAAAACTTATCGATTATGCATTAAAAAATGTATCAAACACATCAGTTTTTGGACATTTTATGCCAAAGCCTTTTACCTATAAAAAGGAATCTGTGAAATCACAGAAGCATGGAAACAATAAGTAGAAGGCTGAGCATATTTCTTGCAAAACGAGGTCTGATTGAAGAGGATGAGGTGGATATCATCCGCTTTGCCCTTGAACTTCTTCTTACACAGGGAATACAGATTGTCAGTATGCTCATACTGGGATACTTCCTGCAGTTTTTCTGGGAAACGGTGCTTTACCTGTGCATGCTGCTTTTCCTGAAACGTTATACTGGCGGTTATCATGCAAAAACATATGGACGCTGCTATCTGATAACGATGATTATCTATCTGCTGGTGTTACTCTGTGTGGAGTATCTGAATATATACAGTCTGCTGGTCTTTCTTCCTGCCGGACTTGGTATTTTCATTTATTTCGGCCCGTGTCTTAGCTATAAGACGATGCTGGAACGTAGAAAGCAGCAGCTGCATCTGAAGCTTTCTCTGGCTCTGTGTCTTGTTTTGCTGCTGCTGTTTTTGGGAGTCCATGAATTTCGCTATACGATAGAAATTGCAGCTATTCTGTTTTTTACCGCGGTGATGATGCTGCCGGTATTCTGGAAAAAGTCAAAAACAATCTGATGAAAAAGGTCTGGTATGTCATGATGACGATCAGATCTTTTTGTAATATCTTTGGCAGCTTCACCATACATGTCAAATACTAAGAAAGCTCAGTACAAAACGTTGATCTTTATAAAAATAAATATTCGCAATGATAAATTAGAAAGATGGGAACGACTGTTTGCCATATACATAGTTTCCGATTTCATGGATTGTTGTATTGGTACTATTTTTTGTATAATATCCGTTGTATAATACAAAGGAAACACGTAATATGTATAAAAGTAAGGGGAATGAAAGGGGAAACAGAATAGAGGGAGATTATAATGAATTACACGATAAAGGAATTGATTGAAAAAGAGGATAGGAAAAATCCATATACGGATGAGCAGCTCGCAAAGCTTTGCAATATGAGTCGTGAGGAAGTTACACTTCTGCGTCAGGAACAGGGAATCTTAGACTCCCGGGAGCGGAGAAGGCAGATATTACTTCCAGAGGTTAAGGAAATATTGCAGGCAAACGAAAAAATATCAGACCGGAAGCTTACAGCGATACTGAATGATCGGGGATATCAGATATCGCGATTTATTGCTAGAGCAGTCCGTGATGAGCTAGAGCCCAAAGCGAAAAAAGAGGAACGCCTGCAAATGGATCCGGATCGTGATTTTGAACAGCTGATTGGTTATGACGGCAGTATGAAGCGGCAGATTTCCCAGGCACAGGCTGCTGTTCTTTATCCGCCAAGAGGTCTTCATACGCTGATCCATGGCCCCAGTGGTGTTGGAAAAAGCCAGTTGGCCGAAGCCATGTATCACTTCGCCATTCATGTGGGTACCATACAGAAGGATAGTCCGCTGGTGATATTCAACTGTGCAGATTATGCGGATAATTCAGAGCTCTTACTCTCACAGCTGTTCGGTTATGTGAAGGGAGCCTTTACCGGTGCGGATCATGAGAAATCAGGGCTTGTGGAAAAAGCCGATGGAGGTATTCTGTTTCTGGATGAGGTACACCGTCTGCCAAGCGAAGGCCAGGAAATGCTGTTCTATCTGATTGATAAGGGGATGTATCGAAAGCTGGGGGAAACAGATAATACAAGAACGGCAAGACTTCTTATCATTGCTGCCACTACGGAGGATCTGGATTCCTATCTTCTGACAACCTTTCGACGCAGAATTCCCATGCTGATCGATTTGCCGCCATTGAGCGAGCGCCCGCTTCTGGAACGTCTTATGATTATCAAAGTCTTTCTGTTTCAGGAAGCTCTGCGAATACAGCAGAATATTATTTTGGAAAGGGATGCTTTGCGGCTTTTACTGAATTATCCGTGTCCGGGCAATATCGGACAGCTGCGAAGTGATATTCAGGTGGCCTGTGCCCGAAGCTTCTTAAAGCATATTACATATGGGGATGAACAGCTGATCATAGCGCTGGATGATTTGCCACCCCATGTAGGTAATCTCGCGCTTAATACCGCATCACGTGAATCCCGGAAGCTGTGTGAAAGTGATTTATTTGTTTCCTGCACAAAACCAAGAGAACAGAGTGCGCATATGGGACCGAATATCTATCAATTCATAGAAGAAAAATACGAAGCCCTTTTAAATGAGGGATGTACTGAACATGAGGTTTATCAGACACTTGGAAAAGAACTGGATACAGAGATGGACAATCTGTTCAATAAAATAAAATATCAGCAGGTTGATCGAAAAAATCTGGAAGAGGTTGTGGGTAATCGTATTATTCAATCCGTACAGAAATCAGTTGATATCGCCAGGATTAGTATGCAGGATATCAGTCCCAATATACTCTCGCCCCTTTGTCTGCATGTGAGCGCAAGCTATGAACGTATGAAATGTGGAAAACGTATTATGAATCCACAGCTTGAAAAAATAAAAAAAGAGTATCCGCTGGAATTTGCCACTGCACGAAAAATGTGTATGCAGTATCATGAGGATTTCATGATAGAGCTGCCGGAGGATGAGATAGCGTTTATCGCCATGTATCTTAAAACCTTTACCAAAAAGAAGAAAGAGGAAAGCAGAGGGAAAATTGGAATCATCGTTTTAACACATGGCAATGTCGGTATCGAAATGGTGGAGGTCGCCAATCAGCTACTGAATGCTAGCTTTGCAGTTGGACTTCGCTGTGCCTTGGATGAACCAAGCAGTCATGCCCTGCAGCGGACACAGCATGCAGTGGAACAGCTTGATGAAGGCAGGGGCTGTTTAATTCTCACAGATATGGGATCACTGGTAACATTCGGACAGATTATCACACAGCGCACAGGAATTGACACCCGTACGATCTCCCGTGTAGACACGGTAATGGTCATAGAGGCGATTCGCAGAGCAATTCTGGAAGAAACAACACTTGATGAATTGGAACAGGCATTGAATATGGAAAAGGAAATCAATTTCCACGGTAATCTGGAGCTTGAAGAAAAGGAAACTGTGATTGTTTCCATTTGTCTGACAGGTAAGGGCAGCGCGGTCCTCATCCAGTCAAAAATACAAAAGCTGCTACAGGAGCATAACCTGACAATCCGAATACTGACACTGGGGGTCATCAGCGAAAACGGAATTGAATTTGAACTGGACCACCTTGCACGCAACTATCATATTCTTGCGATACTGGGAAACTTTCAGATAGAGTATCATCAGATACCATTTTTGTCCACGAATGAAATTCTCAATGGAACTGCACAGGAGCTGCTAAGCATCATAAAAAATAACAGGCAGCCCGGAAAGACTGTGAATTGCCTGCAGGAGCTTCTTGATGAGGATATCATACTCTGTCACGTACAGGATGCTTTATGTAAAAATGATATTCTGGAAAAGCTGGTAGACCTGCTCGTTAAAAAGGAACATGTATCTGAGGAATATCTGCTGGATGTATACAAACGGGAGGCAATGGGCGCAACCATTATGGGAAAGGCAGCTATCCCGCATGGTTTTACAGAACATGTCACAAAACCTGCCATTGCTATTCTGACCCTGCAGGATGCAATATTATGGGAGGATGACTTTGAAACGAATATCATTTTGATGCCGGCACTGCAGGAAGAGAGTATTGCATACACGCAGGAATTGTTCTCCATATGCAGCGATTCAACGCTGATTCAGGCACTTTCGGCTTGTCAGAAGCCGCAGGAAATCATAAGGCTGATAGCCACTTACACAAAACCGTCCAATTAGTTGGCACGGTTTTTGCTATTTTATGGGTGAAGGATAAAACATGATGGGAGGTGAAGCTGTTGGATCAGGAAATACAAATCGTCAGAGAATGTATTCTGCCGCATTATGCAGCACAGCAGAAGGAAGATATCATACAGGAACTCAGTAAGCGAATGAAGGAACGAAATCTTGTGAATGCAGATTTTCAGGAAGCGGTATTAAAACGGGAACAGAAGTATCCTACCGGATTGCTGATAGGGAAACGCAATATCGCTATACCTCATACAGAGCCGCAGTATGTTAAAGTACCGTGTATCGGTATCGCCACCTTGAAAAAAAGTGTTGCGTTTCACCGCATGGATGCATGTGATGAGCTGGTGGATGTGGATGTCGTACTGCTGCTTGCCTTGAATCAGGCACATGCACATATGGAAATGCTGAGCAGAATCATCCTCATGTGCCAGGATGAAGCATTCATCGAGGAATTGATGCGGGCAGAGCAGGAAACAGATATTGAACAAATCGTCAGAGAACGATTAGAAGGAGGAAAACAGCATGAATCGTAAACCATTGGTACTGGTTGTATGCGGCGCAGGAACCCTGACTTCCGTTATTGCCAGCCAGGGAGTGGAACAGGGCTTGAAGAAAAGAGGAATCACAGATGTGGAAATCAAGGTAGGCAGACTGGACGATATCGGACGGTACGCTGATCGTATTACCGTGCTTGTCGCTTCCATGAATATTCGCCAGAAATATGATTTTCCGGTTATCAATGCCATATCGTTTCTGACGGGGGATGAGGATGGTCAGGAGCGTGTCGTGGATAAAGTGGCTGATATTTTGAAAAATAAATAAGCAGAGAAAGTGAGGAGAAACTTATGGAAATGCTACAGAATTTTTTTGACTGGTTCTTCGCCTTGGGCAGCAGTGTGTTTGTGCCGTTCATCATGTTCACACTATGTATGGTGTTTAAGGGCGGTTTGAGCAAGAGTCTGCGCAGTGCCCTGTATATGGGCGTTGGGCTTGTTGGATTGGGGCTGATCGTTGATTATTCCGTTGCAGCGATGACACCTGTTACAGAATCACTCGTAAATAATCTGGGATTGAGTCTGAATGTAATTGATATCGGGTATGGAAATGTCAGTGCAGCCTGGGCTTGGCCGGGCGTAGTCTGGGTGATTTTGGGTATTATTGCAGTGAATTTCATCATGGTTGTTTTAAAGTGGACAAAGACGCTGTGGGTGGATATGTGGAATATCTGGCATGGTGAGTTTGTTGCCGGTATGATGTGGGCATTTACCGGAAATATCTATATCGGTGTTGCCAGCGGTCTGATCTTGCTTGTCATCAATATGAAGCTTGCCGATTATCACGCTAAAAAAATACAGGAGTTTAACGGTTTGGAGGGAATTTCTGTAGTTGCGACCTCAGGTACCTTTACAGCATCCTGGGCACAGGGATGTATGTGGGTAATCAACAAGATACCGGGGCTTCGCGATATCAAGGCATCCTCCGAACAGATTAAGGAGAAATTCGGAATTTTCGGGGAAATGTCTGTTATTGGTGCGCTGATGGGTACCGTTATGGGAATCGTTGCCGGCTTTGATTTTATTAACACGGCACAGCTGGCAATCAAGCTTGCGGCAGTGCTTGTCATTCTTCCAAGAATGCTGTCTATTATTGCAGAAGGTATTATACCGATTTCCAATGCACTGTCTAAATTCATGAGAGAGAAATTTCCAGGCAGAGAGCTGTATATCGCAGTAGACCCAGCCATTCTGCTGGGGGATCCTTCCGTTATGTCAACAGTAATCCTGATGTATCCGATTTCCGTTATGATTGCAGCGGTTATTCCGGGCTGTAACTTTCTTCCGGTTGCATCTCTTGCGGCTCTGCCATACTGGATTGGCGGCATGGTGCCGTATACAAAGGGAAATATCATTCATACGGTAATCTGTGCAACGCTTTGGATCATACCTGCCACTCTGATTGCTTCCTCTCTGGCGGGAATATGCACCGATCTTTGCAGCATGACGGGGTTATTTACAGATCAGATAGCAAATGGCGCAATGTTTACCAACTGGGATGAAGGCGGAAATATTCTTCTCTGGTTATTTGTCAAGGCAGGTCAGCTGTTTGGATTTGGTGGATAAGGGGTAAAAAACTTGAAGTATCCAACGGGAAAGCAAGAAAGCTGTACCCGTATACAGCAGGAGAATGGAGATAGTATGAAACAGGCAGTATTGAAACAGCAGGGGGTGCTTGCCATTGCGGATGTACAGGAGGATCTAACTCTGCAGGCGGATGAGGTGCTTGTTGAGGTGAAGGTTGTTACGATCTGCGGATCGGATCTCAGCTACTTTCAGGCTGAAACGCTGCCGCATGATTTACAGTATCCGCTGGTGCTGGGACATGAGATGGCCGGCATTGTAAAAGAAACCGGTACTGCTGTAAGCGGTGTTCAAAAGGGAGATCGTGTAGCAGTGGAGCCGCAGAGCTATTGCGGGCATTGCGAGGCCTGTCAAAGAGGAGATTATAATTTCTGTGAATCATTGCAATTCATGGCCAGCAAGGGAATCAGCGGAGCTTTAAAGCAATATGTGAAGTGGCCGCAAAGCTCAATCTATAAGCTGGAGGATTCCATGTCCTTTGAAGAAGGTGCGCTGCTGGAGCCGTTATCTGTTGCATACAGCGCGATTGAAAAGTTGGACTTTCACAAGGAAAGCAGGCTTGTGATTTTAGGAGCAGGATCTATCGGACTGCTTATGGGAGTGCTGATGCAGGAATTATATCCCGAGGTGAGCGTTCATCTAGTGGATGTTTATGAGAGTAAGCGGGACATAGGAGAGCGTCTGCATATGAAAAAGGATCAGTTTCTGATAGGAACTGCGTATGAACTGGAATCTATGAAGCCGTTTACCCACATCATTGATACAACCGGGAACAGTGAGGTGGTGAAGCAATTTCTGCAGCATAGCATACCGCAGGCCGTACTTCTGGAACTCGGTGTCAGTGATCGCCCTTTGGAAATCAGCTTTAAGGATATTGTATATCAGGGGCTTCGCATTATAGGCTCTTACCGCTATACGAATACCTATCCCAGACTTTTGAAATTGTTTCGGGAACAGCACCTGCAAGTGCGCGATATTATAACGGGCAGATACCCGTTTGAAGCAGTACAGACAGCCTTTGAACAGGCAATGGATGGACGCCATCACAGCAAAATCGCCATTTATTTATAACGAAAAGCCTGTTGGCTGTGCAGTAGGCAGCATGCCGACAGGTTTTTCATACATTTGGAAGGAATGTAAAAAAGAGGTTGAAGGAAAAAAAGCTAACGTATGATAAGCATCCCGTATTGCGTCTATCGGGGTGTATAAACCGTTATGGGATAAAAACGTACAGTGTATCACAGAGAAAGCGAAGCGCAGTAAGGAAAGCAGGAGTGCGTGTATAGGAGGATATGATTATGAAATTGAATACAGGAATGAATTTGTCTGTGGATCTGGATAAAATGGAATTTATATATGATGTAGCTACGACAGGACCGCTTACAGAGAAGCGTAGACTGGATGATATACGTGCAAGCTTGAGTGATCCGAATGCAGAAGGACCGTCCATTGTTTATGCAGTTGCAATGGATGTAGCCAAAAAGAAGCATATGCAGGATTTAATTGACCGCAATCTTTTGTATGGCGCGATGATTTTTGAAAAAGGAGTTATCGGGGAGGAGCCTGTTCGTTCTCAGGGGCATATCCATGCGGTGTCAGCCTCATGTAATGCCTCTACCTGTGAGGTATATGAAATCTGGGCAGGGGAGGCCTATATCTATATGCAGGAATATGCCGGGGATGATCCGGGGCGTTGCTTTGCAGTTCATGCCAGAACCAAAGATGTAGTGATTGTACCGCCGGGGTGGGCACATTGTACAATCAACGCGGATCCCTCCAGAGCCATGCTGTTTGGTGCATGGTGTGTCCGTGATTATGGTTTTGATTATGAGCAGGTTCGCGCACATAGGGGAGTTGCATTTTTCCCAAAAGTAAAGGATGGCAGTATCACCTTTGTGCAGAATACACAATATCACCCTGCACAGCTAGAAATTCTGAAAGCAAGAGCATATCCGGAATTTCATCTGGAGCAGGGGGTACCAATCTATACGCAGTATGAGAATAATCCGGAAAGATTCCGTTTTGTAACGCATCCACAGGAGGCTGAGGAGCAATGGAAGGAGTATCGACCATGAAACAGAAGAAGCTGGTCGTCCATTTTGGCGCAGGTGCATTGGGAAGAGGTTTGGTTGTACCAATGCTGTATGATAGCGGCTGCCGTATCGTGCTTGCGGATACAAATCCGATGCTGATCGAAAAAATGAAAGATGCAAAGTCCTATACACTGGATGTTTCAGATGATGAACAACAGAGACTGCATACCATTAAAATAGAAGATATCGTTTCACCTGTAACGGATGAAGCGATGCTTCTTGCATATTTGCATATATGTGATGCAGTGACTACATCAGTCCGCAGAGAAAATCTAATCCATGTCGCAAAGGTTCTAGCCATGGCATGGGGGACGGAAAGTGATTCCCGGCGTATGGTTCTTTGCTGTGAGAACGTGGAGGGTGTAGGGGCATACTTTCACTCTCTGCTTATGGATTATGCGAAAAATGAACAACAGAGGAAAAACCTGTCTGTGATTCGCATACCGGATACGATTGTTGACCGCATCTGCGCAGCAGGATCCACCATTATGGAGGTTACGAGTGAATCGTTTCATGAATGCAGTGTCGATGCAGACGTGGTGACAGATACGGGAATCGCCAAGATACCGTCGATAACAAATATTCGCTCCCACTTTTATCGCAAGCGGTATCTGCTGAATACCTATGCAGATGCAATGGCATTTCTTGCACTTGAAAAACAGCATACCTATTTATATGAAGCAGCGAAGGATGAAGAAATTCAGAACAGGTTGGACCCATATATTCGTCTTTTGATACAGCTTTTAAAAGCGAAGTACGGAATCGCCATGAATGAGAGCGAGCATTGGTTTCAGCTGTACCGAAAACGACTTTCCAATCCGGAAATTCCAAGAGAGCTGCATACGGTTGCCCGCAGTCTATGGAGCAAAATGACACTTAGTGAACGTTTTATCTGTCCGCTAATAGAATTGATTCATTTGCATATCGATGTCAGCGACGGGCTGGCGGTCATACAAGAAATCATTGAGAGTCAGGCCGGAAGAGAAGGTCTTACAGATGATGAAGTACACAAAAAGCTGCAGGATCTATGGGGTGGGACGGAGTATGGAAGGAAGCTGCTTGAGATGTTTATTGCTTTGGAATAGATTTGAAAGCAATCACCTTAACGCAATATCTGTTCCTTATCATGAATGAGTCCTTCTGTAAACAGGCTTATTTTGTTTATCATATAGAGATCGTTTTCTTTTCTGCTTTTTTAATTGAAGTTTATGAAACGTAAAGAACGCAAGCTGTGGCCTGCGTCTTTTGCGCTAAAGCTGTATTGGTTTTTAAGGACATAGACATGAATTTCCTGCTTTTACGTATCCTTTTAGTTTGTACCACTTCACGCTGAAGTATGATTGCAAGCTCATTCGTGTCTTGCTCGTTTATAGATGGATACCATATTGTTGCGTAATGAATTCCAGGTCATTATACAGCTCCTGCCGTGTATAGCCGCCTTCCTGTAGCTCGGATTCGCTCAAAGAATTCAGCTGATCAAACGCAGATAGTGCAACCTTGAGATATTCCATACTGCCGGTCGCAAAATATTCACGTAAATATTGTACAGCTTCGGGGTATTTCCTTTCCCTTAGCAGCGCCTGTATCCGTCTGTGATATTTTTTCACATCTTCATCACTGAGCTCCTCCTCCACCCTAATTTCACTTTTCTCCCGATGTAAAAGCACCTTGCCCAGCATGTCGGTCATGCCCTCAATCTGCCGCATGATCCAGTCATTTTCAAATACACTCATAATCCATTCCTGTCTGCCGCAAATGCGATTCCGGCATCCCTTCTGGCAGCTTCATACACCTCCATAACCGTTCTTGAATAAGCAAGCAGCTGTGTACAGCGCTCATAGTCATCCAGCTTATAAATATCTCGGAAATCCTGTAATTCATAATACAGAGCTACATCATTCTGCACGATGGAAGGATGCTCAGCACGTTCCCTGCCGATCTGAATGGTATAGGCAGCGCATCTGCTTGTTTCCGAACGCATGGTGATAAATCCCTTTTCTCCCTGAATCTGTGCAATGCATTCACTTCTGGTATCCTTACAGCCGACGCATACCGCCTGAAAGCCGTCGTATTGCATAAGTACAACACCGCTTGTATCAATGCCATTTGCATGTTTATTGGCATAGTAGTGCACTGTTTTGGGCTTACCGAATAATCCAATTACATAATGCAGATTATAAATATTGATGTCTGCGAGTGCTCCTCCGGAGAATTCCGGATTGAATACATTCGGTGTTTCCCCCTGCAGAAACTTGTCATAGCGGCTGGAGTATTGAGAAAAATTACACTGAACCATCCGAATGGTACCAAGCCTTGGAAGCTCTTCTTTCATGCGTAGATAATTTGGCATATGTGCAGTTACGATCGCCTCGAAAAGATACAGGTGCCGATCCTGTGCTTCTTTAACCAGACGATCGAATTCCTCAACCGTGGATGTGAACGGCTTTTCACAGATAACGTTTTTTCCTGCCTGCAGAGCTTTCAATGCATGCTCAAAATGCAGGCTGTTCGGTGATGCGACATAGACGAAATTGATTTCCTCATCCTTCAGCATATCATCCAGATTCGTATAGATTTTATCAATTTCATATTTGTCTGCCAGCTTGTGGGCTGAGGATTCCTTACGTGAAAACATGGCAACACAGCTGATATTGGCACTTTCCTGCACTGCCGTTAAAAACCAGTCAACGATAAAGCCTGTTCCTATGGTTGCTACATTCATGACAATCCCTCCATTCTTATTTTAAATATAGCACATATGCATGTTTGTGAACAGAGAAAGAGAATGAATTGCGTAAGAAGCAATTCTTAAAAAACTGTTGGTTTTCATGATTTGTTATCTGGTGTTTTTCCTGTATAATGAACATATAAAGGGTGATGCTATGAAAAAGAAATGCCTTGTTTACCTGATAATCCTGCCGCTTTTATTGCCGCTATCCGCGCATGCGAGAGCGGGAGGCGGTGGTTCCGGAGGCGGTGGTGGAAGCTCTAGTGGCGGTTCCTCATCAGGCAGTACGAATTCTGATCATTATTACGGACGTGGATACAATGACCCGATTGGCAGTATGTTCTCTACGATTGCCATAGGAGGTCTGCTTGTATTGATACCTGCAATGCCGATGCTTGCCTATCGTAGAAGAGTGAAAAAGAAAGCAAAGCAAAGTGCTGCCCTGCTGCATCGGATGGAAGATACGGATGCCATTTGGAATGAGAAGCTGATAAAGCAGCGGGTAGAGGATATTTACTATCATGTACAGGATGCATGGACGAATGCAAAGGTTGAAGATCTGAAGCCTTATCTTACAGAACATTTGTATGAGCAGTGGAAAATGCGTCTTACCTGGATGGAGCTGCGCAATGAGCGCAATGTTCTGGATAATATCAAGCTGCGAAGAAGTGCGGTGGTTGGCATTCAGGATTATCGCGATGACAGTCAGGATTCCTGCTGGCTGTATATCGAAGGAAGCATGATAGATTACACCATAAATTCACAGACACAAACAATTACGGAAGGTAAACGAAAAACATCAACCTTTGTGGAATATTGGAAGCTGCAAAGAATCGGGGATACCTTTTACCTGGATGATGTCAGACAAAAGGAGGATGTGAATCCGGAGGATTTTACAGATTGGAGGGAATAAGCGTGAAGACAAAGGATATCGTATGTGCTGTAATTTGCATGGATCAGCGTCTGCTCATTGCGAAGCGAAGCAGCGGTGTACATGAGAACATTTGGGAATTTCCCGGTGGCAAGGTAGAGTCGGGGGAAACATGGGAACAGGCAGTAGCTCGTGAAATTAGGGAGGAGCTGGAGCTGTGTGTGGATATCGACAGATATCTTACAACGATTCGCGATAACAGAGAGGATTGCACACTGCTTGTACACGCTTATCTTTGCAGATATGTAAGTGGCGAAATTCATCTGCATGCCCATCATGAATATGCATTGGTAACGCCGCGTGAGCTTTACAGCTATCAATTTGAAGCAGCAGATCAACCTATACTGGACATGCTTCAGGAGAACACCTTATGATGTGGGCATTCTCTATCGTACTGTTAATGCTGATAACGATTGTGGCACTACCGATAGTTTCAATGTCTGCGCTCATGCTTGCATGGGCAACTGCACATAGATATATGTCACCGGTTTTTATGTTTACAGTGATTATGGTGTTTGTCTACCTCTGGAGTATGCTGATATCAAAACAGCGGAATCAGTGCTGGCTGAAAAAGAAAACACAGCTTGCGCTGATTCTCCCTGTGATTCTGGGAATCTGTATACTGGGCGGGACCTTTGCATATGATGCATGGCAGAGCCGGTTTGAGGTGATGCGCAGTGAGGTTGATTTGTTTGAATATGAACCGTTTCATAGCGATAAGCTGGCAGTTCTTGATAAAAAAAGCTCCTATTTGATGCAGGAGCCACTTTTAAGGCTTGACGGCGCAACAGCATTATACCCGGTGTATGCTTCCTTCGTGCAGGCAGTGTATCCTAGGGAAGGCTATGATGATGATAGTACAGATATTGTGCGATGTACAACAACCCCGGAAGCATATGAAAATCTACTGAAGGGTGATACTGATCTTATTTTTGTGGCAGCTCCCAGCGATAAGCAAAGGGAACTGTTTGAAAAAGAGGGAAAAGAGCTTATCATGGTTCCCCTCGGTATGGAGGCCTTCGTATTCTTTGTGAATTCTGAGAATCCGGTGGAATCATTAACATCACAGCAGATTCAGGATATTTACAGCGGTAACATCATAAATTGGAAGGATGTCGGTGGCAATGATGAACGAATTTGAGCCTTCCAGCGTCCGGAGGGAAGCGGTTCGCAATCGGCTTTGCTGCGCTTTATGGAGGGAAAGAAATTGATGTCGCCACCGCAAAAGGATGTGGCAAGCGGTATGGGAGATATCGTAACGGAAACTGCAGAATACGAAAACAGGGAAAATGCAATCGGCTATTCCTTCCGCTATTATACGCAGGGGATGGTGAAAAATAAGGGAATACGTCTTCTGAAGGTGGATGGCATTGAACCGAGCGTTGAAAATATCCGCAAGGATACATATCCGATCAGCAGTCCGTTTTATGCTGTCTATGTGAAGGGGAATGCGAATAAGAATCTGAAGCCGTTTCTAAGCTGGATTCAGTCAAAGGAAGGAAAAGAGCTGATTGAGAAAACAGGATATGTGGCAGGCTCATAGCTTTTATAGAAAAGAAGATCGGATAGAGGCTCCGATTTTCTTTGTTTTACTCACAGGTATTTATATCAGTTAATTCTTAGGCTTATCTAAATTCCATAATTTGTTATAATTACACAGCGCTTTATAGTATAATGATAATAGAAAAGAGGGTGAGAGATTATGCTTAAAACAGAAGAAACCAAAGTTCTGCGCGATCCGATTCACGGCTATATTCATGTGGATCTGAAGGTGGTATGGGATTGCATCAACGCAAAGGAAATGCAGCGTTTGAGACGGATCCATCAGCTGGGGGGAGATTTTCAGGTTTATCATACGGCAGAGCATTCACGGTTCTCCCACTCTCTGGGGGTTTATGAAATTGTGCGGCGCATGGTTTATGAAATTGATCAGCTGCGGGAGGTATTGAGTGACTACGAAAAGGCGGTAGTGATGCTGGCAGGTCTGCTTCATGATATCGGACACGGTCCGTTTTCTCACGCCTTTGAGGGAATCAGTACGTATAAGCATGAAGAGTACACCGTGAAAATCATCATGGAGAATAGCGAAATTCATCAGATACTTGCCGCCTGTGATGCGCGGCTGCCGGAGGATGTTGCTAGTATTATCCAGTACCGCCATGCAAAGGAATGTATGAATCAGCTGGTAAGCGGTCAGCTGGATGCGGATCGTATGGATTATCTTCTGCGGGATGCTTATTTTACCGGAACCAGCTATGGAAAATTTGATCTGGAGCGAATTCTGAGAACAATACGTGTAAAGAATGGAAGAATCGTTGTAAAAGCAAGCGGGATACATAGCGTTGAGGACTATATCATGGCTCGCTACCATATGTACTGGCAGGTGTATCTGCATCCGGTGGCACGCAGCTATGAAACCCTGCTTTCTATCCTGTTTCGCAGGATGAAGGAGGTATATGCTCTGCATCCTGAATATCTGAGTGATGTAAAAATGTTTCATCCATTCCTCTGTGGAGCGGATGCGGGCATTGATGCGTTGTATCGTCTGGACGAATCCGCGGCCCTGTATGGATTCTCTGAGCTGGTAACCTGCAGGGATGAAATCCTGCGTGATATATCCTATCGACTCTTAAATCGAAAGCTGTTTGAATATGTAACACTGAAAAATCCGGAGGATTTAGAGCGTATTCAGCTGCATGTACAGGCATTGGGATACGATCCGGACTATTATGTTTATCAGGATGTTGTCTCACAAAAGCCGTATTCTCCTTATAAGAGCAATGAAAGCGGACATAATATCTGGGTACTTGAGGAAAGCGGCAAGGTTAAGGAGCTGTCAAAGGCCAGTGATATTGTTGGTGCATTAACAAGAGCTGATTTAAAAGAGGAATCAAAGCTTTATTTTCCTGAAGAAAAACTGCATATAAAATAACCGTCATAGAGATACTCGAAAGCTTACGGCAGGCTGTATATCAACAATACCGTAGGAAAGGAAGAGGAAACTGTCTATGACGGTTTTCTGTTGGTTTCACTTTTTACGGAATCCGGATGGTAGTTAATGTATTTATACGATATTTACTATCAAGAGAATAGGAAGCATAGAATTGTTTTGCTTTCAAAAGGCTTACCGTTTCGGATACACACGCTTTGGATCATAGCCATTCTTTTTTAATTGCTTATTCCAGGAATGATGTGCCATTTTTATATAAAGACTGCGCGGAAAGGCAGGCTGGACATAAGAATTTTCGAATGCAGTATCCGTTATAATAGCTTCTCTCATACGGCGAAGGGCTTTATCCACAGGAGCTTTTGGGCCATGCTCCCATGCCATTGCTTGTATTTCATTCAGCATGGGACCTGCACCGATGCCGATCCCTCCCATGAAACACATACCGCTTTTAGTACACCAGTTTTCCACAACCTGCAGCGCATAGCGATTCTGCTTTCCTTCAAAAAAGCCGCAGTTTACAATAACATACAGGTTCACCTTTACAGCTGCACGCTTTCGTTCCTTCTCCCATTGCAGAAGAAAGCTGAGAAGATGGGAAGGCAGCGCATCAAAATAAAGTGGAAAGCTTAGCACAATGGTATCAAAGGATTGCAGTTGATGAAAAATATCCGGAATTTTATGGATATCCATACAGTGGAAAACAGTGATATTTTCCATATCTGTAAAGAGATGTTTGGCCAGCATTTCACTGCAGCTGTTTGATGGCTTCGGTGAGCCGGAAAGGATTGCGTATTTCATTAAACGGCCACCTCCAACATGGTTTGTAACCGGACAAGTGCCTTTTCACTATCCGCGCAGTGATGACATTGGACATACCTGCAATCCATATTGATTCCATTCGCCTGAACAAGAGCTTGAAGGACGTTTTGTTCCTGTTCATTCTCACTGCCATATGCAATAACAATCAGCTGAAGATGAGTGGGAGAGGTTAACACATGGTGCATTTCATGATTGCGAATGGTGAAATACGGCTGCACATAGGAAAGAGAGCGGTCGATTGCACACTTCACAAACGGACTATAGGAGCCATATACATTCTCTGTAAGAATATAAAGCGTATCGCTTTGTTTCATGGAAGCTGTAAAGGAAGCTATATCATCTTGGAATATGCATGCTCCCGGTGATTTGATCCAGCAGGAAAAGCAGCCTGTACATGGTGCTGTCTGCTTGAGCTCATGGGAATCGAATACAGATACATTTTCTGAAAATGGCAGTTGAGGTAAGGCAATATCGGATAGTATGGTTTTCATGATAAATCCTTTCTTCAGCTAAGTAAACGCTGTTTACATTGATAGAGTATCATATTATGTTTACACTGTCAACATCGTGTGATAAAATACAGTTACATCGTAAGAAGGGACTGGTCTGCATGTGTGAACAAAGCTATCATCATAAGGATTTAAAAAATACATTGATAAAGGAGGGCATTCATTACATCAATGTGTACGGGGAACGAAGCCTTTCTATGCGAAAGCTTGCGGCACTCTGTCATGTTTCACATACCGCCCTGTATAAGCATTTTCAAAATAAGGAAGAGTTTATGAACGCCATTTCTGCATATATCGAAGAACAGTTCACGGAGGCATTGCAAAGGTCCTATGAGAATGCGGGTGGTGATGTAGATGAGGCTATCATTCAGATTGGTGCAGGTTATGTAGCCTTTATGGTACAGCATCCTGATTTTTTGAAATATCATACCAATATCATGAAATCACAAATGTTTCAGCTGCAGGACTTAGAAAAGAAGTCAGTGAAGTCGTATGAGATATTTCGCAGTACCGCTCTTGCCTTTTTGAAAAAACACGGTTGTCCGCCGGAGGAGTATCAGAAGGAGATCCTCTCCATGTGGAGCCTTGTAATGGGATTGAGTGATATGCTTGCCTATAAAATCATAGATTCCCAAAAGGATGCGTTGAAAACGGCAGAGGAAATCATACGTCGGGAAATCAAGCTTCGCTGTATGAAGTCTGCTTATCGCAGCTAGCTATTTAGGAAGATATTTGGAAAGGATAGTCCTGAGCATCCCTTTATAAAGCTGTTTTGTTACATCCTTCAGAAAGCAGATCTGCTGATTTGAGTATTATGTTTTACTGTTGGGTCTGTAAGCGGCTGTGAATGCCTGAGAGTATGATAGAAATAGGTCTGCATATCCTGTAGCTGTTAAAGCGATTGAGAGAATACTTCAATCAGTAATGAATTCGGCATCTTTTGTAAGAGATATCATTTTCTTTAAATTCCTAGTGAAATCACGGTATGGGTATGATACAATAGTAGAACAGAAAAGGTCAGGAGATGGATACGATGGGCAGTTCAGAACTTGAAATACTAGAAATCATTTCTTCCGTGGGACAGGCTAGAAGTCTTTATATCGAAGCGATTCAGGAGGCTAAAAGTAAAAACTACGGACAGTGTAACGAGCTTGTAAGAAAGGGCAATGAACAGTATGCAAAGGGGCATCGTATACATCAGCGACTTGTTCAGGAGGAAGCCGGAGGAAATCCGGTGGATTTAAACCTTCTGCTCACACATGCGCAGGATTTACTGATGAGTGCGGAATCCTTCAAAATTTTATGTGATGAATTCGTTGATCTGTATCGTAAATTTGATGAGCTGGAAGAGAAAATATATGAAAAAGGATAAAGGCATGGAGTGATTTCCATGTTTTTTTGTTTAAGAAAACGGTATGGCTTATGAGTGTTAATGTCTTTATCGAAGCATGCGGATATAAGCTTTGTGAATAACGTACGTGAGCAGTCAGAGAAGCTGGAGTCCTTAAAACAGATTATACGGGATATACAGAAAGTAGGAGCCTGTCGATGAGGTTTCATAAAGTATGGTCATCAACGGTATCCATGCGCAGATTCAAAGCCTTGCCGTGGATACACAGAAGCAGTGCAATCAGCTGTTCTCACAGCATACGGTTGATATGAATATATTGATGCTGTATGTGTTCCTGGTGTCATGTGAGCGCAGATACCGCCTGTCTACAGCTGTAAGGATAAATCCATACTCAGCACGCTGCTGAAAATCGATTATCTTCAACGGTATTCCTATATAAAACAGGCCATTCGGATGCAGCTGCCTAGGCTCTTTGCGGAATGCAGTACATAGATAAAACTCTGTATAAGGTCAGGTATACAGAGCTTTTTTCATATCAATTCATGGTACAGATAGATTCATGACTGTCGGTTAAGTAAATATATGATTAAAATCTATTCAGGAAGCTCATGTAGAAAGCGTATTATGGTTTTCCATACCTCTTTACTCATTGCGATATCACCATGATCCAATGTATCAAATTGAATCGTCTTAACCGGCGTTGTGAAGCATTCAATCAGGCGCCTTGAGAGGCTGGGAGAAACGATGGTATCCTGATTGCTCAATATGACCAGAGCAGGGCAGGTCACGGTATGGACATATCTGTCACTTGTTAGCGGGTAACGAATCAGATGCTGCAGGGGACCATAGAAAACAGGGAAATAGGAATTGAATAAATCTCTCCCGTTATTGTATGGAGAGAGAAGAATGAGTGCATCCGGTGTTGATTTGGAAGCTGCATAGCTTGCCATTCCTGTACCGATACTGTAGCCGACGATATACAGCTTTTTATTTGGATATCTGTGACGGGCATAATGCAGGACTGCATCCGCCATCTTAAATAGCTCTTCCTGTGACAGGGAACCCTTGCTGTCTCCGTAGGAAGGATAATCAATACTGAGAAAGTGTGAATTCTTCATATAAGAGAAAATTCCGCTTTCATCATATTCTCTGCATAAGGCACTGGTATTCTGTGCATTTCCTCCAAAATACACTATGATGCTATCCGCATTCTCTGCTTTTCTCAGCCATCCGGTATATTGCGAATCTATGCTGATACGCTCATAGGCTTTATCCGCCATGAGCATATCCCGATCCTGAGGACTTGCATTTGGATAAAAGATAACATATTCCTGTGCAAAATAAATGGTTGTGAGAAAGATGAAAAGCATACTGATCAGAAGAAATGCAAACAGACGGCAGACGATATGGCGAAATGGTTTTGTATATTCCAGCTTTACATATCTGCGTACGAGGAAGCCGGTCATGATAAACAGGGATAACAGAAGCGGCAGAAGATAAATACCGATTCGTATCCATAGCGGATAATAGCTCGTAACCAGTGCCTGCTGACGCAGAATGTAAAAGACAATGCATATTTCCAGACAAATATTGATGAGTGGAAAAATGAACAGAAAAAACCTTGGCAAACGGTAATGATAGATAAGAATCTCGATAACTGTAATGGCTGCTGCAATGAGCAGAATCCATACAAGCTGCATAAACAGCATCTCCTTTACGATATTACAATACCATCTTCTTTGGTGAATATAATGTATTGCGAAGTCTGGCAAAGCTGCCTGTATACAAGCAGCCAATGAGCTTATGCACAGGCAGTATTTTTAAAGCAGCCCTGCAGGAACCGGATCGTACGCGGCAGCCTTTTGATGATGGCGCATGCATCCCTGTAATCGGCTTCATCCGGCAGGTCTATGATATGGAAAGCTACAGCCTTCTTTTGTAATACATCCAGATCAGTAAATAGGCAAACAGCTGAATGCCCAGGAGAATGTTAAAGCAGCTGTTGATGGCTTCTTCATGATATAAGGATGCAAGAACAGAGGCTGCCAGAGTTGCGATAAGAGATACGTTGAATGCCTGCGCTCTGCTGTTTTTCTGAATTAGCAGATTGCGTTCATCTGTTTCATCAATAATCAATTGCTCACGTTTCCTTTGTGATGCTTTGGCTGACCATATCGCTTTCAGCATATACAGGGAAACGATGAGGCCTCCGACACCTCCACTGAAAAGGGAGGAACTGCGATATTCCTGCGAAAAGCCGACAACAATCAGCACAACTGACAGTATGATAAACAGTAGAATCGTAATGCATTTCATCCTTATAATATTCTGTTCTTTCATGACTCATCCGCTCCTTCCGTAAAAAGAAATACATCCTCGATATGATGTTGAAAAATTGTTGCTATGCGGTGTGCAAGGTGAATGGAGGGATCGTATTTCCCCTTCTCCAGTGAGATGATCGTCTGCCGGCTGACTCTGCACCGCTGTGCCAGCTCCTCCTGCGTCATTTGTAATTCCTGCCGAAGCTTTCGTATTCGATTTCTCATGAATGTAAAGCCTCCTTTACATCTTTAGTATACCACCGGATGATAAAAATGTGAAGCGTGCTTTACATATATTTGCTTTTCCTGTGCATGTTACTGCCTATATTTGTATCTTATATCATACTGCTTGTGTTTCCTCTGAATTCCGATAAACTATAGGTGAAAAGGGTGAAAGTATGAAACTTAAGCTATTATGCAGAAAAGAGATGAAAGAACAGCTGTTGGATGATCTTCAAAAGGGGCAGGTTACTGTTTGTGAGGATGCCGATTATGTATTGTACGAGGCAAATTATGATTACCGCTATCTGCTTGTCAGGGATCATGAGGAATACATGCGTCTCGCTGTTGAAGATATCATCTATATAGAAAGCATTTCCCAGGAAATATGGATACATACCATGGACGGCAGGTACCGTGTTAAAGAAGCAATGTATCAGCTGGAGGCCAATTTGTATGAAAAAGGATTTCTGAGAGTTCATAAGGCGTTCATTGTAAATAAAAAGGATATACGGCGAATCCGAAGCAGCTTAAATTCAAAATTTACGCTTATTCTCACAAACGAGGATCAAATCGAGGTATCCAGAAGCTATTATTACCGGTTCAAAGAAGAAATGGGATTTTAAGGAGGGATGCATATGCTACAGACTTTGTTTGACAGTCAATCATCCACCGGTTTGCTTCTGCTTATTCTACTTCTTTTACTGGCAGGTCTGGTGGTTTATGTCCTTTATAAGCATTACTATGAGCTGCGGGTCAATCAACATTTAAAAACACCGGAAAAGCAGATTCATTTATTAACAGTCCGGACAGTGGTATGCATTTGGGGGATTCTCTCGATCCTGACGCTATCCTGGTATATGGGCTATTATTATCTGCGTGAAGCAGAGCAAAGTGAAACGACATGTGATATGTATGATACGGTGCAGTATGCAGGAGTGGATGAAGCTATGGTTAAGGAACAGCTTGAGGCTGTAAAAAAAGGCAGCAAATCCCTTAGCATGCAGAAGGAAAAGCCGAATAAGCATGTAACTGTAACCTATGCAGTAAATGATCGCAAGGAATATGTATATGTCGTTACGTATGATCTGCTGAGAGAACCGCAAAGGGATGAACAGATAATAATCCGTAATCGTACGGACAGCGGCTGGACCAGTGGGGAAATCAAGGCGGATTCGCGGAAAATCATATCCATGACCACAGGAACAATCAAGGATTCTTGCGCAGCACAGAAGCGCAGCATTCACATATACAATTATACCCGGGGGAAAAATAAGAATCGTGTCGATTATTATGACAGCTACACGATTGAAAAGGGAGGTATCCATCGATGAAAAAATTAACAGGAATTGCAGGGCTGCTTATTCTCTGCTGTATAGGAGGGTGTGCACCTGTGCAGAAGGAAGCGACATTTCTGAAATCAAGTATTCGATTTCATTTTCCGGGAGAGGACATGGAGGAAAGTCTTATAGTACGGTTTAAAAAAGAAGGCGGTGAAGGTGTCAGGGTAACGGGAATCGCAGATTACAAGGCAGACGCTGTGGTTGATCCTCGTTATGTGATTGATGAGGAAGCACCTATGGAGGATGAGAATTTCTATGCTTATGGAATTCAGCTTCCCATGTTTAAAGATATGAAGGTAAGCTTTTCCAAAATCACCTATCAAAAGGATCAGGAGGAGAAAACGGCGGATATCGGTATATATGAAATAGAAAAAAGCGGAGAGGTTTTTGAAGAAGCCTCCATTTCAAAGAACTGGGATTCTGAGGAAAAAGAGCTGTATATTGATGTAAATACGAAGGCAGCAGGGAGACTGATCCACGTTGAAGCTGTGAATCCGGATGCTCCTATAAAAATTGAAATACAGAGAAATACATATGGCGATTTTGATACAGACACAAGAGTTATACTTCGCTATGAGCTGCCAAAGGAATATGATATGACAGCTACAAATTTCTGTTATACCTTTGAAAAAAGCGGCAGAAGGATACAACGGTATGGACGAGGTGTTGTTGAGCTTTATAGGAATGGAAATCAAACCGCGGGCAGAGGCTTTCAGCGCCTTGCTGTGTGACTGTAAACAGAATGGATACGATTGCACAGAAAGCTACAGCCTCCCTTACGCAATGGCCGTGGGTTCTGGTTCTGCTCGTCCTAGGCGGAGCTCTTCTTTATATTGCGTATCGATATCGCTATGATAAAAATCTGAATGCTGCACTGCTCGATAAAGCTGTAAGAAAACTGCCTTCCCCGAAAACCGTATTATTTGCTTACGCAATATTGGCTGCAGCCTGCAGCTTGCTTGTTTTCGCATGGAACACAAAGCCAGGTGACACGAAACAAAGGAGCTGTTTCACGACGGAAAGCTATCTTGACCTAAATGCCGATGTACAAACGATTACAGAAGAGCTGAAACACATGGAAGCATTGAAAAGCAGGGAATCAGTTTCATATCATGAACAGGAGCTTAAGCATGGAATCCGGATGCAGTATGCGATAAAGAATAAAAAGGACTACGTTTATATCATCAGCTATGAACGTGCCGCAACAGATTTAAAGGAGTATTACTATATAGAGCTGCAGGATATTTTCGGTGGTACATATGCAACGAATATGATAATGAACCCCAAAGATAAAAAACTATATGTCATGGTTCGAGGAACTATGCAGGAATCCTGTGATGCTTCCGAGTTGAAGCTGGAGCTGCGGAATATAACGGAAGAAGAAAATAAAAATTCGATACATGAAGAGATTCGCTTTACTGTAGAAAATGGAGGGATACAAAATGAAAGTAAATAAAAAAATACTTCTGCTTCTGCCTCTGTTAGTGGTGGTGTTTCTTCTTTTATGGTTTGCTTTCCAGCCTGCAGCTTCAACGGCTGAATTTTTACACAACAGTGTAGAATATAGCAAGACCTCATTGTATGAGGTGGAGAGTATTATGCTCGAAGAGGGTAAGCCTTCGCGTAATACTGTCACAGAGCCGCAGCTGATAGATTTTGATATGAAGCAGCCGATGGATCCTGCTGTATGGTTTTGTGAAGCTGCCCCGTTAACCGTCTATGTGCCTATGAAGCAGGGAAGTCGTGTCCGTTTTCAAACACTCCAGTATACAGAAAACGGGGAAGAAAGGACGGCTGATCTGGGACGGTATGATATCCGATATGTGAAGGGAAAAGCATTGCAGGAGTCTGAGTTTTTCGGAAACACGGAGGAACAAGTGATAAATATCCGTATACGAAAGAAAGCATATGGTCGTCTGAAAACGGTGGAGCCTGTTAATCGGGATCTGAAAGTCAAGGCAGTGGAAATTAGCGAGGATGAGAAAAGCTATCGGATTCGAATACCGTATCAGGATTTCTCAGCATATGATTATATTTATACCAATCTGAAATATACGTTTGAAAAGGATGGAAGAAAGGAAATTTATTATGGGGAACAGGTGCTGCCGATTCATAAAGAATTCGGAATAGACTATCATGTGATTATAGATTGAGTGCTTTCCCGAAACTTTCCTGAAATGGAATTGTAATGTTGTACAAAATAAAGTAAAATAAGAGTGGAAATATTACTTGTATAGAAACATGATTGGATGATTCGTCTCTACTCGCCGACCGTAAATTGGCGAACTACAAGTAAACTTTTTGGCTCAATGCATGGAAGGTTTACTGTGACTTTTCATGCTTTTTATGTTTCGGAAGGAGCGATTGTTTGATGAAAGTATTGGTAATCGGTAAAGGCGGAAGAGAGCATGCACTGGTTCATGCGGTAAGCAGAAGCGGCCGGGTAAAGAAGATTTATGCAGCTCCGGGAAATCCCGGAATGGCAGAGCTTGCGGAGTGTGTCAATATTGCGGACAGTGATGTAAAGGGCTTAACCGCATTTGCAAAGGAACAGGAAATAGATTTAACGATAGTCGGACCGGAGGCTACGCTGTCACTGGGAATCGTTGATGCGTTTCAGGCAGAGGGACTAAAGATATTCGGACCGACAAAGGATGCGGCACAGGTGGAGTCCAGCAAGGACTTTGCGAAGAAAATCATGGCGAAGTATGGTATTCCGACAGCAAGCTACCAGACCTTTGACAATAAAGCGGATGCAATCGGCTATGTGGAGCATCAGGGCGTGCCGATTGTCATAAAGGAAGACGGCTTGAAGGCAGGAAAGGGTGTTACGGTTGCTTATGAATTAAAGGAAGCATTGGATGCAATCGAAATCGCGTTCAGTATTCCGGGAAACCGTGTTGTTATCGAGGAATGCCTGGAGGGCTTTGAATTCTCCTTGATTTGCTTTGTATGTGATGATCTGGTTCTTCCGATGGAGGTTGCACAGGATCATAAGGCGGCGTATGACGGTGATAAAGGTCCAAATACCGGTGGTATGGGTGTCTACTCTCCTGTTAAGAAGATAACACCGGATATTATTGAGGAAACGATGAATGCAGTTATGATACCGATGGCGAAGGCAATGGTGAAGGAAGGGCATCCGTTTACCGGATTTCTGTACGGCGGGCTGATGCTGACAAAGCATGGTGTTAAAACAATCGAATTCAATGCACGCTTTGGTGACCCGGAGGCAGAGGTTATCCTGCCGAGGCTGAAAACGGATTTCTGTGACGTGATTGAGAATATTATGAACCATTCCAAGACAGAGCTGGAATGGGACGACAGGGTTACGCTTGGTGTTGTTATGGCCAGTGAGGGTTATCCTGCTTCCAGTACAAAGGGCGCTGTGATTGAAAATTTGGAGAATGTGAATTCCATGGTATTTCACATGGGGACGGCAGAAAAGGAAGGCAGTCTGGTAACGGACGGCGGTCGTGTTCTGTGCGTGTGCGCTGCAGCGGATACACTGGAGGAAGCATATGAAAAAGCATATGCGGATGTACATAGAATTCACTGTGATAAGCTCTTTTACAGAAATGATATTGGAAAGAAAGATATGTAGCTATGGGAAACTGGAAGCCGCTTTTTGCATCTGTGTGCATAGGCATGGCACTTCTTGGATGCACATCAAAGGAGATGCCAAAGAAGGAAGCAGATCAGGTATCTGAGGGGGAGATACAGCAGATTAGCTGGGTGAAAGAACCGTTTGCTGCATATGAAACGGATCCAATCGCTTTGTACGACAAGGGCTTTCTTGTGAATGATGGAAACAGGGAAGGCTTCATAAATGCCAATGGCGATCTTCTGCTTGCTATGAAGTATAAGTTTCAGACCTGCTTCATAGATGATGCTTATGGTGTCATGGAAGGCGGTGATGGAGATTTGAAATATCTCTCACAGCTACTCCATGTTGAGGGCTATGATCAGGGCTGTTGGACAGGGATTGTTGGGCCGCAGACCAGCTACTATGTTGATGATAAAGGTGAAAATGTTTATGCTATTCGCTATGATATGAATACATCCACATATGTAGAGGAAAAAACGGATTTGGAAACGATCTGTGCTGATATAAAGGCAGATGTCTTCTTCCTGCCAGTCAATCTGAAAATAACAGGTGAGGAAGACGGAAAGGATAGTAGAACAGAGGAAGGATTTGTACTTGTCACTAAGGGAAAGCTGCATTCGGAAACCGTATATGAAGCTGTACATATGAAGGAGCGTGTATATCGTCCCCATATGGCACTGGAAGCTTTAAATGCTGTAAAAAAGGATGGAAAATGGGCTATCATGGATAAAACAGGGAAGCTGATAAGCGATTTTGCGTATGCTGCGGCAGATGTTTTGAATGATACCTATGTGAAGGTAGAGAAAAAGCCGTATATTGGACTATATACGAAGGACCAGAAAGAATATTTGTATGAAGGCATCGAAAGTATCACAGCACCAAGTCAGAGGGTTGTATTTGCGAAGCAGAATGATCTGTGGGGCTTGATGAAGCTTACTGAATAAGGATAAGAGAAATATACAAGGAGGAAGCTATGTTTAAAACAGACTTAGAAATTGCGCAGGAATGTAAAATGGAGCATATTCGTGATATTGCGGCAAAAATCGGTGTGGGTGAAGAGGACCTGGAATACTATGGTAATTATAAGGCAAAGATATCTCTCGATTTGCTGCATAGAAATGAAGACAAGGAAGATGGTAAGCTGATTCTGGTGACCGCAATCAATCCGACAAAGGCCGGGGAAGGAAAATCCACAACGACTGTTGGTTTGGGGGATGCGTTAAACCGGCTGGGGAAAAAGACGATGATCGCGCTTCGTGAGCCAAGTCTGGGTCCGGTTTTCGGTCTGAAGGGTGGAGCTGCCGGCGGCGGTTATGCCCAGGTTGTACCAATGGAGGATATTAACCTGCATTTTACCGGGGATATGCACGCAATCACAACAGCAAACAATTTGATTTCCGCATGTCTGGATAATCATATTCATCAGGGAAATGAGCTGGATATCGATATAGAAAACATCACATGGAAACGCTGTCTGGATATGAACGATCGTACGCTGCGTCACATTACGATTGGACAGGGACCGAAGGCGAATGGTGTGGAACGTGTGGACGGCTTCAATATCACGGTGGCCAGTGAGGTGATGGCAGTTCTTTGTCTGTCTACTTCTTTGATGGATTTAAAGGAGCGCCTCGGCAATATGCTGGTGGCATTTAATTCAAAGAAGGAGCCGATTTATGTAAAGGACCTTGGCATTGAAGGGGCTCTGGCAATGGTTATGAAGGATGCCATCAAACCGAATATGGTACAGACACTGGAACATAATCCTGTACTGATTCACGGCGGTCCGTTTGCCAATATCGCTCATGGCTGTAATTCCATTCTTGCGACAAGAACATGTCTGAAGCTTGCGGATTATACGGTGACAGAGGCAGGCTTTGGTGCTGATCTTGGAGCTGAAAAGTTCCTGGATATCAAGTGTCGCTTCGGTGGGCTGAAGCCAAATGCAGTGGTAATTGTAGCAACCATTCGTGCCTTGAAGCAGCACGGCAATGTAGCATATGAGGATTTGAAGGATGAAAATGTGGAAGCGATGCTGACAGGGTGTGAAAATCTTGCAAAGCACATTGATACAGTAAAGCAGTTCGGACTGCCTTATATCGTAGCAATCAATGAATTTGCGAGCGATACTCCTGCAGAGGTGAAAGCATTACAGAACTGGTGTAAAGAGCATCAGCATCCGATGAGCCTTTCTCAGGTATGGGCAAAGGGCGGAGAAGGCGCGCTTGATCTAGCCAATCAGCTGGTGGAGCTTTGTGCAGAGGAAAACAGCTATGCTCCGCTGTATGATGTGGAACAAAGCATTGAGGAAAAAATTACAGCAATTGCGACCAGGGTGTATGGCGCAAAAGAAGTGGCATTTACAGAAGAGGCGAAGGAACAAATTGCGTTGTATACTTCCCTTGGCTGGGATAAGATGCCGATCTGTATGGCGAAAACGCAGATGTCACTGTCCGATGATGCGAAGGTATATGGGGCTCCAAAGGATTTTACGATTACGGTTCGTGAGCTGCGCCCGAGTCTTGGTGCCGGTTTCCTGGTTGCATTAACGGGAAAGATACTGACGATGCCGGGTCTTCCAAAGGTGCCTGCGGCAAATAACATGGATATCGATGAAAAGGGGCATATTGAGGGATTGTTCTAAAATGAACATAATGCAGCTTTAATAACATTAGCTTGATCATCATAAAGATATTTTGGTTTTAATGGTACTTTACGCAACTATAGGTACTATACATAAAGGGAATTCATAGCTTCTAGTTCAATAGATGCTTTGGATTCTCTTTTTCGTATGCATCAAGTCTGTGAAAACAGGATGGAATTATCGACCTGAAAAACAAGAGAGATTATATTGGTTAGGAAAATGAAAATAATTATCACGCTTATATGATAATCTATATCGCACATGTTATAATAAGGAATAAGGTATAAACTGAAAATCACCTTCATTCATACGATAAATACGGTATTATTTTCATATGAATATGAATTCAGAGGAAGGATTTAAAAAACAATAATGTAAATTATTATCAAAATATATTGACACAATAATGATAATAATTTACAATAACGTTGTGAACAATTGTTCCTGATCATCATGTGAACGCTTACCCGGGCTGCGCTGCATGAAGAAAGAAGGTTGATGCTATTCTGGAGGGAAAGGAAGATACAAATGAATACAACAAAATTGGCATTATTTGAAAAACAGCTGACGAATATGGAGGATGCACTGACGAAATCCGATCAAAAAATCGTAACATATCTGAAAGAGCATCCGGATAGATTCACACGCATGTCCATAACGGATATTTCAGAAGATATTGGAACGAGCATTGCGGCAATCACCCGTTTTGTAAAAAAAATGGGCTACGATAAGCTGCAGGATTTAAAGCTGGCGATTACAAGAGATATGGAAGCCAGCGAAAGCTCCCAATATGTACGTGTGGAGGAGGATGACGATATTCTCACCGTTTCAAAGAAGGTTCTACAGAAAAACATCGAGACGATTGAGGATATCGGCAAAATTATTCGCGAGGATGATCTGGAAGAAGCATTTCAAATCATTCGGGATGCAAGAAGAGTCATCTTCACAGGTGTTGGCGGTTCTGCCAGCGTTGCACAGGATGCTTACCATAAATTCATGCGTATCGGCATGATGGTGGAGCTGATTACAGATGTGCATACACAGGCGGTTGTTTCCTCAGTGGGAAATGAAGAGGATGCCATTATTGTTGTAAGCAATGAGGGAGCCAATACGGAGCTAAATGCCGCATTGAAGGTAGCAAAGGAAAATCGCATGAAGATTATTGCAATCACACAGTTCTCTCAATCTCCTTTAACAAAGCTGGCGGATGTATGCTTATATACGCTGTCGAGAAATTTCAGCTATAAGCCGCAGTCGCTGATCTCCAGAATAGCAGAATACAGTCTTGTTGATGTTCTATATGTTGGCTTCTGCATGCAGTCACAGGATACCGTTGCAGAGAAGCTTTTAGAAATCAGCACCAATATGAAGAAATTCAAGAATTATAACGACTGATGATAAAAGGAGATAAGGCGTATGCAAATCGGATTTATCGGTTTAGGAAAAATGGGGTTGGAAATGGCCGCAAGAGCTGCCAGTGACGGACATGCTTTGATTGGCTGTGATACCTGTGAAGCGGCATGTGAACGTGCTGCAAAGAGGGGGATCAAGGTTGCAGCAAGTATGCAGGAGATGGTGAATGCATTGGAAAAGCCCTGCATTATATGGCTTCAGACACCGCCCGGAACCATTACAAATACCATTATCAAAGAGCTTTCAGAGCTGTTAAAGGAAGGCGATATGGTTATCGACGGTGGAAATTCTGATTTTCGCGATACGAAAAAAACAGCTGATTACCTCATGGAAAAGAATATCCGATTTATGGATATCGGCGTCAGCGGAGGAGTGGCCGGCGCGAAAAAGGGATGTGGTATGCTGATTGGCGGAACAAAAGAAGACTATGAGCGTATGATTCCATTCATAAAATCTTTAGCTGCACCGGGCGGTTATGCTCATTGTGGTGGAACGGCCGCCGGGCATTATGCGAAAACCATACATAACGGTGTGGAATATGCGATTATGCAGGCATATGCAGAAGGATATGAAATGCTGATGTCCTCTGAAATTGATGTGGATGTGCTCGGCAGTCTTCAGGCATATCAAAATGGCTGTTCCATCCGTTCTCATATTCTGGGAAAAGTGATTGAAGCCCTGCAGCCGGATGTGGCCCTGGAGGGTGTTGCAGATTACGTTGCAGATTCCGGTATGGGAAGATGGACCATAGAAGAAGCAACACGTCTGAAGGTACCTACTCCTACAATTTCAGCGGCCTTACAGGCAAGATTTCGTTCACAGCAGGAAGATTCTCTATCCATGCAGTGCATAGCGGCTTTGCGAGGGACGATTGGTGGCCATCCGGTAAAGCGTAAGGATAGCAAATGATATGAATGTAGGCAGACACATTGCAGCGAATCTGGATGAACTGCGGGAAATACAGAATGCACTGGATGAGGGGCAGCTGCAAGCTGTAGCAAACGCCTGTCTTTCGGCAAATAGAATTTTCTTCAGCGGAATGGGGCGATCCGGAAACATGGTCAAGGCACTGGCCATTCGCTTTATGCATCTAGGCTATGCAGCATATGTCGCAGGGGATGCTGCTACACCCTCCATACAGGAAAACGATGTTCTGTTTGCGGTGTCATCGAGCGCAAAAACCAAGGTTACACTGAATCATATGGAAGCGGCAAAAAAGCAGAAGGCACATGTGGTTCTGATATCCTCTCTCTGTGAAAATCCCAAGATAAGCGACACCTATTTGTGTATACCGGCAAAAACCAAGGTAAGGACATCTCAGCATGCCGGCTCTCTCTTTGAACAGGCGGTACTCATCATAGGGGATGCCATCACATCCTGTCTTCAGGAAGAGAAAAAGATTTCAACAGAATATATGAACAATCGCCATGCAAATCTGCAATAACTATAAAATTAAATGATTTTAATCCTTAACATATAATAAAAAACGGAGGAACTATGAAAACGAATACTTCAAAGAAAGTGAAAGTTCAGAAAATGGGAGCTTTCCTAAGCGCAGAAGTTATGCCGAATATTGGGGTCTTTATTGGATGGGGATTATTAGCTGCATTATTCATACCGACCGGGTGGCTGCCAAATGAAACTATGAACCAGATGGTAGCTCCGACTATGAAATATCTGATGCCGTTGCTGATTGCATACACTGGAGGGTATAACGTACACAAAAAGCGTGGTGGTGTTATCGGCTCGTTTGCCACGATGGGAGTAATACTGGGAGCTGATATCAACATGCTTGCAGGGGCAATGCTCATGGGACCGCTGGCCGCATGGGTTTTGAAAAAGGTAGATAAGCTGTTTGAGGGAAAAGTTAAGCCGGGAATGGAAATGATGGTCAACAATTTCTCCCTGGGACTCGTAGGCGTATGTTTAATGGTACTGGGCTTCTTTGCCTTTGTACCGGTTATTGAATTTCTGCTGGGTATCTTAAGCACAGCTGTTGATTTCCTAATCAATAAAGGACTTCTTCCACTGATTGCTGTATTTGTACAGCCAGCCAAGGTATTATTCCTGAATAATGCTGTGAATCATGGTATTATGATTCCTTTGGGTGTGGAACAGGCAGCGGAAGCAGGGAAATCTCTGCTGTTTATGATAGAAGCAAATAATGGATGTGTATTGGGCATCGCTCTTGCATTTACCTTCTTTGGTAAGGGAACGGCAAAAAAAGCAGCACCTGGTGCCGCCTTCATCAACTTCTTTGGTGGTATCGGTGAGGTCGTATATCCATTCGTATTAAGTAAACCGCTTGTTATTCTGGGACAGATTGCAGGAAGTATGGTTTCTCTGTTTATCATACAGGTATTCGGAGGTGGAACTGTAGCGCCAATTTCACCGGGTAGCTTCTTTGCCTTGCTGTCTGTTTCTCCAAAGGATGCAATGCTGGTTAATATTATTTCCTATTTCGCAGGTATGGCGGTGTCTATGCTGGTCGCAGGCTTCATCCTAAAAATGGATAAAACCGAGGATGAAGCAGTACTTATTGAGCTGGACTATGGATTCGATATGCCAGGTGCAGGTGCGGTAGTCGTTGATCCAAAGCAGAATAGTGCTGCTGTACAAAGAATTATTTACGCATGTGATGCTGGTATGGGATCAAGTGTCATGGGGGAATCTATCATGAAGACCAAGCTGCAGAAGGCCATGCTGAATATAGAAGTTATGCATTCCTCTGTGGCGACGCTCTGTGAAAATGCAAGAGCTGGAGATTTAATCGTAACTACACAGCCGTTGGAAGCACGTGTGAAAAATGTACTTGAGACAAACGGGAAGAAAAATTCAGTCTACGCGGTGGATAATCTGTTGAATTCTGAAGCATATGATCGACTTGTGGATTCCTTGAAAAAATCCGAATGAAAACAGAAAAAAAGATGAAGCCTATTTTACAGGAGGATAATATTATATTGCAGGCTGCATACGCGGATCGCTGGAGTGCCATACAGGCATGCGGTGAAATACTTGTGAAGCAGGGGTATGTTAAGGCGGCCTATATTGAAGATATGATGGAACGGGAACGTCTTGTATCTGTCTATGTAGGGAATCATGTAGCGATTCCCCATGGAATAGCGAATAGTGAACAGCATATTCTCGAGTCCGGCTTATCGGTACTGCAGATTCCAGAGGGGGTTGATTTTGATGGAGAAAAGGCATATATCATGATTGGAATTGCAGGCAGAGATGGAGTACATATGCAGTTGCTTTCACAAATCGCGCTTGTGTGTATGGAACAGGAGCAGGTCGAGCGGCTACGTACGAGTAAGGATAAGAACGAAATCATGGGGATTCTGAAGGCTAAGATTTGAGTAGCTGATTTTAATAAAGAAAAGAGACTTATTACAGTGATGGATAATATTCCATACCAGTATAAGTCTTTTTTTGAACTCCATATGAGATTATTATTACAACGAAACACACTTCAGTCTGTATGTAGGCTTGCTTTACCTTTCCGCTTTTTTACCCGGAGAAGGTACTTAGCCGGATATCGGATTAAAATGTATCTGCCTGTTGCTTTATGAAAACATATCCGGTTCCTGCTCCAGTATGATTTCCAGCATATACAGTGGCAGGTGTTTGATGACTCCATCAATAGATACTCCTGTATTCTTCTTTGAAAAAAGGAAGGCATGCTTTACATGATATTTTTTTACGAAGTTCTGAAATGCCCTTGATGTTGTATGTGTGTTAAATTGCATATATTTATTGATAAAAATATGTAGATTAACATATTTTTATTGATGAAATTATGCATAATGAAGTGGTAATCGCTTTGCAGAAAGACAACGAGGTTATCATCGTCACTGATATGGCGGTGCAAATTTCAACGAAAGAGGCGCTATATTTTAAAATCATAACAGTTCAACAGATAACCTCATTTTTAAACTATCAGGATTTTGGGCGAATTGAAAAGTATGTTCAACAGCTCAGGAATAATCGTTATTCTTTTGTTAAGGGCAGAAATATCTCCGTGATAAATGAAAACTCAGAAGGAGGAATCGTACAATCGAAAACCTCCTGAACCTCATGAAAATTCCGCTCAATGATATTGTAAACATAATTATTGCGATTTATGAATGCCTTCATCTTCGGAAAAGAAAGTGGCTCATTTTTTATACAGCGCTCCAGTGTAAAGGAGCAGTGAAAAATAAACTTAATCAACAGATTGTCTGAATAAGGAAGCTGCAGCTGCTTTATAATGGCATTTAATGTTTTATAAAGTATTTGGGAAGACTTACGCGGATTTAGAAAGACAAGGGAATCGCTTAAAATGGTTTCATCCATTTGTTGAATCAATTGCATTGCATAGCTGTCAGAGTCCTTGGCTTCTGTTTCAGCAATCGGATTTTCGGCATCCTTTTGAAGAATGGTTTCAAAGGTTGCTCCGATACTGCTTGCACGTTTTAACAGTGTTAACAATAGCGGCAGGTCAAGGTCTGGGACGACGCGTACATGACAATTTGACAAAGTCTGTAGTTCCTCCTCCAGCAGCTTGATATCCTTACAATCCGTAATGATCAAAACGCCTTTCCCCTTATCACTTTCCTGTACATGCTTTGTCAGAATGGATAAGAGAGCATCATGGGATACCTGTGTATCCAACTCCAGAGATAGAATCTGGTTCCCGTAATCATGCGAATGCAGATAACGTGCATATTCCTTGGAGCGGCCATTTTCTGTAACAATCAGAAGCTGTACCTGCGTTTCCTGCAGCCATTGACTGGATAGATAAACATAGGTCGCAATATAATCACGCTCCCATTTTGTGAAGGTATAATTAAAGCGTGAAGAAACAGCTTCTTGAATTTCGTCAAATAAGAGGTAATCTTTTTTTCGTGCAATGCTGATCGCCCCAACATCTGTAATCGCCGGAACCGTGTCTTCTTTGAAAGCTGAGATAAATTCAGAAAGCTTACTTAACATTCCATAAAGTATGTTTTCATTTCGCGAAATAGGTTTATCCTGTAAAACAGGATATAATAAATCATAAATATCCTTCAATAAAACAGAGCGTATGGTATTCAGGTGAACATTCATGAATGCATTCATATCATTCAGACACTGATTTACAATTTCACCCTTTGCATTGTTTATAGAAATGTTTTTTTTCTGATTCAATTCCTCATTGATATGATAGAGCATCTGTAATTCTTCATTCTCTTTCATCGTGGAAAAGTAGAAATCATTATGTGTAAATAAAGCTAAAATCGTATTCAACTGCTGATAACGCTCGTTTACATCATAAATATCGGATAGTACCGTGTTTGATATATCGGCGAAATCCAAAGTGATACATAAGGGATTTTCTTTTATCAAACGGGTATAGGCATTTGCACATGCACTGCGTATCTCAGCTTTTAAATGCGGCAGATTTCCCTTATAGGAGGACATTGCGAAGCAGCTCAAAATTCCCTTTGATATGCGAATGGCTCGCTTGATGAAATAAGCCTCCTCCTGAAACTGCTTAAGAACCAGCATAACGGTCTCTTCCAGTGTACGCTGCTGTAGTGAAGGCAGGGAAATCAGCGTTGGAAAACAGCGGCGGATCATGGATTCCTCTTTTAATTCAGGTGAGGAGGTCGTGATAATCACCTGGCATTGAAATGTAAATCTGCGATTGACAGCGTTGAGTGGATGGTACTGCGCTTCTGTTATTGCATTGCATATCTTTATCTTTATTAAATCGGGAAGCTGTTCGAAATGAAGCAGTATGAGCATCCCCTGCCTAGCTTTTTCCACCAGACCGCGGCGCAGTCGGCTGTCGATGATTTCTCCGAATACATACAAATCCAAATCATGAACAGAATAATTTTTTAAAAGGCTGCAGTCTGCAATAATCGGAGAATGAAAGGAAGAAAATCGTCCATTCTGTTTGCCGTATAGAAACATGAGCTGTGCAAAACTCTTCCGGTTGGTTCCCTCCTGCCCCTCGATAATGGTATTTAATCCGCTATATGGGTAATTCATTGCTGCTTTAGCTTTTTGAATCGGCTCATACATACTTTCACCGATGTTTTTTCCAATCAATGTATCCAGAGATTCTTTCATCTGCGTTTGTTCATTCTGACGCTGCTGCTTGGTCAGAAAATCGGTAAGCTGCTGATCCTTGGAAAGAACGGCGGGTATGTTCTGCTCGGGAAAATACTTCATCAAAAGCTGGCGTGAAACATATAGTGTTGGTCTGCCATTGAGCTTGATCAGTCTGCCTTCCTGATGCAGGAGGTTGAGATCTCTGGATACATTTGATCGATCAAGCCGCAAATCCATCGCCAAAGAGGAGGCATCCATTCCAAGCTTATCATACTGCTTATCCTCCAGACATTCCAAGGTGTGCGCATAAATTGCTTTCAGAATCAGTTCCTTGCGTTTACTCATGAAATCACGACCTCCTTAATTTTTTTGTGTTGATTTCTTCTTCATAATAACACAGTAAGAATAAAAATGCATAAAAAAGTCTAAAAGTGTGTCTGCTTTTTACAATGTATACATATTGTGTATGCTTGCACTGGAAGTTATCGGAATAAAAGCTGGTAAATCTGTTTCTTTTTTCTTCACACGCTTTCCTGAGTGTGTTGAAACAGGGACTTTTTTGACCACCTGAAAGGGACGATGATAAGATGACATCAGAAAGGAAAAGGAGGAAGCTGTATATGATTGATATCATAATCGTTACACATGGCGAATATGGAAAAGCGATGCTGGCAAGCAGTGAACTCATCATGGGGGAACAGGAAAACGTACAGGCATTCGGCTTCTATTTAGGTGAAAGCGTCGAACATCTGAGGGACTCTATTTTGCAGGCAATCAGCTGTACGCGGAAAGGAAGTGAAGTATTGATTCTAACAGATATGCGTTCCGGAAGTCCGTTTAATGTTACAGCGTCATTGATGAAGGATCACACATTTGAGCACCTAACAGGAATCAATCTTCCCATTTTACTAGAGATTCTCTGTTCAAGAACGCAGATGGAGCTGAAGATGATGATCGCACACATAATGTCACAGGGAATGAAAACGCTCATTCATGTTAATGAAATGCTGAAGGAGGACTAAACATGAAACATATTGTGTTATGCCGCATTGATGACCGTCTTATTCATGGGCAGGTTGTTACGGCATGGGTAAAGCAGACTGAGGGTAATCGTATTGTAATCATTGATGAGGCACTGGTGAAGGATGTTTTCCTGCAGAAAATCATTAAAGCAGCAGCACCTTCTGATATTCGTATTGATATATACAATATAGAAAACGGAGTGTGTGAGTTGAAAAAGGAGGCTGAGGACAAAGAACGAATTATCATTTTGGTAAAGACTCCACAGGTGGTTGAGGCTTTACTTGATGAAGGTATTCTGCTGGATAAAGTGATTCTGGGGGGAATGGGGGCAAAGTCAGGCCGCAGGAAATTTAATCGCAATGTATCAGCAAGTGAAGAAGAAATCGAGTGTATGCAGCGCATCATGAATAAGCATATACCGATGTATTATCAGCTGGTACCGAATGAGTCGCCAAGTGATGTTGGTAAAATGATAAGCGGATAGGAAAGGAGAAGTATTTATGAGTATTTTACAGGCTGTTTTACTGGGGATTATTTATTATTTGGGGAATAGCTCGATCATTGCAGGACCGGTTGGTTATTATTCCGTCTACAGGCCGTTGGTAAGCGGTTGTCTGACAGGAATGATTCTTGGTGATCCCGCACAGGGAACTATGATAGGAGCTACCATAAATCTGATGTATGTCGGGTTTATATCCGCAGGTGGTGCTTTACCCGGAGATATGTGTTTAGCTGGGATTTTGGGAGCCGCTTTGGGAATTACAGGGGGGCTGGATACGGAAGCTGCTCTGGCGATTGCTGTCCCTATCGGATTGATTGGGACCTTGCTGTGGTTCGGACGTCTGACACTGGATTCGGTATTTGCACATATGGCAGATCATCTCGCAGAAAAAGGCGAGGCTGGGAAAATTTGGATTCCGTCTGTATTGCTGCCGCAGCTGATGCTGTTTGTGCTTACCTTTGTTCCATGTATGCTGGCATGCTATTTCGGAGCCAGCTATATACAGGGGATTATTGATGCTCTTGGCGGGACGGTTTTAAATATTCTCATGATTATCGGAGGAATGATGCCTGCTCTCGGTATAGGCTTGACTCTGATGTATATTTTCAAAGGAGAAGCAAAAATCTTTTTCTTCATCGGCTTCTTGATTTCTGTTTATTCGGGACTGAGTATGATCGCGATTGGATTTATATCTCTTTGTATTGCAATCGTCTATACACAGAAAAAAGAGAGTACAGGAGGTAATGCGGTATGAGTGATACTGTAGATAAGAAAAATCTGCTTACAAGTAAAGAGGTTAATAGAGCCTGGCTGCTATGGCTGTTTAATAATCAGGCTTGCTACAATTATGAGCGTATGATGGGAATCGGCTTCCTTCATGCCATGACACCGGCCTTGCGTAAGCTTTACAAAAATGATAAGGATTTACGTATAGAAGCTATGCAGCGTCATACCAGCTTCTTTAATTGTGAGCCTTGTTTAGGGTCATCTATTGTCGGATTGGTTCTGGCGATGGAAGAACAAAAGGCATTGGGAGCTGAACTTGATAATGATGCAGTCACCTCAATTAAAACCGGACTGATGGGTCCTCTTTCAGGTATTGGTGATACCTTGATACAGGGGGTCATTCTCCCCTTACTGATTGCATTCGCTGTAGATTTTGCAAAAGGTGGCAACTGGGTTATTCCCTTTGTATTCTCATTGGTTATGGCGATTATTGTATTTGCTATATCACGCTTTGGATTTTTACTGGGCTATCGTAAAGGCTCCGATGCAATTCTCAGTATGCTGGAGAATGGTGTTATCAAGCGTTTGATATCCGCAGCGGGCATTATGGGATGTATGGTACTGGGGGCATTGGTCGTTAATTTTGTGACAATGAAATGCGGTATCAGCATTCCACAGGCAGAGGGAAGCTTCTCCATGCAGGAGCAGCTATTCGATACCATACTTCCAAGTATGCTTCCGCTGCTGTTAACACTGGGCTGCTACAAGCTGCTGAAAGCAGGGAAATCAAGTGTTTTGGTTATGCTGGTCATAATCGCTATTGGCATTATTGGCGGATTAACGGGAATTTTGAGTGTATAGGGAGGCAATAGATGCAGATTAAACAATACCAAACAACGAAGTATATCATGGGAAATGGTGCACTTCGTGAAGTACAACGGTGGAAGGATAAAAAAATCGGCTTGGTTGTCGATGAAAATGTTTTGAAGGCATTACAGCTTGAAACAAAGCTGTTTGATGAGCTTTTAAAGGACTGCGATTATGAAGTCCTCTGTAATATGCCGCAGGAGCCTACCACAGAGCTTCTGGAACCGGCCATTCGAAAAGCGCAGCGCTTTGATCCGGATGTATTTGTGGCAATCGGAGGCGGCTCCGTCCTGGATAGTGCGAAGGTACTATGGCTGTTTACAGAATTCCCTGATTACACTTGGGAACAGGCATTTGCACCATATGCTGTAGAATCATTCACAAAGGAAAAGGAACTGATTGCCATTCCTACAACTAGTGGGACAGGCTCTGAAACAACGGGTTGTGCGGTAGTTAAGGATACAGAGAAAAGAAAGTGCATGGTTTTAAGCAATGAAATCATGCCAAGCACAGCCATTCTTGATTATGAGCTGTTGGTAAGTCTTCCCAAGCACGTCATTGCATTCTCCGGATGTGATGCTCTTGCCCATGCATTGGAGGCGGGTATTTCTGTTCTGGCTTCGGATATGGTACGGATGCAAAGTGTGCAGGCCGCTGTGCAGATTATAAAACAGCTGGAGGCTTCCTGCAATGGTGATTTGAATGCACGTCGTGATATCCATTTGAGTGCAACGATTGCAGGTGCATGTATCAATAACTCCATAACCGGTATGGCGCATGGAATGGATCAGGCCGGTGGTGATTTCAGAAAGCCACATGGACTTATGACGGGGCTTATCCTGCCGTATACAATGTGTCATCTGCTGCCGCAGCCTTTATATGAGGAAGTGGCTGATCAGCTGGGAATCTGCGGGACCTCTATGGAAAAGCAGGAGCGTCTGATAGCAAGGATATGGGAGATGTATCGAAGAATAGAGATGCCGGTTACCCTACAGGAAGCAGGTATTGATCGTAAGACTTATATGTGTAAAATTGATACCTATGTGAAGCAGGCGATGCAGGATGCCAATGTGCAGTGTGCACCAAAGACCTTCTCTGCAGCTGAATTAAAAGCAATGTATCAGGAATTATATGATGGAAAAGAATGGAGGACAGCATATGAATGAGAAAATGAAGGTAGTAGCGATTACGGATGACCATAAGGTTGAGGTGAAAGAGGTTCGGCGTCCTGATGTAAAGCCGGGCAAAATACTGATGCATATCAAAGCATGTGCATTATGTACCTGGGAACAGCGTGTGTTTACACGGGAGTCCAAAATGCCGCTGCCATTTGTTGGAGGACATGAAATTGTCGGAAGCGTTGCGGCCGTTGGGGAGGGGGTAAGTGAACGAGAGTTTCCGATCGGAAGGAAGCTGACAGCTCGTTTGATTCAGGTTTGCGGAAAATGTTATTTCTGTCGTCATGGTGAAGAGAATCTGTGCGTAGATATCAATGCGCCGTTTGATAAGGAAATGGAAATACCAGGTACAGGAGGGCTTGGAGAATATCTGAATATTGATCCCTCTCAGGCTTACCTGCTGCCGGAATCACTCTCTGATACAGCAGCGGTGTTCAGCGAACCGCTGGCATGTGTGCTGAACTCGATTGAACGTGGACAGATTGCACTGGGAGATGATGTAGCGGTGTTAGGTGGAGGCATCATGGGAATGCTACATGTACTCTGTGCCAAGCTGTCGGGTGCACGCGTTATCATGAGTGAGCCGGATGCTAAACGTCGTGCTCTGGCAAAGACACTGGGATGTGATGATACTATCAACCCGATGGAAACAAATCCGGTTGATTACATAAAAAATCTGAATGGTATCGGTGCAGAGGCTGTCTTTAACACAACACCGATCAGTGCTGTTGCTAAGCAGGCTGTGGAGATGACAGCACCCTTGGGAAGATGCGTCATGTACAGCTCACAGCATCCTGATAAGCCGATTGAAATCAGTCCAAACTGGCTGCATTCCAGTGAAACGGTTATTACAGGAGCAGTAAGTCCAAGCGTACGTTCCTTTCAGCGGGCGGTCAATATGTTAAGTAAAGGGTTGATTGATCCAGAAAAATTGGTTTCCGGAGTATATCCGTGCAATCAGGCACAGGAAGCGTTTGAAGCAGCAATACGTCCGGATACATTTCGTATTATTATCACATTTTAACTTAAGGAGGAATATAAGATGTTAGTAAGTATGGCAGAAATCCTGCAACAGGCAAAAGAGGGACATTACGGAGTACCGGCTTTATCAGCTGTAGATGAGCTTTCATTGAGAGCATGCGTGGAAGCGGCTGAGGAAATGAATGCCCCCCTGATTATGCTTTGTGGCTGGGGTCATAATAAAGATATGCAGTATTTTGGCCGCATGCTGCATGATTTTGCGATCAAAGCGAGCGTACCGGTAGCGTTTATATTGGATCACAGTGCAACCTTTGAGGATGCGGTGAAAGGAATCCATGCCGGCTTTCATACCATCATGGTCGATCGCTCCTCTCTTCCATATGAGGAAAATGTCGCACAGGTGAAGGAGCTTGTGAAAATTGCACATGCTGCGGGTGTCGGTGTAGAGGCAGAGCTAGGTCATGTCGGTGTCGGTGAGAATTATGCTGTTGATGGTATTGCAGCCCTAACGCAGCCGGATGAAGCAGTCCGTTATGTGAAGGAGACAGGCGTTGACTGTCTGGCTGTGGCCATCGGATCCGCACATGGTGTTTATAAAGGAGAGCCAAAGCTTCGTCTTGATCTTTTAAAAGAGCTGGCAGAGAAAGTTCCGGTGCCATTGGTGCTGCATGGTGGCAGCGGTACCGGTGATGAGAATCTGGCAACGGCATGCCGTCTGGGTATCAGTAAGGTGAATGTAGCCAATGATTTATTCCGCGGAGCGTATAATAAAATACAGGAAGTCGGTATGGAGGGGAATAATATCTATGCCTTAATGCCGATGCTGCAGGAAGGATATAAGGAAACAGCAAAGCATTTCATTAAAATTCTGGGATGTGCAGATAAAGCATGGAAGGCAGAGCAATGTGTTTCTTCGGGATTGAAACAGGACCTAAATGAAGCAAAGTAACAAATAATCTAATAGAGAAATAAGATATCCTGTTATGGTGATTGTGACAGGATATTTTATGATTATCTGAAATCTATGATTGATCACATAAAATATGCTTACATGATATGGAAGCGAATTATACAGTTAACATAACATTCACACAAGGATGAATTTCTATAATCTGTCTATCATGCGGAAGAATATGGAGACTTTTTATATTGATAATTTATGAGGCATATTAGTTTACTAAGTTACAACTTAGTAAGTTATAACTTAGTAAACTTCGGAGTAAAATATAGGTTCTGAGTTGGTTTAAAAATCATAATTATAACATAGTTTAACTGTTTCTATTTAAATTAAATTATGAAAACAATATTTTATAACCTTTTAATAAATATGATTTTAATTTATTTTTTTGTTTTTTAAATATATTAAAAAGAATTATTGAAATTTCCTTCAGAATTCTATATGATTGTAATAAAATTCAGGAGGTGTTTTATGTCGAAAAAATACCAGACAATGAAAAAAGCAATCAAGATGGAGATCAAGGAGCATAGGAAATCGTTTCTTGTATACCTAACCCTGCGCGCACTTGTAATTCTTGTTATGATTCTTCAGATATTCAACAGGAATTTTGAAAATGTATTTTTATGCCTGTTAACACTGATTTTGCTGATAGTACCGAGTTTTCTACAGGTAGAGCTGAAAATCGAACTGCCAACAGCATTGGAAATTATCATCCTGCTATTTATCTTTTCCGCAGAAATTCTCGGAGAAATCCAGTCTTTTTATATCCTGATTCCCATGTGGGATACCATCCTGCATACGCTGAACGGCTTTCTTGCGGCGGCAATCGGTTTTTCACTTGTGGATCTTTTGAATAATGATGATCGTCTGCAGTTTCGTCTTTCCCCTGTGTTTATGGCACTGGTTGCTTTCTGTTTTTCCATGACAATCGGTGTTGTATGGGAATTCTTTGAATTTGGTATGGATACCTTCATGGGGACGGATATGCAGAAGGATACGATCGTGCAAAGTATAACAACGGTTATGCTGGATCCAACCAACAGCAATATACCAATTACGATTGACGGGATCCATTCCGTTGCGGTAAATGGCAAAGAGCTGGGATTTAACGGTTATCTGGATATCGGACTGATTGATACTATGGAGGATTTGCTTGTGAATTTTATAGGCGCCTCTACATTTTCTATCCTTGGCTATTTTTATGTGAAAAAGCGTGGAAAGGGTGCTTTTACCAGACAATTCCTTCCTAGAAGAAAAACAAGAGATGCGGATTTTAAGCGTCTTGCCAGAAAAGAACTGGAGCAGGAGGAGCATGAAAAGCTGAAGGATGCAGGAAAAGAGGCATCTTGAAATTATTAGATATAAAAAAAGGATTGCGGGTCCGCAATCCTTTTGGAATAATGAACTATTGAATGCTCGTATCGTTTACAATAGTATCCGTGCTATCCTTTAAAGCCTCAATAACACAGAATTTCTTATAAAAAGCGATGCCATAGCCGATAATATCCTCATAACCCTCCGCCAGCATACCTTCTATATATTGTTTATCCTTTATCTGCTTACATGCGTGCTTTGCCGTGTTTTTTAATTCCGCAAGGGAAGTAGCTGTTTTTAGTTCTAATATCATCCCCCGATCACTTAAGGAACGAGGCGCAACCGCTATATCGAATCTTCCCAAACCGGACTCCTGATTAGACATGATGCGATAATTGCATAACAAGCCTATTAAAATGCCATGATAGAATTTCTCATCATAATCAAAATAGCTGATGGAAGTAAAAAGAAGGTCATTTACTATTTTATTTGCGGTTTCTATATCTTCCTTCAACAAGGCTTCAGCGAAATTCTCAGCATGTGCCTCCGTTTGTTCCTGAAACCATTCTTCAAATATGAGGGTATAAATTCTGTTGATTTCTTTGTTAGGAATCATCAGCTGGTATATACTCTTTTCTTCATCTATGCATTTTATGACTTTCAAATAACCCGTGAATAGAAGAAAGCTGTAAATGTTCTGTATTTTATCCATTTCACGGTAGGTGAGCTCATGTTTTATGGCTTTTTCAATCATCTTACCGGATGTCAATAAATCAAAATCCTCTCTCATATGTGAATTTGCTTTTTGAATGTACTGATAGATAATATCATTTCCACTCGTATTTGCCCAGAAGGATTCCGGTGTATCGTTTCCCTGCTTGATTTTTTGAACATATTTCAGTACGCTCCATGGATTGTATATCTCTTTGTTTCCGAATAGATACCCATCATACCATTCTTTTATGGTTTGTTCATAGGATTTCAAATCGTAGTGTTCAAGGAGTATTATCGTTTCTTTTGGTGTAAATCCAAAGGATGTACTGGATTGATCTTCAGAAATGGAATATACACTAAAATTATTTAAGCCAGTGAAGATCGACTCTTTCGCAATTCTCAGGCAGCCTGTCAGAATCCCTTTTTCCAATGCATCATTTGTTTTTAGGGCAGCACTGAACATACCGCTTAAAAAGTCTGCCATTTCATCATAATATCCTTTTAAATATGCGCTTTGTAACGGAACATCGTATTCGTCAATCAAAAGAATAACATCTTTATGATAATGCTGCTTCAAGCAACCGCAAAGAAACTTTAATGCATTCTGCAGATCTACATCACTTTGTGTACGACGATAATATGCTATAAGCTGTTCTTTATCGAAGGTATTTAATTCCTCACTTTCGAGTAACTCCTGATTTTTTCTGACAATATCCTGGATTAGGATAGCGAACATCGCCTTTTGATTTTCAAACGTGTGTTTTTTCATATCTTTCAGAGTAATAAAAATGACCGGATACTGATTTTGGTATTGTAATGAGTCTGTATGATTGACAATATCCATATCGTTAAAAAGATAAGCATTATCCTTCTGCTTCATTGAGAAAAAATAATATAGCATACTCATATTCAGTGTTTTACCAAAACGGCGCGGTCTGGTATATAATGCGACCTTTTCATTTATAATGTCTGTAATGAATGATGTTTTGTCTACATAATAACAGTCTTTGTCAATCAGTTCCTTGAAATCTTCTATTCCAATCGGCAGACGTTTCATATGATCAGCTCCTTAACTTTATCCTTATTATACCACGATACCGAAACCGTATCGTAAGGAAATAATGTTTTGCGTACATGGTTATACAAAATGCATAATGCTATAAGGCATAGATGATATAGAAGGACTTTATTTCCCTTTCTTTCGCATGTTTTCATGTGAAAAGTACAGAAATAAGTGCTATACTATAGAGGTTGAAAAGAGGTGTCTATATGGAAATGCATAGAAATACACGCTGCTGGTGCGGCAGTGGAAAGAAATATAAGCAGTGCCATGAAAAATTTGATGAAAAGCTCGCAAAGCTGGCCAGGGAAGGACATATTGTACCGGATCGCTCTCTGATTAAAAACAAGGAAGATATCATCGGTATTAAGAAAAGTGGGAATATCAATACAGGAGTACTGGATCATGTCGCAAAGCATATTCGTCCCGGTATGAGTACCGGTGAAATTGATCGTCTGGTATATGATTATACTGTTTCCCATGGTGCGATTCCTGCACCATTGAATTATGAAGGATTTCCGAAAAGCTGCTGTACATCTGTGAATGATGAGGTCTGTCACGGTATTCCGGATGACAGTATTATCCTGCAGGAAGGCGATATTGTAAATGTCGATGTATCAACAATCTTTCATGGCTACTATTCCGATGCTTCCCGTATGTTTATAATCGGGGAGGTCAGTGAAGAGGCAAGAAATCTGGTTGAGGTCACAAAGGAATGTCTGAACATTGGCATGGATGCCGTCAAGCCATGGGGACATGTCGGTGATATCGGTGCCGCCATTCATAAATATGCGACAAGCAGGGGATACAGCGTTGTTGTGGATTTTGCCGGACACGGTGTTGGCAAGGAGTTTCATGAGGATCCGGTAATCGGTCATGTCGGTCGTGCAGGCAGTGGTATGGTGCTGGCTCCCGGTATGGTATTTACGATTGAGCCCATGATCAATGTAGGAGATTATCATTTATATATTGATGAAGATAACGGATGGACATCCTATACAGAGGATGGTTCATTAAGTGCCCAGTGGGAGCATACCCTCCTGGTCACAGAACATGGTATTGAAATACTAACGTATTGATACAATAGAATATAGAGATGTCTGAATTAGTGTGAGCAACAAAATGTTTTTATAATGTAAGCAGATAGTATATGCAGTATTCAATACTTTATATGGTATCTGCTTTTTTGTACATCAGCTTCTTTGCACATAAATTGCCTGTGAAATAGCATTTTTCATAGTTTTTTTTTGAATTTGCTGAATCCTACGGTTTTTGTCACAAAAATGTCTTAAACAAGCAGGTTTAAAGTGTTTTCATAGTGCCTGTATTGTGTTAAAGTAGTAATAAGATAGATTAGGGAGGTATGCATATGAAGAAAATCAGTGGCAATAAGTTGTTGGTAAAGGCACTTCAGGAAGAGGGTGTGGATACGCTGTTTGCTTATCCGGGCGCCTGTACCATTGACATCAGTGATGAATTATATAAGCAGAACAGTATAAAAATCATTCTTCCAAGGCAGGAAATCGCTCTTGTTCATGAAGCGGATGCCTATGCACGTTCTACAGGGAAAACAGGGGTATGTCTCGTTACCAGTGGCCCGGGTGCGACAAATCTTGTGACCGGTCTTGCGACTGCCTATTATGACAGTGTTCCACTAGTATGCTTTACCGGACAGGTTGCCCGAAATTTAATCGGAAATGATGCGTTTCAGGAGGTGGATATTGTGGGAATCACCCGCAGTATCACTAAATACGGTGTCACGGTTCGCAGAAGGGAAGACCTGGGACGTATTATCAAAGAAGCCTTTTATATAGCGGCAAGCGGAAGACCCGGTCCGGTGCTGATCGATCTTCCAAAGGATGTTATGGGAGAGCTGGGAGAAGCAGATTATCCGGATAAGGTGAATATTCGGGGATATAAGCCCAATACTGCAGTGCATATTGGTCAGCTGAAGCGTGCTATCAAAATGCTGGGAAAGGCAAAACGTCCATTGTTTCTTGCCGGGGGCGGTGTGAATATTGCCCATGCAAATGAGGACTTTACAAAGCTGGTTAATAAAACGAATATACCTGTCATAACAACAATTATGGGGAAGGGGGCAATTCCAAGCAATCACCCGCTGTATGTGGGGAATATCGGAATGCATGGTGCCTATGCCTGTAATATGGCCGTAAATGAGTGCGATCTGCTGTTTTCCATCGGTACAAGATTCAATGACCGGATCACGGGAAAGCTGCATTCCTTTGCGCCCAATGCCAAAATAGTGCATATTGATATTGATACTGCCGCGATCTCTAAAAATATACAGGTAGACATCCCGATTGTTGCGGATGCCAGAGAAGCAATCAATAAAATGCTGGAATATGTGCATGAATATAATACAAAAAAGTGGCTGGATGAAATCGATGCATGGAAAAGCGTGCATCCACTCATGATGAAAAAGAAGCCGTATCTGACCCCGCAGGACATCATCGAAACTATCAACCGGGTATTTGAGGAGCTGATCGTTGTCACCGATGTCGGACAGCATCAGATGTTTACAGCACAGTTTATCGAGCTGACTAACAAGAAGAAGCTGTTGATGTCCGGAGGTCTTGGTACGATGGGCTATGGTCTTCCGGGGGCAATCGGCGCAAAAATTGGAAATCCGGATACTCCTGTACTATCCATTTCGGGAGATGGCGGGATGCAGATGAACATCCAGGAAATCGCAACAGCTGTACTGGAGGAGCTTCCTATTATAAATTGTATTTTCAATAATAACAATCTGGGCATGGTTCGGCAGTGGCAGAAGCTGTTCTATGGAAAGCGCTATGCCATGACCTGCCTTCGTGCCGGAGCTGCCTGCCGCAATAAATGCGGGGAAGTATCCTGTCCAACGTATACTCCTGATTTCGTAAAGCTGGCGGAAAGCTATGGGGCAAAGGGGATCCGGGTAACGGAAAAGGAACAGATTGAGCCGGCACTTCGCGAGGCGATGAGCAGTAAGAAAACACCGGTAATCATTGAATTTATCATAAATCCGGAGGATCTTGTGTATCCGATGATACAGCCCAACGGCACCTTAAAGGATATGCTTATGGATTGTTAAACTGATGCTGAAACAGGAAGGAGAGAATGGATATATGAATGGTAACGGTATGAAAAAACGTTGGATATCGCTGTATGTGGAAAATCAGGTAGGTGTTTTGTCTAAGATTTCCGGATTATTTTCCGGGAAATCATATAATCTTGACAGCCTTACCGTAGGAACGACGGAGGATCCTACCATATCCAGAATGACGATTGCGACAGTCAGTGATGATGAAACCTTTGAACAGATCAAGAAACAGCTGAATCGACTAGTGGAAGTAATTAAGGTCATAGATTTTACGGATATCTTTGTCCGTATGAAGGAAATTTTATATGTGAAGGTACAGAACTGTACCCTGCAGGAAAAAACGGAGCTGTTTCAAATCGCACAGACCTTTAAGGCAAAGGTGATTGATTATGGAAGAGACAGCCTCCTTCTGGAATTTGTGCAAACCGCAACAAAGAATGATGCGGTCATTAAGCTGATGAAAGAGGAATTCAGAGACATCGAGGTAGTTAGAGGTGGAAGTGTGGGAATCGAGTCAATCAGCATGATGGAACGTTGAATACACATGGAACGCAAAAATGTATATAACTAAGAAATAGGGATCAGAACATCTGGTCCTTTTCTATTTATTTGGCTGTTCGCAAATACAATAAGCGGTATAACGATTCTGTACATGCATATATGGATATGTGGTATAATGAACAGGAAATGCGGGGGTATACATAATGGTAAAGCATATGTCATTTAGCTCACTGGAAGAAATTGATGTGAGACTCTATGATTTTAAAATTCTGTTCGCGTATCATTCAAATAAAATAGAAAATGTCATGACACAAGAGATATTTTCGAAAAGGGCTCTGTGAACGGTTATACCGGTGATCTGAGAACACTGTTTGAAATAGAAAATCAGGTGCATTGCTATAATTACTTGAAACTGCTTATCGTAGAGAAAAAAGCTCTGGATATAAACTTTATCAAGCGCATGCAGTATAAGCTTATGAAAGGTACATATGATGATATTCGTTACCATGATAAACAGGAACGTTCGGGTGAATTCAAAATACATGATTATGTAACCGGTAAAAATGAAATCGGCAGGTATCCTCATGAAGTCGAATCCGATGTGAAAGAGCTGTTATCAGAGCTTAATACATATCAGGGAACAGATTACTTTACAGCAGGAGTATATCTACATGCAATATTTGAACATATAATCCCTTTGCGGATGGCAGAGCAGGCAGGACATTGATGAATTATTATTTCATGATTCATGATATCGCCCCTGTTATCATTTACAATGAGGATAAACCGGCGTATTACCGTGCACTGGAGGCCTTTGATCACAAAGTGATTTGATTCCTTTAAAAAGCTTTATACAGGAAGAACAGGCAAAAACATGGTGTAAGAAAAAGGATTCAGGAAAAAAGCGGTTAAGGAAATTTCTGGAGTAAACTGTATATAAATAAGGAAGCAGACACCCCATATGAGAGCATGGGGATTGCATTGCTTCCTTTTATTGGATAATATGCCAGAGATTCTGCCTTTTGATAGAGGTTGAGCAGAGAATCAGATCAATATGCAAACTGGCGGTAATAGCGTCTTGTTGTCAGATCATGACCAGTCACACGTTCATAATGAACAGCCAGTCGCTCGTCAAGAATTGTTGTCACAATGGAGGTTGCTATGATATCCATAAATTCCTCATCGATATCCGGACAACTGTAATCTGCGACATCAATCACTTCTGCATGATCGCTTAATTTTTTAATCAGTCGTTCCACACGATTATCAATCGGTCTTGTTTCATCCACACCCTTTACAAGAAATACAGGAGTATCCTTTTCAATCACTTCAAGGGTACCATGAAAGAATTCAGCACTTTTAATGGATTTTGTACGAATCCATTGCATTTCTTCAAGAATGCACATCGCATGTAAATAAATTTCCGGTGCCAGAGAGCCGCCTCCAATCCAGTATTGAATACCGGAATTATAATAGGTTTCGGCAATTCTTGCGGCAGTTGGCTCGAACTGTTCTTTTACAGCTACAAGATTCTCAGGAAGCTTCTCCAGCTGGTCAGCCAACCGGTTATAGGCATCGAATTCACCATTGTTAAACAGCAGCCGGAATGCCAGCAGGTAATGCTGAATATACTCAAACTCTACAGCATCCTTTGCTTTTCCGATGATGGAATAGGTAGCCAGCTGATCAACCGGTGTATCCGGTTTTCCACAAAATGCAATGACGCGGATTCCTTTTTTATTACAAAATTCGATCGCTTCCATTGTTTCACTGGTAGTACCTGATTTACTGGAAGTGATAACAATGGAATCCTTTGTCAGCTGTTTATTATCTGTCAGGATAACCTCTGATGCAATTTCACAATATGTGGGAATCGCACTTTTTGAACGCAGCAGATACTGAATCGGCTGCATGACTGCCAGAGAGCCTCCGGAGGAAATGAAGAATATGTTTTTAAATCCCTGCTTGCTTACCTCATCAGCAACCCGTTCGATTTCTCCTCTTGTATCATATGTTAGTTTAGCGTCTGTGAAATATGCTTCTTTATCAAAATTGTACATGTGTTTACCTCTCTTTTCTTTCTGTTTTCGTATGTTAATTATCTCCCAGTATGGAAATCATTACATCCCGTATCTGTGGACCATCAAACTCCGCAAGATAAATTTCCTGAGCCTTTCCAAGCATGATGCTACCATTTACGATTGGAAAAACGGCATGATTCCCTGTGATCATTGCCTTTAAATGTCCGGTGGGATTCCCGGCCATAGCACCATAGCTTTGCAGGAATCGAGCATGATAGTAGTCGTCCTCTTCGGGAAATATCATACCGAGTCTCTTCAAAATATCAGCCTTTAGACATTCCAGATTTTCATTTACTGTAATTCCCGTTGTTGTGTGTTTGGTGATGATATAAACTATTCCCTGCTGTATGCCGCATTCAGATACCAGTTTTTTTATATCCTCTGCAATCGGAATAAGCTCATTGTACGCCTGTGTTTCATAGGTCAATTCTCTGTATTCAGTCATAGAAACCGCCTCCGTTTAAAAAGTCAAGTGCATTTTCTCTGAATATCATTTGCTTTGTTCTCTCACGCCAATCCATGTTGTAAATCGCTTCTATCATGCGTCTTTGTTCAAGACGTGGCTCATCGCTTCCAAACATGATCTGGTGACGAAGACTGCGGTCAATCCAATGTGCGCCAATGTCTATACAGAAGCTCTGATGATAAAATTCTTTGGGATTGTCAAAATAAAGCAGAGCTGTGTCGGTATATACATTTTTATATTTCAGCATCAGCATGCATACCTCACGTACCCATGGCCATGCAAAGCCGCTCAGGCAGATACGTAAATGTGGATACGCACAGGCGACTTCTTCAAATAACAGCGGATGTGCATATTTACTCAGTGTATTGGGACGTGCAGACATTCCGGCATGAAATATGATTGGCTTATTAAATTCCTCGCATACCTCGTACAAAGCCCCGCATAACTCTTCATTTGGATAAAACCGTTGCTGGGAAGGATGAAGAACCAGACCGGATAAATGCAAATTCAAAAAGGCATGGCGGACAACATCCACGGCATCACTTCGATGCGGATCTACACTGGCAAAGCCGATAAATAGATCAGAATCCTTTTGTACCAGTTGAGCAACCTGTTCATTGGTGCCCAGATAAGCATTATGTGTTGTTGTTAAATCGAGGGGAAGAAGGCAAAGCATTTCAATATCCGATACCTTACACATCGTTTTCATAAAGGAAACAGGCTGAGTATCTGTCTTGTATAAGCCTGTCAGCCTGCGACAGGTTTGCAGCTGCGTTTCGCTTTGATGCAGCTCGTCAATAAAAGCCGGAGAAACATGCATATCAATTATCAATCCTGCCACCTCACTTTCATCCATCTGTAACTAGCAGGCAAGAATGCCGAGCCACGCACAAAGGATACCAAAGAGTGCAGTACCGACAATCATGGCAATGACGTTCACTTTCTTTTTCAAAAGCCAGTAGTAAATCCCCATGACACCAAGGCTGAGCATACCCGGCATGATACCGTCCAGTATTTCCTGAATGCTGGCAGCAGCGTCACCGGAGCCAATCGAGACTGGCGTATTAACAGTAATCAATTCCTTTGTCATACCACCGATTACCATAACACCGACAATAGAGGCAGCCAGCATAAATTTATTCATTAACCCGGATTTCTGAATTTTTTCCAGATAATTAGCACCAAGCTCATACCCCTTCATGGCACCAATATAACGGACGGCATATGCAGGAATATTGAAAATCAGCAGAAACAAGATTGTACCGAGAATATTTCCCTGTGCAGCCAGAGAGGTACCGACGCCAATGGCAAGAATACGAATCGTACCAAAGAAAACAGAATCTCCGATACCGGCCAGCGGTCCCATCAATGCGACCTTCATAGTACTGATGGAGGCAGTATCAAAGCTGCCCTGTCTTGCATTCATTTCCTCCATGGAAATGATGATACCTGCAATAAAGGTACTGAAATACATGGATGTGTTAAAGAATTCAAGATGACGCTGTAAGGAATCATTGAACTTTTCCGGATCATTATCATAAATTTTACGAAGTGCCGGAATCATCATGAATTCAAAGCCCATATGCATCTGACGCTCATAGTGCCAGGAAAATTCCATAGGAAGCGATCTCCAGAACATCTTATGCAGGTCTTTTTTTGTAATCAAATCACTGGTATTAGAAGTCATCATCTTCACCTCCGTCCGCAGCTACTGCGGTTTCTGAGAAAAAATCAACCTTTAGGAATGCGGCAATCACACCCAGCAGAGCAATACCGAGAACCGGTACACCGACATAAGCAGACAACAGGAAGCCCAGGAAGAAGAACATAATGACTTTCTTATTCAATGTCATTTGAGCCAGCATGGCGAATCCCATGCCAGGAAGCAATCCCGTTGCTATGGTAAGGCCGTCTGTGATAACAGCCGGTATGGAATTTACGAGTGTTTCCACCTGACCGCTTCCGATCAGGAAACCAAAAACAACCAGCAATGCAAAGGTCAGACTCTGAACGATACCATCTCCGATATGGATCATTTCTATGGCACGGTAGTTTCCCTTCTCTGCATACTTATCTGCCCAGGTACCGGTTAAAGGGAAGATGGCAGACATAAACAGATTTTCAAATATACTAGCAAGCAATGCGATAGGGTAAGCAAGTGTAACTGCTACTTCCGCACCCTTTCCCGTCGTAATTGCAAAAGCGGTACCAAGCACACCGCCAACAACAACATTAGGCGGTACAAATGCACCGATGGATTGTGCACCGATAAACGCCAGCTCCAGTGTACTTCCTATGATGATTCCCTTTGTGACATCCCCCAGGACCAGACCGACAAGCGGTCCTAATACAATTGGGTTTTTCAATAAGCTGGTACCCAATGCATAATCACAATTACCGAAAAATGCAATAGCCCCCAATAATAGTGCCTGTATCATTTTTTACTTCCTCCTTCATGCAGTGCGCTGCGGGCATCAATGGACTTATCCACCGGAATCATTCGGATTTCCACTTCGACTCCGGCATCCAGTAATTCCTGAATCCTTTTTTCCTCCACCGGATTCACATTTACCGCTCTGGAAATGCTGCGTGTGCCTTCTCTGGCCTTTGTTCCTCCCAGATTTACCGCTTTTACAGCAGGACACTGCGTCGCAATCTGATAAGCATCTTCTATGGATTCTACAACAATAAACAGCTTATACTTGTCTGTAACACCGCTGTTTAATGCTTCGATGGCATCCGCAAGTGTTTTAATAACCAGCTTGACACCGCTTGGCTTGGCAAGCTTGATCGTCGTTTTGCGCATCGCATCATTCATGACATCATCATTTGCAATGAGAATGCAGTCAGCCCCCAGTGCTGTTGTCCAGGAAAATGCCACCTGGCCGTGTAATAATCTGTGATCCACTCGTAAACACTTAATCATACGCTACCTCCTTCAGAACTCCTCGTCCTTTTTTTCTACCAGATCATCTCTGGTCATAAGTGTTATTCCCTCTCTTGCATTTTCAAGCAGAATCTCACGATTTTCTGTTTCAATCGTATCGGGACAGGACAATAGCAGATCCAGAACCAGGTTCATATTGGTGCCGCTGAATACTTTAACGTTTTCATATGCACACAGCTGTGAACATACTGTATGAACACTTCCTCCTTTGATGTCACAGAGGAAGATGTATTCATGCTCCGGATGCTGCTTGATTTCCTGTTCGATTTGTTCCTTGAAATCCATAGGGCTTTGAGAAGGATAAAGACAGAATGTATGGATATCATCCGCAAGCTTTCCAACGATCAAGGAAATGGAATGCTTCAGTCCCTTCGCAAATTCTCCATGGGAAGCTATGGTTATTTTTCTCAAGCTGTTATCTCCTTTCTTTTTGTGCATACAGGAAATTCCCTGTATTACTTTTAATACTCATACATATCCAAGCAAGGATCATGCCACAGCGCTGTAACCGACATGATTTTCTTTTCAAGGTATGCATCTGTATACAAGCAAAAAGCGTGCCATAGGGCACGCTTAGGTATAATATTTTTTATAATTCAGATCATTTTTTACATAATCATGCACATAGCCGATTTCAGCAACGGGAATCTGCACACCGTAAAAGGCTTCTACTGCTGTGAAGGCTGTTTCTACCTGCTGTATGAATACAGTATGCTCTTTTTCAAAGGCAAGCATATCCGGATACAGTTCGATTCCCTTGTTCATGACAAGACGTTCGATCAGACAGCTCATGTGAACATACAGCCCGAAACAGGTGTTGTTGGCAAGTGAAATATTAAGGATTATCTGTAGCCGGTCTATAGCATCGGCAACATGCTCCAGCAATTTATTCGGATTCAATATGGTAAGACTGTTCATGATGTTGGAAAGCGAGAAATTCTTTAATATATTCTTCTTGAACAGAGTCAGCTGTTCCTTCGACATTGCATTCTCTATGCAATGATCAAATCCGTCAATCGTATCGTTGATAATTAAATCCTCAATCGGAATAAAATACAATTGGTCAATGTTTGGATTTAATGTCCCAATCACACAGAGTATATGATAACTATCAAACAGTGTGCAGTTCATTCCCTTTTCAACAAGCTCATTATAGTCATAAGCCAGTACACTGATTTCTGTGGACAGAGGCAAAGAATCTTCAATCGTTTGTTTTAGTTTTTCTGCAGTTCCCATACCGCTTGCACAGCTGCACAGGATGGCATGTTTTTTCTGTCGGTTTCGTTCGATGTGATAACTGGTAATATTACCGGAAACAACATCACGGAAGATATCCTCCATGCTTCGGCTTTGCAAAATGCCGCTTCCTATTTCAAGCGCTGCCCGTGTACTGATATTGTTTATGATTCCAATATTGACATTGTTTAGGTGAAGTCCTTTATATATTTCCTCCAGACTTCCCATGTCCACAAGAAGAAACAGCTCTTCAGTTTCCCCCAGCTTTTTCAGATAGGTATTCATCTGTTCCAATATGGAGCTCATGTCAACATTCAAAGGCATGTCGATCGCATCAAAAACGTAGCTTCCCAAAGACTTATTTACCGCATCGGAAATACTGCTTGCGGTGGAAAAGCCGTGGGCGAGGATCACACCGCATCGCTTTTGGTCGTCCTCCTCTGCGAACAGACTTTTAAAATAGAGAATGAAGATAATCGTTGCCATTGGCATGATATCGATATCCAGATAAGAGTTTAGATATTTTCCAATTTCTGAAGCGATGCTGTATTCTCTGGGAAAACGGGTTTTCAGACAATTCAGAAACAGCTCCGTCTTACCTTTATGTTTAGCTGACCAGTTTCGAAAGCTGTGGTAATCCTTTGTATAGGCATTGAGGTAGCTACATACAGACAATACATCGTTATTACTGATGGTGAGCTTATACTGACCGCTGACGATTCCGAAGATATGCTGAATACCGCTTTGGTAGAAATCCTTTTCCTGCTTCAGTGCTTCTGTAAGAAGTACAGTGTCAAAATATTTCCACACAGCCTGCCTGCATCTTCTGATATAGCTTTCTTCATCCGCTGTATGGTTTTCAAATGCCTGAAAATGCTTTAGAAGCTCTTCATTAAGCCGTATGATTTCCTTATCCGTATGAATGAAATTCTGCAGATCATGCAGATTGATGAATTCGGTTGTTGTTGTATAAACGGAGCTTTTTTCCGTTATGCCGTTCAGTATCTGTTCCGACATACTGCTGAGCTGAATGCGCATTTCCTGATTGTCATCATCTTGAAAAAGGGAATTGATGCAACAGGATTGCACACAGCTTTTTAAGCCTCCAATATTACCGGTAAAATCATGGGAAAGCAGGATATTATATACCTTGGTGCTGATGTGAATCGTTTTGCGAAGGCGCTGTTCTTCTTCCTTGAACATAGCATATAGAAGCTGTACCTTCTCCTGTACACCGCGCTGCTTCAATGTGGGAACGGTAATCGTCATAGGGATTCTGCGCTGCAGTGTTTTTAATAAGACCTCTTCCGGAGGCTCTGTTGTTGCAAGTATAAGACGTACCTTTGACGTATACCAGGTTTCATTATCTCCTACCTTGTGATAGATGGAACGATCCATAAACTGAAACAGCTTCTCCTGACATTCTGCTTTTAAATTGTGAACCTCGTCAAGAAACAATACGCCGCCATTTGCCAGCTCGATGAGTCCGGCCTTGTTCTGGTCAGCGCCGGTAAAGGCTCCTTTCACATAGCCAAACAGATTTGCAGTCAGCAGTTCGGGATTGTTCGCATATTCACTGCAATTCACTGCCATGAATTTTCCATGCTCCGAAAGGAGTCCGTTATTTCCCGCATATTCGTATGCCAGACGGGCAATCAGACTTTTACCGGTTCCTGTGGGGCCGTAGAGCATAAGAGGAAGCCCATCAGGTGGATACGCAATGGTAGCTCTGCATTGCTTGATCAGTTCAGACAGACTTCCATCGTGTCCTATGAGTTTTTCAAAATCCTGCGGCTCATTTCTGCATTGGGATATTAGAAATTCGACAGATTTATAGCTGTTGTTTGGAATTTGCATACCGTATTCCTGCTCCATAAATTCTCTGTCTATGAAAAACGATGGACGTGCTCCAATTTTTATTACTTTCTTTTGTGTTGTTAATGCATGAAGCAAGGATGCAGTTTCATTTCGACTTATATGAATCTGTTCACTGATGATAATGGCTGTATTGGCTTCAAACATCTGCTGCTCACAGTTTCTACGGATTATTGCTAGTATTTTATCTCTCATGCCATCACCCCTTTGATAGAATAGTAATTTCAAAAAAAATAAATGTCAAGATTAAAATTTACATCCACTCTGTGGCACAATTCTTGCTAGAATATTGGTGAGAGGAGGGATTGCTCTGGAACCAAAATTTATTTATACACAAAAGCTTTCACAGACACTTCAGCTTTCGCAGTCGATGAAGAATTCACTCGATATACTTAAAATGAGTCAGCAGGATTTGCTGGACTATATAAAAACATTAACGGAGAATAACCCTGTAATTGAATATACGCCATCGACTGATATGCACCTTCTGCTGCAGGATAGCATTGCTGCAGGAAAAACATTGAAAGAGGATTTGTATCTGCAGTTGCACACAACAAAACAGGATGCTGATGAGGATATTTGTAATTTTTTGATTGAATCACTGGATGAGCATGGATTTCTTAACGGTTCAGCTGCAGAATATGCGGAAATACTTGGTAAAACACCTGTTAGTATTCAAAAAAATATCCAAATTCTTCAAATGTTCGAACCTGCCGGTGTTGCCGCAAGGGATAGTATAGACAGCATCCGTCTGCAGTTGTTAAGAAACAAGAAATATACTGCTGAGAAAATATTCACTCAGTATGTAGAAGAGCTTATCCGTAAGGACTATAAAGCGATAGCAAAGGACTGTGGGCTGTCAATGGAAGCTGTAACACAGTGTCTGCTAGAAATACAAGGCTGCCAGCCGTATCCCTGCAGCTCCTATGCTGGAGAAAACAATGCAATCCTTCTGCCTGATTTTGAAATTCAGACACTGGGCGATGAAATAGAAATAATACCAAAGCAATTGGGACACTTTCAGATTCAGGATGAATTACAGGCTGTAAAGAACGATAAGGAGCTCCGTGCGTATTTTGATGAGGCTTATTATTTTATCGATCATTTAAGTAAACGTAATAAAACACTCTTAATCATGGTAAATGCGCTGATTCATATACAGAGAAACCATTTTCTCTATATGGATGAACTACAGCCGTGCACACTGCTGGATATCGCCAATAAGACAGGATTTCATGAATCCACCGTATCCAGAACATTGTCAAATACATATTATCTTTTTCATAATGAAATTTATGCAGTAAAGGATCTTTTTGTTTCTGCAACTAGGGATGGAAGCAGCAAGGATTCAATTCTTAAGGCAATTCAGAAATTTGTGGAGCAGGAGGATAAAGAAAATCCTTATCGTGATCAGGATCTGGTGGAGCTGCTGGAAGAAATCGATTTGTATGTGTCCAGAAGGGCGATTGCAAAATATCGTTCCATTCTGCACATCCCAGGATCAAAAGAGCGGAAAGTAAGGTGAAGCTTATTACCTGATTACAAGGGGATCATCCTATCGTATTGTCTGTATAGGCTGTTGTAAAACAGTAGCAGCAAATAGAAAGCTTATACAATAATGCAGGATTCAATACATGTTTCATCCGTTAATATAACATCCTTCCATTATTTTCGTGAAATGCAATATCTTTATAGCGGATACTTTATGTATCAGAATTTCCTAAATGTCAAAGCTCCTGGTTTATTCTATAGAAAAAGAGTCTATTCTTCTACGACTCTTTCTTACTTTAGGGTTTGAAAAAGGGAGAATTCAACTTCTATTGCTACATACAATCGTATTGAAGTCTCCCTGTTTTAAGTTTACTCATATTCGGAAACAACTTCTTCTAACGAATAAACTCTTTCATAGCTGTCATTTCTTATACCTTGTAACATCGACACCTGATAATAGAACATATTTCTGATGATCATACCATTCCACATAGGCTGCTGTCGTTTGAATATCCGCATTCAGCTTCGCATTATGTATGTCTGTGGAGGCAGAGGGAACTGTCTTTGAAAGCTGACGTATCGGGCAATCCTTACACGGTGTATCTTCCTCTCTGAAGACCTTATGACAAATTTCACCAGTCTTCAATTTCGGAAAGATTTCCATAAGACTCTGGTTAAAGTAAATCAGCTGATAGCTGTGCGGATCAATGACATATATGGAATTTCCAAGGTTGTTCAAAAGTGAAATCAACGTGTCGGTATACTTTTTCTGCTGCTCACGCTGCTGCTGATCTTTGAGGAAGGTGACGATTACCTCAAAAATTGTCCGAATATCCGTGCGCTGATCACGACTGAAGCTGTGCGTATGCCTGGTATTGGCAAGACCGATGAGGATATCGTGTTGATTGGAAACCGGCACACTCATGTGAACCAGCGCAAAAATAGCTAGCTTGTTCAGAATTTCCTTTGGAAATCTATCAAAACAGTCCTTCCCGCAATTTTCCAGAAACAGTATACGGTCATTGTCAGAATGAATGGTTTCCAGAAATTCCAATGCTGCTTTCTGCTCATCCAGCTGCAGCAATTCATACAGGCTCTTATCCTCTTCACTCCAGGAAAGCAGCGGCTGTATGCATTGGGTTTCCCTGTTGAAATCCATAACATAAAAATACTGCATGTCGTAATGGTGGGCGATAAGCTCCAGTACCGTCCGCATGGTTTGCGGATCCGTCTTCTCCCGACGATAGAGAATGCGGAAAATATACTCGCCGATATTTTCCTCAAAAGGCTTATTCAGCTGCATGTCCCCGATATTGTCGGAATCCGGCTTTTCCATGATTTGCTGACAGCGCTCCATCGTATCCTGATAAACCGTCCATCCGTTTTTTCCGTTCCGCTTACAATGATACATGGCAATATCCGCCTTATCATAAAGCTCTGTAAAGGTGGTACCGTGCCGTGGATAAAATGAAATCCCCATGGAGACACTTGTTTTTACCATGTGACTTCCCGAGGTATAGGTATTCACAAGTGCTGTTTGCAGGCGTTCAGCTGCATGCATGAGAACCTCCTCGCTTTGTAAACGGGGAAAGAATGCAACGAACTCATCACCGCCCAGCCGTCCTATCAGCGTGTCACTTCGACAGAGCTTCTGAATTTTCTTCGCTGTTTCAGATAATACAGCATCGCCGTATAAATGACCGAAGGTATCGTTGACCTCCTTGAAATTATCAATATCCAGTGATGCGCATGCGCTGATCGCTTCGGGATTCTGCCGCAGCAGCTCCTCGATATGTGTAATAATTCCTTTACGATTATAGGCGCCTGTCAGTGCATCGATGTGCACTTCTTTTTGAAGCTTTTCTTCCTTTTCTTTTTGTGCCTGAATATCTTTCAGGAAAACACGTGCGAAAATATCCGCACTGCTATCTTTTTTCAAAAGCTGAATGGATGCATTGATCCAGTGGTAACAGCCTTTTCGCTTCAGCCTGTATTCCACATTGCATGTATGTATGCCACGCATATACGCCAGATGCAGTGCCCTGCAATTCATTTTTTCGTAGACCTTTTTCTGAAAGTCCGGATGAATTTTCGGTAAAGCTGCCTGTAGAATTTCATCATACACGCCTTCCTCCGGCGGACTGCTCAATTTTTCCGCAGCTTCCTTATCTATCAGAATCATCCGGTTTTGTGTTACATTTATTTCGAAGACACTCAGGAATCCTGCATTCATGATTTCCTGCAGCTTCCGTTCATTTTGGTAGCTGCTTTCCAAGCGCTTCTGTTCACTGATATCCTTTGAAATACCGATTGCCTTAATGGCTCTTCCCGCTTCATCGAAAATGGTTGTACAGCGGATTTCCACCCATCGTTCCTCACCATTTCTGTTACGCATATGCAGCTGTCCGGAAACTTTTTTGTAGCCTTCCTTCAGCTTGCTGTACATGACTTCGATCTCCCTAATGGAATCCTCAAATAGAATGCCCTGCGCAATAAGAGCATCCGGCACGCCTTCAATAACCCCTTCATTGGGAAATATTTCAGAAAATTGTCCCCGGACATTATCTATACGCTGTATGGTATGCTCCTTGATATCGTATTCCCACAATGCGGTGCGGGCCTGCTGTAAAGCAATCTCATAGCGCTCCTGGCTGATTTTCAGCTGGCGCTGCACCTCCATCAGCTCCCGTACATCCGTGGATACATTGATATAACCGATGGGATTGCCCAACGCATCCCTGAGATAGGAAATATCGACACGATTTATAATATCTCCGGGACCGCTTTGGATGGCACCCTTTTCATTACGCAGGAAGCGTTGGATACAGCAATCTTTTGTATGACAGTAGGGTGTATGAAAATTACTGCAGGGTTGATTCAACAGCTTCTCATAAGGAGGGGGAACAATCGCTCTCGCCGCAACATTGATATAGCGTACGATTTTGTCCATATCTGTGACGATGACAGGGTTTGGAAGAGAATCGAGAATATAGCGGTATTTATCCAGACTCTCCCAGAACTGATTCTGATCAGGCATGGGCGCCGCCTCCTTTCCCAGCTTTTATAAATCCGTATACATGTTTCTATCTAACTTCATTATAGCGGATAAACAGGGGCAGTTCAAATGATTATCGGTTTTCTTTATGTATTTTGAAAAATGGAAATGTTCACCTTTGTGAAGCCGCCTGCAAAGGAAAGGCAAAAGGTTTTCTTAACAATTTAAAAAAAGAGTTTCGTTTTAAAAAAGCAGTGCTATAATTAAACCATGCCGTTAAGGAAGGAGAGTATCATGGATCAAAAAGAAAATAAGGAAGAACAGTTCCAGGCAGTCATCGATGGAACGGAAAACATAAAGCCAAAAAAGAAAAAGGAAGAAAAGAAAGGTTTAAAATATGAGCTGCTGGACTTGGTGAAAACCTTCGTCATCTGCTTTGTATGCATCTTTCTGTTAACCAATTTTGTTGTCAAGCCGGTGCGTGTGGATGGCAGAAGCATGGACCCTACGCTGGAGGATGGAGAAATCGGCCTCATGAATGTGTTCAGTGCAAAGTTTCAGGATATTGAACGCTTTGATGTAGTCGTAGTATACAATGAAGAAAAGAAGGAAAACTGGGTAAAGCGTGTCATCGGTCTGCCGGGTGATACGATTTATGCAAAGGATGATGTGGTCTATGTGAATGGCATGCCGATAGAGGAGCCTTATCTTGACAATGCTTATGCAAATCAGATTCGCAGGCATGGCAATAATTTTACAGAGGACTTTCCAAAGCGGACACTGAAGGATAATGAATATTTCCTGATGGGGGATAATCGTATCGTTTCTTATGATTCCCGTCGTGTCGGGCCATTCAAGCGGGAGGATATACGGGGAAAGGATGTCTATGTCCTGTTTCCGTTTAATAAAATAAAAATGGTACGCAATGGAGGAGCAGAATGAAAACTTCCGTATTTCGAACTGAGCTGCCATACAGCACAGAGTCTGTCTGGGCGGTTATGACAGATACAACGCAGTATGCATGGAGAAGTGACTTAAAATGTATAGAAACCGATAGTGATACGGTTTTTCGTGAAATCTATCCGAATGGTAATGAAACAGTATTTACAATAACAGAAAAAAAGCCGTTTACGCGATATGCTTTCCATATGGAAAACAAACGCTTCAGCGGTGAATGGACTGGTACTCTGGAGGAGCTTGCGCATGGAGGATGCCGTTTGATCCTGGAAGAGCGTATTGAGATACATAATCCGCTTATGCGCCTGGTGGCAGGCATGGCTTGGAATCTCAACAAGCTGTAGCAGACCTATGTGCAAGATCTAAAGAAAGAACTTGTCAGGCGTAATAATTGTAAGGAAGCATCTGCTTCGTTATAATGGTATCAGAAAATTATGAGGAGGAGCTTACATATGGAATATCAGATTATGGTTGATGGAATAGAAATTCAGTCAAATGAACAGGTGAATGAAAAGGAAGCCCGCGCGTATATCAGCTATATACGCAAGAATAATCCAAAGAAGGAGATATCATCCGTTGAGCTGAGCTTTGATGGTGAGGAAGTAGGATTGGGCTATCACCTGCAGCCGGAGGGCTTTGAAAAAATAAGACGCATTACCGGTTACCTGGTGGGGACAGTCGATCGCTTTAATAATGGAAAGCGCGCAGAGGAGCATGATCGCGTTAAGCATGCATAGGCAGCAGAGCGCTGCTTTTTTTTGTATGATATATTACATATAATAGAAATATCACGTAGTGGAAAAGTATAGTCTTAAAATATGTAAAATTAAGTTAATTTTAAGATTTAAAATGACAGTTTATGTGATTAGGTGTTATAATTATGCCGTAAGATTGCATATATTCATCTAGCCAATGAAATAAGGATATGTGACTTACGTAGCGAAATTTCTCTCTCCTCCTTTGAGAAGCAGAAATTCGATTCGGAGTGTTCGTAGGAGAACTATGAGCACTCTTTCATTAAAATAAGGAAAAACGACAAAACGGTGCGCATAGATTATATACAATGATACAAGTACGTTGGAGGTTTAAATATGGATGATAAAAGAAGAACAGCCGGAAATGATGAAGATATTGATTTATCCGGTATGATCAATGAATACAGTCAGGATAATGAATTGAGAAAGAAGATTGAGGAGCTGAAAAAACAGAAGGAAGAGGAGATAAGGATCTATGCTTCCAAGCAGGAGTCCTCAGCAGCAGGCAGCAGCATTTTTGACAGTATCAGCGAAACTGGTACCTTTAAACGGCCGGAAGCGGTAAAGCAGGGTGGGATTCCGGATATCCGTGTGGATGACACACAGCTTGATCAGACGAGGGTAGGCTTTGATGACGATCCTGCCTATGATAAAACACTGGTTATCATGAATAACAGAAACAAGGCATCTTCCGCAGATCAGACACAGATTTTCGGTGAAGACCGTACTGCTGTGTTCCACACAATGGACGCACAGGAATATGATGACAGTGATGTGGAGGAAGAGGATGCAGAGGAAGAAATTTATGAAGAGGATGACGATGATAATCTGCTAGCCCGCATAAAAGAGAAAAAACAGCGCAAAGAGGAAGCAAAACGCAAGCTGGAACAGGATGACGATGAGGAAGAAGATGAAGACGATCCTGGGAAAAGTGCGAAAATGAATAAAATCATCACCTACGTAATTATCGGTATCGTGGGAATCTGTATCATTGCCGGCGCATTTTTCGGTGTGAAATATGCCTTGTCAAATTTCCTTGGCGGAAGTGATGATAAGGAAAAGACAACGGATAAAAGCGGTACTGGTTCAAAGGATAAGGAACAGAACGAAGGCAATAAGCAAACGAATACCAATCCGGGTGATGACGAGGATGAAGAGAAAAAGAATGAAATCAAGACCAATCAGGCAGAAGCGGCTCAGCTGCAGAAACAGCTGGATCAGTATGAATCTCAGCTGAAGGATGTGGAAAAAGATCTGGCGGCTGCAAAAAAAGATAAGGAAGCTGCGCAGAGTGAACTGGATTCGTATAAGGAATTATTTAACAATGCAGTATTGTTGAAAAAGCAAGCAGAGGAATTATATACTTTATTAACACCAGTTAATGAACAAAATACTTATAGGAATAGTGATAATCCAGAAGAAAAAGCCAAATTCGACGTTGCAATTTATGAGACAGCATTAAAAGCATATAATGACGCATGTGCTAAGTACAGTGTTAGCAGTTATAATGAGCTGTATACCAAGAGTCAGCAGGCAAACAATGATTACAATACCAAGGCGCAGGCAGCTGAACAGAAAAAAAGTGCTGCCGAAAGCAGTATCAGCTCACTGGAAAGCAGAAAAACTGATCTTGAATCTAAAATAGCAGATACGACTACGAAACTAAATGCATATAACTAACCGGCGGGATAAGCCGGTTTTTGTTACTGCTCATTACAACTCTGCAATTGCATAAGGGAATTCTGACTATGGTATATAACAGCCATGACCTCTGTTATTGTGCGTATGCTCCTTCAGGATCTGGCTGAGAAATTGTATCGTTTTCTCTACCAGTTTTGTAAGGTAGTCATTATTAAATTGTCATTTTTTTGCCGCAATGCTATAATAGGTTTACTTTGTTTAGGAATGGAGGGAAACAGATGGAGAGAATTTCCGCTTTTCTGCACCGTAAACTTGATAACTTCACACTGGATGAATATATTATTATGTTCGTTGTGTGTTCCATATTCCTGCCGTTTGAATTCCCATTGCTGGCGATTGCCGGTGTACTTCTTTACCTGTGTGCAACAGGAAGGATGAAGGGAATCATTCAGGCAGTGCCAAAATCAGGATTTATGATAGTATTCTGCTTACTGACCTCTGCAATTGCATTTATCAGCGGTAATCTGCTGGGCGGTGTCTGCGGTATCGGAATCCTGCTGCTGATGCTGTTTATATTTTATTTCCGCACTGTTATCAATAAGCGCTTATTCGAGTTGCTGATGGACGCCTGCTGTATCATTTCCCTTTTCTGTTTTGGCTGGGCGATGATGGAATATTGCAGAATCATAGACCGTTTAAATTACAGCTTTCTTCAGCTGAAGGTGGAAAACAGTCCGAAGGACCGTATCAATTCAACCTTTTTCAATGCAAATTATTATGCGATGATGATTGAATTTATTGTATTGATCTGTGTTTATAAAATGATGCAGGTGAAGACTCTGCGCCGTATTGTATTTTACGTTGTTACCATCGTATGCAACCTGTTCGCCCTATATCTGAGCGGCTCCAGAACAGCATGGATTCCCTTCGTGGTGACCATTCCGTTTATGTTTTTGATCAATAAGCGGTTTATCTATTTCACCACATCCATGGCGGGAATTGGCGGTGCCGGTCTGCTGTTGCTGCTGGAACCAAAGCTGATGCAGCGGGCAACGATTTTTCAGGATTTCGCAAAACGCAGTAATATATGGGAAACGGCAATCAAGGGTATCCAGGCGCATCCGCTGCTTGGAGAGGGACCGCTGACCTACTTCCATATATATAAGCAGTATCACGGACATCCAACCCAGCATGCGCACAGCATCTATCTGGATCCGATTTTAAGCCATGGTATTATCGGTGTCATTCTGGCAGGTATCTACTTTGCAGGTAATCTGAAAGAAGTATATTTATTGTTAAAGCGAAGAATTGACTTACGACTGTTTTCTTTAATATCTGCATTCATACTTACCATACTGATTCACGGTATTCTGGATTACACGGTTTACTGGGTACAAACCGGTCTGATGTTTTTGATAGTTTTATCTGCATCCAGTATGTATTTTCACAAGGAACAGCCATATGATATACACGAGGAACATTGATTCCTCTTTTTTATATCCATCATTTGTTTGGGCTCGCTTTCCATTTAATTATTAAACGAATTTTCCATCTTTTCTTATATGGCTATTCTGAATTTCCGGCATTAAGTTTGAAACCCATTATTTCTAAGTAGGAATAGTGAAAAGAGATGGCAAAGGTATTTGATATCTGTATGACATCTCTAATGTTTATACATACTTATTTTATAAATTATAAGATACAGCAAATGATGGAATGGACACATTCTTTATTCGTATAACGGATATATCCGGTTGCGATTAGAGCCGAGCGATACAATAAGCTTCTTATCTGTCATTTCTTTCAGTATCTGCCGTGCCCGAGCCTCATTTATATGGAATGTATTGGCAATTTATCACTGATTATCGACATTTATCGTCGATTTCTATATATATCGCAGATTATCGCTATGTATCGCTGATAATAGACAATTTATCGCTGATTTTATGATGCTAATCGTTAATTTATTTAATATAAAATCAATAATTTCACCAGTACCTAACGATTAACAGTAGACATAAAGACACTATGTGTTTTAAAACGACACTATCTATTCTCTGCTTAACACTATTCTACATTTTTCCATATCTATCCATCTCGTTTTCATTTACAACCATGCAGGATTGCGTTATTTTTAATATAGAGAAGTAGGTGTTGGATATGAAAATGATAATACGTGCGGATGATTTTGGATTTAGTGAAGCTGTAAACTACGGTATTTTGAAGGCATTCCAGGGAGGTCTTGTGAAAAACATCGGGCTGATGAGCAATATGCCTTATGCGAAACAAGCCTTCGATATGATCAGAGAAGAAAATGTCACGTTAGGACTTCATATCAATCTGATTCTGGGAAGCCCCTGTGCCAGACCGGAACAGATTCCCTCACTTTTGAATATGGATGGGAAGTTCCTATCCTCCCGCGTCAGAAGAAGAGAAATGGAAGAGGGAATAGATAACTTCGTATATGAGGATACCGTTGTGGAAGTGAAAGCACAGGTGGAACAGTTTTTGTCCATCTGCGGCAGATTACCGGATTATATAGATGCTCATGCGGTATGCACAGGGACAACAGAAAAAGCCATCTGCGATATTGCGGATGCTTATGGAATCGATATAAAAGGACATATTGAGGATACCCGCTGGCAGGGGATACAGACAGATTACACCAACACAGAGTTTTATAAGCAGAAGCTGCCCTTTGTGCAATTTTTTAAATCCTATCTGAACTACAGTGACCGTATCAGTTTGATTGTCTTTCATCCGGGCTATCTGGATTATGATGTGATCCGTACATCATCGCTGACTGTAAACCGCTGTCTGGATACTGCCTTACTTTGTGATGCTGAAGTTAAAGAATATCTGAAACAACATACATTGTTGTCATTTAAGGAGCTGTAGGTAACATGGAAGACAATTTGCGTAAGCTTGTGAAAGAGAATACGATACATGAAAAGTATAAGCTGAACAATGCTTCTCAGCTGGGGACACAGCTGGGACTCAGCAGAAACTGGATATCACAGTATCTGAATGAATACTATAATGATGGAACATTTATCAAAATAAATACCCGTCCGGTTGTGTTTCTTGACCGGGAGGCACTTGAAGAAAAATATTCCATACGGGTGGATAAGAACCTGCTGACCTCTTTTGATGAGCTAAGATCAATCATTCAGGGACAGAATACATCCGATTTTGAAAAACTGATCGGTCAGAAGGGCTCTCTGCGTGATGTTGTGGACAAATGCAAAGCCAGTATATCCTATCCGCCGCACGGACTTCCGACACTGCTGTATGGACCAACCGGAACAGGAAAAAGCAGCATTGCGGCAATGATGTACGAATATGGTATCAATCATAAAATCCTCAAGGACAACGCTGCCTTTCTTCATGTAAACTGCAGCGAATATGCAAACAATCCGGAGCTGATAACCGCAAACCTGTTTGGTTATAAGAAGGGAGCCTTTACCGGTGCGGAATGTGATAATGTAGGGATGATCAAGGCTGCGGAGGGTGGTGTCCTGTTTCTGGATGAGGTTCACTGTCTGCGTCCAGAATGTCAGGAAAAGCTGTTCCTGTTTATGGATAACGGCAATTACCGCATGCTGGGAGACAACGAGCATCAGTATCACAGTACAGTGCTTCTGGTATTTGCGACAACCGAGGATCCAGAAACGGTGCTGTTAAAAACGCTGCTGCGAAGGATTCCCGTACGTATAGAAATACCGTCGCTGGAGGACCGCGGCATCAAAGAAAAGACCTCAATCCTTGTTGAGGCACTGGATATCGAAGCGAAGAAAATGCGCAGGAATATCACTATCAGCAATACTGCCTTCAATGCACTATTGAATGCCAGATATACAGGGAATGTCGGTGAGCTGTTCAATGTTGTACAGGCAACGTGTATGAATTCACTGTTTCACAACAAAAAAGAAGGAGTACTGGAGATTCATACGCTGAACCTGCCGGGTAAGATTATTTCTAATCATCACATTGATCGAAACAGCATTTTATTTGACAGGCATCAGATGCTTTCACTGGATCAGCTGAAGCAGCATGCATCCGACAGTCTGCCGCAGACCACATTGTTTGCGACACTGCTCGGACACCTTAGGGATCTACAGAATAACCGTATTCTGATGCCGAAGTTTATCGAGAAATGCACCGTGGATGTGGAGCATTATTTTAATTCGGTTCTTTTTGATAATCGGAATATCAAAGACCCGACGAATACGTATATTATGAAGTCACTGAAGGCTATTGTGGAAATGATTTCGGAAAAATACGGGTATTCCTTTCAGACGAACGAGATATATTCCATGTCCCTTATGATCCGTGACTGTATGCAGTCCTATAGAGAGATGGAGGAATATTTTGATACCTTTTCTGAGGAATGTGATAATTTTACCGGTATCATAGAAAAGAAATTCATGCGGGAATATGCCATTGTCTCGGAAATCAGTGAGGTGCTGAAGCTGCATCTTGACATTGAACTGCGCCCTTTTATTGCGGCGATTTTCACCTTAATCATGCATATGTATCACCGCAGCAAAGACATCAATAAACGCATCGGCATCATTCTGGCACATGGCTATGCGACTGCCTCCTCCATAGCGAATGCAGTAAATCAGATGCTGGATCAGTATGTGTATGATGCCATTGATATGCCGCTGGATACGACTACGGAAACCATCGTGAAAAAGCTGAATGATTTTCTGAGAAAGCGGGGAGAATATCGCGATCTCGTATTGCTGGTTGATATGGGCAGTCTAAAGGAGATACACAGGGGAGTTTCGGATATATCGCGGGCAAATGTCGCCATTGCCAGTGATGTCAGTACAAGGATGGCACTGCAGATTGGAGACGCACTCCGTAAGGATGTACCTTTGAAGAAAATTTTTGAGGCATACCGGGAAACGTGTGACATGCATGTAGAGATTTTGGAAAGCAAGGTACGGGAAAAAGCAATTTTATGTTCCTGTGCCACCGGTATCGGAACTGCGGAAAAGCTGAAAACGATACTGGAGGATTCCCTTCCGAAAAATCTTCCTGTACGTGTGCTTACCTATGATTATTCAACATTGCTGGAGAACCGCATGGAGGATGATTTCTTTGACCGCTATGAGGTCGTATGCATTGTCGGTACACTGAATCCCAACATTGACAACATAAAATTCATACCGGTGGAAGAGCTGATTATGAACAATTCGTTTGATGTTTTAACGATTCATTTCAAAGACCTGCTCAATGAGGAAGCAATGGAGCAGTTTCGAAGAAATATCCTGAAAAATTTTTCCCTGTCTAATATCATCGGAAATCTGACCATCCTGAATCCGGATAAGCTGCTCCGGCATGTCGCAGATGCGATTGACCGACTGCAGAAGGAAATGAACAGGATGTTCAGCTATAATATGTGCTTTGGTCTTTATGTGCATGTCTGCTGTCTGATTGAACGTCTGGTAACCCGTGAGGGGGCTGAGGATTATGTGAAAAGCTATGCGGAATGCAGTCGTGAAATGCAGGAGTTTATTCTTTGTATAAAAGCCGCATTTGAAAAAGTGGAAAAGTATTATAGTGTTTCCATCCCGATTGAGGAAATTGAGTATATCTGTATCTATATTCGAAACATGCAGTAGGCGCCAGGGGTAATCGTCCCGATAATTCCATCCGTTTTCATTGATTCCTACATGGGCGATTACTGATAACTCCTAGTGTTAAGTTTTAAAATATAGTGTCCTTAATTGTTGAAAAAGCCTGTAAACAAAGGTTTTTGAAAGGTTGGCATGGGAATTGCTAGAGGAATGGTGAAGCAGAACAGACGCAGAACTCATCATGCGTCGGATTCTGACATGCGAAGGAGGAAATGTAATGAGTATTGTATTGGGCAGAGTGGATTACCGCCTGCTGCATGGTATTGTGGCAACCATGTGGGCACCGCAGTCCGGCGCTCAGCGGGTGATGGTGATCGATGACCGTACGGCAAATGATCCGATCATCAAGGAAAGCATGCGACTTGGAAAGCCTGCCGGCATGGCATGCTCGATCATCACTGAGGAAACAGCCATGAAGAATTTCAAGGCAGGGAAGTATGATGATCACAAGGTATTTGTGGTATGCGAAGATCCGGGGGTGTTTCTAAGACTTCAGGAAGCCGGACAGAAGATTCCGAGAATCGTCATCGGTATTACCCGTGATCGCGATAGCGGAACGAAGGTCAGCTCCAGAGCTTCTGTGAAGGATGAGGAAAAGCCAATTTATAAGAAGCTGATGGAAAACGGATGCGAAGTGGATGTGCAGTTCACAACAACGGATAAAGCTGTAAAGCTGTCACACGCAATGGAATTGTAGGAGGAGAAAAAGGATGGAATTATCAATACTACAGATTGTCTTTATCACACTGATTGCGTATCTGAAAATGACAGATACCGTAACAACACAGCTGTTTGCATTCAATACGATTATCTGCGGCTGGCTCACCGGTCTGGTTGTGGGAGATCCGACAACAGGGTTAAGCATCGGAGCTACCATGCAGCTGATGTCTATGGGGGTCGTGGCAGTAGGCGGATCCTCCATGCCGGATTATCCGATTGCGGCCATCATCGCGACAACGATTGCGGTTACAACAGGAAAAGGCATGGAGGCAGGTCTTGCCATCGGTCTTCCGGTTGCCATGCTTGGGGTAAACTTTGACGTTATTTACAAAATTTTCAACGGCTTCCTGATGAGAAAGGAAACATCTCTTATCGAAGAAGGTAAGTTCCAGTCAGCACTGAATATGATTAAAATTTCACCGGTCTTCTATGGTCTGTGCTCCGCTGTTCCGGTTCTGGTTTGTATTGTCGCAGGACCTACAGTTGTCAATGCGATACTGGATTTCATGCCTGCCTGGTTTACCACCGGCTTAACGATCGCCGGCGGTGTTCTTCCCGGTGTCGGTATGGCGATGCTGTTAATGTATATGCCGCTGGGAAAATACTGGTCCTTTCTGCTGGTCGGCTTTGTGCTGGCAGCTTATCTGAAGGTTCCGGTGCTTGGTATTGCGGCAATCGGACTTGCAGGGGCATATGAAATTTACAAAAATCAGATGAAGGCGGGAACTGCAGCTGCAGGTGCTGTCGCAGGAGGATTGGAAGATGAGTAAGGAAAAGGTTTTAACAAAAAAGGATTTGCGTAAGGCAGCATGGAGATGGCTGATTGGTATTTCCACATTCAACTATGAAACACAGCTGGCACCTTCTACATTGTTTTCCGTATATCCATGCTTACGGAAGATGTATCCGGATGATGAGGATTTGAAGAAATCCTGTCTGAATTATATGCGTTACTACAATACCATGCCGTGGATTTCACCGTTTGTGATTGGTGCAGCTCTGGGTATTGAGGATGAAGGCGGTATTTCCTCACTGGATGCAGTCAACGACTTCAAGGTTGGTCTGATGGGACCGCTGGCCGGTATCGGCGATACCATCGGCTGGGCAATGATACCTACAATTTTCGGATCTATTGCGGCAAGCATGGGGATGGAGGGAAATCCACTGGGAATCTTCCTATGGGCGGCATTTACCTTTGTGTTCCTGGTAGTCCGTATTCTTCAGTATGAGTGGGGATACGGTATGGGTGTCAATGTTATTACCAAGTTCGGTAAACAGATAACGGTCTTTACCGAGGCCTGTTCCGTTCTCGGTCTGACCGTGGTCGGCTCTCTGGTTGCGACCGTCGTAAAGCTCAGCACCGGTTTGCAGTTTAAAAACGGAGATGTCGTCATGAAGGTTCAGGAGCTGATTGACGGTGTTATGCCGGCACTTTTACCGGTAGCTGCTGTAGGAATTATATATTACTTCATGAAGGTGAAGAAGGTGAAAATGACCTGGATGATTCTGTTCATCATCGTGGCATCCATGATCGGAGCTGCCACCGGCATCTTCACAGCCTAGAAAGAAGGGACTGATATTGAAGGCTGCGACCTGTGTCGCTGATATCACACCAAAATGTGCCGTTCATTTATGCGGTTATGTCGGAGAAGCCAGAAAATATACTGCAAAGGGGATTCATGATCATCCCCTTGCGGTTTCTCTGTTGCTGGAAATTGACGGTGTCCGACTACTCTTTATCAGTATTGATGTCATCACATTGGGTGGAGAAAAAGCGGCAGTTATAAAAGATAAGATACAAAAAATACTCACAATTGAAAATGATCATATCATTATCAGTGCAATTCATACCCATTCCGGCGCAAACGGACTGGATGATATGACAATGTTCGGCACACCGGATAATCCGGAATACTTTGCATATGTCTGTGAGCAAATTACTGATAGTATCCAGCATCTGGAACAGCAGCTGTGTGAGGTGCAGGCATACATTACGACAGGAAAGGTACACGGATACTACAGTAAACGGACGGATAAACATCTGCCCTTTGAAGACCATGCGGCCATCATTACATTCATACATGGAGATACGGTTGTCGCTGCCATGTGCAATTTCAACTGCCATGCGACCGTTCTGGGTGTGGAGAATATGCTTGTGAGTTCAGATCTTGTGGGAAAGGTGCGCTCCCTGATGAAAGAGGATCTGGGCGTTACCCCTTATACCTTTACCGGCGCCAGCGGAGACATCAGTAACCGTCAGTACCGGCAGGGAAATGACTTTGCGGAGCTGGACCGTGTGGGAAGCGGTATTGCAGAAATTCTGCGCAATATGGGGCCATATGAAAAGCTGGGGCTGCATCATGTGCAGACAGTAAGCTATGATCACACTGTCTCCTATGATAACACATGGTATTTTGAAGAGTATCAAAAGGGTATACGGGATGCAGAAGAGGTATTATCACGTAAGAATATTTCACTGGATGAATGGAAGCTTGCCACCTCGGAAAAAACACTGCTGGAAAAGAAGCTGCAATGTGAGAAAGTGGAATTTCATGTGCGTGGAGTTGTTCTCCATCTTGGTGATCTTACGATCGTCACCTTTCCCGGAGAGCTGGCGTCTACCTTTGGCTTGCAGCTGAGAAGAAAATGTAAAACAAAGCATTTTCTGTTGATTGGCTATGCGAATGATTATCAGGGATACTTTATGGAAGCACAGGAATATGGAAAAACATACGAAACAAAAGCAAGCAATACGCCGGTTGGGGAAAGTGAACGGATTGCTGGCGAGATAGGAGATTTATTATGAGAAGGTTTATTTTTGCATCACATCATTATCTGGCATACGGACTAAAGGATACCGTGAATTTTCTTACGAATAAGGCAAAGACGATCTACGATATCAATGCATATGCAGAGGATAAGGAACAGAATCTGGAAAGCAGGGTAAAGGAGCTGTTTGATACATTTGATCCTCAGGATGAGGTCATTGTGTTAACGGATTTGCTGGGGGGAAGTGTGTATCAGAAATTTTATCCCTATATCAGTGAGCGGGTGCATGTTTTATGCGGGATGAATCTGCCCATGGCGATGAGCATGGTTCTGGCGCAGGAGGATGTGCCGTTTAGTGAAAAGCGTATAAGCGAGATACTTGAGGAATGCAAAAACCAGATCGTTTATGTAAATACCTTACGTTGTGCTTCCACTATGGATGGTGATGATGAATAGCATCCGGCGGCTCTGAGGTTCTGCTTCAGAGTCTTTATTTCCGTTATGGCATTTGTTCAAAAGGACGGTAAACGGTGAAAGGCTTCAGAAAGGAGGTTTGTTATGAAGGTAATGGATGTTATACAACTGCTGGAGAAGGAAGGAACATGGATAAGATCTGATTTTAAAACACGGGATCACCTGCTGCATGGAAGCGAAGATGCACAGATTCATACCGTTGGCGTGTGCTGGGTGGCGACCACGCAGGCGATTCAGGAAGCCGCAAGGCATAAGGCGGATATGATCATTACGCATGAAAACCCGTTTTATCAATGCTCAACGCAAATACATACGGCTGCATATGAAGCGGCAAAAAGCAAGCGCAGGCTGCTGGATCAGTACGGGATCAGTGTATACCGCTGTCATGATGTATGGGACTGTATCCGTACCTACGGTGTTGCGGATCAGTGGGCGGCCCTGCTTGGCTTCCCGTTTGAACAGCGTCCACAGGCTTCCTATTATCAGGCTGCGGATATTTCTGAAATGCGTCTGGAGGATCTGGCAAGGCATACCTGCCGTGTATTGCATGGTGATCATGAGGATGGTGTATATGTATTCGGGAATACGGATATGCATATAAGGCGTATTGCCATCGGAACAGGTGCTGCCACCGATTTGTATGAATTGCTGCCGCTTCACCCGGATGCGGTCATTGTCAGCGATGATGGGATTACAAGCTATGATGCGGCGCAGTATGCACTGGATCATGGTATTGGAATGGTAGTTGTTAACCATGCGGCAGTGGAGCGCGCCGGACTGAAAGCCATGGTGCCCTGGCTGCAGGAGCGCATGAAGGATGCGGAAGCTGTCTGGTTACATGACGGTTTTCATATTCATTATTATATGAATAAGGTTGGGTGTTGACCAGATGGAAGCGAACAGGATCACGATACCGAATTTTCGCAGAGTAGCGGGAAAAACAGCGGATGGCAGAAACATCAGGAATCACATGCTGTATCGAAGCGGTGCTCCAATACCGATCACGGTGCAGGATATAAACGGAATGAGAGAATGCGGTATTCGTCATATCGTTGACCTGCGAAGTGATGAGGAGTGCTGTGCCCATGCCTATCAGCTTAGCGATGCGTTTGTATCACATCATATGTCTGCGTTAAAGACAAGGGACGGACTGGAGAATTTTTATTTTTTTATGCTGATTGATAAAAGCTCAACTGTCGAGGATATAAAAAGGGCGGCTTCCTTTATACATGAGGGATATCGGATTCTGCCGTTTCACAATCCTGCATTGGCACTTCTGCTAAATCTGATGGAAACGGATGATGGAGCTGTTTTGCTTCATTGCAGCTCCGGCAAGGACCGTACCGGTGTACTCGCGGCACTTCTTCAGAAAATGCTTGGTGTAAAAGAGGATGTGATTATGCAGGAATATCTGTTGAGTAATGCGTATATTCTACCGGATACTCTGCGTCATGCGAAAGAGCTTGGATTTCAGGGAGATACCAGAGATATGCTGGTGCATTGCTGCAGTGTACATGAATCGCTGTTGCGCTCCTCCTTTGATGAGGTGGAAAAGCGGTATCCGGGCTGGGAGGAATTTTTTGAAGCTGAATACGGTATGAGTGAGAAAAGAATCAGGAATTTAAAAAAGCGTTATCTGGAACCATAAACATAGAAAAGGAGTGATTTTATGCTGATACAAACGGTAATTGATCATATAAAAGAGTATCATAAAGGAGTATTTGAAGGGAAGCAGATTAATGAGCAGACAACAAGGGATAAGGTTCTGTATGGAAACCCTCATCAGGAATGTACAGGCATCATCACCACCTGCTGGGCAAGTGTGGATGTCATAAGAGAAGCGGCAAAGCGCGGCGCAAATCTAATCATTGCACATGAAGCCTTGTTTTGGAATCACGGAGATCATACAGACTGGCTGCAGGAAGAGAACAACCAGTCCTTTCTCGCAAAGAAGAAGCTGCTCGATGAGGCGGGAATCGTTGTCTGGAGAGATCATGACTATATTCATTCCGGCATACCGATGGAAGATGGCAGCTATACCGATGGTATTTTTTATGGTGTGGCGGATAAACTGGGCTGGACGCAATATATTACAAAGGATATTCATCATCCATTGCATTTCACAATACCAAAAACAACAGTCAAAGAGCTTGCGGATTTTCTGATTCAGAAACTGCAGCTAAACGGTGTAAAAATCATAGGAAACAAGAACAGCACAGTAGAAAAAGTAAGGATTCCCTTTCATATACTGGGAGATGCCAGAGATTCCATTCAGGAAGCTGATCAGGAAAATATCAACTGTTATCTCACCATGGAAGTAGTGGATTTTACACTGGCGGAATACATTCGGGACAGCAGTATGCTGGGCATGGATAAAGCGATTATCGGTATGGGACACTTTAATCTGGAGGAACCGGGTATGGAATATATGATAACGTATCTGCCAACCGCTATCAAAGCAGAAATCCCGTGTGCATACATCCAGTCCGGGGATATGTATGATTACAGAACACGATAGCACAGAAAGCACATACAGAAGCTGCATAAATAAAAATCGAATAAGGTAGGGACGCCGGTTTTTTCCCGATTATGGGTAAACATAAAACAGGGAGACTTCAACACGATTGTATTATCAATAAAAGTTGAAGTCTCCCTTTTGCAAACATCCTAAAGTAAGAAAGAACCAGGCAACGGCACCTATTCGTTTTTGTATGTAAATATTTGAACACTGCGTGGTCTATTCCCTGGCAGATGCGATTGCTGTCACGATTAAGATGAAGCTTTCTTGTGTGATATTGCGCCATTCACCACCATGGGAGTAATAACAGAACATACTATCTTTTTTCCAATCCTGTTCCCTTCCATCAGAGAAAAGGCCTTTTCTGATAAACCACAAAACGAAAGGAAACAGCCCTTCTATTCCTCACTGCTTATCTTCATGCCAAAGCGCTTCCGGTATTCCAGAGGGGGATAGCCGACTCTTTTTAGAAACAGCTTTGCAAAATGAGTCGTATTGTCATATCCCACCTGAGAGGAAATGGAAATCAGGGAATCACTCGTATTGATCAGCATCCATTTCGCTTCACTGATTCGCCGGTCAATCACATAATTGATTGGTGAGATTCCATAGGTTTCTTTGAATTTATGGGAAATATAATCACTGCTGATGTGAAAATGCTCTGTCAGTTCCTTTAACGTGATATCGGAAGCATAGTTTTCATTTATATAGAATAAGATATCCTGAGCAAATGTTGACTTCTTTTTCTTCCTGTCCGTAACTGCATTTTGAAAGATATGAAAGTAAATATGTGCCAGAGCGTTTGCCAAAGCGTTACAAATTGCCGCAGAGGACTGTGTTTTCTGTTGCGAAAACATTTCCAGTGTTTCAAAGATATCCGCAATGATTTTTTTATGTTCTCCGGCATGTGCATACGGCTTTTTATCCAGTGATAAGAAACAGTCCGCAGCTTTTGCATTTGCCATTGTAAAATCGGTAATGGCGCACGTCCAGCAGGAAATCGGATCCTCATAATCGGATGTAATGGAATGGATACAGCCCTTATTCACAATCAGCAGATCGCCTTCGGAAACATGAAAAATCTCGTTGTTAATCTGGTAGCTTGCTTTTCCCTGTGAAAAATATATCAGCTCGGTTTCCTGTTTATGTACATGGTAGGGATAGGACCAGTGTGCATCATTGAAGCTATGGGACAATCTGGATATGATCGGCTCCTTCGTAAAGACTGGGGTGGATTGTTTTTTTTCGTTCAAAATATCAGATAAGAACATAGGACACCTCCAAATTTAGCAATATAATTTTTTGAAAAAGCAGGATAGTTACCTGTATTACCCTTTTATTATAGAAAAATGAATGAAAACAAGCAAGATAATTTTTGATTTCAACGGAATAGACAGTTTCTTTTTTTTCCTACAATTCCTATAATTTCTATATAAAGGAAAGGATAAGGATATGTCAAAAATCAAGAGGAATGGAACAAAGCCGCAAGTATTGTCTGCCAGAGAAGCAGTGGAGTATATTGCGGATCAGGATACGGTGGCAGTTTCCGGTGCAGGCGGTGGAATCGTTGATCCCTATGCACTGATCAATGCCCTGCATGAGCGGTATGTGGAAACTGGCTGTCCGAAAAATTTAACGCTGTGGCATTCTACCGGATTGGGGGATCGAAATGACCGCGGCATGTCACCACTCGCCCTGGAAGGTCTCGTGAAGCGTGTGATCGGAGGACATTGGGGACAGTCACCAAGACTTGCGGAAATGGCAAGTGAGAACAAGATTGAAGCGTATAATTTTCCACAAGGCATCATGGCACAGCTGGCAAGAACCGCTGCGGCAGGACAGCCGGGAATTCTCAGCCATGTGGGTCTTGGGACATTTATCGATCCCCGAGTAAGTGGCGGTAAGCTGAATGAAGTAACGAAGGAAGACCTAATCAAGGTTATGAACGTAGATGGAAAGGAATGGCTGTATTATCCGGTTGTTCCGTTGGATGTTTGCCTAATACGTGCAACGACTGCTGATACAGAAGGCTATGCATCCATGGAGGAGGAAATCACCTATATCGATGTTCTCCAGCTTGCACAGGCGGTTCACAATAACGGAGGAACGGTTATCCTGCAGGTAAAACGGCTGGTAAAAGCAGGTACCCTGCATCCGAAAAGCGTAAAAATTCCAGGCTTCCTGGTGGATGCAATCGTTGTGGAGGAGAAGCAGGAACAGTTATATAACGGTTCTGACAGGTTCTTTTCGGGAGATTATATCGCCGATGACAGTGCGGTGACGATGCTGCCGCTTGATCAGCGAAAGGTTGTCGCAAGAAGAGCACTGATGGAGGTTCGTCCGGGATATGTTGGAAATGTCGGTGTCGGAATTGCGGATGGAATCGGAAATGTTGCACGTGAAGAGGGTGTTCAGGATGCCTTTACGTTAACCGTGGAAACCGGGCCGGTCGGTGGTGCTACGGCACAGGGAATCTTCTTTGGCGCAACAGTCAATGCAAGAGCGGTGATGGATATGCCTGCACAGTTTGACTTCTATGACGGCGGTGGTCTGGATGTGGCATTCCTGTCCTTTGCCGAACTGGATGAGAACGGGGATGTGAATGTTCATCATTTCAATGGCAAAATTATGGGAACCGGCGGCTTTGTCAATATTGTTGCAGGAAGTAAAAAAGTGGTACTGTGCGGAACCCTGCGTGCCGGTAAGCTGTTAACAGAAATCAGAGATGGAAAAATAACAATACAGCAGGAAGGCAGGTTTGAAAAGCTGATAAAGAATGTCAGCTCCGTGACCTTCTCTGCGAAACAGGCGGAAAAGCAGAAACAGGAAGTTATCTACATTACAGAACGAGCTGTGTTCAAGCTGATGAACGGTAAGGTGGTTCTTACAGAAATCGCTCCGGGAATTGATGTACAGAAGGATGTCATCGATCAGATGGGCTTTGTACCTGAGATTGCAGAGGATCTGAAGGAAATGGATGCACGTATTTTCAGGGAAGAAAAAATGAATATCTATAACGAATTTATCAATCAGTAAATATGAATGGGCTGTGCGCAAGTCATATGAGGTCATAGTCGGGTTCTATGCCTGGTATGCATAGGATGGAGTCAGTTTTTGATTACATAACAAATTACAAAGGAGAAAAAACATGGCAGAAAAAAAAGAAATCACAAAAGTGGATATCCCTTTAAAAATAGGGGACAGCGCAGTATTTGAAAAAACGATTACGGAAACAGATGTCGTACTGTTCGGTGGCTTGACGGGCGATTACAGTCAGATGCATTTCAATGAGGAATACATGAAGAAAACAATGTACGGCACTAGAATCGCACACGGTATCTTAACATTTGCAATCGGATGTACAGCATCCACAAAAATTCAGGAACAGGTAAAATCACCGGTTCCTTCCGCATCCTACGGATATGATAAGCTGCGTTTTATCAATCCGGTATATTTCGGAGATACGCTGACCTGCAGATATACCGTTGACAGAATCGAAGAAGAAACAAATAAAACGTATTCAAAATTGGAAATCTTTAACCAAAAGGGAGAAATCGTTGTCTTTGCCATCCATATTCTGAAGTTCTTCCCTTTGGAAGAAAAGTAAACCGGGAGGCGGAATATGAAAATAGTAATGTTAGGTGCCGGTGCTTTGGGTAGTACGATTGGCGGAACTCTGGCGATTGGCGGAAACGATGTCCATTTCGTTGATATGTGGCAGGAGCATGTGGATCTGATCAACAAAGACGGTCTGCATATGACAAATGAAAAAGAAGACTGGTATGTCAGGGTGGACGCAAGAACAACTGCCGATACGATCGGTGAGGCGGATCTGGTCATTGTCCTTGTGAAATCCTTTGCGACAAAGCAGGCAGTGGAGCAGTTAAAGCAGACGAATGTTATCGGAAAAAACACCCTGGTCATGTCCTTACAAAACGGTTTGGGCAATGAAGAAACGATTGCTTCTGTCATCGGCTCTGAAAATGTCATCAGCGGTAAAACGTATGTTGGCGGCAGACTGATTCAGGCGGGCTATATCTCCGCAGGCGTACAGGGGAAATGGACCTATATCGGTGAATTGAACGGAGAAATCACGGACCGCATTCAAACGGTATGCAACGTATTCAATGATGCAGGGCTGCTGTGTGAGGTAAGTGATAATATCAAGGGTCTGATCTGGGATAAACTGCTGATTAATGTTGCGGCAGGGGCATTGTGTGGAATTACGCGTTTACCTTACGGTCCGCTGTATGAAGAGGATTATATTAAGGATGTAGCGGTAGCCGCAATTCAGGAAGGAATTCAGGTCGCAAAGGCAGCCGGTGTCGTATTGAAGAGTGAAGATCCGCAATACCCATGGGTTGCCGCAAGTGAGGGACTGCCGGGAACGTTTAAAACCTCTATTCTGCAGTCTCTGGAATTAAAGCGCCCCACAGAAATTGATTTCATCAACGGCTCCATTGTGGAATGGGGGAAAAAATACGGTATTGCAACACCGGTGAACCAGACGCTGGTAGCCTGCGTAAAAGGAATCGAAAAGTATATTTTAAAGTATGAACCGTCATTGAAAAAGGGGTAGTGCTATGGCAACATATGTAGAGCATACAGCATGTAAGGTGAAGGATCTGGACTGGTGTGTGAAATTCTTTACTGAGGTATTTGATATGCCGATTAGACTTTCTCTGGGTGAGAAACCGAATCGTAAAATCTGGCTGCATGCCGGGATTCAATTGAATGAGGATATCACCTTTGACGAAAAGGAAGGCAGACTGGATCACATAGCTCTTATGACAACAGATTACGACAATGTTCATGAGAAGTGTCTTGCATGGGGCTGCACAGTTCTTCCGCCTGGGGATAACTGGCTGAAAATGCCGAATGGCATTGTTATCGAGTTAAAAAGAGGAAACAACGAGGTACTTCATACGATCATAAGTCAGAAGCCGTGGGTAGATTAGGAGAGAGAATATGCGAAAATTAGTAATTGTAAACGGACCAAATAATAATTTCTATGGAATACGAAACAAAGGGCAGTACGGAAATCAGTTATACGCTGATTTGATCGAAGAGCTGAAGGAATATGGTGCATCCATCGGATTTGAGGTTGAGGCATTTCAGAGCAATGGGGAAGGGGCACTTATCGATTACTTCCAGAGCTTATATTTTGAAGCGGAGAAAAGTGGATGCAAGATTCCGCTGGTACTAAACCCGGGAGCATTCACGCATTACAGCTATGCAATTAAGGATGCATTGGAGTCCGTACATACGCTGATACCGGCAATTGAAGTTCACATGTCCAATATCCATGGACGGGATGATTTCCGTCATATCTCTGTGACGGCATCCGAATGTCTGGGTCAAATTGCAGGAATGGGTAAGCACAGCTATAAAATTGCCATGGAGGCTTTTAAACAGATGATTGAGGAGGGGCAGTTGTAAGTCACTTTCGAATTGATTACAATTGACTTTGAGATATAGGTAAAACAAAGGAGTGAAGATTTATAGGTCTTTCACTCCTTTTTCTATACTGGAAATCCTTAACAGTGCATGATTATCATGAATTTAAATTTCTTATAGATACCTTCCTTTAGGATCAATTCCTGTCTGTTCTTCATGATGTCCGCAGTTATCATCAGTTACATGTTTCATAGTATGTTGAGTCCATTACACAGTTATAAATCAAAGAATCGATTCCGTGATATGTATGAAGCTTTATTATATATCAGTATTTTTGACATTATAACTGACTGTCTTACGTGAACCTTTCTTCTGAATTAAATCTAAAGCTATTAGTTTATCTAAATACCGATCCAAGCTAGTTAGAGGAATCTTTGTTTTTTCAAAGATTTTCTTTCTATTTAGATTAGGAAATTCTCTTATAACATTTAAAACAATCTGTTCTTTTTCATTTAATATATGATTTGGCTTTTCTAATGCCCCACTTAATGCCCCACTTAATGCCCCACTTAATGCCCCATGCTCTTTCTTTACAATCCATAACTTAAGATTCGTAATTCTCATGTCTTGATTTTCATACAACTCAGGCACTTGAAAGCCTTCAGCTCTGGAGGGAGCTAATATTTTGTCATATCCAGATCCTGCACTTTCTCCAAATCCAATAAACCTGAAAAGTTTTTGTAATGTGATATTTCTAGGAACAGATACTCCACCTTGATAAATCTGTTCAATAGGAATTCTCAGTAACCCTGGATTAGAATAAGAAATGTAATTGTCTTTTTTAATAACCAATATTGAGCAGCTTTCTTCCTTAAAATCAGCATGTATAACTGAATTAACTAATGCTTCTCTAGCAGCTACCTGCAATTTTGTTTCATCATTTCTTTGCAATGAATCTTTCATTTGAAATGGTACAGGGAATTCAGAAATAAGTTTAGGATACACTTTTGTAATGAAATTATATAAATTTTTCTCCCATAAACCATTTTCTATTATTCGATCACTCCAACGCATATCACCAAACAAATTGGTTTCATCTCTATAATCCAGATTGACATTATGATAAATTTCGTTAAATGTTTCAGTTTTCCCAAACATCAAAACACCTGCAGATGTAACTCCCTCAATATTTCTTTTCTTATCAAAGCGGTATGCACCCATCTTTGTTAGAAAGTCTTTATCTGATAATTCTTCATAAATATGCCCTTCATTATTATTTCTAAATCGTGTCCTGTATACTGCAATTGTGTTTTTATCAAGATCGCCAATATTTAACCATTCGAGAATCTCATTATCGCCAGCGTTCTGAAAAGAGTCACGTATCATTGAATTTACAGATTCCTTCGTACATCTATAATCTCCTTCAAAATTTCTTTTAAACGTACCGGCATAAGGATTACTGCCGATATAGATAGGTTTCTGATTGTACAAGGCTCTTGGTATATGCAGAATAACAAGCTCTAAGCCCTGGACTGTTAATGAATAAACGTCTGCATCCTTTAAAATGTTTCTATTTACTTTACCGGAATTTATCGTATTCCAAAAGTCAGAAATAATAGAATTTGCATTTTCTACTCCACTAATTTCATAATTTACAGCTGTGCCTGTTTTTATTTCTTTTACTCCTAAAATAATCAAGCCGCCATTGGTATTGGCAAAAGAAGAATAAGTTTCATATATACTTTTAGGTACTCCTCTTTTAGCTTCTTTAAATTCAACATTTACTTTTTCTTTATTATCTAATATATTTAATAATTCTTTCTCTGAAAGCATTTTTTCACCCACCTTTAAATGATTTTCATATTTATTATACCTTTTCTAATGTGGAAAGGAAATAAAAGAATTCTGCTTGCGTATAGCATAGGCCAAAAACTCCTATCGCATACCAGCCTATAAAAAGGAGAGAGCACTTCTCATAACTTTTTATTAAGGCTTCCGAATCAGCGTATGGCAATAGGAACAGTAGAGCATTTTTGTTTTATGATGAAATAAAATGTGGTTCTGTTTGTATACTATCAAAAGAATAAAGATATTTTATATTTGCAGCAGGAGAATAAAAACTGCTAACTGATTTAAACAAAATAAGAAATGTTCTAAGCTTTCAGAAAAAGTAAAATAACAGCACAGATTATTGCATCCTTTTTTTCACCGGACGTATATACTTCCAGTAGCGCTCCGGCTGAAAGTAAAAGTACAGCATTCTGCCGGGGGTATCATCAAAGCAGTAGCCGGTATTTGTAAAATCAAATGCAGTCATTGCATCCTCCATTCTATGCTCAACACTTCGATTCTCCTGCTCATAATCAAATGGTCCGTGTTCAAATACAAGATACTTCGCTTCCGCAATATCAAGCAGCTGCATATCATGTGGCACATCTCCGGTATAATGAACAGGAAGACGAACACCATAACACTCTGTCCGCAGGTATCCCCAGTCACACAATCTGCCGTTTCGATCATTGCGATAGGCCATAATCTGACCGCCTCCGCTGTTGATGTCACTCCCGCCACTATCATCGAGCTTTCCTTTGATGCTGTCCAGTAGCCCGCAAACCGTATCCATATCCTGGCCGGGAATCTGATTCTGCTTCTGCCAGAAATCCCAGTAGCCGTTACTCTCCCGGTTTTCGATAAACAGGAACTTATGTGCGGGAATGGTCACGAAATAGGTCTTTACAGCTTTCGCTGAATTTATTTCTCCAAGCTCATCCAGACCTAGAAGATAGCGGTCAAACGGATTGATTTTGGTACGTAGAACAACAGGACTGGGCTGTTTCCGGTACGCACTCGGTGTCCTTCCGTATGCAGCTTTAAATGCTCTGGTAAACGCCTCATGAGAAGAAAAGCCATAATCAAGAGCAATCTTCAATATGCTTTTCTCACTGTCACGGATTTCCTTCAGGGCGAAGGCCAGCTTTCGCTGTCGGAGATATTCCCGAAGCTTCATACCGGATATCTCCTTGAACTTTCTCGTTGTATAATATTCAGAATAGCCCAGCTTTTGTGAAAGGGTTCGCAGTGTCAGTGCTTCATCCTGATAGCTTTTTATGCAGCTGTCAATTTCATCAACAATAATCTGAATCTGCTTCTGCCACTCATACATATTGCTTCACCTCATTTATATACTGCTTCTATTATAAGGGAAAGATTTAGGAAATACTTGACATGACTTGCGAATTACACAAATTTTCTGTGAAAATGCAGCTTTCTATGGACAGCCTTTCCAACGATATGCCATAGATTTCTCTACCATTCGCGAACATAAAGTTTTATGAAAATTAGATTATTTCATACCTTTCGTTTATTCTTTCATGCTTATCCCCACAGGTATAGCACATTACAATATCATCTGAAAACTGACAGGAGCTTGTCCTATATTTTATAAGGAAAAACTGCCGGAGCATTTCATCTTATGGTATAATGTAACCAGAATGAAATAGGCGAATTATACAGATGAGCAGCGTCGCTATACTTGTATGATTGTAAAATAGGAAGCATTTCCAAGACGGCTTATGTCTTTTCTTTTCTATCCTTCCCTTTACAAATGGATGGAGTATTTGAACCAGGTGCTAAAGACGGCGCGGCTTGAGTAAGCGAAGCCCTCGTATTCACAGCATTTGTATGATTGCAGTATTACAGCTTGTAATAGTGATCATCTGTGAAAAATCCGGGATAAAAACAGGAGTGTGAAGCCTGCACCAGTATTGTCTGTAGGATATATGGATAAGCACTTGCTATGTAAACGCGTACTGCGACCGCCATCTCATGGATGTCAGGCACGCTTTTATAAATGTGGAAACAGGTATAATAAACTTATGGAGGTTATATATGCAATATTTTCTAATGAATCTGGCTGTTCATGTACTATCCTTTACACTGAGCTTCTGGGCATTGAGCTGTGTACGTTTTGAAACCTTTACAAATGTGAGAAAGCCTGGTCAGGTGCGTCTGCTGCTGTTGCTGCTGTCTCTGGGTCTGGGATATCTCGTAGCGCAGTTTTTGCTTGCTATTTCCGTATACAACGGACTGTAGAGGCTTTATTTATAGATAGAAAAGGACCTACAGCTGATACATGATGAAAGGTGCTGGTTGTTATGCTGAGAGGAAACAGAAATCTGCTGCGCAGAACGGATATTAAAACAAGACTGACGCTGGCCTTTATCTTTGTACCGCTTTGTCTGATGATTGTGTTTTTTCTTATCTATTATTCCTTTAGCACAACTGTTATACGGGATAAAAATGAACAGGCGTCTGCACAGATGGTGACCATGTCCGAGGAAATCTTCCATTTGAATGCGAATGCATTAAATGAACAAATCGATAATCTTGCGGCATCCACCTACTTGCGGAATTATTTATACTATCCTGCAGATACCGCAATGCGGCGTGCCTTCTCTCATAATCTGCACGACAATGACCTGCTTGCCGGCAGAAAGGGGCTGCAGCTGTATGATGAAACAGGGAAGCTGCTCTATGAGGAGGGAACCCTCTTTCCCGTAGATTTAAAAGCATATAAAGCAGAAATTCAGGCACAGAAGCAGGGCGGCTACTGGCTGTATGATAACGAAGCGCAGATGATTATGCTGACAAGGGAAATTCGGGATCTGTATGATCAGCCGCTGGGTTATGTATTTTGCAGCTTTGCGCAGGAAGCCTTCAACGCATCCCTCTCACAATCCACGCAGGCAGGAAGCCATATGCTTGTCGTTGATGCAAAAGGACAGGTTCTGTTTGGAAGCAATCCGGATGATATAAAGGAAATCATTGATTTACAGGCATCCACCGTAGAGATCAATCAGCATTCCTATTATATGTCTGATAAAAAAATTGAGGGAACGCCCTGGTATGTGGTTTATCTGAATGATGAAAACTATGTGCTGGAGGAAATCCATAATTTTCGTAATATGCTGGTGGCATATGGAATCGTCTTCTTTGTCCTTCTGGCTGCCATTGCCTACTTCGTATATCACAGCATCTATGACCCGGTTCATAACATTCTGTATTCCATGCGGACACTGGATGAGAATAATCTGGCAATGAATCGTGTGGAGGATGATGGACGTGATGAAATTCATGAACTGAGTATCAACTTCAATGACCTGCTGGATCGGGTACAGGAGCTGCTGCATACCGTGCACCAGGAGCAGGAACAGAAAAGAGAAACCCAGTTTCAGCTGCTGCAGGCACAGATCAACCCGCATTTCCTGTTCAATACCCTGAACACACTGCATTACCTTGCCATCCTGAATGAGGATAAGCCGGTCAGTGAGGGAATCACCGCCCTTGCCAGACTGCTGCGCAACACCATTGTGGACAGCAAGGAAGTTGTTACGGTGGAAGAGGAAATCGAAAATCTGAAAAATTATATCATCATTCAGAAGCTTCGCTATGGTGATGTGTTTGAAACCGTATATAATATAGATGATAACGTGCGCAGCTGTGCTATTTTGAAATTTCTGCTGCAACCGATTGCAGAGAACAGCATTCTTCATGCCTTTGAGGAGGACAGGGAGCATCAGATTCTGACAATTCGCGCCAAGGCGGAGGGAAAATATCTGAAAATAGAGATTGGTGACAACGGCAAGGGCTTCGCTTTGGATATGCAGGAAAACCGCAATAAGAAGCTGAGCGGTATCGGCATTGGAAATATTCAGGAGCGTATTCGTCTCATGTATGGAGAAGACTATTCGATGGATATACAAAGCGTGGTAGGCACCGGTACGATTGTGACACTGCTGCTGCCGTTTAAAAAAACAGAGGGGAGGTAGGCCTCATGTACAAGGTACTGATAGCAGATGATGAGCGCTTAATCCGGATCACATTAAAAAACATGATTGATTGGAAGGCACTTGACTGTGAGGTAATCGCTACAGCAAAGGATGGGGAGGAAGCATTTCACATTTTCACGGATATGCAGCCGGAAATCGTTATTACGGATTTGAAAATGCCGGGTATGGATGGAATTGATCTGATATCCAAAATCAAGGAGGTCAATAAAAACACACAGGTGATTGCACTCAGCAATTATTCCGATTTTGAATATGTGCGGGATGCCATGAAGGCCGGTGCGTTTGATTATCTTTTAAAGGTTACGTTGGAAAAGAAGGAGCTGGAACGCATTATCACGCAGGTGAAGGAATCCTGTGTGGAAAGCAGTTTGAATGACCATGTGGAATATGAATCTGCGTTAAAGGAGCTGCAGCAATGTCTGATTCTTACCAAGAATGAGCATATTCTGAGCCGTAAGGAATTTCAGGAAACACTGTCACAGCCGGTGTTTGAGCCCTATCAAAAGGGATTTCAGATGGCATATTTTCGCGTGGATAACATCAATCATCTGTATCGAACCAAGCTGAAGGACCATGCGGCACTGCATAAGCATCTGCAGGATTTAATACGGGAATCCATGCCGCTTGCCGTGCATCATCACCTGATTTTTATGAGCAACCATTCTGGCATCCTGATGTTTGAAAGCAGAGAAAAGCTTCGTATTCTGAATATATGCAACAGCATCATTCGAAATATCACACAGTATCTGGATATACATCTGTCCATTACATTGTCGGATATCATTGCATCACTGGATGAATTTTACGATCAGTTCGAGCTGCTTCTGAAATCACATGAGCGAAGGTTTTATGTGGGTGAGGGATGTCTGATTCAAAGCGAGGAGCATGACGCGTTTCAGGAGCTGGATATGAATGAGGTGACCTTTCATCTGGAGCTGCTGAACGCGGTTGCCGCTAAGGATTTTGATACGGTACAGCACAAGCTGAAGGAAACTCTGGAGTATATGAAATTTCATGAAATTGATCCGCATGCGGTACTGGAGTATTTCATCTTCATTTTCCATAATATAGAGGGAAATGAAATGGCACGGGGGATTCGGCAGGCCTTTCCGTTTGATACGATAACAGCAAAGCTGCGACTGTGTGAAACAGCAGACAAGCTGGAGGAAATTGTCTCCTCCTCGTTTGATCAGATTGAGGCATGGATGAAGGATCAATCAAACAGACGCTATCGCCGCAAGATTCTGGAGGTTATGGAATATATTGATGCAAACCTGAACCGCAAGCTGACACTAAAGGAAATCGCAGACAGCATCGGTATGAATGAAAGCTCTTTGAGCCGCTTGTTTAAAAATGAAACCGGCGTGAATCTGAATTACTATATCAATGAGAAGAAAATGAAAAAAGCGATGGAGCTGCTGCGCGGGGAGTCCAGCATGATCAAAGATGTCGCAGCGGCGGTCGGTATGGATGATCAGCTCTATTTCAACAAGGTATTTAAGAAATACTATAATGTATCGCCAAGTGAGTTTAAAAAAAAGCTGCATCCGGATACCGAGGAATAAGTGCACACACCCTTTCATACAGTGTAGAGAGGGTGTGATTTTTTGAAGATAGCTGTGAAGTTTCTCCTTGTACTCTCCATTATTCTTATCTCTTTTTTTCTCTGGCTGAATATGGGCACATCCTCACCGATTTTATGGAATACAGGCAAAGAATCGGTGCAGGAGCAGGAAAAGAAGGATAAGGAGAAAGCAAAGGACAAAGAACAGATTGTACATATTACAAGACAGGATGGGACCAGCCTGAAGCTGCCGCTGGAAACATACCTGGAGGGAGTCATCGGCTCGGAGATGCCTGCTTCCTTTGAGATGGAGGCGTTGAAGGCACAGTGTGTGGCGGCCAGAACCTTTGTGACAAAGCGCGGCTTTGAGGTGGATGACACTACACGGACACAGGTATATCACGATGATAAACAGATGCGTCAGATCTGGGGGAGCTCCTATGATAAGATGCATGCCAGAGTTGTGAAGGCGCTGCAGGAGACAGAAGGGGAAATCATGACCTATCAGGGCGAACCGATTTCTGCCGTGTTCTTTAGCGGATCCTGTGGTAAGACTGCCAACAGTGAGGAATACTGGGACAGCAGGACGCCGTATCTGCGCAGTGTGGATTCACATTGGGATAAAGAGGAAGACGGCTATGAAAAAACAGCTGTTATTTCAGAGGAGGATTTTCATACGATGCTCGGCTTTGAGAATCCGGTGAAGGAAGTGGGAAAGCCTTCCCATTACGCTTCCGGCTATGTAAAATCCATAACGATTGACCGCATTGTCTTCAGTGGCAGAGAGATTCGTGAAAAGCTGAATCTTCGCTCCTCCTGCTTTTCCATAAAGAAAACAAGCGGCGGTTATGCGGTAACAACCAGAGGCTTTGGTCATGGTCTCGGCATGAGTCAGTACGGGGCGCAGGGAATGGCGCTGGAGAAAAAGAATTACAAGGAAATACTGAAGCATTATTATACCGGTGTACAGATTGTAAAAGAATGATGTATAAAGAAAAAAGGGGCGGGCATAATCATCACTAGAGGTGATGAAATGTATAGCTATACAAAGGAAAAGAAATTTCCAAAACGCAGACTGATTGTTTCCTTAAGCTGCCTGCTGATTGCCGCAGCTGCCTTTCTGACTTATGAATATTCCATGAAGAATCCTGCAAAGGACACTTCCGTGTTTAAGGAAGATACCACGCCGGTGCTCTCGCTTCCCAGCTCAGCTGAGGAAGAAAAAGGCATCCAGCCGTTTGCGGTCAAGGCAGAGGTCGTTCTTGATTATTTTGATGGAAAGGACAGCAAGGTTGACAGTATGACGAAGTTTGAAGGCGTCTACCGAGCCAATCAGGGCATGGACTATTCCTTCAACAAAGAGGCTTTCGATGTTCTGGCAAGCTTCAGCGGCGAGGTGAGTGATGTGAAGGAAGATAATATCTTCGGCAAAAGTGTTACAATCACCAGCAAGGATCTGAGCATAACCTATCAGAGCCTGTCCGATATCACTGTGAAAAAGGGCGATAAGGTCAATCAGAAGGATCCCATTGCAAAGGCCGGAAGCAATATTTACAACAAGGAGCTGGGCAATCATCTGCATATCGTCGTAGAGAAAAACGGCAAGATTATAGATCCGGAGCTGATGTACGGCAAAACGAACGCTGAGATCAAATAGTACCCTTGCGGTACTATTTTCATATGTGAAAGCCCATCCATACATATTACGGAATTTTAAGAAAAGGAAAGGCATATTAACACTTTTACATTTCGGATTTTGTGTTATAATGGTAATTGCTTGAAATTGAGTATAAATAGCGCATGGAATGTCTGAAAACGGATATTTCTTATCTATTTCAGAATCTGTGCGGACTACTGTAAAAAATGCGGATCAAATTCTTATGGAAGAAATATGAACGCACGAAAGGAATGAAGGACTATGTTTTCAAAAGAAGTAGGAATCGACTTAGGAACAGCAAACTTACTAATGTATGTAAAAGGTGAAGGCATCGTAATTGACGAGCCTAGTGTAGTTGCGATAGATGCAGAAACAAAGAAATGTCTGGCTGCCGGGCAAGATGCGAAGGACATGCTTGGAAGAACACCGGGCAGAGTACTGGCAATCCGTCCTCTGAAGGATGGGGTTATTGCGGATTTCGAGGTAACGGAAATCATGCTGAACTTCTTTTTCAAGAAGCTGGCTATCAAGGGGATGTTTAAGCGTCCTACCATTCTGATCTGCTGTCCAAGCAACATCACCAGTGTGGAAAGAAATGCCATTCGTGATGCAGCTTATCGTGCAGGTGCGAAAAAAGTGTATATCGAGGAGGAGCCGAAGGTGGCTGCTGTCGGTGCCGGACTGGATATCGGAAAGCCAAGCGGATGCATGGTTCTGGATATCGGTGGTGGTACGACTGACGTTGCGGTGATTTCTTTAGGTGAAATCGTAAGCAGTACCTCCCTGAAGATTGCAGGGGATACGCTGGATCGTGATATTATCAAATTTGTTAAAGAAAATAAAAAGCTGCTGATTGGTGATCGTACAGCAGAGGAAGTGAAGAAACAGATCGGAACTGCATGGAAGGGCAGCATGCATGAAACGATTGAAGTAAGTGGACGTGACCTGGTAACCGGTCTGCCGACAACCATTACCCTGTCCAGTGAGGAAATTCAGGGCAGTATGGCGGAAAGTCTGCAGGATGTTGTTCGTGCCTGCAAAACGGTTCTGGAACAGACACCTCCCGAGCTAGCAAGTGATATTGTGACAAGAGGTATCGTACTGACCGGTGGCGGTGCACTGCTGCACGGTATTGACGAGCTGCTGCGTAATGAACTGCACATTCCGGTATATGTTGCGGAGAATGCACTTCGCTGTGTGGCCGAAGGTACGGGAATTCTGCTCGAGAATCTGCATCTTGTACAATAGAAAATAAAAGCGAGGTATCTATATGGATTGGCTGAAATATCTGATTATTCCATTGGCCTTATCCGCACTGATTACTCCTTTTCTGAAAATCGTCGCCTACCGGCTGGATATTTATGCACAGGTGAATGAGCGAACCGTACATAAGGGAAAAATCGCACGTATTGGCGGTGTAGCCATTTATATATCCTTTGTCGTGTGCATGGCGGTTTTTATGAAGACGGATATGACCATCAACGGTATTCTGATTGGTGGGACAATCATGTTCATAGGCGGTCTGATCGATGATATGGTCAATCTGAAACCGAAGTATAAGCTTGCATTTGAAGTTGCTGCCGCCATCGTTTTGATGACAGTGGGAAAGGTTTCACTCGATGTGATCCGTCTGCCGATGGGAATTTCCATCGATATGGGACTGGTATCCTTTATTGTAACCTTTGTGTGGATTATCGGTATCACCAATGCGGTGAACCTGATTGACGGACTGGATGGTCTGGCAGGGGGAATCTCTGCGATTATTCTGGTTGTCATTGCATGTCTTTCCGTGATCGAGGGACGTCTGGATATCCAGACGATGTCTTTGATTCTGGCAGGGGCAACCATGGGGTTTCTGCTGTATAATTCACATCCGGCAAGTATTTTCATGGGGGACTGCGGAGCCTTGTTTCTGGGCTTTATTATATCCGCTATCTCATTGCTGGGCTTCAAGAGCTCCACGATTATGACACTGGCACTTCCGATTCTGCTGCTGGCGGTTCCCATTGTGGATACCATTGGGGCAATTTTGAGAAGAAAGCTGAGTGGGCATAAATTTTCCGAAGCCGACAAGAACCATCTGCACCATCTGCTTATGCAGCGGTTCGGACATCGCAATACGGTCATTATTTTGTATGTGGTGACTGCGCTGTTCGGCTTTACAGCGTACATCTATCTGATAAATAAAGCGACAGGATTTCTTGTTTTGTTTATCATCGCACTGGTTGTTGAGCTGTTTATCGAGTTTTCCGGGATGATATCCAAGCAGTATCACCCATTGCTGTCGATAGCAAATACCATTCAGAAGCGTGCCAGAAAGCTGTATCGGAAATTTTCAAAGAAAAGTCCGGATACGAAACAGGAAAAATAGCAAATCTAATGCTGTAGAAATCCTTGACATTCAGGATGAAAATAAAAAATATGAGAATACAGGGCTGCGACCATGATTGCAGTGCTTGGATTCTCTTTTTTACATTTTGTATTTGATACTCGTGTAATGAAAATTATATCTTTGTTTGCCATAGCGTTAAAGCAACACCGATTTCATAGCTGCGATGTCAGACATGGCTGTTGTTTTTACTATAGGCAAAGCCATTACAGAGAGTGTTATATTTTGTATTATTTTTACATTTTCCTTTCTTCTAACAGGAAACAGCTGTAGGAATGCTGTTGTGAATGACTCCATATTGTAAGAATTGTTTTTATGGGACATTTACGGCATTTTCCCTAATTATGAAGACTTTGTGGATTTTAGTAAAAAAAATATCCGCAATTTCAGGATTTTTTAGGAATTGGCCCTTTTTCTATCGTATGTATATAGTGAGGTGAGAAAAATGGAAGTTAAAAAATTATACGAAATGGTCGATGAGGATCAGAAGGAGGGTTCCCTTGGAGAGAAGGCGTATTGGAAGGATCTGTGGGAATGCTACATCGAGGAGAAGAGCATGGATTATGCATCTTTGAGTGTGAAGGAGGCGATACCGCGGCTGGTGTCGGAACAGAATCTGAGAGAACGCCGTCATGCGGGAAGCTGTGGTGAGCTTGGTGTGGATATCCGTGTTGGTGATATCTGTTATATAGATTTTGGTGAAGCATACATTGCAGAAATCGGTTATCAGCATTTTGGTCTGATTATAACAATTTTTCATAACAAGGCATTCGTTGTGCCGATGAGCGGGAATCATACGGCTTATCTGCAGGCCTACAGCAAGGAGAATCCGAAAGGGAAGCGTCATTTGATGCGCCTGGGGAAAATCAAGGGAATGAATAAGGAATCGGTTTTGTTCATCAATGATGCAAAATGGATCAATACTGCCAGAATTATTGATGTCAAAGCACATTTAAGGCGTGACAGTGAGCTGTTCCGTGAAATAAAGGAACGTGTGAAAAACTGTCTGGACTAATGCAAGGCGCTTGTTTGACGGGGAAATGCAATTTGAAGAGTTAGGGAATGTCAGGATGATGAAGAATGCTGTGGAAAAGCAGGCAATTTTGCAGAACAGACAAAATATGACAGAATCCATGCGAAATGTCTTCTACAATAACGCATGAAAGAGGTGGTTTTGTTTGGAAAAGGTGATGAACAAGAGACTGAAGGGGAAATTTTCCATTCATGCGGAGGATTTGGCCTGTGCCGGAATTTCAATAATTCTTGGTACACTGGCTTCTCCGCTTAGTTATACACTTGCATTTCTGTATGTATCCTATTCCTATATGCGTACAATCCGGGAAGCGATGATCAGCGTATTTTTTATTCTTCTTTGCTCGTTAACCAGAGGAATTCTGCCGGCGTACAGCTATGCGCTTGGCTTTGCCTGTTACTTTGTGATTATTCATATGGTTAAGGTGATGAATCAGAATTTATACCAGTGGATGCCGTATCTGACAGCACTGTTAAGTGCGGCGTTCAGTGTCCAGCAGTATGGACTGCACAATACGGCTGTGATTCTGCCGGTACTGAGCTTTGTGTTGATGCAGGAGCTGTTTGCGGATTATCAGTGGATTCAGAAGGGGATGCTGCATAATGCCTGCATGCGGGGAATTCTGCTGTTTACCATCGGCTTATTGGGGGTGGAGCTGTTACCAGTATATGCACAGGAGGTCATTATGATTACCATGCTGCTGATTGCTTTATCAAGCAATGCATGGATCACAGTGACTGTGGCGCTGATGATATATTTCCTGCTGGATATCCGTGTGCTGCCGGCACTTGTCCTTACGGTTCTTTTAAGTGTTTTGAAAAAGGAGCGCAAGAGTGCCATGCTGCTGTTGCTGGGTGCATGTTTCCTGTATCCGGATAATACAGAGGATTTGATATATCTGCTGCTGTGTATGAGCGGTGTTCTGCTTGTACCGGCGAATGCAGCTTCCCTGCATATGAGTACGGAGCTTCAAAATGAACAGGAGTACCGGCTTTCTCAGACGAGTATGCTAAAGCGGCAGATGCAGAATTATGCCAATATCTTTCAATCCCTGTCGGAATATTATGCACAGATCAGTGATGTGCAGGCTGAACTGCTTGCCAATATGTCCAATGCTTTGCAATATAATGCAGACGCCATACGAAAAATAGACGGCTACGAAAAGGATACGGTACGTGTCGCCAAGGCGCTGGAAGGCTATCAATATGATGTGCGTGAGCTGAGTATTGAAGAGCCGAAGGAGGGCTGTATACAGGTTTGTGTGGAAATAGCAAATATCAAACGCGGAGAAATACGAACCACGCTGCTTCCGCTGCTTGAGGTCCTGCTTCACCGCAATCTGCAGATCGCGGACATTCGCAATCGAAAATTCATGCGCGGCTATCATTCCATCACCGTCTGTGATGATATTCCCTTTGTCATTGATGCCTATGCGGACAGTGTAAAAAACTCCTACACCTCCAGCGGGGACACCTTTTCCATCTTCAGATTCCGTCAGAGTGTGGTGTGCATGATTTCGGATGGTATGGGAAACGGTGAGCGTGCTGCCCAAAGCTCACGCCTGATTACGAATATTTTCCAACGTATGATGGTCAGTGGAATTCCACAGGACAGCGCCATCAAATGTATAAACAAGCTGATTCAAAGCGATACCTATGCAACGCTGGATGTCATTTGCTTTAACCGTTCACAGGGGGTTGCCTACATATCAAAATCCGCAGCCTGTCCGACATTTCTGCTGCGGGATGATCAGATATATGAAATTAACGGCAGTGCGTTGCCTGTGGGAATCATCAGTCAGATGCAGCCGGACTGCTTCCAGGTTGATGTAAAGGCAGGGGATGAATACCTTATGATATCTGATGGCATATATATGAATGAGATTTATAAATGGCTCAATCAGAGGACACAGACAAGTGTGAAGGCGGATGTGGAAAGCTTTACGGAGCTGTTAAAAAAGACAAGACGTAAGGACGATTCTACGATTGTACTGGCCAAAGTGGATGAGGTTTAGGAAACTGTGCCAGCTTAAAGATATTAGAAACTCCGTGAAATTACGTTTGCGATAATTAAAGCTCAGTGCTGTATTTATAGAATACTGTATAAAGTAATCATAACAACGAAAATGTTATATTACCAGCCTGTTTCCTTTAAAATTTATATGATAGTATATAGGTGTAAGAGGAACGATAGGGGTTGGTAGTAATGGTTATACATAACCTTCACGCTTTGAAGCACAGGAGCATGAAGATGCTTGAAGACAAAGAAAAACACTTAAAATTCCGAATATGGGTTTCTGTGATATGTATGGTCTGCTTATGCGGATGCTCTAGTGCAGGTGAGAAACCGGAAATAGAAGTAACGCAACAACCTGTCATATTGGAGACCCATACGAAAGCATTATCGGATAAACAGATACTGTCATTTTCTCTAACGCAGCCGGTGAGTGAGGGATACAGTGTTGCTTATGAAGGAAATTGTGTCATAAACGCAGATGGAACACTTGATCGTGAGAATGAAGTCACCGTTTTTACATCCATCATGAAGGAGAATACCGTGCTGGCGAATGATACCAAACACATTGGAATCGCCAATATAGATAGTAACCTGACGATACAGGATGAAAATACCTTGTTGCTGATAACCACAGTACACTATGATGATCCTGATGGAGATGTTACATTTCATTACCTGGAGCATATGACACTTGCTGTGAAGCAGAATAAGGGAACTTACCATATCGAAATAACTGAGGTGACCATGGCATAGCGTGATAAAGAATTAGTATGGGAGTGCTTATAATAGGGCATTCCTTTTCTTAGCTATTCTAAACGCAAATCATGCAGAATTTGGTTTTACCGAATTTCATATCTACTTCTCTGCTTTGTTGTAAGGGCATTTGTATTAGGCTTCATCATACATGAAATTCATACCCACCTGCATGATATAATGTAGAAAGAGTATGATATAATAAAGCTATGCAGACAGGAGCTGATAATATGAAAGCTTTGCCAATCGGTATAGAAAATTTCAAAGAAATGATTGATCATCAATATTATTATGTCGATAAAACGGACTTTATCAAAGATGTATGCAATGAAAAAGTAGCGTTATATACAAGACCGAGGCGATTTCACCGAAATAGTGTCGATACCTTTGGTATCCGACAAGAGGCGCGCTAGTAGCGGGAAAGACCTTGAATATGAGTAGGCGCTGCCCGCCCAGGCGTGCTGTATTATTTCTTTTCGATCAAACAAAAGGAAAGCGCTTATCTGTTTGAGGGATTGGATATCACAAAAGATGCGCAGGTTATGAAACTACAGAATCAGTATCCGGTTATTTTTCTTACTTTAAAAGATATGAAAAATAATACCTTTGAAAAACAACTGACAATGTTTTCCTATCTGATGCAGGAAATCATTAGAAATAATCATGAATTGCTAACAAGTGAGCGGATCAATGAATTTGACAAGGAGCGAATGAAAAGTTTATACCGTGGTGCACAAAATGAAGTGGAGCTGCAAAATGCTTTAAGATTCATTTCGGGATGTCTGGAACAACATTATCAAAAGCAGGTAATCATACTCATCGATGAATAGGCGCTGCCCGCCCATGGCGTGATGTCCCTTTACAGAATGCCTACTTGAACGGTTATTATGATGATATGGTTGCTTTCCTTGGAAATGTATTCAGTGCTGCTTTAAAAACAAACAATGCCTTAGAGAAAGGGATACTGACAGGCTGTTTAAGGATTGCGAAAGAATCGACACCACAGGCGGGCTTTAGCCTTTTTACCGGACTGAATAATTTTAAGGTGCTTTCTGTTTTTGATGAGACCTCCAAACAGCGATTTGGCTTCACGCAGAATGAAATCGATTCCTTGTTGCTTGATTATCAGGCAAATGAATATCAGGGGCAGGTAAAGGAATGGTAGGCGCTGCCCGCCCATGGCGCGATGGCTATCAGTTTGGAAACTGTGAAATTTACGCTACTAGCGGACAGAGTCTAACCCGTGGAGTGTTTTGATGTATCTTGATAAATTGATTAAAACGGATAAACAAACACCGGAGTCTTTTTGGGCGAATACGAGTGGAAATGATATTATCTATCGCTACGTAAAAGAAGCAAGCTCTAAAATGAGAGAAGAATTCGATATACTGGCATCAGGCGGAGTTATTGAAAAAACAATCAAGGATAATATAACGTATAGGGAATTGGATCAAGTTAATAATATTTACAGCTTTTTACTGTTTACCGGTTATCTGAAAGCTGTTCAATGTACGGATCAAGAGAAGGGAATCTACCAGTTGATGATTCCAAACAAGGAAATCAATCGGATTTATACGATGATCTTCCGTGAATGGTTCGAACAGCAGATAATGCAAAACAGTATAAAATTTGCAGAAGCGCTGATGGTAGAAGATGTGAAAGCGGCTAATAAAGTACTGAACGATGTTTTATTTCAGTCAATCAGCTATTTTGATTACAATGAAAGGTTCTATCATGGTGTTTTAATAGGCATGTTAAATGACTATCAGGTAGTGTCTAATCAGGAATCAGGAGAAGGCAGGTTTGATCTTGCTGTTCTTCCGGCATATGCCAAAGAAAGAGGCCTGTTGTTTGAAGTAAAGGTGGTAAAAAATATGGAACATATGGAAATAGCCGCAGAACAGGCATGCCGGCAGATAAAAGATAGGAAGTATCTGGAAGTTCTGTATAAGAAAGGCTATACAGATATCGTCGCATACGGAATCGTCTTTTGTAAGAAATCCTGTCTGATTGTAAAAGCAGAATAGCAGTCTGTCTGAGATTTCAGGATATAGGATAAAAGCAGGTGTTGGATGATGAATATCCCTCATCTGTTTTTTCATAGACAACGTGTTCGTTTTCTACCAGTGATAGAATAAATTCACCTGGCTATTTATTTTTCATATTGCCTAATGATCGTATTTACCGTATAATAGCCGCATGAAACAAATGAAGAAACTGGAAAAAGGAACCTATATCATCGGTGTCAGCGGAGGCCCGGACTCTATGGCATTGCTGGATATGTGCAGAAAAGAAGGATTCCAACTGGTTGTCGCGCATATGAATTATAAGAAGCGTGATACGGCGGATCGGGATATGGAACTGGTGCGCAGCTATTGTGCACGTTTTCATATTCCCTTCGAAGCGAAACTGCAGACAAAGCCCTGTGTGGGCAACTTTCAGGCGTTTGCCAGAGAAGAGCGCTATCGTATGTATCGCGAGCTTTTACAGAAGTATCAGGCGGCTGCCGTATTGCTGGCACATCATTTGGATGACCATCTGGAAACCTATCTGATGGCAAAAGAGCGTGGTAGTATGAAGGAATATCTCGGTATACAGGAGGAAGCATGCATCATGGGCTGTACAATCATCCGTCCGCTAATGGCGTATAGCAAACGGGAACTGGAAGCATACTGTAGAGAGAATGCCGTGCCTTTTGGAATTGACGAAAGCAACCTTACGGATCACTATGCAAGAAACAGAATCCGGCATGAGATTGTGGATAGAATGTCGGAAAAGGAAAAAGAAACGCTGATGGAAACCATTTCCCGGGAAAACATGCGCATGCAGCAGTTGCGTGCAGATTGCCGTGCGTTTTTAAACAGCTGGGACGGAAGTCTGAAAAAACTGCGGGTACTGGACAGCTATTTTCTGGAACAGGTGCTGATCACCTGGATTCATGATACATGCAGCTGTTATCTGTCCATGCATGAAATTCAGGTGCTGCGGGAGCTGATTATGAACAATGCAAACTATTGGACACGCGATATCGCCGGCGGGTATGATATATACAGTGAATACGGAAAGCTGGTAATTGATATCAGTGAGGAAATCAGCTATTCCTATGTATACGATTATGCAGTATTTGAGAAAACCCCGTACTTTGAAACAGCTCCTCACGGAACAGGGGTTGAGGCGGTTACTCTGCAGGAAACAGACTGGCCGATAACCATAAGAAATGCACAGCCGCAGGACGCCATACAGCTTCGATTCGGCGTAAAAAAGCTGAACCGCTGGTTCATAGACCGCAAAATTCCCAAAAAGGAACGCAAATTATGGCCGGTTGTTGTGAATGCTGCGGGAAATGTGATTCTGGTGCCTAAAATTGGCTGTGATATTGCACATTTTTCTAACAATCCTACGCTATTTGTGTTAAAATAGTAGATAGCTGTATTAGGAGGATTTTGCATGCACGACGTAGTTGAAAAAGTATTGGTGTCCGAGGAAGACATCGTAAAAAGAAGTATGGAATTAGGAAAACAAATCAGTGATGATTACCGCAAAACAGGGAAGGCACCGCTGCTGGTAGCCTTACTGAAGGGAAGTGTTCCTTTTCTTGCAGAGCTGATTAAGCATATAGATTTGGATATCCAGTTTGACTTCATGGATGTATCAAGCTATGAAGGAACAGAGTCCATCGGAGATATTAAAATTGTCAAGGATCTGGACTGTTCAGTAAAGGGCGTACCGATTCTGCTTGTGGAGGATATCGTTGATACCGGACGCACGCTGAAGGAAGTGACACGTCTGTTGAAAAACAAAGGGGCAAGCGATGTAAAAGTCGTTTCTCTGTTAGATAAACCGGATCGTCGTGTTGTAGATATAACTGCAGATTATGTAGGTTTTGAGATACCCAACGAATTTGTTGTGGGCTTCGGTCTTGATTATGACCAGCATTACCGCAATCTGCCTTATATAGGAGTACTGAAACCTGAAGTATACAAATAAAACGTTAGGAGGACGATTGAATGAACAATAAAAAGTTTATAAGCTTTCTACCTTATATCTTAGTCCTTGGTATTATGCTGCTTCTGATTTCCTATGGATCAGAGGGTAATACAAAAAACTTTAACTATAACGAATTTATGACAAAGGCAAATACCATGACATTCACCAAAGCGGAAATGTCAATGGGAACTACCGTTATTGATGTAAAAGGGTCGTATAGTGAGAAAGGCAAAGATGTAAACTTCACCGTTCGTGTGCCAAATACGGAAAAGAATGTTTCCTATCTGACAGACGTATTCAAAAAAAGCAAGAGTACCAATTTAACAGTAAGCGATCCAAACAGGGAAAGCCTGTTAATGAAATTCCTGATGAATGTGTTCCCGTTCCTGCTGATTGCAGGTGTGGCGTTCTTCATGTTTTCTAAAATGAACGCGGGAGGAAACAATAAGGCATTTGAATTCAGTAAATCCCGTGCAAAGATCGAAGGAAATATCAAGGTTCGCTTCAAAGATGTTGCGGGCTGTGATGAGGAAAAAGAAGAGGTTAAGGAAATCATCGACTATCTGAAGGATCCAAAGCGGTTCACAGATATGGGTGCCCGTATTCCGAAGGGCATGCTGATGGTAGGTCCTCCCGGTACCGGTAAGACGCTGCTTGCCAAGGCAGTAGCAGGAGAGGCAGATGTACCGTTCTTCTCTATTTCCGGTTCTGATTTCGTTGAAATGTTTGTCGGTACCGGTGCGAGCCGTGTCCGTGACATGTTTAAAAAAGCACAGCAGACTGCACCGTGTATCGTCTTTATTGATGAGATTGACGCCGTCGGAAGACAGCGTGGAGCCGGCATGGGCGGTGGAAACGATGAGCGTGAACAAACCCTGAACCAGCTGCTTGTTGAAATGGATGGTATGGGTGAGAATAAGGGTATTGTAATCATTGCGGCTACCAACCGTCCGGATGTTTTGGACCCTGCGTTGCTGCGAAGCGGACGATTTGATCGCCAGATTACAGTGAACCTGCCGGATAAGCGCGGACGCTATGAAATTTTGAAGGTTCACGCAAGAAACAAAAAGCTGGCGCCGAATGCAAATCTGGAGGGTCTGGCAAAGCGGACACCGGGCTTCTCAGGTGCCGATTTGGAAAACGTGTTGAATGAGGGTGCTATATTAGCCGTACGTGATAAACGTAAGGTAATTACAATGGAGGATCTTGACGAGGCTATTGACCGTGTTATGATGGGGCCTGCCAAGAAATCCAAGAAATATACAGACAGAGAAAAACGCCTGGTAGCCTTCCATGAGGCAGGACACGCTGTTATCGGCTTGAAGCTGGATGACGCAGACAAGGTGGAAAAGGTTACGATTATTCCGCGTGGTGAAGCAGGCGGCTATAACCTGATGACACCGAAGGAAGAAAAAATGATGCCGACAAAGGCAGACTTCATGGCACAGATCACCGGCTTAATGGGTGGACGTGTTGCTGAAGAGGTTATGTTTGATGAAGTATCTGCCGGAGCAAGCAATGATATTCAGAAGGCTACAAAAATTGCAAAGGCTATGGTACGAAGCTGGGGTATGTCCTCTCTGGGACCGATTCAGTATGATGATGGTACCGGAAATGTATTCCTGGGCAGAGATTATGGCAGCGGAAGCAATTATTCCGGTGAGATTGCATATGAAATCGACAAGGAAATCCGTAAGATTATCAATGAATGCTACGATCGTGCAAAACAGATTATTGAGGATAACAAGGATCTGCTGACACTGATTGCAGAAACGCTGATTGAGGAAGAAACCATCACCAGCGAACAGATTTACAATCTGATGAATTACGGTAAGCTGATTTCTCCTGAGGATGAAGTACGTGCAGCGGAAGCAAAAGCCAAAGCGGCCGAGCAGAAGCTGAAGGATCTGGAGGCAGGCATTACACAGGAAGATACTGCTAAGGAAGTCCACGAAGACGTACAGGATTCAAAGGAGGCGGATATTGATTTTGATGCAGCCTTAAAAGAGCTGACTAAAAACGATTACGACGAACATAAGGAATAGTAAAACAGAGTCATGCGAGCGGGTAAACGTTCCATGACTTTTTTCAATGAATCAAAGCTATATTTAGCATTATATGGTAATCCAATGAATGGAAAGGGGAACTTTATCCCCGCAATCAATTAGATATACCCGAAATAGCAGGCATGAAAATCGGTATCGTCAACATTATGGTGAATGATGAAACAGACTATGCTTTAGGATGTATGCATAGCCCTTACTTATTAAAATGAAAATTCATATAGTAGAAATAAATGGATAAAAATTTCATAAAATTATTCTATTGAGCAAATTATCTGATAATTTACGTGAAAAATCACAAAATACAACCGTTTACAGTGAAATTAGTTTCATCAGTTTAAGAAAAAAGGATACTGCACCCTGAATGGACTGTAAGTGTTTACATTAAAAAAAGTACAGGATATACTATACGAGAACTTGATAGGAGGAAAACTTATGAGTAAGCATATTGTAGCAATTACAGCCTGTGCAGCAGGTATTGCACATACGTACATGGCTGCGGAATCCCTGGAGCAGGCAGGGAAAAAACGCGGAGATTCTGTACGTGTAGAAACACAGGGGTCCATCGGAGCGGAAAACGTTCTGAGTGAACAGGAAATCAAACAGGCAGACGTTGTCATCGTGGCAGCTGATATTGATATTGATTGTGCCCGCTTTGCCGGAAAACGTGTCATGAAGGTAAGAAGCGTGGATGCAATCAAGGATGCCAATGCATTGATTGAGCGTGCTTTGAATGAGGCGACGCTGTATGGCGAAAAAGGAAGCAAGGCAGGAAACATCACACTGGGGAAAACAGAAAATCCAATCATCAAACACATTATGAGTGGTATCTCCTACATGGTACCGATGTGTATTGCCGCAGGTCTACTGCTGGCGATTGCGAATGTATTCGCATTTCAGAAGGACGATCTGGGGAGAATTGTAAACTGGGGCTTTGATAATAAAACAGCGATGGGCTACTTTATGCAGAAGCTGTTCATGGTGGGACAGACAGGCTTCAAGCTGATGATTCCACTGTTCGCAGGCTTTGTTGCGAAATCCATCGCAGATAAACCGGCAATCGCTCCGGCTATGATTGGTGCCTATATTGCCAACGATCCTGAATTTCTGGGAACACAGACAGGCGGTGGTTTCCTGTCTGCGATTCTGGTTGCATTCATCGTAGGATATTTTGTAAAGGGGATGAAGCGTATTCCCTGGCCGAAAATCGTGCAGCCACTTACCGGTATTATGATTATTCCGTTCGTATCCACTCTGGTGATTATGATTATCGTTCTGTTTTTGATCGGTCAGCCGATTGCATTCGCAATGGATGCATTATACAGCGGATTGACAACACTGAATGAACAATATGCGGCAGCTCCATTCATTATCGGGGCAATCATTGGGGCAATGGTCGGCTTTGACTTCGGCGGTCCGGTAAATAAGACGGCATTGATTTTCGGAACAGCCGTATTTACGGATACAATGACCAAATACGGTGTACAGGGTGCTAACTTCGTGCCGCAGAGTGCCACACAGGCGGCGATTTCCGTTGCGCCGCTTGGTATCTGGCTGGCATCTGTGATTTTCAAAAACAAATTCTCAAAAACTGAAAAGATTTCTGCGACAAGCGCCTTCGGCATGGGAATGGTCGGTGTAACAGAAGGGGCGATTCCCTTCGCTGCAGCCAATCCGTTACAGATGATTACAGCAAGTGTGGCAGGCTCTGCACTGGCAGGAGGTCTGGTAGCTTTGACAGGCTGTAAATTTTATGGCGGTATCGGATCACCGCTAGGAACCTTTATCGGATATATCGAACAGCCGATACCCTTTATCACCTGGATTCTCTGTGTACTGGCAGGGATTGTGGTAACGGCATTGATTATCGGCTTCTGGCGAAAACCGGTTGTAGAAGAAAACGAGTAACAGGAGGCAGTTATGGATAAGAGTGTATTTGACAGGCATCATATTCAGTTTGATACAGAAGCGAAAACACAAAAGGAAGCCTTTCATGTGATTGCACACGCAGCATATGAAGCAGGCTTTGTAAAGAATGAGAATACTTATTTTGAAGGTATGTGTGAGCGTGAAAAAGAGGCGACAACCGGCTTTCAGGATGGGATCGCTATACCGCACAGCAAGCATGCGACCTGCATAAAGCCGGGAATCTTCCTTGTGAAATTTGAACATCCGATTGCATGGAATGCGCTGGATGGGGAGCCTGTACAGGTGGCACTGGGGCTTACGATTCCAGAGGATGGCGGTGATGTGCATCTGCGTATTCTGAGCAGGCTGGCACGCAAAATGATCAGTGAGGAATTTCGAGCGGCACTGAAAAGCGGAACCGATGTTGATGCGTTGTATGAGGTAATTGCTGCAGTGGAGCTGTAAGCGATAGATAGCTATGAAGAAAATGCATGTGTATTCTCATACACATTGGGATTATGAATGGTATTTTACCGCAAGTGAATCCATCATACAGCTGATTTATCACATGGATGAGGTGATTTCCGCACTGGAAAGCGGAACACTGAAGACCTATTTACTGGATTCTCAGGTGAGTATTCTGGAGGAATATCTGAATATGATGCCTGAAAAAGAGCCCGTGGTACGCAAGCTGGTAGAAGAAGGAAAGCTGATGATCGGACCCTGGTACACTCAGAGCGATGAACTGATTATCAGTGGAGAAAGCCTTGCGAGAAATCTGTGGTATGGGATAAGCTATGCAAGAGATCTGGGTAACTGTATGATGATCGGTTATCTGCCGGATTCCTTTGGACAAAGCAAGGATATGCCCAAGCTGTATAACGGCTTTGATATTCACGAAGCTCTGTTCTGGAGAGGAGTTCCCAATGATGTATGTAAACAAAGAGAGTTTTACTGGCACAATACAGATGGAAGTGCTGTGCTGTGCTATCATATCCGGGACGGATACTTCTATGGTGGAAATCTGATTTACACCGATGATGTGGACAAGGTGGAAAATCGTGTTTTAAACGGTGCCTCCACAACCCATCAGCTGCTTCCTCTGGGAGGGGATCAGCGTTATGTGGATTTCAATCTGCAGGAGCGTCTGAGCTATTACAATGAACGCTCCACACATGATATTCAATATTTTGAAAGCGATTTGGAAAGCTTCTTTAAAGAGCTGCGAGAGGAGGAAGGACTGCCGCAGATTACGGGCGAGTTTATTGATGCCTCCGTTTCCAAGATTCACCACTCCATTTATTCCTCACGCTATGATCATAAACAGCTGAATGATATAATTGAACGACGCATGATTTATCAGCTGGAGCCATTTATGGTTATGCAGATGCAGATGGGGATCAAACCCAAAACCTCACTCCTGAGGAAGCTGTGGAAGAAGGTGCTTTTAAACCATGCGCATGACAGTGCCTGCGGCTGTAACAGTGATGCTACCAACGATGCCATCCTGCAAAGATTAAGGGACTGTGATCAGATGAGCTCGATGCTTTTGGATTATCAGGTACGCAAGCTGAGTGAATCCATCGAGGGAATCCGTGAACAGGATCTGGTGTTCTATAATACGCTGCCATATACTAGAGATGATGTATACCAAGTGTCTGTATCTACGAAAGCAAGGCACTTCCGTATTGTGGATGAAGCCGGCTGTGAGGTTGTTTATGACTGTCTTGGGACGCAGCGTGTATACAGCGGAAGCATACGCAGGGACCCGTCTGTATACGATGAGGATTTGTATTATTATCAGAGTGATATCCGTATTGCCATGACTATGAAGCCAATGAGTATGCGTATACTGCATCTGGAAGCATGTGAGCGCACGGAACAGCTGCAGGAATGCAGTGCTCTTGAAAATACATTTTATAAGATTACCATGGAAAACGGCAGTCTGCGACTGCTGGACAAAGCAAACGGGAAAGTTGTTGAGGATTTCCTGTATGTAGAGGACAGCGGAGATGAGGGAGATACCTATGATTACTCCTGGCCGGCGCCTGACCATATCTATACGCTTCACTTTCAGGATGCACAGGCAGAATGGAAGCATGGAGCACTTGCGGATACGCTGGTATTGCATGGAGCATGGCAGCTTCCCGAGAATTTGCAGGAGCGTGCCGATGGGAAATGCAGTCAGGATATCGCATATACGCTTTGTATACAGCTGCATCAGGCCTCAGATGTATTACAATGTGAAATGACCATTGACAACACGGCGATGGAGCATCGCATGCGTGTGATTTTACGTGGTTTAAGCAGCTCATCCTGCAGTATTGCGGACACCCCGTTCGGTACCATTCAAAGAGCACATGATCCCAAGCACATGGAGGACTGGAAGGAGGCTGGCTATCGTGAGGAGCCTACGCCGATTTATCCGATGCTGCACCTTGTATCGAATGGAACAAATCAGGTGCTGACTTGTTTCTGTAAGGGAATAAAGGAATATGAAATCCTGAAGCATACCGATATCGCACTGACACTGTTTCGCAGCGTACCATTGCTTGGACGTCCGGATTTGAACCGCCGTCCCGGAATTGCGAGCGGAAACGAATTCAAATATATACCGACACCGAAATCAGAGCTGCGGCAGACCATGAGCTTCTCCTTTGCCCTGTGCCTGCGGAATGGATACGATGCTATGGAAGTGCAGAAAACATGGCTGCGCTATGCGAATGATGTCCTGTTTTATCAGCTGCAGGAGGTCAACCGCTTTGTGAACACACAGAAATACTTTGTCACTCACCCATATCCGAATGCGGTAAAACCTCTGCATAGCGCTATTCTCGATATGGACAAAAGTGACTGCCTGCAATTTTCTTCCCTGTATCCGCTGGATGATAAACAGGCGATCCTGCGGGTATATAATAGTCGCAATGAGATGGTAAAGGAAGATTCACTGTGTTATACAGGAGAAACCATACAGCAGACGAATATGCTGCATGAGCCACTCGCTGACTGTGAAGCTGAGCAACACCCTGTGACGCTGTCAAACATACAGCCGGAGGAAATCAGAACCTATAAAATCATCGTGAAATAGAGTATAATACCGGTAGCGATGGAGGAATGCATATGGAAAAGGAAATTCTTTTAAGAATCAATCTGGCAAAGGTTAATTTCACCTATGTGGAAGAAACGATTGCACAATATTTCACAGACGGGAGAAAACCGCTCACGATTCACGAGCTCGCAAGAGAGCTTTCTATTTCCAGCTCCTCCATTACACGCTTCTGCAAGAAAATCGGACTGAACAATTTCAAGGAGCTGATGTACCTGTATGAGCAGCATCTGAATATGCAGAATGCGCCGCAGATTTCTAATATTTCATTGGATTTACAGAGTGAATATTTCCGCATCTTTCATATGGTGGATCAAAACTTTGATGCCAAGGCGATGGAACAGGTATGCAGTTATATTTATGAGCATCGCATTATCAACATCTTTGCATTCGGACTGAGTGCTACTGCAGCAGAGGACTTTCGTTTCCGGTTTTCCCGCCTCGGTAAATTTATAGAGGTCATTCATGATAAGGATGCCATCAAAATGAGCTCGCGGGTATTGCAGAAGCAGGATCTGGTTTTTATCTTCACCCTGCGCGGGAATACCTATCTGGAGGAGCTTGCCGCAGAGCTGACATCACGGGGAATTCTTGTGGTAAGCATTCTGGGAAATCAGAACAGCCGCCTGAAAAAGCTCAGTGATGTTGTTCTGTATACCTCATCGCTGTCCGGGGAGGAGTCTACCGGTATGATATCCGGTCAGATACCGATTTTAATCATGATCGATATGCTATACTACCATTATGTACGCACCTACAGCGACGCTTTGACAAACTGGGCAAGTACAGAGGAGATTTTAAAGGATCGAAAGGAATAGACATAGAAAAGCTGCAGATATGCAGTTGTTACAGCTTCACATAGAAAGGCTCTCTCCCATGGAGAGGGCCTTCGATGCAGTCGGCATTTTTCACATAGGAACATCGCATGCTATGCAGAAAATCCGGTGCAGATAATTTCCGGTATGGAAGCATAGTATTGCCGCATTATGAAGAAAACGAGTTTTACGATATAGGAAGCGCATGCCGTAGTGCTTTACAGAAATAACTTTATAAGGAGGAAGCTTATGCTACAATTTCCGAAAGGATTCTATTTTGGAAGTGCCACCAGCGCAACTCAGAGCGAGGGGGCATCAGCCATTGATGGCAAAGGAAAAAATATATGGGATATCTGGTTTGAACAGGAGCCCGAGAAATTTCATGACAGAATCGGACCGAAGGAGGCTTCCGGATTCTATACACAGTATCGGGAAGATATTCGACTCTTGAAGGAAACAGGACACAATTCCTGCCGGATTTCCATCAGCTGGAGCCGTATGTTTCCAACAGGGGATGGTGAGCTGAATCCGCTTGCCGCAGCACATTATCATAATGTCATTGATGCCTTTCATGAGGAAGGCATTGAGGTTATGATCAATCTGTTTCATTTTGATATGCCGGCGGAATTGCAAAAGCAGGGGGGCTGGGAAAGCGATCATGTTGTGGATGCCTATGTGGAATATGCACGTACCTGCTTTTCTCTCTATGGGAAAAAGGTACGGCGCTGGTTCACCTTCAATGAACCGATCGTTCATGTGGAGTGCGGGTATCTGAACGGCTTTCATTATCCATGCCGCCATGATATGAAGGCTGCTGTACAGGTGGCTTATCATACGGCACTTGCCAGTGCCAGAGCAGTGCAGGCCTTCCATGCAATGTGTGATGGGAAAATCGGCATTATCTTAAACCTGACCCCGAATTATCCAAGCAGTCAGGCAAAGGAGGATGTCGAGGCATCCCGCATTGCAGAGCTGTTTTCTGCTCGAAGCTTTCTTGACCCCGCTGTTTTTGGAGTATATCCGAAGGAGCTGGTGGAGCTGTTGAAGGAGCATACGCTTTTGCCGGACTATGAGGAACACGAGCTTGCAGTCATAAAGGAAAATACCGTGGATTTTCTCGGAGTGAATTATTATCAGCCAATCCGTGTCAAAGCAAAGGAAACACCGGTGGACCCTGCAGCGATGATAACGCCGGAGAGCTTCTATGATTTCTATGAAATGCCAAACCGAAGAATCAATCCCTATCGCGGATGGGAAATCTATCCGAAGGGGATGTATGATATCGCAACCAACATTCGTACCAAATACGATAATATCGAATGGATGATAACGGAAAACGGAATGGGCGTTGAAAACGAAGCACGGTTTATCAAGGATGGCAGAATTGAGGATGACTACCGAATTGATTTCTATAAGGAGCACCTTACCTGGCTGCATAAGGGAATTGAGGAAGGCAGTAACTGTATCGGCTACCATGTATGGACGGGCATTGACTGCTGGAGCTGGCTGAATGCATATAAAAACCGCTACGGACTGATTTCTATTGATTTGGAAACCGGAAAGCGTACGATAAAGAAAAGTGGCTGCTGGTTCCGCGAGCTGGCAGAGAAACGGGGGTTCTAATGGATACGTATCTTTGTTTTGACATCGGAGGAAGTTCTCTGAAATGTGCAGCGGCAGATGAGGAAGGAAGGCTTTTCCATACCAGATCCTATCCTATGAGCGCAGACATAGAGGGACTGCTCGCATATATGAAAGCATATAAGAAGGATATCACCATGCAGGGTGTCGACTTGTCCGGTGTGGCAATCAGCTCCTGCGGGGCAGTGAATTGTGACAGCGGCGTGATCGGCGGAAGCAGTGCAGTTCCCTTTATCCACGGCTTTTCGTGGAAGGAAAGGATACAGAGGGAGCTGGGACTGTGCTGTGAAATAGAGAATGATGCGAACTGTGCTGCATTATCGGAATTGTTTTACGGCAAGGCGAAGAACATACAGGATATGGCGTTTCTGGTGATTGGAACCGGTGTGGGTGGTGCAATCGTAAGAAATCGTAACATTTGCCATGGAGCGCATCGCTATGGCGGTGAATTTGGAATGATGCTGGAAAAGCAGCCGGACGGCAGTGTCCAAAATTTCAGTCTGTGTGCCTCTACTTCGAGTATGGTGCGCAAAATGGAGGCTTTGACTGGGGAAGAATGGGATGGTGTGCGGATTTTTGAAGAAGCACAGCAGGGAAATGAACTGTGCAGCAAGGTTATTCAGACCTTTTATGAGGAGCTTGCCTTTGGTGTCTTCAATGTGCAGCATATGCTGGATCCGGAAATGATTCTGTTTGGGGGTGCAATCAGTGCACGAAGGGATTTTACACAGCGAATCATGGAAGCGTATGAGAAGCTGCAGAAGGGGCTGGATTTTGCAACACTGACACCGCGTTTGGAATGCTGTACGTATCGGCAGGATGCCAATCTGCTGGGGGCGCTTGCGCATTACCGGCAGCGTAGGGGATTGGCAGAATAAGGAACAGGAAGGAGATTGTCAGAATTTCCTCCTTTTTATTCACAAAAGTGTTTTTGAACACGCTGGAATTTTCATAATGATGCTTTTCTATTTCAGCTTCACAGTGTGCAGAATGGCTGCGTGCAAATTGCGCTGTTTCTGCGTCCGCAGCCATGCTATACTATAGATGCGCAAAAAGAGAATAGTAAGGCTACAGCTTTTGATAAACCACAATGAGCATTTAAGGACAGTGAAATGTCTTTGACCATGCGAAGTGCGTCTGTATAAATGCAAAGCCTTTTCGTAAGGTACTGCGGCAATTGGCACACAAACTTTCAGGTCATCATGCAAGATGCAGGACACAGGTTTCATCATACTTCTGCCATTTCAGCACACGAACAGCTTTTACAGCGCTTATCCGGATGCAATATCTTACAAGAGAATATCATTTTTTTATGTTACCATACATACAGCGACAGAAAGAAGGAATGGGCATGGCAGCATTGCAGGAGCAGCGACACATCTATTATGATAAAGACCTTCAGATCGAGGCGTATAATTTAAGTGGAATCGTACAGAAATTTCCTGTTCACTTTCATGAATTTTATGTAATCGGATTTATGGAGGGTGGAAAACGTCATCTCTGGTGTCGAAATCAGGAATATGATACACAGCGCGGAGATGTTATTTTATTTAATCCGCGTGAAACACATAATTGTGCGCCGGTAGCCGGAGAGGTTCTGGATTATCGTGCAATCAATGTTCCTGTAGATGTCATGGACAAGGCAGTAAAGGAGATAACCGGGAAACACATCCATCTTCAGTTTAAGGATACGCTGATTCCGCAGACAGAGCTGGCACTGTCCATTCGTGAGCTGTATGATGTTATCGTATCACAGAGCAGTCTGCTGGTACGTGAGGAGGCCTTTTACTTTCTGATTGAACAGCTGCTGGAAGAACATATGGTTCCAGTAGAGGCAAGCAGAGAGCTTACGGAAGCGGTGAAGGCTATGAAGGAATATCTGGATACGCATTATGAAGAATCCATTTCTCTTGATACACTTTCAAAGATTAGCAAGATGAGCCGCTATCAGCTGCTGCGTCTGTTCACCAGAGAGGTTGGTGTTTCTCCATATCGTTATCTGCAATCCATTCGGATCGCAAAAGCAAAGCGTCTGCTGGAACAGGGTGAAGCAATCGGTAAGCTTGCGCTGGATTGCGGGTTTTCCGATCAGAGCCATTTTACAAACTACTTTAAAAGCTTTATCGGTATAACACCAAAGCAGTATCAGAGTATATTCACACAGAAAAGGAGCGAATTGGATGAATGAGCAGATCAAGGGTCATATGCTTGCGTGTATGACTATTCTTATATGGGGAACCACCTTTATTTCAACCAAGGTGCTGCTGCGGGATTTTACACCTTTGCAGATACTGTTCACTCGGTTTATGATCGGTTATCTGGCTTTATGGGCAGTCGCTCCAAGGCTGACCAGAGTTAAAGAGAAAAAGGAAGAGCTGTATTTTCTTGCGGCAGGACTCTGTGGAGTTACCCTGTATTTTCTTATGGAGAATATAGCACTTACCTACACACAGGCAAGCAATGTTGGTATCATCGTGGCTGTTTCACCGTTTTTCACCATGTTTTTCGGAATCTGGCTGTTAAAACAGAAACGTCCCGGAGTACGCTTTTTCATTGGTTTTTTGATTGCCATGACTGGAATTCTCTGTATTTCCCTGGAGGGAAGTCAGAATTTGGCATTAAATCCAAAGGGTGATCTGCTTGCGCTGGGAGCTGCCATCGTATGGGCACTATATTCTACGATAACAAAGAAAATAAGCAGCTTTGGATACACAACCATTCCGATGACCCGCAGAATCTTCTTTTACGGTTTGCTGTGCATGCTTCCGGTTATTATGCTATCCGGCATGGAACTGCCGAAGGTGGAACAGCTTACGGGATTAAATTTTGCCAATATACTGTTTCTGGGACTGGGAGCCAGTGCGATGTGCTTTGTTTCCTGGAACAGTGCCGTACGTATTCTGGGTACTGTACAGACAAGTGTGTATATCTATGCTGTGCCGGTTGTCACCACGCTAGCATCGGTATGGATTTTGAAGGAAACGGTCACTATCATCGGTGTGCTTGGTATCGTGATGATTGTATTGGGTCTTCTGCTGTCGCAGAATCGTAAAGGAGAACGTGTATGGAGAAAAACAGAAAATGCGTCATGGTGATGGATGCATCACTGGCACCGGGAATTGCCGCAAATACCGCGGCACTGCTGGGGATGACACTGGGAAGTAAGGTGAAGGAAGCCATCGGCTGTGATGTTCAGGATGCGGATGGAAATATACATATGGGCATTCTGCAAATACCGCTTCCGATTCTGAAGATGGAAACAGAAAAGCTTCAGGAGTTGCGTCGGCAGCTGTTTGATCAGGAATATGAGGATGTCATTATCGTTGATTTCAGTGATGCAGCACAGACCTGCAATGTGTATGAGGATTGGATTGTGAAGGCAAAAAATCTGCCGGAGAATCAGTTTCATTACCTCGGTATTGGCCTGTATGGTGATAAAAAGAAAATCAACAGATTATGCGGGAGCCTGCCGCTGTACCGGTAATGCAAAAATTTGCACCTTATATACATGATAGATGGAAATTGACACACATAGGTATTTATGGGTAGAAATGAGAAAATGAGAGCAGTACGGAACCGGCATCAATATATCGCCTCCACACTTGCGGTATGCATGGGATTGTTGAAGCTGGCCAAGTGGTAGAAAAAAGACTATATGGAATACCTGAGTCATTTGAACGCTTTAAGGCTGACAAATAGAAGACGACGGCATTCTTCACAGGCATTGATAACTGTAGAAAGAGGATTGGATATCATATCGAATAATTCAAACAGTAAGCAAGGTGCCTTGTAGCAGATATGATAAAATCAGATATAGGATAGAAAAGATAATGCAGAAAAGCAGGCCGGATGGAGATGAAATGGAAGGTCTGCTTTTTGTATAAAGCTTTGAGTTTTTAGGTGATTATAATCAAAAAAACTGCAAAAGGCGGTTTTGCTACCAGTGGTTGCGGATTTGGAATGTATGAAGTATGGTAAAACAGCATAGAAACTGATAGAATACAGTCATCAGGAAATGAGGAAAATGTATGGAATTCAAAGACAATTTATATCGAATAAGAAAAGAAAAAGGAATGTCGCAGGAAGAGCTTGCAGCACTGTGTGATGTATCGCGGCAGGCGATATCCAAGTGGGAAAATGGTACTGCCAATCCAGATATGGAGAATCTGAAAATACTCTCCAGAAGCTTGCAGGTCAGCATTGATGAGCTGCTGGGAAATAAAATCCCCCTGGAAAAAGAGGTTGTTAAGGAAAAGGAAGTTATTTATGTGCATAACCGCTATACGTATGAAAAGCGGTATCGCTCCAAGCTGTCAATCTGTGGAATTCCTCTTGTGGATATCAATGTTGGAAGAGGACGTACGGAGGAAGGCTATTGGCGGGTTGCCAAGGGAATTATTGCGATTGGAAATGTTTCCGTCGGTGTGATTTCCATCGGACTTTTAAGCGTGGGGCTATGCAGTCTGGGTCTGCTCACACTGGGGCTATTGTTCGCCATCGGTCCGCTTGCATTATCCTACTTTGCCATTGGCTGTCTGGCTATCGGCTACATCAGCATCGGTGCGATTGCTATCGGTGTATACAGTATCGGTGCGATTTCCATCGGGTTTAAATTTGCCATCGGCGCTCTTGCATATGGTGAAATTGCGATGGGGACAAATCCGGTTGGGGATATCGTATACCATCTGCGATCCTCCAATACCTGCTTTATCGACTCCCGGGAATATATGCAGTTTCAGGAGTACCTGTCCAGAGAATCACTGCCGAAAATCATTGAATTCTTTGTACAGGTGATACCATTGTGCTGAAACAAGGAAGCAGCGCTGCTCATACAGGGGAGATTAGATTTCTTAATCGATCGTACAACTGAAAAAACGGATATAAGTAAACAGATGTGTGCGAAGGAATAGGAAGCTGCATATACTCATATTTGATGCTATGAAGCAGCTTTTTCATAAACCACAATCTTGTGAAAGAAATAAATACGATGCCGAATTATGTATAGTTCCGGCATTTTTTAATTTTCCTTTTAGCGATTTAAAAGAATCAGGCTATCATCCGTATTTTTTTCTATTCCTGTATTCCTATTGTGAAAAATATGATAAAATTAAACCTTGTAGGTGATAAAATGAAAAATATGACACAGGGCAATGTCACGAAGCTGATTATGGCATTTGCAATACCTGTTTTACTCGGCAACGTATTTCAGCAATTCTATACCATGGCGGACACCATGATGGTAGGTCAGATTCTGGGTGTAAATTCACTGGCGGCTATCGGTGCGAGTGCATCCCTTTCCAATCTGGTCATTGGTTTATGCACCGGTGTTTCTATGGGGGTTTCCATCATGATTGCTCAATATTATGGAGCGCGTGATGAAGAGGGCATGAAAAAAGCCACGGCGGGATGTATCAAGCTTTGCATGATCAGTGTCGTTGTGATCTTTGTTGTCGCAATCCTGTTGAAAAAGCCGCTGCTGTATCTGTTACAGACACCATCCTCCATTCTGGGGATGGCGGATTCCTATCTGACCATTATTATCGTGGGACTGTTTGTGACTATGGCATACAATATGATGGCGAGTATGATGCGTTCCATCGGAGACAGTCGGACACCACTGTATTTTCTAATCATAGCATCCATTCTCAACGTGGCTCTTGACTACATATTTATCGCAATCATCCAGCTGGGGGTGGCAGGAGCTGCCTATGCTACAGTTATTGCACAGCTGGTAAGCGTTATCCTCTGCTTTCTTTATATGCGTAAGAAATATCCGATGTTCATCGTTAAAAAAGAGGATTTCCATGTTGAGCGTGAAATTCTGAGAAAGCAGTTATCCATGGGAATTTCCATGGGCTTGATGAATTCAATCGTTTCTCTAGGCTCTGTCATATTGCAAAGTGCAGTAAACAGCCTGGGAGAAGTGACGATCGCAGCACATACCGCAGCCCGCAAGGTAGTGGAAATGTTTATGCAGCCGCTGATCAGCATTGCGATTGCCGATACGACCTTTGTTTCTCAGAACCTTGGAGCACAGCGGTTTTCCAGAATCCGTGCCGGTATGAAATCCAGTGTCTGGATCAGCTTTCTGTGGGTGTGTATTGTGGTTCTCTTATCCTTTACGTGCATTGACTTCTTCATCGGCTTTCTTGTCAATGCAAAGCAGACGGAGGTGATCTCTCTGGCGGCTTATTATACCCGCATCAGCAGTGTCTTCTATTTCATCCTGGCTGTCTTGTTTATTTATCGAAACGGATTGCAGGGTCTGGGCAACGGCAGGGGTCCGATCATTTCCAGCTGTATCGAAATGGCGGTGAAAATAGCGGCAACCTTTGCCTTGATCCCGTTTACCGGCTATACCGGTGTGTGCCTTGCGGAACCGATTGCATGGTCGCTCATGGGACCGTGTCTGATGGTGTTTTTCTATCGTGATCTCAAAAGAAAGGAACAGCAGCTGGAGATGCATACGCTGGAAGCATATCAAAAAATTGAATTACCATAACCAAAACAATGGCATTTGCACAGGATTGCAGATGTCATTTTTACAAATGCAACGGTAAAGCTGTACAAAAATAAAAACAGGTATCCCCGTAAGCAGGAGCGAATCGATAGCTTAAAGCTTGTCTTTTTATGAAACAGAAGCTGTAAAAACGAAGGCAGCTATATGAAAAAAGAATTCCAACCAGCAGGCTAGTCAAAATCCTTTTCCAGTGATATTTTCAATATTTCCGTAAAACGCAGAAAGCTGGGTTTTTTGAAAAAATTCTGCAGCAGCTCCTCATTGCGCACAAAGGTGCTCATATAATACCAGAACTGAAATGCCTTCGGATTATTCTTTTCAATGGATACCAGCATAACTACACGAACATTGTGATTCTTATCCCATGCGATGGGCTTTTTCAATACCCCCAGAGATACAAAGGTTTCATCCGAAAACGGTGTGAGCGGATGCGGTACGGCAATGCAGTTACCGAAGTAAGAGCTGGTAATCTGTTCCCTTGCCTTAATGACCTCCAGAAACTCATCATTCAGCTTATATTTTTCAATGGCATTGCGACAGATAATATCCAGAATTTCTTCCTTATCCTTCACCTCACCATAGAAATAACAATCCTCACTGAACTTCTCCAGTATGGAATCCGTGTCTGTATAGCCGTTGATTGCCAGATTGATTTTTTCAAAATCCTTCTCATCCGGGAAAATACTGATCAGTGTAATACCACCCTTATATTTCTCACTGTTTCTATCGGTGGAGAAAATAGCATCATAATCCTCGGTATCGAAATCGTCATTGTCTCCGGTGATAAAGGTAATCTCTGCAATCTGATTGGGAAACCAGGTTAAAATCTTATGACGCAGCAGGACTGTTTCCGACTTGCGAAGCGATGTGATAATCAAGATTTTCTTTGCGGAATTTCCCAGATGAATATTTTCCAGCCCGTAATTGAAATACAGGGACAGATAGGAAATTTCATCCGCAGAAACATTCAGATGAAACCGCTCCTTGATCAGCAGCGTGAAGTATAGGGCGATATCATAAGCAAGCGGGAAGGACTGTTTGATTTCCGGTGCCATCATATTATTGAGCTGTGTTCCGGATTTAATACGGTAAATGAGCGGTACCAGATGCAGTGCAAGAAACAGCTTCAGGCTTTCCGCAGGCTCAAAGTTGACACAGAACTTGTTGCGAATATACAAAAAGGAATCGTTGATAAAATCATTGACCTCCTTTTGCAGATGATCATTTCTGGAGTAATCAAGCTTTCCCAGAATGGTCTGCGTCAACAGATTGATCTCGTTCATCAAGTATTGCTTCTTAATGCGGTATCTGGTAAGAAAGCGTGTCAGTATTTCTGTGGAAATCTGATATTCTGTGGAATCCGGCACATCCTGTTCCATTTGCTGTTCGATGAAATGTCCCTTTCTGACTCTGCGCAGTGTGAGTGCGATATGCGCAGTAATATTCTGAATGGTCTGTTCATTGATCTGATAATGGTATTTGAAAAACACATCAGCCACTACATTGTATATATCCGATACATCTTCGGATAATGCAAAGTGATCGGTGGATTCATCATTGATTTCATTTTTTGCTATGCACATCCGCTTGTCAATTTCTCTGCCCTCGATCTTATAGCCGAGATTTGTTTTATGTACCAGTGCAAGATCGTATTGCTTTAACAGCTTTTTGATTTCGTTCAGTGCGTGATACAGTGTGGATTCACTGATATAGAAGGTCTCTGTCAGTGTGTATTTCGATACATAGCCGGTCGCATCCATCAGCATTTTCATAACGGAGTGAACTCGGTTTTTTGTATTACAGGAAAGCTGCAGCGTTTTCTTGCGCAGAATCTCCATGTCCTTTTCAAATGCCGCATCATCCAGTACACTTAATCTGGTTCCCTTTCCTGCAAGTGTATCCAGTACAAATGAGGAATAGGAATCGCAAAAATCACGGACGATCTTCAGCTCGTTTTTTACTGTCCGTACACTGATATCAAACATAGCAGCGAGTTCATTGGATGAAACATACATTCCCCGGTTTTCCACATAAAAAGATAATATCGAGTATTGTCTCTTTGTCAGCATTTTATCACCTGCAATCCTTACCCCCTCTGTTTCATTTTCTAGTATACCCCAATCCATTTCAAAAATATTTTAATCTTATTGCACGAGCATCCGTGCAGAACGGAAAAAGCAATCCTTCGGAAAAGCTGCACGATTGCTGGTGCAATAAAAGAAAAAATAAAAGGCTCGTGCAATGGTAAAGTAAGGGTGTAGTTCAAAGGCCGTTGAACATTAGGTAAAGGAAGTGAAGAAGTGATAGAGCCGATAACGTATGTGATACTGAATCATGGTAGATTTGGAGAGGAGCTAATCAAAAGCGCAGAGCTGATTGCAGGAAAGACAGAGCATATTCATGCAGTTTCTCTATTGTCCGGAATGTCAATAGAGGAATATTACGAGGAGGTCAGAGACTATCTAACAGGCGTTCAGGGAGAAATCCTTGTGTTGGCGGATCTGTATGGAGGAACTCCCTCCAATGTGGGCATGATGCTGCAGCGGGAGTTTTCACTCCATGTAGTGTGCGGTATCAATCTGCCGATGCTGATAGAGCTGATCTTGAAGCGCAACAATGAAGAATGCACAATCCAGGAGCTGATGAAGGCTGGTCTTGAAGCGGCCAGAGCGTCCATCATACAGCCGAATCCGATTGCATTCGATGAAGAAAGAGGGTGAAGAGCATGACAGAAATCAAACTGATACGTATTGATTTTCGACTGATGCACGGTCAGGTTGTTACCAACTGGATCAAGCAGGTATCCGCAGATTCCATCCTGATTGTAGATGATAAGCTGGCGGCAGACAAGTTTTTGGCACAGGTATTCCTGATGGCGGCACCTCCGGGAATAAAAGTGGCAATACGTCCGATTGAAAAAGCGGTAGCTGCATTTAAAAAGGATGTATTCAAGGATAAGAAGCTGTTGATTTTGTTTAAATCTGTGGAAAATGCAAAGAAGGCCTTTGATTTGGGATTTCCGATGAAGGCACTGCAGGTAGGCGGTCTTGGCAACGGGACAAACAAGGTCATGATTTCAAATGAGCTGTCGTTAAGCGAACAGGAAGCGGAAATGCTGGAGGCTATGCAGAATGAGGGAGTAGCGGTAACGCTGCAGGTAACGCCGAAGGATCCGGCCTTCACACTCCACGACGCTTTGAAGGAAGTACGAGGGAAATAATGCTGACATGCGGTGAAAACGAGGGTTTAAACCGCATGGTACAGCAAAGAGGGAGCATTAAAAAGTATATTTCAGGAATTATAAAATGAAATGAAAAGGAGATATTTATGAACATAGGATTAGCCCTGGTATTTGGTGTACTCTACTGGCTGGCAACCAATAAACTCTGGTATGGTACACTGCATCTCGTCCGTCAGCCACTGGTGCTGGCGGTTCCGATTGGACTTATTATGGGAAACCTGGGGGATGCGATGAAAATCGGCGCATCTCTGCAGATGATTTATTTAGGCGCAATAGCTCCGGGAGGTACACTGCCTGCGGATGAGGCGCTGGCATCCTGCATTACGATTCCGGTGGCACTGGCAGCCGGATTAGAGCCGGATATCGCTGTAACCATTGCAGTTCCGGTAGGACTTCTGGGAGTTCTGCTGGATAATCTGAAGCGCACCTATCATTCCTACTTTGTCCACCTTGCGGACAAGGCAGCTGAAAAAGGGGATATGAAGGCAATGGGCAGAGCGGAATTCTGGTATCCGTTCTTCTGTTCCATTCCGCTGCGTGTTCTTCCGACAACACTGGCACTGCTGTTTGGAACCGATGCCGTATCCGCGTTCCTGAATGCGATTCCTGCATGGGCGATGAACGGTCTGAGTGTGGCAGGCGGTCTGCTTCCTGCACTTGGCTTTGCGGTAACTATCATGGTCATTGGGAAAAAGGAGCTTATCCCATACTTTATTCTTGGCTTTGCGATGTATGCCTATACAGGAATGAATACGATTGGAATTGCGGTAATTGCAATCTGTATTGCAATTCTTCAATCGCAGTTTACCAACAGTACAGGCAGCACAGTCGCTGTGGATGATGATGAAGGAGATTTCTGATATGAGCGAACTTAATCTGAAGAAAAATGAGGTAATCAAGGGCTGGGCAAAATATTATCTTACCGCCGAGGTGAATTCCGGCTTTGAGCGTTTGACGGCTCCGGCATTCTCCTATGGTATGAGTGCTATTCTTTCGAAGCTGTATAAGGAGGATGAGGAGGAATACAAAAAAGCATTACAGCGTCATTTAATGTTCTACAACTCCGAGGCAACCTGGGGCTCCGTTATTTTCGGTATGACCTGTGCTTTGGAGGAGGAGCGCGCGATTATGCTGCAGGAAGGGGCAGGCAGTGAAGAGCTGGAGGCCTCCGCTGATATGATCAGCAACCTGAAGGTCGGTCTGATGGGACCGCTGGCAGGAATTGGAGACACCATCAATCACGGGATGCTTCGTCCGCTGCTGCTATCCATGTTTATTCCACTGGCCGCAGAGGGGAACTGGCTGGCAGGTGTCGGACCGCTGCTGATCTGGGGTGTTGCCATAACATTTCTTGCGTATACACTTGTCACAAAGGGCTATACACTGGGGAGAAAATCAGTGGTATCCATTCTGAAATCCGGTAAGCTGAATCAGTTTATCAAGACAGCCAGCGTGCTTGGTCTGTTTATGATGGGGGCATTGTCTTCCACCTATGTAAAGCTTGTTACACCGATATCATGGGCAAATGCAGTTGGTGAAAAACAGCTGCTGCAGGATGTTTTGAATAAGATTTTCCCGAATATTCTGCCTCTGCTCGTCGTGTTTGGCATTTATTTCTATATTAAGAAAAGCGGTCCGAAGTATGTGCGCATTCTGGTATCCATCCTGGTGCTGTCTGTCGTACTTTCCTTCTTCGGTATCGTATAAGGAGGAGCATGTATGGAACAAAAGCAATGGATTGACTTGAATAACAAGGTTGTGATAGTTACCGGTGGTGCGATGGGAATCGGAGAAGCCATGGTAAAGGATCTGCTTGCCTGCAATGCCAGAGTCGCAATCTTCGATCTGGCAAAGCCGAAGGATTTTTCTGAGGATGATCGCAGGATGTATGTGCATCTGGATATCCGAAACAAAAAAGAGGTTGAGGCTGCTGTCGATGCCGTTGTACAGAAATTCGGCACGGTGGATGCTCTGGTAAACGATGCCGGTGTGACCAGACCGAGAATCCTTGTGGATTACTATGGCAGCGAACCGCAGTATGAGCTGAGCGAAGAGGATTTTGATTTTATGGTTGGTGTCAATCAGAAGGGGACCTTTCTGGTATCACAGGCGGTAACACGCGTATTGTATGGAAAAAAGGAGGGTGTTATCATCAACCTATCCTCCTGTGCAGGATTGATGGGCTCCAGAGGACATAGCTGCTATTCTGCCACAAAGGCTGCGATTCATGCCTTTACAATTTCCTGGGCAAAGGAGCTGGGACCGTATAATATTCGTGTTGTCGGTGTGGCACCGGATATTCTGGACCGTACTCCTGCCAATAATGATGAAAAATATAGAGCACAGGCATACGGTCGCGGCTGGGATGTCAACACCAGACCGGAGGAGTTCTTTAAAAACTACAAATCCTCTATACCGCTGGGAAGACCGGGCCATCTGTATGAGGTAGCGGATCTGATCTGTTATCTGATTTCCGATCATGCCAGCTATATTACCGGTGTCACCATTCCGGTATCCGGAGGAAAAAGCAAGGGATAGGAAACAAGAGGGGTTAAATGTAACCACTAGCATAAGAGTACAGCGGTCTGCAGCGCAGGCCGCTTTCCATAAGGTATTTTGCTTTTCTATAGCATGGACTATAGAAAAAGCAATGCAGAAAAGCAAGGCTCCACGTGTTAAAAAGATGTCAACCGCCTTGCGATATGAACCCATGGAGAAATGGGAGATTGGAGGAACATGAAAGAGGCAGTACTTATTGGTGCAGGACAGACAGGTCGCGGCTTTATCGCACCCATCCTGCAGGCAAATGCATATCATATTACGTTTATTGATAAAAACAAAGAGCTTATCGACCGGCTGAATGCGGAAAAATCCTATCCCGTTCACTACTTTGGTGATGGGAAGGAGCCAGTTACTATTTCCGGCTATGATGCTTATACGACAGCGGATGAGGAAGTCATAGAGAAACTGGCACACTCAGATTTGATCACGACAAGTGTATTCGCAGGCAATATAAAGGAGCTGGTAGGGCTACTGAGTGCTGCGGCTGAACAGTGTGGTGAAAAGCAGCTGCGGATCGTATGCTGTGAAAACGGTGTCCACGTAAAACAGCCGCTTGTGGATGCGAATATATCCAACAGCATTTCCGAGGGTGTGATCTTCTGTACAACACTGCAGCTAAAGGAAAAAAGTCTGGCACTGATCAGCGAGGATGTCGCAGAGCTGCCAGTGGACGGCAGTGTAAAGGGGATGATTCCAGACATTGTGGGAATGCCGCTGGAAGCAGATTTTCCATCCCTGATTCAAAGAAAAATTTATACGTATAATTTCATGAGTGCGATTGTTGCGTATCTTGGGGATTATCTGCAATATGAGGTTTACGGAGAAGCCGCAAATGATCCGCAGATTATGGAGCTGATGGATCGAGCAGTACCGGTTGTCAGTACAATCATCGCAAGAGAATATGCAGTGGAACAGGATGTGCAGCTTTCCTTTACTATGCGAGCAGTGCATAAATTCCGTAATCGGGAAATCTATGATACGGTGTATCGCAATGCGCGGCAGGCACAACGGAAGCTGAACAAAGAAGAACGGCTGTATGAGCCGCTTCGGCTTGCTGAAAAATATGGACAGAAATGCGGGTATATCCTACTTGCGGCAGCTGCGGCTATGCGGTATGCTGTGGTGAAGGAAAACAGCAATCCGGATACTCTTATGAAGATGTATGAGAATTTTCACTCTGCGGATAAGCTGAAGGAAGTGTACGGGTTGCTGAAGGAAAGCATATCCCTAAAGGATGTTATCAAATTCTGCGCTGAGTTCTAGGTGTATGATTTCCTTATCTATGAGCATTATGCATTAACTCAGAGCGCCTGATACCTGCTAAAAATATGCAGCATCCATTCATGTAATTTTACAATATTTCAATACCTGTGATACGGATGCGGCAGAAAGAATAGATTAAAAAACTGTTTTATAGAGGCATATGCTTATAAAACAGTTTTCTTATTTGGTATTGTATGTATTACTTCATTGACATAACCTGATCCTTCAACTCCTGAAAAAAATTGCAAACCAGTATCAAGCTGGATACGGCTTCGATCTGTTCATCATTCAAAGATTGCAGCCATGTTGTGCAATCCTCATGATACTTACTTTTAAGCTGCTTTATTAACAGTAATGCTTCTCCTTCCTTTTTTCCTTCTTCAAAGCTGTCCTCCAAGCCATAGCGGTAACGTGCCTCTCCCATCTGAATAGCCATTGCGGTTGACCACAGCTCATCATCCTTCTGCATTTCCTCATACTTATCCACGAATACCTTCACCAGCCTTTCCTTTGACTTCAGTATATCATTTTTCTCATTATTTTCAAACAGGTATATCAGCTGTTCAAAGTCATTCAGCCTCAGTATTTCCTTCTCCCTTACGATGTCATTGATTGCCGGCATATGAATATAGGTGCGAAGGATGAGCGGATAGTAGCTTTCCTTCTCTCCCTGCTCATTGCGCATCTGATACTGATTGATCAGATTTCTGTTGTTCCATGCATACTCGTCAATGAAAATAATCTGATATACCGGCTTAAATCCTTATACTTCTTACCGCTGTTCAGCTGATTGTTCAACGCTCTGGCTCCATAAAATTCAAAGCGCATCATTTCCGCTAATCCCTTGTAGGTCGTCTGCATCTCGATATTGAAATGGCGGTTTTGTTCATCCTTCACATGAACATCCAGAATGATGCGCTTTTTTCCGATGATGCCCGGATCCAGATTGGGATTGAGCACGGTGCTTTCCTTTACCCTGATACCGGTAACACGTTCAATGATGGTGTTGCGGGCGTACACAGAGCCTTCATCCTCACGGGAAAGGGTGTACTTAAAAAATAGATCGTTACTGTAGTTGAGTTGATTCATTGTGTTTGACATGTTTATGTCCTCCATTCTGTAAGGGCTTCTTACACCCCTATATACGTATGGAGGATACTGAATTCCTAAATAATCCACGAATTATTGATATTTGTTGGAAGATACAGACACTAAAGATGGATGAATATGAAAAACACCTTACAAAACAGGAGGTGGATCTTCATATTTTATCAGCAACAGGGTAGAACCCGGTGTTTCTTTTCTGTACTGTTTTCTACTTGGCGATGTGTATTGCATCAGGTATATGAAAAAAATTACATTTCTGTTTCTTATTTACACATGCTGTTTCATGAGCTATAATGAATATACAGATTGTGTTGACGCATGACCTGCATTCAAAATTGAATAACAAGTCTTTGTGGCAGGGTGAAATTCCCTACCGATGGTGATAGTCCATGACCCGCGTAATGAGCGGCTGAGCCAGCGAAATTCTGGCACCGACGGTAAAGTCCGGATGAGAAAAGACATTTTCTGTAAACGCACACCTGAAGACGAGTTTTTTCGTAGTCAGGTGTTTTTTTGAAATGGAGGAGATGTGAATTGAAAAACAACATGAGTGCAAAGCGGCTTGCCCTGATTGGCATGCTCGGTGCATTGGGAGCGATACTGATGATGTTTCGCTTTCCCATTCCGTTTATGCCGCCCTTTCTAAGCTTTGATCTGGCCGCAATTCCGGAGCTGATCGGAGCCTTCGCTCTGGGACCGGTGGCAGGTGTTCTGATTGTCTTTATCCGTGTTATGGTTCAGATGGTGATTTCCGGATCCAATTCCATGTTTACCGGAGAGCTGCAGAGCTTTTTGCTGGGAGTTGCCCTGGTACTGCCTGCGTCTTTGCTGTACCGTCACAAGAAGACACGAAAGGAAGCACTGCTGGGAATGACGGCAGGGACTCTGGTTAGTACCTTAGTTGCAGTGCTGACCAATCTGTATTTGATTATTCCGTTCTATGTTGCCCTGTATGATATGAATATGGACCAGATTATCCTTTCCTGTTCCAAGGTCAATCCGATGATGAATTCTGTCACTACCATGGTGATACTGGGCATCGTACCGTTTAACCTGATAAAATACGGTATCAGCTGCCTGATTACCTTTGCCGTATACAAGAAAATAAGTCCGATGATTCACCGATTCGCAAATCGTCAGTAAGGAGGAAAAGAAGATGACATTTGAAGAAGGAGTAGCATTGCTGTTTCACAAGCTGGGAGATTCCAAAATTATGGCACTTGGCTCCAGCGTTAATGATTACGTCATGGTGCGTAATGTAAGCTGTCTGTTTTATGATGGGAAAATCTATTTCAAGACCGATAAGAATTTCCGCAAGACACAGCAGCTGTATCGAAACCCGCAGGTGGCACTCTGCACAGGTGGCGTTCAGGTAGAGGGAATCGCCGTAAACAAGGGGCTTGTCGTGGACGAGCCGGGAAGAAGGTTTGAAGCCTTGTATAAGAAATATCTGTGGCAGAGCTATAATGCATACAGCCATGAGGATACGGAGATTCTGATTGAGGTAACCCCGCGATTCGTGGAAATATGGGATGAGGATGAGAACCGCAATGCGTTTCAGATCTTCCTAGACTTTGATAAAAAGACAGTGGAAATCAAGCCGTACGATTAACGTATGCATACGACGGGTACAGGATTAGATAATACTGTACCTTTTTCTATATATCAGATACATTCACCCTCTTTTTCCTTGCCTGCAGTATTCAACGTACACAACAGTATAACGAAGTCGATTTTCTTCTCATTCTGCAGGTTTTTGTGGTATACTACAGTTGCCTGTAAGGCTGGGAGTGATTTCTATGATGAAAGATTATTTAGTAAAGGCGCTTGCGTGCAATGAGCATGTGAGAATCTATATATGCTCTTCTACGCATATGGTGGAGGAAGCAAGAAAACGTTTTGATTTATGGCCGACAAGTGCGGCTGCCCTGGGACGCGTATTAACTGTGGGTTCCATGATGGGAAGCATGCTGAAAACAGCACAGGAACAGATTACGATTCGCATCAACGGCGGAGGTCCCATCGGTACCATTCTGGTAGATGCCTACAGTGACGGTCATGTGCGCGGCTTTGTGAGTGACCCGCATATCATGCTGCAATACAATGATACCGGAAAACTGGCGGTCGGAGCTGCTGTGGGAAAAGACGGATATCTGGAAGTTGTGAAGGATATGAACATGAAGGAAAACTGGAGCGGTACCGTTGCTCTGCAGAGTGGTGAAATCGGTGATGACTTTGCCTACTATTTTACCGCAAGTGAACAGACACCGTCCGCAGTCAGTGTCGGTGTACTGGTTGATACCGATAATTCCATTCTTTCCGCAGGCGGCATGATTATCCAGATGCTTCCGGATGCAGAGGAAAAGGATATCGTAAAGGTGGAACAGATTGTAGCAAATCTAAGGCATATGTCCACGATGATTCAGGAATATGAAAGTCTGGAGGATATTCTCCGTGATCTGTTTGACGATGTCAGAATCCTGACAGGACAGGATATTGAATTCCGCTGTAAATGTGATCGTGCAACTATGAAGCGTGTTCTGACAACCCTTCCAAAGGAGGAACGCCAGCAGATGATCGAAGAGGATCACGGCTGTGAGATTACCTGCAATTTCTGTGGAGAGAAATATCAATTCAGCGAGGAAGAGCTTCTGGAGCTGGAAAGGTTTATGGATGCACATGCCAAATAACAGCTGGAAAATCAGAGATATTGTAATACCGAATCAGGTGGTAATCGCACCGATGGCAGGGATATCCAATCCTGCCTTTCGTGTAATCTGCAAGGAATTCGGTGCCGGTCTTATTTATACAGAGATGGTTTCGGATAAGGCGCTGTATTATGATAATGAAAAAACAGTAGGTATGACGGATGTCGAGGAACAGGAGCATCCTTTGGCCATGCAGATTTTCGGACATGATATAGAGACAATGGTATATGCCGCAAAATTTCTGGATGAAAAAACCGATTGTGATATCATTGATATCAATATGGGATGTCCTGTCACAAAAATTGTGAAATCCTTTGCGGGAAGCGCTCTGATGAAGGATGTTGATCATGCTGTGGAAATGAGCAGGGCGGTTATTCAGAGTGTGAAAAAACCGGTCACCGTGAAAATGCGGATCGGCTGGGATTTGGATCAGATTACATGTCTGGAGCTTGCCAGAGGACTGGAGGCTGTCGGAGTGCAGGCACTTGCCGTGCATGGACGAACCAGAAAACAGATGTATGAGGGCTGTGCAGACTGGTCCTATATTAAAAAGGTGAAGGAAGCCGTGTCCATTCCCGTAATGGGGAACGGGGATGTGCGAAGCGGTGAGGATGCAGAGAAGATGCTGAAGGAAACCGGCTGTGATGCTGTCATGATCGGCCGCGGTGTTTTGGGGGATCCCTGGCTGATCAAGGATATTGCCCATTATCTGGAATGCGGTAAGCATATGCCGGAGGTAACGCTGGAGGAAACGTTCGCAATGGCCAGACTGCACGCAAAACGCCTGTGTAATCTGAAGGGTGAATTCGTCGGTATTCGAGAAATGCGCGGACATGCTGCATGGTATGTAAAGGGGCTGCCAAAGAGCCATCAGCTCAAGGATCAGCTGAGCAAAATCGAAACCTACGAGGAAATGCAAAGCATATTATCCGCATATGAAGCAGAGTATGCTAGAATACAGGAACAGTATAAACAGGGGAACCGTTGAGATGGTGCTTCATAGCCGGGCAGATATCGCTGTGCTTTGTTATGCCATCCGTTTCAGGCGGTTTTTCTTTTTACATTGCGGTATGGAAGAATCAGATCTTTTATCCATATACCTTAGTTACTGACAATTTTATCATCAGGAGGTATATGGGATAATGCCCCAGCATGTATTCCTGTTTATCTGTTGAAAACCGCCGTGGTTTTCCATGGTCAATACTCTCTTTATTTGCACGAAGGGATCAGTATATGTGTGTACATATCCAATAAACAAAAGGAAAGAGACATATTTTCACATTGTTTGGATATCTTTTACATGAAATATCTCGTATAATGATTGATGAGGTGATAGCATGAAATTTAAGGATTATAACTATGAGCGTTACAGCTATGAGGCTTATGCAGAGGCAATGCAGCAGGCAGGCACCAGGCTGAAGGAAGCAAAGGACTATCAAAGCTTCAAGAAAGCATTTGATGAGGGGAAACGGGCATTTGAGCATCTGGATACGATGTATAATATCTGTTATGTCCGCTATACGATCAATACAAACGATGCCTTTTATCAGAAGGAAAACGATTACTGGGACGAGGCAATGCCGAAGATGAAGTCCCTGACAACGGCGTTTGACAAAGAGGTGCTGGCTTCACCGTTTGCGGAGGAATTGAAAAAGGATGTTCCGGAAACCTATTTCCTGCTTGCGGAGTTTGCACAGAAAAGTTTCAGTGATGAAATTATTGAAGAGCTGCAGGAGGAAAACCGTTTGCAGAGCAGTTATCAGAAGCTGATAGCCAGTGCACAGATTCCCTTCGATGGTGATACCTATACGTTATCAGAGCTTGGTGTAAAGATGGAATGTGATGATCGTGACATTCGTAAACGAGCTACCCAGGCATACTGGGGATGGATGCAGTCACACCAGGACGAGATTGATGGTTTATATGACCGCATGGTTAAGGTGCGCGACCGCATGGCGAAAAAGCTGGGTTATAAGAATTATGTTGAACTGGCATATATGCTGCAGTGCCGCTTTGATTACAAGCAGGAGGATGTGGCAAACTACCGCCGGCAGGTTCTGGAGGAGATTGTACCGTTATGTAATGCATTATATGAACGGCAGCGGGAACGTTTAGGCTATGACAGACTACATGTATACGATGAAAAATATGAATTTGCAAGTGGCAACCCAACTCCGAAATACGATACACAGGAAATGATTGCACGCGCAAACACAATGTATCATGAGCTGGATGACCGCTGTGGAACGTTCTTTGATTTCATGGTGGAGCATGATCTGCTGGACCTTGACAGTAAAAAGGGAAAGGCAGGCGGAGGCTATTGCACCGTGTTTGCCGAAGATCGCTCTCCGTTTATTTTCAGTAATTTTAATAAGACAAGCCATGATGCGGAGGTTCTCACTCATGAGGCAGGGCATGCCTTCCAGGTGTTTACTTCCATGGGAATCCGACCGGTGGAGTGTATCTGGCCAACCTATGAGAGCTGTGAAATTCACTCTATGAGTATGGAATTCTTTACATGGCCGTGGATGGAGACCTTCTTTGAGGAGGATGCGGACAAGTATCGATTCCTTCATCTTGGTGGAGCCGCTAAGTTCATCCCTTACGGCGTTCTGGTGGATCATTTCCAGCATGAGGTGTATGAGCATCCGGAAATGACTCCGGCGGAAAGACGGCAGACCTGGAGAAGACTGGAAAAACAGTATCTGCCGCATAAGGATTATACGGACTGTGAATTTCTGGAGAATGGAGGATGGTGGTTCCGTCAGAGTCATATCTTTATGACACCGTTCTATTATATTGATTATACACTGGCACAGGTGTGTGCATTGCAGTTCTGGTATCGTCTGTATCAGAAGGATGAAAACGCATTTGAGGACTATTATCGCATCTGTCAGATTGGTGGAACGAAGACATTCACGCAAATCGTTGCGGCAGCGAATCTGAAGGTTCCATTTGCGGATGGGTGCTTAAAGGATGTCATGAAGGCAGTGCGCAGCTATCTGGATCAGGTGGATGACAAAGCACTTTGATGCCGGTAACGGGAAGCTGCATATTCTTGAAATGGCGTGCCGACAGCAATAGCTGAAGGGCTTGTATGAAGTGCTGAAGCATTTGAAGGGCTTGTCATCCACATGGTATTCGTAAACCTTTCACCATAAGGAAGGAATCATGGAAAGCCTTGTTTTATCGGTAATTTTAAGGAGTTTTCGATTGACAAAGGCAGGGTTTGTCTATATAATCATAATCGTAAATATGGCTGTGATAAGAGAGTACTGTTTGTGAAAGCTTTCAGAGAGTATGCACGTTTGGTGAGAGTGCAGCAGTGGAACCTGCAGGAAATAAAGACTTGGAGCTTTCCGATCAGGACGTTTCCTTCACGTTACGAAGAGACTTGAAACACAGTCACTAAGGCTGCGCGGGGAAACCTGCCGGCGAATTAGGGTGGTACCACGATGAAGCTCTCGTCCCTATGTTGGAAGAGAGCTTTTTATATGGAAATAGAAAAGGAGCAGATTATGGAAAAGTTAACTGAACAGGAAGTTATCCGTCGACAGAAAATGGAAGATCTGCGTGCCATGGGCATCGAGCCGTTCGGGCATGCATATCAGAGAACACACAAATCCGGAGAAATACGTGCAGCATATGAAGACTGTACGAAGGAAGAGCTGGAAGAAAAAGATCTGACAGTGAAAATTGCGGGACGTATCATGACGAAGAGACGTCAGGGAAAGGCCGGCTTCATGCATATTCAGGATATCGACGGACAGATTCAGATTTATGTTCGTAAGGATGTCATCGGTGAAGAGGCCTATGAGGTGTTCAAGAAGTCGGATCTTGGAGATATTGTAGGAATTGAAGGAAAGGTCATGAAGACAAATTATGGAGAGCTTTCTGTAAAGGCCGAGGTGTATACGCATCTGACGAAGGCACTGCGCCCGCTTCCTGAGAAGTATCATGGCTTACAGGATGTGGAGGAGCGTTTCCGCCGCCGTTATGTGGACTTGATTACCAATGAAAACAGCAAGCGTATCGCATTGACAAGACCTAGAATTATCCGTGCTATTCAGAATTATCTGGATAATGAAGGCTTGGTTGAGGTGGAGACACCGGTGCTGCAGCCGATTCTGGGTGGAGCAAGTGCAAGACCGTTCGTGACGCATCACAATACACTGGATATGCCGTTTTATCTGCGTATCGCAACAGAGCTGCCTTTGAAGAGACTGATCGTCGGTGGCCTTGAGGGTGTATATGAGATTGGCAGATTATTCCGTAATGAGGGAATGGATGCTACACACAATCCGGAGTTTACAACGGTGGAGGCCTATGTGGCATATTCTGATCTGAGCGGGATGATGGATCTGGTGGAAGGTCTGTTGAATCATGTGGCAGAGAAGGTATGCGGTACCACAGAAATCGAGTGGCAGGATAAGACGATTTCTTTGAAGGCACCGTTTAAGAGATTACATATGGTGGATGGTATCAAGGAAGCATGCGGTGTTGATTTCTGGCAGGAGATGAGCTTTGCGGATGCATGTGCAATTGCGAAGGAGCATGATATTGAGGTTGAGAAGAAGCATAACAGTGTCGGACATATTATCAATCTGTTTTTTGAGAAGTATGTTGAGGAAACGCTGATTCAGCCAACATATGTATATGGGCATCCGGTGGAAATCAGTCCGCTTGCGAAGAAGAATGCGCAGGATCCTAGATTTGCGGATCGCTATGAGCTGTTTATTGACGGGCATGAGTATGCGAATGCATTCTCTGAGCTGAATGATCCGATTGATCAAAGAGAGCGTTTTGAGAATCAGCTGAAGCTGCGTGATCTGGGGGATGATGAAGCAAATGAGATGGATACGGATTATGTGGAGGCATTGGAGTATGGTCTGCCGCCAACCGGTGGTGTTGGATTGGGAATTGACAGACTGGTGATGCTGTTGACAAATTCACAGACGATACGGGAAGTGTTGCTGTTCCCACACATGCGTCTTAACAAATAAAGTAACGCAGCCCAAATAGGTTGCGATTAAATAACGCAACCTATTTGGGTTGCGTTGTTTTTCTATTTACTATATACTTGATTTAAGAGGTGAAGACATTGTCAAATAAAAAGTATTGTTCTATTATGATCGACATAGTTGATTCTAGGAAATATAAAAATCGTAATGAAATCCAAGAATTTATGAAATGTATTATTGTGTACTTGAATAAAATATTTTATAAATCTTTAAAGAAACCATTAATGTTTAGTGCAGGGGATGAAATTCAAGGCTTGTTTTATGAACCATTGGCAGCGTATTTATGTGTTCGGTTTTGCATGATGATTTGTTATCCAGTAAAAATTAGGGCAGGAATTGGATATGGAGAATTAGCATTTGATAATGAAAATTGGAAATCATCCGAATTAGACGGTGAAGTATATCATAATGCTAGATATGCTATAGAAAGTTTTTCTGGTAAAAATAGTTTTGGAATTAGAATAAATACGAAAAAAAAAAAGGATAAATATTTGAATGCAATGTTATACTCGTCACAGCTGCTTCAAAGACAACAATCGGTGAATGTACAAAATGTTAAATTAATTGCCGAATTATTATATCCAATTTTTGATGAAAACATTATGGTTTCGTACATTGAATTTAAAGACCAATTAAATTTTATATTAGAGATGAAAGCTAATATAGTACCTGTGCAGTCTTTGAGTTATGCAAGAATCGGAAGTTCTCCTAAGGGAGAATTGAAAAACAACATAGTTATTTCAAATGATATTGGTCAAGTAAATTTTATGCCATTACGCAAACTTTTAGAGGATAGTAATATGTTAGTGGAAAATACATGGAAGAAGGGAATGTCTACAATGATTTCAGAAATATTAGGAACTACACGTCAAAATATTGATAAACATATTCGCTTAGGAAATATAGATGAAAATAGAAAAATTGATTTTTCTGTTGCTTGTTGGCTGATTGAGGAGCTTGATAATGCATAATATGTTATTATTTATTATTTTCCATGTTGTTGGAGATTTTTATTTGCAAAGTGATGAAGTAGCAAAGAATAAAGAAAACTTAAACACTTTTATGCTGATACATTCAATTATTTATTCAATACCTTTTGTTTTACTTTTTATCTATTTTAAAATAAATGTATCCTTATTGATAATAATCACATTATCTCATCTGTTAATCGATGTTTGCTCTGTTAAACTGAAAAATAAATACAAAGAAAAAGAGTGCTTAATATTTTGCAGTGACCAGTTTATACATATATTCATTATTTATTTATGTTCGTCATATATGAATTTAACAATCATATTATCCAATATGGCTTTAATATCAATTTTAGCGATATTAATATTAGTGAAACCAACTGGCGTATTGATTTCATTGGCCTTTAAAGTTATCTTCAAAGAAGAGAAAAGTAATCATGAGTTAAAAATTGGTACGTATATAGGATATTTAGAGAGAATTATAATTTTTTTATTATGTATCTTTGATTCTATTTCTACCATAGGTTTTATTATTGCTGCAAAAACTTTAGTTAGATATAAGGATATCAATAATAATAAAAATCATTTTCAAGAAAAGTACTTAATAGGAACATTATTAAGTACAATTGGAGCTTTATGCTGCTTTGCACTCATTAAGTTTTTAAGCACTTAAAAAGGAAGACACACATCAATATATTCTTTTTCTGTACATATTTTTATGTAACCTTCATATACTTCATCACTGTATGCGTTATAGAATAAAATATCCAGATTTAAATGGCTAATAAATTTGCAGTAACGCTGATTCACTTGCAAAACAGGAATTGATGGAACTTTATGTAGAGTGTCTCACTTCTATCATTTCCTCGTTGGATTACTCATAATCCGATACAATTACATAAGGTACACTACACCTCACAGATAGGCATATATAAAAGACTAAATTTTCCGTGAAAACGATAAATTCAATGGAATATACTTTTTGAAACTTGCGAAAGTACGATAAATAAAGGTTTTTTGGAGGTTTCAATGATTTACTAAAGTCATACCATATATGAAGAATAAGTAGGATTTTATAAAATACAGCATTAGAAGGAGTGCTGTGCTTTTTTGTCTAAGCTTAAAATGTCTAGCCTCAGGGAGGCTAGACTCAGATTATTCAGGTATCTGTACGATTGCTAAAAGTAATTTAAATCCACTAGCCTCAGGGAGGCTAGACCGTCGGTCTTTCTTTACATCGCAATTAAAATCTTCAATTTAAATCCACTAGCCTCAGGGAGGCTAGACAGTGAAAATCATTGCTTTTTAAGACGTTTGTAACAAAATCATTTCTTTTCATAACTATTGAATGTTATGAAAATGAAAAAGCTGTTACAAAATGCGATAAAACGCAATTTTAAGGCGCGAACCTCCCAAGGGTTTCATGTGAGCTTACGGTTCGCGCAAAATAATTCATATAAACAATACATCTTCTTCAACATTGAAGCTAGGCTTAACTCCTATATGTTCTACTTTATTTTTGTAATTGTTACCTAAATAGTAAAATCTTAAACTATCATGTTCTTTATCAATTAATCCAGTAAGCTTGTGTTTAACCTCTCTGCATTTCGCTTGATCCATAACACATTCAAAAACTGAATTTTGAACCCTTTGACCATAATTCACACATACTTTAGCAACGTTCCTTAATCTTTTTTTACCTGCGCTGTTTTGAGTGTTGACATCATAAGTTATTATAACAAGCATTTCTCATTACTTCCATAAAAACGGTGGATATTCAGGTAAATCACCACGAATTGTTCTAGCAAGTAACAGCGCCTGAACGTAAGGAACCAAACCCCACTCTATCTTTTGATCAAGGAATGGATGCTTTATCGTTTCCTGTTTTTTCTTTTGCCATGAAGACAGAACCGCTTTTCTAGTCATATCATCCATATAAACAGCGCCACTATCGGTTTTTGTAAATCCATCAGCAGTTACTATATTCATATTTATAAGTGATAAAACAAAACGATCAGCCAGGATTGAGCGTAATTCTTCCATTAAATCTAATGCTAAAGAGGTGCGTCCAGGAAGATCAATATGTAAAAATCCAACATACGGATCTAAACCAACAGATTCAAGCGCTGATGTGACATCCTTTGCTAAAAGTGTATAGGTAAAGGAAAGAAGAGCATTAACATTATCTAACGGAGGTCGTTTATTTCTACCATGAAAATAGAAATCATTTTTCTGTTGGAGAACTAAATCATCAAATACATGGAAGTAACAATTTGCTGCATTGCCTTCGATTCCTCTTAAAGAGTCTGCAGAATCCGCTTTTCTAGCTTCATGTGCAGATAATCTGATCGCTTCAGCTGCTGTTTTGATTTTTTCAACATCTATTCTCATACCATAATCTCGTTTGGCACGAAGTAATATATTTCTGGAATTGATTAGCTTTGCTGTTATCATGTTTTTTGCATATGCAAGACGTTTGTCGCTTGATTCAGATATTCTGAATTGTTCTTTCCGCAACAGGACGTTTCCACGTTCCTCTCCAACAACTCTAGCAAGAAATCTTCCATGCATCGTCATAAATGTTAACGATATTCCCATATCTGCACATTTACCCATAAGAGCAGGACTTACGCCTGTAAAACCAAATCCAACAATCCCTTCAATGTTATGTAAGGGAAACCTCGACACAGATTTATCTTCTTTTGTGGCGATAATGTTTTCACCATCCAATGATAAATAAGTCCTAGGTGTTGTTATATACAATGTGTTCAAAAGTTTTTTCATATACCTTTATCTCCTAAATATTTATCAAAGTATTTATCAACAGAAGGATTTTGATTCAGTTTAGGAAGACAGATATCTTTTAAAGAACATGCATTGCATTTTTTAGATATTTTTACTTTAGGAGTATATTGCTTTAAATACAGTTTATGCATTTCTTCACAAAATGCTTTGACTGTACTGCGCATGTCAGAAGAAAATAACACTTCAGTTCTTCGTCTTGTTTCTCCATAAAATAGACAGCCCTTTTCAATCTTACACAAAAGCATTTCTTCTAAACACATTGCCTGTGCACATAACTGTAAGTCATCAGCTTGATATTGTTTAGGCTCTCCTCTTTTATATTCAATAGGAACAGGGAGATAGCGCTTAGAATCTTTTGAAATAGAAATGCCTTCTTCTGATGGATGAAATTCTACAATATCACAATTACCACTAATACCCATAGTCCTTGAAAATACAGAGAGTCCTCTACGAATGAGTATTCCATTTCTTGTTTCAGAGAATGCACCATTATGTGCATTCTCATGAAAAATCTGACCATCTATCGTACGGTAATTCTCTGCCCACTGTTGTTCAATATGTATGAGTGCCCATTGACGGCGGCAAAACGCAAAATGTTGTATACCTGAAAGCATTAAAAATTCGTCTTCACTATATTCCATCATAAATTTCTGGTTCTAGACCTTCTAATGGAGATAACGTGATTGTGAAATCTTCAAAGCAATTTGGCGTATCCACATCATTTTTTACCTCAACCTTTAAAGAATTGTGTACTTTAGCTGAACTGTATTGTCCTGCTAAACAATTATGCTTCCACCAATATACCTTACAAACTTCCATGCTTCCTTCCGGTCTAGCACTGGATGCATCGTTCATGAACAGGGAACATAAAGCTTCTTTGATTTTCTCAGCATCCTCTTCACTGAAGCCTGTTTTTTCTGCCAGCTGGTGATTGATGCTTCCTTTACATACATATAAACCAAAATCAACACGGTGCTTCATTCCCATAGTGTCAGAGGAACGCTTTTCGGATGGCTCACTATTTACACTCTTTGTTATCTGCATATCGGTTGTTACAACTGGATTGATACTTTCTGCAGTTCTTATAGAAACAGGACCTCTTACACCTACAGAAACATTATTCGCTTTAAATGCGAAGACCTGCCCAAATGCTCTGACATCAGTCCATTGTTTACAGGCAGCTGAAGCATAAGCTTCACGATCCTTTAAAACCGCTTTTAATTCCTTATTATTGGAAGCACGTTCACTTAAGCTCTTGAATCCATCATTGCTTCTTTCATCAGATTGGACGAAGATATTTTCTCCCATATCCTGCAGACGGTTTCTAATTTTCCGTTTCATGCATACGTCAGATACTTCTCCAAATCCCTTAAAATCAATTCTAGGTTGATTGCCAGAAAGTGGATCACCATTCGGGTTAGCTTTGTTAACTGTGAAAATAACTGCGAAATCTACTTTGTTTGTGAATGTTGTCATAATTTAGACTCCTCCTTTTGTTTATTTTTTTCTTTTCTTTCAGTATTGATTCGTTTGATTTCATTTCTCTGACAATCAAAACCAATGACAAAATATGCATTTAAGTTTTGGATGTGTTCTACAGCTTCTATATCCATTTCTGTATATAACTCTTCCATTAAGTCCTGTTTCATTGAAAGAAGATAATCACATTTTCTCCCTAGTTTCTCAACATAAGGTCTGATTTTTTTATCAATCGTAGTAAGCGTTACAAACGGATGCTCTTGAAATGGTGCGTATAAACGCATTGCATTTGTTGGACGATCTTCCTTTTGAATGTTTAAAGCATATTGTTCAATTGCATCATATATTGCAAGAATTCTTCCTAATAAATAGGGGATATTTGATTTAGCTAATTTTTTGTTTTCCATAATATTCACACTCCAATTCACTCCTTCTCTATCGTAACAGTATTTTTTGAATACTGCACACAGTATACCGATACATTTATTCCAGTTATACTTCGTATTCGTTGACATGGTCTTTATCTGATTGTTAAGTCGAATGATAAAATCATCCGGAATGGGTTTCCCTTCAGAAATACATGGCAGTAAGCGTCCCATCTGCAGCGTCATCAACTGATCATCTACTTCAAAGAATGCACCACGTAATGTCCCATATGCACAAGAAATGATTTCTCTGGGAATTGGGGTCATTACATCGCTCATATAATCAGCTTTTGAGTATTGAGGCCAGCTACAATATGTAAACCAGTTCTGTAGATGTTTGTAGTATGTAGAAGCATCTATTTCCTGATAGTAGGTTATTGAAAATCTACCAATCGTAGCAGCATCCATCGCCATGATGACGATGTTATCATTATGATCGCTGATATTCTTCCTATAACCGTCAATTGCTTTATTTACACGTTGTGCGTAATCTTCTTCTGTATCTACTTTGTCCGGTAAAGCAGGAAATAAGCTTTCGTCTAATGCGAATGCCGTCATAATGTTATCACAGTGTGCATTCCATACCAAAATCGTTTGTCCATTTTGCTTATATGCCTGTTTTTGTATCAACCATCGCAAAGCATTATGAATTTTCTGAGATGTTTCATATCCGATGGAAATCGCTTCTTTTTTAGAAACGAATCTGCCGCGATATGTAAAACCGTTTGCATCATTAGTAGAAATTAACTTAGCTTTATCTTTTCCTTGACGAAGTTTAGCGGGATGTTTTTCTGTGCAATACATCATTTTACCAGTTATATAGCAGAGATCCTCGTCGGTATGTTGACTGGTATAGAAATTGTGGTAGGCATCGAATAACATTTTGTCACACCATGGTTCAACAATTCGTTTTTGTTTACCTCTGATTTTAAAGCGGACAAAAGCTTCTGTTTGAACAACTGTTTTCTGGATTTTATATTTCTTATCCAATTGTTCTCCATCCAATTTTAAGATATCGCAGGAGATCAAGTCAAAAAGCAGTGTTCCTTGTTCGAGATATTGATAGATTGGCACAAGACTTGTGTGTGTGTAAGAAGAATCAACCCATTGCCTTAAAAGGTTTTGATGTGCAAGAACATGCGGATCATTTCGTTTGCCAGTATATTCTGCATAATCTTTTGAGATATAAATTAGCTTATCGTGTAAAGGATGAGGCGTAATACCGCTTGATCTACTCGCTGAATCCTCAGTCACAGGAATGACAGTGACAGCATCATCATTAGGAATTTCTATTGCATGGATAAACTTTCCATTTTCGTCCAAAACAACTTCGATCTGTGCTTTTGTAGTAAGATGGCTTAGCGGTAATAACATCCCTGTTTCACTTTCCTCACCTACTTCACTCTGACATATATCATAGGTTTCTAGTAATTTACTCGCCCAACTCATGCAATTCACCTCCTTCCTCTTGATCAACACTCTTAAAATTAATATCTTTTTCAAATCTCTTGATATCACCGGTCCCTACAATACGCCTGATTGCACATTGTTCAGGACGAATGAATGTAATAATACCTTTCTTCATAACCGGTGTCCAAAAAGTCGCAATCAACTTATCTTTTTCTTCTTCACAAACCCATTCATCAGGGTAGATAAATCCATGTACCATAGTGCTGAATGGTATTATGGTATGGTCATCATAAAAACCTTTTCCTTCACCAAATTCACATGGTTCTACATACGCTTGACATTCACGTGTACCAAGAAATACATCCCTGCGTCCACCACGATTTACCATGCGCTTTGCGATTAACCAATGCTTATTCTCATTGCGATCTTGTTCTAATTCTTCATGGTGGAGATTCCATTCAAAGTGTGCTTTTACCTGATATTCAACATCTGTTAAATAGGTGTAGTAGGAGAGAGTATTGCCTCCGTGGTAATTGATTGGTCGTATACCTTGTGTTGTGAATTGAATCTCATTCATAATGCGAACTTCATCAATAATCCAGCTGATTGTTGGCTTAAAGTAAATACTTTTAACAACTCCCTTTAATGCTTCATATGTTGGGATTTGATAAGAAAACTTCTCCCCAGATACACGATTGAGAGGATCTGAAAAAAGAGCATATTTACTTTTTACGCTAAATGTGATTTCGTTTTTCTTTTGCATTTTTTCACCTTCTTTCTAATGAATTTATTATAAATACAATATGATGTTTGAAAAACATCATATTGTATTTAAAATCTAAATCAATTTGAAGAGCACATAGATGAGTGCAATGACTAAGCAATTTATAATCCTTAAGGTTATATTCATAAAACCTTTATGTAGCAACACATAGGCATCATCTTCATCTCTCATTTTATAAAGTTTTTTCATGGATTACGGTTCACACCTCCTAACTTCGAATAAAACTCTTTGAATACTAGATATCGTAGATCTTATATCCTTTCAGCTTTATATACGCAAATAAGAAGATGTAAATTTTATTGTAATAAAATTTAAAAGGTGCTTCGTGTTTTCATAAATGTGCAGTTATTTATTATATTTTCTTTGACTTATTAAATTATTGACCATATAATAAGTACGTCAGTTAAAACTGTGGATCTAAATTTATTTGCGTATTTATGAATTGATGTTTAAGGGAAAGGCTAAATGCCTTTTTTCTATTTACACAAACATATCCTCCAACTCCTTCCTAACCTCCAACCCTGTATCCTTATTATAAAACCCATCCCTCAAAACCAGCATGCCGTTAAACTCAAGCTTATAAATCATATCTTCCTTCTCCAGCTCCTTATACTTGTGTTCATAAACATTCACCATAAAGCGCTGTGTCTTATCAAGCAGTGCATACTTTTCTGCATTGCTAATGGAACTATTCAGCTGATTAATCAATTTCTCGCCATCTTTGTACGGAACCAAAACACCAATACTCTGAGAATCAATCATTTCAAATTTTTCTCCCGCACTCTTTAATGCGTGCCCCAGACAAGGATGAGCAAGATCATCAGATTCATTTTTACTCCCTATTCGCGAAAATAGATCAAATAAGGAAACTTTACGATTCTCAATCTTTGTTGAATATTCCGTATCCTGTCTGCGATCAAACAAATAGGAATCATAATACTGACGTATGAAGGGGAGTGTTAAAAGCTCATCCACACGGTTTCCCTCTTTGGAAGCATGTAGTTGTGATAATAAAATATCTGTTTCATTCTGTCCTTTTCTTACATCCTTAAGTTTTTCGATATGTTCTTCATTGGAATTGATGAGATAGACAGTCCCTAACTCTGAATTTTTACCATTTCTATTGCATCTGCCAGCAGCCTGAAGAATACTATCAAGTCCGCATAGGGAACGTATGACAACATCACAATCTATATCGACTCCTGCTTCGATCAGATTAGTCGCTATACACAACACAGTATCTTTTTGTTCCATATGCTCTTTTAAATCCTCCAATGTAAGATGGCGATGCTCCGGACACATGCTAGTGGATAAATGATATAGATAAAGCCTGTCTATCTCATGATGCTGCTCACAAGCTCGATATAAATTTAGTGCCTCTGCTTTTGTATTGACAATCACCAGCATACTGCAGCCGGGCTGCAGCTTTTGAAATATAAAATCCGATAAATCAGCCATTGAATAGCCGCCCCTGCGACAGGCATCTTCTATATGGACACGCTTAAATTGTTCCTGCATTTCCTCTACCTGCTTTACAATTTCAGATTCTGAAGCCAACTTTATAGGATAGGTGGTAGTTTCCAATAATGGCTGTGTTGCCGTACATAATACCACGGTAGTATTGCAATTATAAGCAAGAAAATTCATCATTTCATTAAACATCGATATCGTTTGGACTGGTATTTTCTGAGCTTCATCTATAATGAGTACAGAATCAGCCAACTGATGAAACCTGCGCACATCAGTCGTCCGATCTTTAAACATTACGTCAAAAAGGCGAACAGCTGTCGTTAAAATTACAGGCTTATTCCATGAAGAACTATAGTAATCATAATCTGTATATTGAGATGGAATAATATTGGAATGGTGTTCTAATACAAGATCATTACTGAAAAATTGCTTCATCACTTCCGCATTTTGTTCTAATATGGTCTTAAAGGGTGCAACATAAATGATATGCTTCTTATGGTATTTTTTCGCATGATGCAGAGCATAACGAAGTGATGCGAGTGTTTTACCTGAGCCAGTTGGACAGGACAGACGATAAATACCAGGAGAATGGCTGCTAAATGCTTTACACTGATCAGAGATACTGGCGCGCAATTCATTGATTGGATTGAAAGAGGAATTTGCAGTTATCTCAGCTAAATGACTCTCAAGCTTATCTGTTGCTGCTTGCCATATAGTATCTTCTGTATAAACGATTGTTTGTGTGTGTTCCATGAAATTGCGAGTATCTTCACGATCTCCATGAATTAGTAAAGACATAAGAAGTCGTTGTAAAGCTCCAATATAAAAATAATAATCCTTCGCATCTTGAGCCGTTTTTTGCTTCATGAAATTTGCAAGATAGACCGAAAGTTCCTTATGCGCTGCACGGAAAAGATTTTCCAATTCCTCTGTGGAAATAAAGTCATTCATAAAGGCGGTAATGTGTTCCATATCCAATGCTTTTTCCGGATAACACCGGCTGCGCAAGGCATTATCACCATGCACATTTATGAAATCACATAACCCATGATGAGAAACAATTGCATTTGCTAACATGAGTTTTACCAGACACTCACTCATATCACTGTAAGATCTGCACACCTCAAGCAGAATCTGCGCGCCGGCTGAAGAATGATTAACCTTGGGAAGAAATATATTTTCCATTGCTACTTTTGTTATGTACTTCTGAAATTCCTTGGAAGCCTTGCCGCAATCATGCAAAAAAGCAGTCAGCTTCATGCAATTTGTCAGACCTCTTGCAGCTGCATATTCTTTAATCGCTGTAAAGGTATGTTCGCTGTGCTCCTGTAATGACTGCATTTCCTGATTGCTATTTATATGTGCCAATATGTTCATGCTCCCACCCCTGTCTATTCCATAATAGCGCTTACATGAAGGCGTGTCAATATCAATGTTTCATTGAATAAATTGATAACTAAGGTATAATGTAAGAGAATGGTAAAATAGCCTGTACTTATGGAGGTAATTAAATATGTTAATATACGAAGGGACAAAATATGATTTCAAAATGGATATGGACCTTGATAAAATACCTCATCTTTTAGAGGAAAAGCTTTATGAGCGTATGCACATCCATACGAGTAAAAAAGAAGTAACCTCGTGGAAAAATTCACTTCAATATATGTACAAGGTATTGAATGACCCTACTATACCGGATACCTGCGGAGTAGCTATTGAATATAATATTCCAAAAACAAACAAGCGTGTGGATTTTATTATGTCCGGATATAATCATGATGGGAAGGCAAGTGCTATTATCATCGAGCTAAAGCAATGGGAGCGTGTGGAAACGGTATTCAACCGCGAGGATTTGATAAATACCGAGGTAATGACAGCGCTGGGAAAAGGAGTGCATCGTGTTGTACATCCCTGTTATCAGGCCTGGTCCTATGTACAGCATATGAATGATTATATCGAAGAAGTAGGGAAAAAAGACATACAGCTGTACCCTTGTGCATATCTGCATAACTATGATTTAAAGAAAGAGCAAAATATCATAAATCCAATTTATAATACATGTATTGAGAAATCACCATTATTCACACAGGGAGAAATTCCTAGACTGCGGGAATTTATCAAAAAGCATTTAAAACAAGGGGATCGTAAGGAGGTGCTGTTTCTAATAGAGAATGGCAGAATTCGACCCTCCAAGAGCCTTCAGGACTGCATTTCTTCTATGCTGGATGGTAATCAGGAATTTACAATGCTAGATACACAGAAAGTGGTCTATGAAGAAATCCTTTATATGGCTAAATTGTGTCAAAAGGATAAAAGGAAACGGGTAATGATTGCAAAAGGCGGCTCAGGAACAGGGAAGTCCGTGATTGCTGTAAATGCGATGGTGAATCTGCTGAAGGAAGACATGTTTGGACAATATATAACAAAGAATGCGGCTCCACGCAACGTGTATATAGATAGACTTGCTGGTAAAATGAAGAAAAACAAAATCAAATCACTGTTCGCTGCACCGGATAAATTTTATCAGCAGCAACCAAATGATTATGATTTTTTGATTGTGGATGAAGCGCATAGATTACGAGAAAAATCAGGTATGTTTCAAAAAGGTGAAAACCAGATACAGGAGCTGATAAGTTCATCACTCTTTACCGTTTTCTTTATCGATCCCTATCAGCGTGTTCATTTTCGTGATTTTGGAAGTATCTCCGAGTTTCAGAAACAGGCACAGCTACAAAATGCAGAGGTTATACAATATGAATTACATTCACAGTTTCGCTGTAACGGATCGGATGGATATCTTGCCTGGATAAGAAATATGCTGCAGCTGGAAGAAACAGCAAATTTCAATTTCAAGGATATCAGCTTTGATTTTCGTGTCATTGATGATCCAAATGAATTAAGAGCTATGATTTGTGAAAAAAATGATGAATCAGGGAAAGCCAGAATATTGGCGGGATACTGCTGGGAGTGGGAAAAAGCCGGTAGAAGTGATCCGAATCACGATGACATTGTAATTGGTGATTTCAAAATGAGCTGGAATCTGGATGCTGGTGATCCATATGCAATAAGTCAGGGATCTGTTCATCAAGTAGGGTGCATTCATACTGCACAGGGGCTTGAATTTGATTATGTAGGAGTTATTATTGGTGAAGATCTTCGCTATGAAAACAATGAGCTTGTGACTGACTACAGGCAAAGAGCGAAAACGGATTCTTCTGTAAAGGGGCTGAAAAAGCTGTATCGTGAAAATCCGGAGAAGGCAAAACATATTGAACGACAGATTATACTGAATACGTATTACACGTTGATGACAAGAGGGATGAAGGGGTGCTATATCTATTGCTGTGATTCAGAACTGCAAAAGTACATCAAAATGTCAATAGCAGATGCATAGTCAAAAAGGGTGAAGCAATTTCAAGCATCACCCTTTCTCATTCTTGATACTGTTTACTAACAGTCTTATCCTTTCTTCATTTCTGCTACAGTATCCTGTAAGCTATACCTGCAATGGCCCTCTCTTCCGACTACCGTTTCCGCAGCGTCCAGAGAGCTTTGTATCGCTTCCTCACAGGCTTCGATGCCAGCACGGAAAACCTTGTCAATCTGCTGCTCATGAAGAATAGTTTGCGATATAAATGAGCAATCAGCGGAATGAGGAATTTTATTTGCTGTGGAAAAGGCAATCGCAATATCGCCACTGCCATTTCCTAGATGTGAACCAAGGCGGGCGAGTGCCACCGGCATACGTTTGCATACACGCTTCAGCTGTCTATCTGACATAGGTATATCTGTTGCCAGGATTATTATAATACTGCCCTGCTCCACCTGTTCCTTCACAGAATCATGAAAGGATACGTTTTCCTTGATATAATCATTCTTTAATCCGAAATTAGATAAGACGAGAAGCCCCACCGTATATTCTTCTCCATTTAATTCCAGCACTCTTGACGCGGAACCGATACCTCCCTTCATTTCGAAGCAACTCATACCGCGACCTGCTCCCACAGCCCCAAGTGCAAAATCCTTCCCTGCATCCGCAATCGCCTCATATACATTTGACTCCTGAATGCTGCATGCCCGTATATCATTCAGATATCCGTCATTGCATTCCCCAACCACTACATTCACAGTGCCGCTCGTCGTACCGATTTCCGGATGATCCTGCAGCATATAGCGCACCAATGCCTGCTGAACAGTCCCCACACACAGCGTATTTGTCAATGCGATCGGACTTTCCAGTACACCAAGCTCCTCCAGCTGTATCAATCCGCCGGTCTTTCCAAAGCCATTGATCACATGGCATGAAGCTGTCAGCTTCTCACGAAAAATATCACCCTCTGTCGGCAGGATTACCGTAACACCGGTCTGTACGTTACCCGCCGCTATTGTTTTATGTCCGACACGGACACCTTTAACATCCGTTATCTTATTTCTATAACCCTTTTTCATATACTCACCTCGCATTATAAGGATATCACATGCAGCATACTGTTTAACATTTATTTATGAAAAAGAATGAAACACACCGTCTTCTTATTTTTTCACCCCTCTATATCTATAGGCGAAGGGTAGAAAATATGCTATGATATAACAATACAGAAAGGGGAGATACCGATGCAGGAAAAGGGTATATTACAGGGAAATCTGACAAAGGCATTGCTGCGCATGGCTGTACCGCTGTTCGTGCTGAATCTGGTCAACTCCCTCTACAATATCATTGATACCTTCTGGGTCGGACAGCTTGGTGAGCTTCAGGTTGGCGCCGTTTCGCTTGTCGGTCCTATTATGTGGTGTGCACAAAGTGTTGCCATGGGGCTTAGTGCGGCTGCGATTGCTTTACTATCCACGCGGCTTGGGGCCAATCAAAAGGGGGACGCCTGTCGTTTCGCTACTGCTCTTCTATACTTTGCGATAGGCTTTGCCATTGTACTGAGCATAGGAACACTGCTTCTGCTGCATCCGATTCTAAGCTGGCTGGATACCCCGAAGGAAATTTATGATGCCAGTTATCAATATCTGCTCGGAATTTCCTTTGACTATATCGGCCTTCTTATGCTGAACCTCTATATGGCAATGCGACAGAGTGCGGGGGACAGCCGATCCGGTGTAAAGCTGAATATGTGCGCTTCCCTACTGAATGCTATTCTGGATCCGATATTCATTTTTGTTTTTCACTTCGGTATCCTTGGTGCTGCGATTGCCACGGTTGTATCCAAGCTGGTTATGGTACCGGTTGCATGGCGGCGTCTGCATGATAAAGCCTTTCCTGTACATATCGATTTTCGGGCATATCCGTTTCATGCAGCGGATGGAAAAATCATACTGAAGCTTTGTATACCTGCCGCAAGCGGTCAGTTTCTTGAAAATCTGGGCTTTGTCATCATGAACAAATATATCGTCTACTATGGTGCTGTTGCCATATCGGCATACGGTGTCGGCGCAAAATTGGTGACGCTTGCCTATATTCCCGTCATGTCGATCGGAGCTGTACTGGCAACCTTTGTCGGTCAGAATCTGGGGGCGGGCAATACAGAGCGTGCACGAAAGGCATTTCATACAGCGATGAAGCTGTCAACACTTTTCTCATCTACTCTGACCATTATCGGAATGCTCGTAATCACACCGTTTATACATTTGTTTGTACCAAACGCATCTACGCAGCTTATGGAGCTAACACAGGAATATGCATTCTTTGCCTTGCTGTGCGGTGTTTTCATGGGATGGTATATCAACCTGAATGATGGTGTGTTCAATGGCTCCGGTCATACGAATTATACCTTTATCTTATCCATGATGCGTCTTTGGGCATTCCGCATTCCGATGATTCTGCTGTTTCATCGCTTTACAAGCCTTGGCATTACAGGAATATGGCTGGCAATGCTGCTCAGCAATATCTTTGAATGTATACTGGCACAAGCCATTTATCTCAGACATCGCTGGGAGCACTCCGCGATTCTTACAGAAACAGAAAGGATACAGCCTTCAGAAGAAACTGTTAAAGAAGTATAAAGGGCACCCATGCAACAGCAGGGTGCCTGATCTATATTACACAGCGCGATACTACTGTGGGAAGTTATCGGATAAAGTTTTCCTCACGGTATCCCAGAAACAGGATACATGCGATAGCTTCTGCAATTTCTATGAATTTTTTCATGGTAGCGTCCCTCCTGTCTTACACCTATAGTATACCGGAAGCACTTTACTTCGTCGTGTGAATTTACTTACACTTTGCTTACAATCCTGTTAGCTGATTGACAGGCTAATCGTTTATTTCGTTCTGTATAACGTCGCATACAGACAACATCATATTCTGATTTTATTGTTAAGCAAATACCAGTAATCATACTGTTCCTTACATCCTATATAAAATCCTGTGCATTTCATTCAGAATCAGAAAAGCAACATGAGTATCCGCAGCCATTCTCCTTTTACATAGCTGCCGTGGTTGTTGTTTCATTTGATTAAGGCTGAAAACAGGTAAGCAAAAAAAGCGCCTCTTGGCGCCTATTGCAATGAAAAAGGAAAGATGTCAAATCTGATGTTCAGGCATGATATCCAAAGAATGCCAAACAGAGTGCAGTGCCAATCCAGCTCAACAGCTTTTTCATCTCCATCTCCTCCTTTTTTCTATCTGCATTATATCGTATGCACACTGGTTTGTCGTGTGTTTCTGCTTACAGCAAGATTACAGTTTTGTAATATTTCCTGCAGACTGTCTTTGCGTTTCCATACGTTATCCCGTATAATAGGTAGGAAAGCTGAAACATATAGGTGATAAACATGAAATTTGAAGATTATAAGCTGGATGCCTCCATCTGTGAGGCTCTGCATACACTGGGCTATCAAAGTCCGCTGCCGGTACAGGAGGCTGTCATACCGCTCATGCTGGAAAAGAAGGATATTCTGGTGAAATCCAGAACCGGAAGCGGAAAGACCGCATCCTTTGCGATACCTATCATACAGGACCTGATCTGGGAGGAACGCTCACCTCAGGCTTTGGTACTGAGTCCGACCAGAGAGCTTGCCCTGCAGATCAAGGGAGAATTTGATAACATCGGTGCCTATAAGCGCATTAAGACGGCTGCCGTATTCGGGAAGCAGCCCTTCCGTTTTCAGGCACAGGATGTAAAGCAGCGGACCCATGTTGTCGCAGGAACACCGGGAAGAGTGCTTGACCATCTGGAGCAGGGAACCCTTCGAACAGATAAAATCCGCTATATCATTATCGATGAAGCGGATGAAATGCTGAATATGGGGTTTATTGAAACTGTCCAGAAGATATTCTCCCATCTTCCGAAAACCGCATCTGTCTGCATGTTCTCTGCAACACTGCCACAGGAAATACAGGAGCTTGCCCATGACTTCCTGAAGCAGCCGGCATCTGTGGAAATCGAGACGCAGACCTCTGTCAGTGAGCAGATGCATCATTACGCATACCGTATGAAGGAGCACGAGAAGCCACAGGCACTGTTGAAGCTGTTATGTAGGGAGCTTCCCGAATCCTGTATCATCTTCGCAAAGACACAGGAGCATGTTCGCGAAATATGCCGTATGCTGTATGATAAGGGCATCAGTGTCGATCAGCTGCACGGCGGTATGCTGCAGGAGGATCGACTGGAAAATATGAAGGACTTTCGTTTAGGGAAGCTTCGTATTTTAACCGCTACGGATGTTGCCGCAAGAGGCATTGATATACAGGATGTTACGCATATTATCAATTACGATATGCCAAATAAAAAAGAGACCTACATACACCGTATCGGCCGTTCTGCAAGACTGGATCGAAGCGGTACCGCGATATCCTTTGTTTCACAATATGATGATTTCCGCCTTCAGGAGCTGGAAGAATATCTGGGGAATGCACTGGAGTTTCATGACAGCAGTGAGCTTGAAGCTGTTATTGCGGACGCTGAGACATTGAGAAAGCTGGGAACTCCGAAATCTCAAAAAGAGGAAAAAGGGAAAGAGCTGCGCAAGGATATGATGAAGCTGTATCTTGGCGGAGGGAAGACAAAGAAAATCCGCCCCGGGGATATCGTTGGTGCCATTTGTGAAATAGAAGGGGTCTGCGGGGATGATATCGGCGTCATCCAGGTACAGGATTATCAGTCCTATGTGGATATACTGCATGGTAAGGGCTTGCAGGTGCTGCGTGCGCTGCGTCAGAAAACCATCAAGGGCAAAAAGCTGAAGGTGGAGCGCGCAAAGGAGTAGTCATACAGCTGTCACAAATTGTAAAAAAAATGTAAAAAGGTACTTCCGGATTCAAACCATACAGAGTATACTTATACTATAATACACAGGAGGTATGATTATGCTTGATAAAAAAGTATCCGAATTGCTGAATGATCAGATTAACAAGGAGCTGTACTCCGCATATCTGTATCTTGATTTCTCTCTCTATTATCAGGAGCAGGGGCTGGATGGCTTTGCCAACTGGTACATGATTCAGACGCAGGAGGAACGCGATCATGCAATGCTGCTTCTGCAGTATTTGCAGAATAACGGGGAACACATCACACTGAAACAGGTGGATAAGCCGGATAAAGTATGCAGTACCTTAAAGGATCCGCTGGAATTTGCGTTGGAGCATGAGCGCTATGTAACCAGCCTGATTCATACAATTTATGATGCTGCACATGAGGTGAAGGACTATCGCACGATGCAGTTTCTGGACTGGTTTGTAAAGGAACAGGGTGAGGAAGAAAAGAATGCAGAGGATATGGTGAAGAAATTCGAATTATTCGGCACAGATCCTAAGAGTCTGTACATGCTGGATAATGAAATGGCTGGCCGTGCATACAGCGCACCTTCTCTGGTATTATAAGAGAAACACACAGGTGTCTGTAAGAGATGATTCTTTTACAGACATTTTTGTATTCTTGCATCATGCCGCTCTGTCTACTGGTAATATGCCTGTTTTCTGTAATTATTCAGGTAGACTTTATTAAATTTGTATAAATTTAGCATAAGCTATTGACCGTTCCCCTGGGGACTGCTGTACAATAGCCTCAAACATGAGGTGATAGAATATGAGAATTCAGGAGATTGCGGATACAACCGGATTAAGTAAAAAAGCAATCAATCTGTATGAGAAAAAGGGATTGCTGCAGGTTATACGGGATGAGAACGGCTATCGCTGTTACACACAGGAGCATGTCCGTATTCTAATGCGGATAAAAATATTGCGAAGAATGGATGTTTCGCTTACGGATATCGAACAACTGCTGCAGGAGAAAAATATGCAGCTGCTGGATATGCAGAAGGAACAGCTGGAGAAAAAGCTTGCGCAGTGTGAGCTGCAAAATCTTTATATGCAAAGAATTGCAGCCTTACTGGAGGAAGAACATACAGAGCTGCTTCAGTCTGCGGATCGGGAAATGGAGGAAGCATGGGAAGAGGTTCAGGAACCGCAGCCCGATAAGCGCAATGTTTCTTCATTTATTGTTGTGGAGGTCATGCTTGCGACGCTTCTGCTTGATAATGGAAATATGTTATATGCCGTGATTGGTGCCATGCTGCTAGTTCATGTGTTTTATGTTATTGGGAAAGCTTCCTCCTGTCTGGAAAGTCCACTGGACTATTTGCTTTATATGGGGATACGGAGGGTACGTACCCTGTATACAAAAAGGAGAGTGTGCAATGAAACAGATCACACTGAATAAGGTAGGCTATGCCTATGATACGGAATGGATTTTAGAGGATTTGAATCTGACGATACAGCAGGGAGACGGGTGTATACTGCTGACCGGGAAAAACGGAGCAGGAAAGAGTACGCTGTTAAATGTGGTCTGTGGATTTCTGCCGCCGGATTACGGGAACCTTTCACGAGGTGGAATGACAATTGGATATCTGCCATATGAACATCCTCTGTATCGCCATTTAACCGTATTGGAAAATCTGCGATATTTTTACCGCTGCTTTCATGGCAAAAATCTGGATGTGCAGGACGCAGCTGTACAGGAGGTTCTGCAGGCACTGTCGATTGATTATCTAAACCAGCGCATGGACCAGTGCAGCTCCGGACAGGAACAGAAGGCGGGTATCGCCTGTATTCTGCTCAGCAATGCGGATATGATTATCATGGATGAGCCGTTTGTTGCCATAGATGCGAAAAGCAGTGAAGGTCTGTGTGAGCTGATTTCAAAAAAGTGTGAGAACACGGTATTCCTGATTACCAGTCATACCTCATCCGGCATTTTGCCTGTTGTGAATCGGCTGCTGGCACTGGATGGTCACCATCTGGTTCTGGATACGAAAGACCATAGGAAAATCATGCAATATTTCCAGCCGGAGGAGGATGCTGTATGATTCGCTATGAGCTGCTTCGTATGCTTCGCAACCGAAAATGGAAGTATCTGATTCCTGCCGCTTTGCTTGCCTATATCTACATCAGTGGGGTAAGCAGCTTAACGGTGACAGAGGACAGTATATATCAGGATCAGCAGATACAGGCTGCAGCATGCTTGGTATCCTTTCTGTTTCTCAGCATTGTTTATCAGATTGCATGGGAAGAAGAACCACCGCTTTCCTGGCAGGTGCTCCTGGCTTTTCCCCTTACCTGCCGTAAAAGCTATCTCTGCAAATTGTGTATACTATTGCTGTTCCAGCTCCTTGCCGCTGCTATCGGTATTGGTGTTTATGCAGTGATACAGAAAACAATCACATCGCCTTTTCTCACCTTTCTGCTCTGTATACAGCTGCTGTATCTGACAGGCTTTCTTTACGGCTGCTATAAAACCTCACAGGGCTATCTGGCAGCCATGGGGACCATCACGATTATCAATGTTACGAAGCGACTTGTTCCTGTTTTTATCATCTTCTGTATGTTGAATGGTAAAGCGTGGAGTGCGGCGTTTGCCATTCTGTGGCCGTTGATATTGCTGTTCTGTCTGAGTGTCATCATCGGATTATGGATTCTCCTTCCGGTATGCATGCGGCGTAAGCTGCATCAGGAAATGGTTTTGAGCAAGCTGTTCCCCAATCTGAAATTCACTCCGGGACAGCTGATGCTGATGCAATACCGGAAGGGTGCAGATCGGCTTTTGCAATTTATCTTTCGCAAATGTGACACACACAGCAGTTCCTACTGGAAGAGGTGCGCTGTTATTGAGGTAAGCATAAAGCTACATGTCTTCTCTTTTGCATTGCTTCTCTTTTTCCTGACATGGTTCATGATAAGCCTGAATTTACTGATACTGATGGCAGCTGTGATATGTCTGCTTCATGTAATATACTGTCTTTGCTTGGAAAGCAGAACAATGCATGCTGTCTGCATAAAGGATACCGGGCATATGCAGAGAAAGAGGAGCTGAACTACACACAATAGCGGGAGTAGGTATAATGTGTTAACTGTAATCAGCTCCTGCTTTGTGCAATAGATTTAACCGTCAAAATCCATGACCGTATTATTGTCAATTTCCGGTTCTTATTTACCTTGTTTTTCATCAAAGACAAAAGGATTAGTTTCATCCTTGGTGATGCACTGATTCCTTTTTGCTCTCATGATGATACGGACTGTCCATTTAAAAAGAATTGATGGCACTGTTTTTCGTATAGAAAACACTGCATGTAAAACAGCCCAAGAAATAAAACCAGACAGGGATATTCTATGGTTAATCATATTGCTGAAAATGATGAATCCTGTCTGTCAGGTCTATTTTGTTATCCCGACGGCTATACTGCTGTGAAATAAACACGCCTCAATATTGCACGCTCTCATTTCTTCCCTTGTTTATATGATCTCTTATATAACGGTTTTCCTTATGATATGTCCGCATAGCATAATGGCGGTGTACTTTCGTCATTCTCCTGCTGCTTCTGTATTGACATCCACTATTATTTTAGCTATGATATACATGTGTTAGTTAAACGTTTACGTAAAGGAGGTGTCGATGTGGAACAGCATAAATATAATATTATTGATATCGCACGTCTGGCGCAGGTGTCCACCGCTACAGTTTCCCGTGTGCTGCATGAAAAGGGCGGTTATTCCAAGGAAACGGAGACCCGTGTGCGCAGAGTCATTGCGGAATGCGGTTTTCAGCTTAATAAAAATGCACAGGGCTTGCGGACGCAGAAAAGCAGGAATATCGGTGTTATCGTGCCGGATATCACCAATGAATTTTTTGCGAGAATCATCCGTTACCTGGAACTGTTCTTTCTCAAACATCAGTATTCTGTTATGATATGTGATTCCCATGAGGATATTGAAATCGAACAGCTGCATATCCGCAATCTGAAGGAGCAGCAGGTAGAGGGTATCATTTATATCTCAGGAAGGAATGCAAATCCGATACAGGAATCCGCATTTTCCATACCAATCGTCTATATTGACCGAAAGCCGGAGGATGTGCACATCTTTGTACATTCCGATAATCGGCAGGGAGGATATCTTGCTGCCAGAGAATTGATAGAAAAGCAGTGCCGCAGCATTCTGTTTTTAAGAGATCAGAAGAAAGCGTCAACGATTCGGCAGAGAAGAAGCGGCTACCTGGAAGCGCTGGAAGAAGCGGGGATAGCGTTTCAGGAATCCTGGGAAATCATGACGAAAAGCGATTATGCCAGTGTATTCAAAACAGTCACTAACCTGCTTATGCAGAAAGGCTGCTTCTTTGACGGCGTGTTTGCGACCAATGACAATATGGCACTGGCCTGTCTGCACGCATTGCATGCACAGCATATTCAGGTTCCCGATCAGGTGAAAATCGTCGGCTTTGACAATGTCTCCATTTCACAGTTCTGTCACCCGGCACTGACTACGATTACACAAAATACAGAGCTGATGGCGGAGGCGGCAGGAGACGCGCTGTTGAAGCGGATCCATCATGAGCTGGATAAGCAGGAATTTATCATACCGGTTTCTCTTTGTGTAAGGGAATCAACCTGAGCTCACGTAGGTGAGCTTTAAAAAAAGAGGATACGTAAACGTTTACTTGAAGGAGGATATACGTATGAAGCCTATGTTCAGTCCGTCTCTCATGTGTATGGATTTATTGAAAATCAGAGAACAGATTCAAATTCTGAATATGCATGCGGATTTTTATCATATTGACATTATGGATGGTCATTTCGTAAAGAATATTACATTATCTCCGGATTTTGTCAAAGCAGTAGCCCGCGTCAGCAGGGTACCGCTGGACTGTCATTTAATGGTGACGCATCCGGATGACTATATCACCATGCTTGCCCAGGCAGGAGCCACCTTTCTTTCGCCGCATGCAGAAACCATCAACACGGATGCCTTTCGTATTCTTCATAAGATTCATGAGCTTGGATGCAGGACCGGTATTGTTTTGAACCCGGCAACTCCCCTGTCCTATATCCGGCATTATCTTCATTTACTTGACAAAATCACCATTATGAGTGTTGATCCGGGCTTTGCCGGACAGGCTTTTATTCGCGAAATGCTGGATAAGATAAAAGAAGCGAAGGCGCTTAAGCTGCAGCATGGCTATCGGTATCTAATCGAAGTGGATGGCTCTTGCAATGCAGCAACCTTTCAGGAGCTGCGTCAGGCAGGGGTGGAAGTATTCATCGTGGGAAATTCCGGTCTGTTTCAGCTGGACGATAATTTGCATGCGGCATGGGAAAAAATGCTTGCGCAGTTTCATGGGGAAATAGATAAAACTCAGCATTTGCGAAAACAGCCATAGAGGCAGACTGTCATAAAGTCTGCATGCAGGCAAAATAAGCAGAGGCATCCATGTAAAATGGGAGCTTCTGCTTATTCTGTAGTATCATTTATAAAGTCATTTACAGCTTTGTCTTGCACAGATATGTATGCTGTGAAAAATGAATGAGCGCAATGTCATATATACAGCATCATGACAGCAGCACCTTTCCATAGCCATCTATAAGCATGTTTCTTTCTGATATCCATACGTATCTCTATCGCTGTGGGAACTGAAAATCCTGCAATGCCGTATTCATAAAATCATGAAACGGCTTCATTGCCTGAAACAGGGTGCAGGCTAGTGTGAGAAACTTCTCGCGGTCTTCCACCTCATTATCCATGAGCGGATATTCAAGACACCAGCTTTTGTGGCAGAGATAGGAGGCCATGCTGTGGTCAGGATCATACCCCTTGGGAACACGCTTTAGCTTTGTCCCTGTAATTGTGAAGTGATCCTTAAACGAAGGAGCTTCGATAATGGCGGAAAACTCTTCCGGCTTTGCGGCAATCGCATCACGCATCATGGCTGTTGCGTCCTTGAACATATCCGCGAACAATCCTCCTCCCAGAAAGCTTTGATTATCCGGCATTAGATGAACATAATATCCAACCGGTATGGGAAGCTTCCCCTTTGCGGAAATATGTGCGCGAAATGCAGGCAGATACGGAGTTTTATCCTTACTGAAACGGGTGTCGCGCACCTGCTTGAAGGTCAGCTCTTTTGGCGCAAAGCCGCTAATAGAGGGGTCAAAGCGTACTATGCGTTCCATCAGATCCTGTAAAAGCTCCTCGAACTCAGCTTCTGCTTCCTTCCGCAGATCCTTGTGACTTTGAAACCAGTCCCGCTGGTTGTTTTTCTGTAGCTGGCGCAAGTATTCCATCATAATAGACATATCAGGCCACCTCCTTTGCATTCTGTACCTTTTTCATGACCTCTGAGTCCACCAGCTCCCTTAACAGCTGTTTGGCGTCCATTGTACAGCGAAAGGCAGGCAGCTGATCGAAGCTGTCCATAATCTCCTCCAGCTCCTCCATATGATCACAGAATTCATTCAGAATCCGCTTATCCAGTGTTTTCAGTCTGCTGTATTCCAGATTCTGCGGCTCAAGACGGTGTGTCATAACTGCGTAGGGAATCCGCTTATCACACTGACAGAATCCATTGGATACTGCTCCGCAATAGGTGCTTAAAAAAGAAGCCATGCGCTTTCTTGCCCGAGATAAGCGCTGCCGGTATGCTTCCGGAGTCATATCCAGAATTTCTGCGGCACTTTTGCTGTCAATGTGAAACATAGTCCCGAGAATGTAAATGCAGCGATCCTGCGGCTTCAGGCACTGCAGCATGACATTGGTACAGGAGAGCTTCAGCTCTCTTGCGGCCTCCTCCCTCGTACATCCCGTCAGGGCTTCTTCTTCATCCGGCACATAGCTTGCCCGCAGATCATTTGCATAAAAATCAAAATCCAGGGGATGCGCTGCGAACATGCTTCTTTTTACATCCATCAGATAATTCACAGCGATACGATACACCCAGGTTTGAAATCTGCTTTCTTTGCGAAAGGTGGAAATACTGGTCATAACCTTAATGAGGATTTCCTGAGCGGCATCCTGTGCATCCGCTATGGTTCCCAGCATACGCAGTGACAGATTGAATACCATATCCTGTATTTCTGTCAGAACCTCCTCCAGTGCAAGGCGATCCCCCTGAACCGCCTGATCAATTCGTTTGTTTAATTCCTCCTGCTGCATAATATCAGCCTCCTTTACTCTTCCTATAATTAGACGGAAGTGTGTGCACATTGTGACAAATTCTTACTCTTAGTGTAAAAGTATTCTGGAGAATGTCAAGCAGTCCATAGTCACATCTTATATCAGCCATACATTACAGGTTATAAAATTACGTAGTTTAAAGAATATCGGCTGCTTTATACAAATATAGCAGAGTAGCCGGCATAGATATTGGTGTCGATAATCTGACAGCGATTGCGTTTACGAGCGGACACCGCCCTGTGCTAAGAAATGAAATAAAGGCAGTCAATCAATTCTATAACAAACAGAGTGCACATTACCGCTCACTGCTAAGAATCGAAAAAGAAGGATAGCAAAGGGATCCATCAAACAAAACGAATGAAACGTATCAGCGAAAAGCGAAATCGACGTGTAAGGGATATCCTGCACAAAGCATCAAGAAAAATAATAGATCTATGTGTGGAGGAAGGAATCGAAGTTATCGTCGTAGGAAATCATGCGGGTTGGAAGAAGCGTATCCATATGGGGAAGAAGAACAATCAGACATTTGTGCAGATACCGTTTCGTACGCTGATCGAAATGATCAAATACAAAGGAGAAGCGGCAGGGATCAGAGTCGTGGTCTGTGAAGAAGCAATACAATCGAAGGCTAGTTCCATTGACGAGGATCAAATACCAGTCTATGGAAACGATGTAACGCATACCTTCACAGGAAAAAGAATCAAGCGGGGATTGTACAGAAGCAAAAACGGCATTCTAATGAATGCCGATATCAACGGAGCAAGCAATATCATACGAAAAGTATATTCATGTATGCCAGAGCGATGGAGTAGAGGTACGGTGAACGTACCAGTTACGTGTATCTGAATACGAACAAAACGTTTTGATGAATGTGCAAGCATTCATTAGAAGCCGCTTGCTCTATAGCTGGCGGTAGTTCACGCACTCAGCTTATGCTTTGTCACAAAGCTGATCGTCTGGATGATGACCATCAGAGACAGAAAGCTGAATACGGAGATCAATGCATTCTGTGTAATCACACCGGAGGCAATCACAACAGAGCCATCCAGGAAGAACAGAATCACACTGACCTTTAGGAATTTAAAAACATACTGAATCAACAGCGCTATGACATCCGTACCTCCGGTTGCACAGGCGTGGTTTAAGGCGATACCGATGGCAGCCCCAACCAGCAGTCCCCCGAGAAGACCGGCAACCGCCAATTCCAGAAGCGGATGGATATCCAGAAGGAACTGTGTTGTATGAATGGAGGGAATCAATTTCATAAACAGCGGTGTTGCCAGTGTAATATACAACGTTTTGATACCAAAGCTTTTCCCCAGTACGATGGTGGATAAGATCAGCAGCGGTATGGAGATACAAAGAGACATCGTGGAAACCGGAATACCGAATACGGTGGAGCAAACCAGGGAAAGTCCGGTAATACCCCCCGGTGCCAGTCCGGTCGAGGTGAAGAAGAAATTAACCGCAACAGCGGTAATGGCAGCAGCAAACGTGATCCATCCGTAATCCTTCACCAGTGTCAGGATGGAGCTTTCTTTAAAAGAACTCTCAGCGGGAGAGTTCTTTGTATTATTCAAGACCGTATTTTTCTGCTGCTGCATCGATTGCGGCTCTGCATTTCTTCACACCAGCTGCTGCTCCATCTGGATCCTTGAAAATTGCACTGGACAGAACGATGACATCCGGATTGCATTCAATCAGCTTGTCCATATTATCGGCACGAAGACCACCGTCAACCGCCAGCTCACATTTTGGATTTTTCTCGTCAATCATCTTGCGTGCACGCTGTACAAGATCAATGGCACTCTTTCTCCATCCCCAGTTGTCTTTTCCATCGGTTTCATCTACACCGTGTGTTACGATGTGCAAACGGTCAATATCATAAATGCTTTCCTCAACGAAGCATAACGGTGTATAGCAGCCCAGTGTCAGACCAACCTTGATGTGGCGTTCACGGCACCAGTTGATGATATAAGCCAGCTGTGCGCCGATAAAGTGCTCCGCAGGAATGATCAGCATATCTGCTCCCGCCTCATCAATCTGTTCGATGAACATTCTGTCCATACTAACTGTATAAATATGACATTCGATCGGCTTGTCTGTCTCCGGACGAATACCCGCGATAATCTGATGACCACCCATCAGCTTCATGTTTTGAAGATCGTGCATGTCAGCTGCGTCAGAGTGAATATAGTCAACTCCGGCATCACTGACTTCCTTAACCAGATCCGCAATTCTTCCATAATTAACGTGTGCAAGGCCAGCTGCAATTTTGATATGTTTCATAAGTAAGTTCCTCCTTCTTTTCGCACCCTTATTGTACGCTACTTCGCTGAACTTCCGCAATCGCAGGATGTGGAAACGCCATCCGTATCAATAAGGCAATTTATAAACATTGTTGTAAGAAATTACCACATAGAAAAGGCTGCGAAAATAACAGTGAAATGATTGTAATACATGCAGGAAACAGGTAAGATATACTTGTAATAAATATTTCATCAGGAGGTATGACATATGTTCGGATTTAGAAAGAAAGAAAAGAGCAGGGAGGAGCTTCTTGCTGTTGTGGACGGAACACTGATTCCGATTGAAGATGTAAAGGATCCTGTATTTTCTCAGAAGATGATGGGAGACGGCTTTGCCATCGCTTCTACAGGTGATACCGTATATGCATGTGCCGATGCAGATATAACCATGCTGTTTCCCAGCAACCATGCAGTCGGTCTTACTTTGAAAAACGGTATGGAAATTCTGATTCATGTCGGAATCGATACGGTAAACGAAAACGGAAACGGCTTCACCTGTCTGTGTGAGCAGGGGAAGCACGTGAAAAAAGGTGAGCCGCTGTTGAAAATGGATCGTGAATATCTGTTATCAAAGGGATATGATCTGAGTGTTATCGTCATTTTCACAAATAAAGACAGCTATGCGGAATTCCGCAGAGAGGAGCCTGTCGAAGTTAAGGGTGGAGAAAGCGTCGCAGTAACCTATACACTGCCATAAAAGCGTGGCGGCTTGTAGACGGTATCACTTCAGGGGACATAAAAAGGGAAGTATGATTTTATTGTATATCAATAGAATCACAGCTTCCCGATTTTCATTTACACAGATAGTGTTATTCAACAGCTGTACAGCCCTTGTGCTGTATTCCATTTAGCGTTTACAGGGCTTTTTCGTTTCATCGGAAATGCACCTGAAAGCAGTGGATATCGTTTCTGTGCTTCCTATGCATAAGCTCCTGCGGGCAAGGGAATATGATTTATTCCTGTGCTGCCGATTTAAAATTATAAGGATCGTTTTTCACCTTGTAATATTCACGAATCACATCCTTTAGGCGCAGAATGTCGTAGTCATGCAGCAGGGAATTGACCTGTAGTATGGTGACATCTGTATGCAGATTGAGCTCCAGTGTGCTGATGATCAGATCAATATCACTGATATCGCACTCGTAAATGGAAAAGAAGGTTTCCTGGGAGATGATGTCGATTTCCGGTATCTGGGCACTGAGCTTTCTACGCAGCAGATTTCCGGCTCCCACACCGCCGTGAGCAACCAGTATGGTTTTCAGCGGCTGCTTCATATTTTCCAAAGAGGCTGCCAAGTGTAAGGCGAGAAAGCCGACCTCATCGTCACTCACATTACAGTGGAAATGCTCTTCTATAACGGAAACGCTGTTTCTTGCCACCTGAAAGGTACGTTCATAAAGCGTATGTATTTCCTGCATCAACGGGTTTTCATTGGGGATGCCGTGACGAAAACGGATAATGGCAGGACACAGGTGGTCATATACAGACTGGCGCAGTGCTTCATCCCGGTCAAAGGGCAGATGCAGCTGTTCGCTCCAGGAGGTAAGCAGAGCATCACTCAGCATACGCGCTTCCTGTTGTTCCTGTTCACTGAGATCGCGGCTGTTTTGCAGAGCGAGAAAATAGACCTGCAGATAGCGTATTTCCACATCCGGAATCTGTAGCCGGTAATGATTGGCCAGCCGGTCGCACAGTTCGCGTGCTTCTTTATAGAACGGTTCCTTTCGCAAATCCTCGATGAAAGAAGTTGAAAGATGGACAATATGGCGATCCTGAATGCGCAGATAGGTGACAAATGCTCGCAGCAGGACAAGCACCATGGAGGGAAAGGTCAGGGAATTGATATACGGATTGCCCCAGCGGAGAATACAGCCGGTAAAGTCCTTGACCTCGTCATCGGTAACCTCCAGCCCGGGAAATACATAGGAGCCGTCACAGCGGTAATCATCCCGCCGTATGATATCAATAAACATTTGATAGCCATTGTCACGCAGCATCAGCTCCAGCAGAAAATTACGTATATTCTTTTCCTTGCCTTCCATACTGATTCCGTTGTTGTTCTTGCGATGCAATGCGATTTTGAAGGTTTCCAGATCCTTTGTCAAGGAGAGAATGTCTTTGTGAATGGTGGCACGGGATACAAACAGCTGTTCACTCAGCTCATAGATGCGGCAGCTGTCAAAGGCACTCAGCTGCATCCCGATAAAAATTTTACGTGCCTGTGGGGAATAATCGGCAAGCGTTTTATTTTTCTCCCGTACACTTTCCAATACGTGCAGCTTGTCCCTGACTTTACCGTCAATACGGATACCGACGCCGGTTTTTTTAATCAGCTTGAGGTTGTTTTCCTCGAGATACTGATCCACGATCTGGAGGTCATTGCGAATCGTCTTGTTGGATACGGCAAGCTCTTCGGAGATTTTATCAATCGTGATATAGGAGTCCTGCTTCAACAGAACATCCACAATTTTCATGATTCGTTTATTCATAAGCGTGCACCCTCGCTTTCACTTGCAACTATACGTGTGAAACGCTGTTCTGTCAAGAATGACAGCGGCAATTTCATGTGGAATTTATAACCATATAAGGAGGTATAACAAAATGAAAACTATCTATGATACAGGAAAAAGAACGAGTGAGCTGCTGCAGGATTTAAAGCAGCTGGTGGAAATTCCATCCGTCCGTGATGAACGCACTGCAGGTGCATCTGCCCCGTTTGGCAAAGAGATACGGAATGCAATGGATGTCTTCCTGCAGATTGCTCAGCGGGAGGGCTTTAGCGTCCGTGATTTTGATGGCTATGCTGTAGATGCCCAACTTGGTGAGGGAGATGATTATATCGGCGTGCTGGCTCATCTGGATGTGGTGGAAGCAGGAGAACGCTCTCACTGGCACGGCGATCCCTTTCAAATGCGGGAGATAGACGGTATGCTGTACGGCCGGGGAGTCAATGATGACAAGGGACCGCTGCTGGCAGCTTTATATGCAATGGCCCGTATCAGGCAGGAAGGCCGTACACTGTATCATCCGATCCGCCTCATTGCCGGAGGGGCTGAGGAAACAACATGGGAATGCATGGAGCATTATTTCAAGCATAACCCGCAACCAATCTGCGGCTTTTCCCCGGATGGCAACTTTCCCATTGTCAATGGAGAAAAGGGGATTTTGCAGGTACGCTTCCTGCTGAATGCAGATTCGGATATCAGCCTGCACTGCAAGGAGCGTCTGCATATCGTCTGTGATGATTTACAGGTGATTGTTCCCAAGGGCAGTGATGTCAGCTTTGTTGAGCGTACCAATCTGATTGAGGTTATGCACGATGGCATAAAAATCACCTATCGTGGTGTACGTGCACTTTCCCGCAATCCGCAGCGCGGGGATAATGCTATTTTCAAATTTGTTAAGGATTTTCACGGACACCTCGATCAAGCAAGCTCTCTGTATCCGATGGTGAATATGATATACGAGAATTTTCTTGATGATTTTTACGGTAAGAAAAGCGGTTTGTATCATGAGGATGCTGCCATGGGCTGCGGCTCTGTTTGTTTGATGTCGCTGAATACGCAGGATGGACAGCTGGAGCTGTGTGTCGATGTGCGTTATGTGCGGTCAACGGATGAGCAAAGCCTTCTTCATACTTTACGCAAAACGGCACAGCATTATGGCTGTGAGCTTGAGGTTTTACGCCATAAGCGTCTGCTCTATGTTGCAGAGGACAGCACTTTGATTCAGAGTCTGAAAACAGCATATCACAGGGTTATGAAGGAAGATGCTGCGGTGTTTACCAAGGGGGGAGCCTCCTATGCCCGCGTTCTGGATCACGGGGTGGCATTTGGTGCGACCTTTCCTGATGAGGATCCTCGCCCTCATATGCCCAACGAATGTATGCCTGTGAAGTCGCTGTTAAAAGCGAGTGACATCTACTATGAGGCACTTGTGGAACTGGCATGTACAAAAGGGTGATGAAAAATTACCACAATAATAATGAATTACCGTAACTCATTGCATTCTTTTTCAAATTGGCGGACATGCTAAAATGAAAGCGTAAACAAAGGAGGAACAAGCTATGAAAAACATTCAGGCAAAACTTCAGACATTTGCCGGGGCAATGATGGTTCCAATCATCCTGCTTGTGCTCGTTGGTTTCTTCGTGGGTATCGGTAGTGCATTTACAAACTACATCCTGCCGGAAGGAAACATCCTGTACAATCTGTTCACCATGATCACCAATCTGGGATTCATGTTTATGAACAATCTGCAGCTATGGTTCGCCGTGGCAATTGCCTTCACTCTTGCCAAGAAGGAGAAAGGATGGGCAGCATTTGCGGGACTGATCTTATTCTTCTGCTTTATGAGAGGAATTGAAGGCTGGGCTGCGCTGGAAGGATGGACCGCTGAAACCACGACTGTTGACGCACTGGTAAAAAGCGGTTATACACAGCAGGCTGCCTTGAACTTCAATGCTTTATGGTCAAGCTCTTTGGGGATTTATTCATACAACATGGGAATCTTCTCCGGTATTGTTACCGGTCTGATTGCTGCAGGACTGCACAACAAATTCGTTGATACAAAGCTGCCGGCAATGTTCGGATTCTTCGCAGGAACAAAATTCGTTATTATTATGGTCGCTCTTGCTTCTATTCCACTGGCAATCGCATTCTATTATGTATGGCCGTATGTCGCAGGTGCTCTGCAGAGTATCACCGGCTTCATCCGTACAAGTGGTCTGCTGGGAACCTTCGTGTTCGGTACATTGGATAAGATGCTGCTGCCATTCGGTATTCACCATCTGATTGCATTCCCGATCGAATATACAAAGGTCGGCGGTACGATGATGATCGACGGTGTGATGTATGAGGGTGTTAAAAACATTATCAACGGTCAGGCTGCAAGCGCAAGTGCAACCGGCTATATCACAAGAAACTTCACCAACGGACGCCTGCTGTTCCAGCTGGCTGGTCTGCCGGGTGCCGCGTTTGCTATGTATCGCTGTGCAAAACCGGAAAATAAGAAGAAGGTAGCATCACTGCTGGTGCCGTCTGTCTTCACGCTGGCAATGGTTGGTATTTCAGAACCGATTGAGTATACCTTCCTGTTTGTTGCACCTGCACTGTACTGGCTGGTATACGCTCCATTGTGCGGTCTGTGCTATGTCGCAGCGGAAATCACAAATATTTCCATCAATGGAACTGCGCTGTTCTTCATGATTCCAAACCTGTTCCAGCCGCAGAAGGTACATGCCATGAGCGCATTGTGGCTGCTTCCTGTAACCTTTATCGTATACTACTTTGCATTCAAATTCGCAATTACGAAATTCAACCTCAAAACACCTGGTCGTGATGACGAGGGTGAAATCAAGCTGATGAGCAAAAAAGAATACAATGAAATCAAAAACAGCGGTAAGGATGAAGCGAATGTCTCTTCCGCACCTGAGGATGCACTCGAGATTCGTATTATTGAAGCTCTTGGGGGAGCGGACAATATTGAAACCGTAACCTGCTGTGCCAGCCGTCTTCGTGTTACAGTCAAGGATGATTCCCTGATTGCACCGGATACAAGCTGGAAAAATTATCTGGAGGCTATCGGCGTTGTACGCGGAAAGAACTCTGTTCAGGTAATATATGGTGTTCGTGTTGTAAATATTACAACAAAAGTAAAGGATTATCTGCATTTAGACTAACCATAATAGAGGAGATGAGAAAATGGCAACCATTGCAGGAGGAGTCAGTATGAAAAGAAGAGATCTTATCCGACAGAAAAACAAGCTCGCAAAAACAGGCGGTTTCCGTTATATCCGGTATGCGAAGTATGCGTGTGTTGCCATGGTCGTATTGTTTCTGGTATATGTAGGCGGTCTGTCAAACCTGAGCGGTAAATCCTACGAAGAGCTGGTCAGTAAAAGTCCGATCGTGATTACCGGCTTTATGATCTGTACGGCCAATCTGTATGTCTGGTATGTACTGAAGCATTTTCTGAAGGATCTTGCGGTTCCTCAGCATGTGGAAAGCATACGTGTAAATCTGCTGCTGATGACGATTGGACAATTCATTCTGATGAACTTCATCTCGGCAGTCCTGATGATGCTATCACTGAGAAAATATTTCCAGTGGAATACCTTTTCTGTAAAGAATGCACTGAAGGAAATAAGAAAAGAAGGACAGCTGTCTGTACTGATTGTAACTGCACTTGTACTGATACTCTTCATCTCTCTCGTATTTGGTATCTATTTCTCTATTCGTTAGCTGTACAGCGGTTCCTGGTGATGTGGGAGCCGCTGTTTTTCAATTTGTGATAACGCTTATACAGCGCTTGTTTAAGAAAGCGAGTGAATGAATTTCTTACAATACAAAAACGAAATGGCAGAGCACTGCAGATGGCTGCCATGAAACAACTATAGTTAAAGTATTCTGCTTCACAAATATTTGAAGAGGTGCTGCATGTGATCCTCATCTGATTGATGTATGGGATTTGAAGCAGGCATATCCTGTATCTGATATTCAGGCAGAAAATGGATGTAAAAAATACTGTTACAATACATGGGGGCTTCTGCGTAATTCAGGAGCTGTAGATTTTTTTGGAATATACATAAAATGGTAATAATTCGCTTTTGAATTCCTTGTAATATACGCTATAATGGTATAGGTGAAGGAATATGAGACAGATTGCCAGAAAACAATTTAATTCAATGCTGAAGCATATGGTTTCCTATCCGCTGATTTGCATTTACGGACCGGATGGCTTTGGCAAGACAACAGCAGTTGCTGCCTTTCTGCATAATCGAAAGGAAAGGTGCTGCTGGATTCATATGCATAAGAAAAATCGTAAACAGCTTGGGGAAATTTTTGAGAAAAGTATAGATAACGGCAGCTATGATATCATCATACTGGATCAATATCGCAATCATATACTGGACAGACAAATCATGAAGATGTACGAACGGAGGGAACATAGCTGCAGGATTATACTTCTTGCATCAGGAATTCCCTCTTTTTTTAATTCAGAGCTTTATAGATGGACGCTGCTGATCCCTACGACAATGCTGCGATTTCAGTTTGCCGATATTCAGAAGCTGGCAGCTGTGAATCAGATTTGCATTGATGAACGGGAAGTGCGGGAAATTTTAAGAGTTACCTGCGGATGGACCATCGGTGTGCATGCACTGCTGGAGGAATATGGAGCCGTACGCACTTTGAATCCGGATTTGCAGCTGTATCCGTTGTTTGACGTATATATACCGGCAGCTGAATCAGGCACAGCGGCAGAGTCTGGCTGTGCTGTCTGTTCCCGAGCACTCAATATCCAGCTCATTGAGGCTTTATGCGTGGATACCGGAATCATGAAAATATTGACCTGGATGATGAATTTCCACTGGTTTGTGCAGGTGGACAGAACTACACGCCTCTTTACCTACTCTCCTGTATTTCGTGAGTTCCTGTATGATAAATTCCTTATGTATGAAAAAAATCCGAGTCATCTCTATCGCAAAATTGCCGATTATTACGAAAGCAGCGGTGATATCCTCAATTGTCTGCGTCAGCTTTATCTTTTGAAGGATTATAAAAAAATACTGCAGCTGCTGGAATTATACGAAAGCAAAAACTTTGCAGATTATGATACTGAGTTAATGCGGAATATCTATCAGATGGTACCAATGGAGCTGTACGTGGATTATCCATATGCATGGCTGCATGCCATTATGGATAATTTCAATAATCTGCAGGATATATTTTATGGAAAGCAGCTGCTGGAGGGCTTTCTACATGCGCTGCATAGCGGAAGCCTGCATGAAGATGAGAAGCTGCTGCAGGGGGAGGTGGAGCTGATTCTGGCGTATTCCCGCTATAACAATCTACATGAGATGAGCCGCTATTTTAAGCGGTCAAAAACTCTGCTGCGTAATCAGACCTCACGAATCAGCAATCCGGAAATCATATCAACCTTCGGCAGTCCGCACAATCTGTTTTTATATCATCGAAAACCGGGAGATATCCAGAGAATCGTCAATATCCTACATAAGGACCTGCATTACTACTTTGAAATCACCAATAACTCAAATGGTGGTTTAATGGAACAGTCATCCGCTGAACAGCAGCTGGAAAGCGCCCGCTTTGCGGAAAGCATACATACAGCATGGGAAGCATACTACATTGCTGAGCATTACCGTCAGAAATGGATCTGTGTATCCTCGCTGTTTACAATTGGAAGAGCCGCATATCATCTTCGTGATCATACATTACTGCAATTTGTTCATCAACAGCTGGCTGTTCTGCGGGAAAAGGTGATCCTGCCGCTGCTTCTTTCGGAAATCGATCTTGCACAGGCCTATTTATATATTTTATCCGGTGAATATGAAAAAGTTGCTGAATGGATCCAGGAGGGGAGAAAAGGAAATCTGCTTCAGGGAGCTACCCTGTATTCTTCTATTGTTTACGGCATGTATCTGATAAAGATTCGTAATTATGCAAAGCTGCGTGTTGTGGCATCCCTGCTGGAAAGTCAGGCGCATGAAAGAAAGCAGATGTTTGGAACGATATATGCGCTGTTGTTCTATTGTATATTGCTGGAGGAGGAAAATCATCAGGAGCAGATAGTAGAGGCTGTTCATCACATAATCGAAATTTGCCAGCCGGATGGCATCATGACAGTAATACTGGAAATTGGAAAGGAGGTATTTCTTTCATGCAGTGACAGCTGGAAATGGAGAAAGCTGAAACAGCTGCTGGAGGAGCATCGCGATTATAACAGCTATGGGCTGACAGAAAGAGAGCTGGAGCTGGTAGACTATGTTTTAAAGGGATATAGTCGAAGGGAGATGGCTGAGGCCAGCGGATTAAAGGAGAATACGGTCGCATCGTATATGAAAAAGCTTTATCGCAAAGTAAAGGTTCACAGCCGCAAAGAGCTGAAAGAGCTGTTTATGAAGTGATTGATAACCTATGCTTTAACCGAAGGTGTAACGGTTTTCGTGCTTGTCTGTGAATTGACAAGGAAGAGCTGTTAGCTGATTTTAAGGTTTTCCTTCGTGATCGGGTATTCTCATGGTATCTTCTACAGCAATCGCAAAAGCACTTGCCGTATTTTTTACGATAGCTCACGTTCACTCAGCGATGCATATATTCGAAGGGAAAGCATTTATTCCTACATTTTATTCTTTGCAATTCAGCCGTTCAATGATATAGTATATAAGGATATTTATGCGTTTTTCAGGCATAATGAGAGAAAGAACTCGTAGGAGGTATAGTATGAGTGTAATGATAGAACGACTCGAAGGAATGGTGAACCGTTATCATGAAATCAATGAAATGATGATGTCACCGGAAATCGTAACCGACAGCAGGATGCTGGCTAAGCTGGGACGTGAGCAGGCCGATCTGACACAGGTGGTGGAAACCTATACGGAATATAAAAACAGTGTGAGTGCTCTGGAGGATGCCAAGGCGCTTTTGCTGGAGGATGACAAGGAAATCAAGGAAATGGCGAAGATGGAAATCGAGGAGCTGGAGCCTAAGATTGAGGAATATCTGGAAAAGCTGGAAATTCTTCTGATACCAAAGGATCCCAATGATTCTCATAATGCCATCGTCGAGATCCGCGGGGCAGCCGGTGGAGATGAAGGAAATATCTTCGCAGGTGACCTGTACCGGATGTACAGCAAATTTGCAGAGAGTCAGGGCTGGAAGATAGAAATCGTAGAAATGGATGACTGCGAAGCAGGCGGCTTCTCCCTCGTATCCTTTATGATAAAGGGAGACGGCGTTTATGGTAAACTGAAATTTGAATCCGGAAGTCATCGTGTACAGCGCGTTCCCAAGACAGAAAGTCAGGGGCGTATCCATACCTCTACAGCAACTGTTCTGGTAACACCGGAAATCGAACCGGAGGATTTTGATATCGATATGAACGATCTGGAAATGGAAACCATGCGCGCCAGCGGAGCAGGAGGTCAGCACATCAATAAGACCGATTCCGCAGTTCGTATTGTGCATAAGCCCACCGGAATTACGGTTAAGTGTCAGGACGGACGTTCACAGCATGAAAACCGTGCCACTGCATTGATGACAATCCGTTCCCGTGTGTATGAGGAGCATCAGCGCAAGCTGGAAGAAGAGCAGGGAATCGAACGCCGGAATAAGATCGGTACCGGAGATCGTGCAGAAAAAATCCGTACCTATAATTATCCGCAGAATCGTGTAACCGATCATCGTATCGGATATACCGTGAATCAGCTGGATCGTATTATGGAAGGCAGAATGCAGGATCTGCTGGATGCATTACTGAGTGCGGATCAGCAGGCAAAGCTGGCAGGGGAGAAATAATGAGCAGCTATCATTCCGTGCTGAAGAATGCCCAGGCGCGTATGGAGGCAGCGGGCTATGGTGAACAGTCTGCCCTGCTGTATATGCTGGAGCTGACGAATAAAGAAGCGCACAATCTGTATATGGAGTTTGATGAGGAAATGCAGCCGGAGCTGGAAGGAATGTATGAAGAAGGCATTCAGCGCCTTCTTACAGGTATACCTCTCGGACATGTTCTTGGCTTTGAATGGTTTTACGGCTATCGCTTTACCGTGAATGAGGATGTTTTGATTCCGCGCCCGGAAACGGAAGAGCTGGTCGCAAATATTCTGGCAGCCTATGATGAGTATTTTTCCACTCAGGATAATGTGACGGCGGTGGATATCGGAACCGGTAGCGGGGCGATTGCGGTTTCTTTGAAGAAGGAAGAACCGAATCTGCATATGATGGCAACGGATATCAGTGAACAGGCTGTAGCTATTGCGAAAAAGAATGCAGATGACAATGAGGCTGTCGTCAATTTCATGGTTGGGGATATGCTGCAGCCGTTGATTGACCGCAATCTGAAAGTTGATATTCTGATTAGTAACCCTCCCTACATACCGCGTGAAGAGGAAATGGAACACAGTGTTGTGGACTATGAACCGCACGTGGCGCTGTTTGGAGGAGAGGACGGCTTGAAATTCTATCGCATTATCTTTGAAAATGCCGCAAAGGTGTTGAAGGAACGTGCTATGATGGCGTTTGAAATGGGCTATAATCAGAAGGAAGCGCTAAGTGAAGAGGCGAAGAAATATTTTCCAAATGCAAGAATTGAGGTTCTTAAGGATATGTCCGGTAAAAACCGGATGCTGTTTGTTTATTTGAATATGGAACACTGAGGGTACTTGAAAGAGTATCCTTTCTTTTTGCTGTTTTGCGTCTGAATGCCTGTGGTAAAGCACTGCGGAATCACTGTTACAGCACATAGCCGCAGACAAGAGCGTTTATAAATCCTGATGGCGGACAACAAGATGCGAACGTTCTGGATAAGGGGCATGCCAGAAAAAGCAGCACATGTATTATGAATCACGCGGCATCTGAGAGTTTTTTTATCTCAGTGATGTTCAGTGTAACTGCGCATGCATGGAAGTGTTATACATGTATATACTGGATATGGAGGTATGGACAATGATGAAAAAGATTGATCACCGCAATATGGGAAGAAGCTGTCTCAGTTGGCTGGACAGCTGGTTTCACTTTTCCTTTGCGAAATATTACAATCTGAAAAATATGCATTCGGTGTGCTGCGGGTAGTTAATGATGATACGATACAGCCTCATACCGGCTTTGAAACCCATCCGCATCGGGATATGGAAATCATAGCCTGTGTGATTGGGGGTGAGCTGACCCACGCCGACAGCATGCAAAATGTATCAACACTGAAACGTGGGGAAATACAGTACATGAGTGCGGGTACCGGAGGTTTCCACAGTGAGAAAAACGACGGGGACGAAATATCACGTTTGCTTCAAATCTGGATTTTGCCTGATCGAAGCGGTTATACTCCGCAGTATGGTGAAGCACGCATTCCATGGGAGGCTCGCGAAAACCGTTTGCTGCATATCGTAAGTGGTCATAAGAATACAGCTTATGTGCAAATCCATCAGGATATGGATATTTATGTCAGTGCTTTATCTTCCAGAAAAGAACTGGATATTCCTGTAGAGCCTTCCCGTCAGGTATATCTTATTGTTATTGAAGGTGAGGTGGAGTGTAATGATATTTGCTTACAGCAGTGTGATGCTGTGGAAATTGATGAAAGCTTTTGCATCAAGACACTGCAGAGAGCTCATGTCATTCTGCTTGATATGGCAAGGAAGGTTTATTTCCAGGAATGACATGAATTGCATAAAGTGGAGGAGATAAGATTTCAGGGCTGCTATAGGAGCATTGTGTGATTTTATAATTAACTATAGGTTATTTCAGAGAAATGTCAAAAAATTTAGGAGTTTAAAAAAAAGAAACCGTATGTAATAGTGGAGGTAGCAGTATGGACACAAGGATATGTGTGCTGAAATGAAGGGGAAGTACATACGGATCAGATCGTAGCGTATCTGATGTTTCTGACGCTGATCTATATGATCGAACGGCAGAGCCGCCGGTAACGCAGCGAAGTAAATGATCGATTTCTGCGGCAGTCCTTATCCTGCATGTGGAAATCTTGCACACCCCTTCTGTCTCAGACCTCTGTAAAAAAAGAGAGTGCTGGCTTGCCGGCTACACTCTCTTTTCAGCCTTTATAGGCTTTCTGTCTCAGTATCTAAAGTATAGAAAAAAATCAATGAAAAGTCAATGCTTTTCCTTGTTTTCTATAAGTGTTTTTCCCGCTTTCTATTAGTGTGTTTTGGAATTAGTGTATTCAGCTTTGAATATGATGGCAGGCACAGGACTATTCAAATCTCTGTTATTTTTTAATATGTATATCATAAAGTTCCATGTGTTGATTTTCAATGTCTTAATCTGGACTGTATTTTCTTACAAATCAATCAGCTAATAATTGCAGTAAGCAAGCAGAATACGCAAGTGAATACTATTGAATCTATACGGAAATCTGTGTGTAATAAAAGAAAATCTGTTTTCTGGAAACAAGGATTACCTTATGCAGAAGAATCGGTAAAACGGAGCGCTTACAGTGCTCGCTAGAACGAATACAAACGCAAAATATAAAAAAATCCCTGTTCATACGTCTGAAAATATTCTATAATATAACCCGAATGAGGACATATTCGGGATTGGGTTTCTCATGAGATTATAGGCTGTGGGATGCATTGGAAATGAAGGAAGGAATCATCATGAAATATAACAATTCACGTCTCAGCTTGAAACAGCGCTGGCTGTCATTTGCGCTCTGTATTCTTATAGCACTGCTAGCTGGCATATTTGCACTCTATTCATATATAGAAGCATATCCGTTCTGGATGTGTGCAGACAGTCTGCTTGTCTGCATTCTTCTGTTATGCACTGCTGTTTTCCTGCTTCGCATGAATTTGAGAAGGAAGCGGATTCAGCAGGAGTTTGTAAGTGAATTTGATAAGGAAATACGTAAAAAGGAGCATATGTGTCCACACTGCGGGGCCCTGATGGGATCGGGAAATACCTGTGCAAAATGTGGCTATAAGGGACATTAGGAAAGGAAATCGTATGGTTGATGTTATCGTAATTGGCGGGGGTCATGCAGGAGTTGAGGCTGCGTTGGCCTGTGCCCGTTTGAAGAAAACGACAATTCTATACTCTATGCATATTGATATGATTGCATCCATGCCATGCAATCCGAGTGTTGGAGGTCCTGCAAAGGGAATCGTCGTGAGAGAGATTGACGCACTTGGCGGTGAAATGGGAAAAGCTGCCGATGCGACTGCATTGCAGTTTAAAATGCTGAATACAACGAAGGGACCGGGTGTTCAGTGTCTTCGCGTACAATCGGATAAGCTGGAATATAAGCGCTATATGCAAGACAAGCTATTACAACAGGAGTACCTGGAAATCCGTGAAATGTGTGTGGAAGAGGTGCTGGCTAAGGATGGCAGGATAAGCGGCGTTCGTCAAAAGGATGGAACCGTTGTGAACTGTCGTGCTTTGATTATGACAACGGGTACATTTATGAGCAGTACGGTTCTGGTTGGGCATACTTCTACCTTAAGCGGTCCTGAGGATGAGCCAACAACGGAGAATTTGTCACAGAGTCTTCGTAATCTGGGGATTGAAACCTTTCGATTGAAAACTGGAACACCTGCCCGTGTACGAACGGCGTCCATTGATTTTTCAAAAACCGTAGTACAGCCGGGAACGGATGAATTTATCTGCTTCTCTGAGGATACAAAGGAAATTCGTCCATTTGATCAGCAGGCTGTCTGTTATCTTACCTACACGACGGCAAAGACGCACGACATTATCAACAGAAATCTGAAGCGCTCTGCCATGTATTCCGGATTGGTGAAGGGAGTGGGACCGCGTTATTGTCCCAGTATTGAGGATAAGCTGGTACGTTTTGCGGATAAAGAGCGTCATCAGATTTTTCTGGAGCCGGAAAGCGAGTCGCTGGATACGACCTACGTACAGGGCTTCTCTACCTCTATGCCGTACGATGTACAAGAGGCTATGCTGCATTCTCTGCCTGGTCTGGAAAACTGCACTATTGAAAAATATGCCTATGCGATTGAATATGATGCCATAGATCCGCTGCAATGCAAGCCGACCTTGGAAAATAAAATCATTGAGAATTTATATACTGCTGGACAGATCAACGGTACTAGTGGATATGAGGAAGCTGCGGCACAGGGACTGATGGCAGGAATCAATGCAGTTCGCAAGCTGGATCACAAGGAACCTTTAATCCTGCATCGTGATGAAGCCTATATCGGTGTCATGATTGATGATCTGGTGACAAAGGGGACAAAGGAGCCGTATCGTCTGCTTACTTCCCGTGCTGAATATCGGCTGCTGCTGCGTCATGATAATGCAGACGCAAGACTAAGCGAATATGGGTATGAGACAGGTCTGATCAGCGATGAGCGTTATGCACGATATCAGAAGAAAATGCAAAATATCGAAGAAATGATTTCCTATCTTGCAGGTGTTCGGTTTACACCAAAATCAACAGTTAATGGATTGCTGGAACGGCTAGGACTGGATGTGTTGAAGGAGGGGATCAGTGCTGCAGAGCTGCTGAAGCGACCGGGAATTACCATCGCACTTTTAGAGCCCTATCTGGAACGCGAATTTGATCCTGCGATTGCGAAGCTTGTGCAAATCGAGATTCGCTACGAGGGATACATAAAAAAAGCCAAGCGTGATGCGGAACATCTGCGGGCGATGGACAAGGTATGCCTGCCTGAGCGGTTTGACTATGATCAGGTGGTGAATCTGTCACTGGAGGCAAGACAGAAGCTGAATAAGGTAAAGCCTCTGACGATGGGACAGGCCTCCCGTATTTCGGGTGTGAATCCTGCGGATATTGCAGTCCTTGCTGTTTTTATGGAACAGCTAAAGCGCACATATGAAAAGAAGAGTGGATAAACAAAATGAATTAAAAAATACGATGTTCTTAAGCCTGTAATAATCTTGCATTACTGTCAGGCAAAAGGAAATCGTATTTTTTCATAGGATAATGGGAAATCTTATAAAAAAATTTAGATCCACTAGCCTCAGGGAGGCTAGACCTCATTAACCTACATGCCATTATTAACACAAAATAGTAGATTTAGATCCACTAGCCTCAGGGAGGCTAGACTGGATATGTGCCATACACTATAATTAATAGTAGTAATTTAGATCCACTAGCCTCAGGGAGGCTAGACCTTTATCTATTTTCCCATCGATATATAGATCCTATTTAGATCCACTAGCCTCAGGGAGGCTAGACTTTTGATATGCAATACCATGGGAAAGTATATAGAATTTAGATCCACTAGCCTCAGGGAGGCTAGACCACATTCATATCTTTAATAGGCGTTACAACCGCTATTTAGATCCACTAGCCTCAGGGAGGCTAGACATAATGTACCTGCTTATTATCCCCCGCAGTAACAGATTTAGATCCACTAGCCTCAGGGAGGCTAGACAACAAATGTCTCCCAAATTTGTTATTCAGTATAACATTTAGATCCACTAGCCTCAGGGAGGCTAGACTAAAGATAGGTTGAACAATCAACCAACTCACTATGATTTAGATCCACTAGCCTCAGGGAGGCTAGACTTCGCTTGCGCCTGTTACATCAGTTTTATCAATATAAATTTAGATCCACTAGCCTCAGGGAGGCTAGACGACGCAGCTTTACAGATACGTAATATCAGACGAGAAATTTAGATCCACTAGCCTCAGGGAGGCTAGACAGCAGCTATATTTTATAATATTACTTGTCCACATATTTAGATCCACTAGCCTCAGGGAGGCTAGACTCCAGACAAAGAGGCTTCGGAAGAGCGAAAGCCATTTAGATCCACT
>NZ_CAXSSO010000001.1:191725-765879 GCF_964240115.1 Clostridium sp. HGF2
GGGAGGCTAGACTTGGAATTCTATTGAGGGTGCACCCCTAAAAAAATTTAGATCCACTAGCCTCAGGGAGGCTAGACTCCAGACAAAGAGGCTTCGGAAGAGCGAAAGCCATTTAGATCCACTAGCCTCAGGGAGGCTAGACTTGGAATTCTATTGAGGGTGCACCCCTAAAAAAATTTAGATCCACTAGCCTCAGGGAGGCTAGACAGGACAAAAGCAGGAATGACATATGGACCAGGCGATTTAGATCCACTAGCCTCAGGGAGGCTAGACATCAAGGAACAACTGGATGTACTCATAAGCAGTTATATTTAGATCCACTAGCCTCAGGGAGGCTAGACCGTGAAAAATCCCATGAAATCCCCTAAATGAAACAAATTTACGCAATTATAAAACTTTGGTTAATGAAAATTGCGTTGAAATTGTTACATTTGTGCGAATTTGAACAAAATGATGCGCGAACCTCCCAGGGAATTCATGTGAGCTTATGGTTCGCGCTGGATTATTTAATGGGATAACCATCTACTAGTATTATAACAGAAAAAACTCCGAATACATAAAAAGGATACATTCCAGTATGAAATAAAAATCGTATTGACCTCATAGGAAAATAACTGGACGGTTCATAATGAATATCATCCATTTGCTATCAGCGCTTTATTGAAACGGGATATGAGAAACCATGCTGCAGTGTATATTCTTCCAGACACAGATTTTTACGGTATATTTCTGTAGCGGCTTCAGTTCCTACATAACGGAAATGCCACGGTTCATTTGCTGTCCTGATATATTTGTTTATTCTCGGGATAACGTAAAATGAATCCGTATTTGTGAGCATTTTTAATTACCCATTGGTATTCCGGTGTGTCTCCGAATACCGCATATGTGCCGTCCATGACACTTTGACTGGTTAAATCCACACTCAATCCGAGCTGATGCTCACTACAGCCGGGCTCTGCTACCAGCTTCACAGCTGTCTGTACACCATAGGTCACCATATATTCATCATACACCTGCTGCTGTTCGTTATAAGGCCGATACGCACTGTTAATAGCTAGAATAAGCCCCTGCTTTTTCGCATCCTTATACATGCTTTCCAAAGCGTCTGCCGCATCCTTTCGCATTAGATTGTTTCCGTCATTGTGAGCTACAGGGATTTGAACAGCTGTTAAATTTTCAGGAACGTAGGTTTTCGGTACATAAAAGCCTCTTTTGATCATCAGTAATAGATGTTTTGGGTCATCAAGTGAATAGGATCGCTGAATTGTGATTGATGCTGAAGAGTTTATGGACGCATATGAAATACGCATTACTGCTTCAAGAGGCTTTAAGCCTGATTTCAGATAGTCAGGGACATCCTCCAGTATACGTCCGTTTATATGGATATAAGGTTGAATCTGTTTCCAGGTCAGCTTCTTATCCTTTATTGTTTTAAAATCAGCAAGACTGGTCTTTTTCATCAGTGTACGAAGGGTTGGCTGATCAAACCACTGGCTGCGTAAGGCTTGATAATAGTCTGCATAAAACTGATCAACATAAGCGACAGCTTCTTTTTTATCAGCGCCATTCTCTGCATATAGTTCATAATCCAGATAATGCTTATTGTTTTTCATCCGGTTCCATTTCGATATATCAATGTCTGACGCAAAGGATACATACTCATCGATCTCCTGTGCACTTAATGTCATTATAATATTGCGTTCATCCTTGTCATACCCTTTAAAAGCCAGCTGAATATGAGTTCGGTTTATGATTATCAGACTGACAGCTATACATATAAGCAGCACAATGACGGCTGCAATTTTTACTTTTCGTTTGACTCTTTTTCTTCTTTTCATACTTATATCTCTTAAAATTTCATAGTTAATAATACCATAAAATTTTACTGAAAACGAATAAAATTAAAATTTATACGATTTGTATTTATTTATGTCAGTATTTACAGAAAAAGAGTTCTGGAATATACAAAATTGGTTTGCATGAACATAGGGAGAGGCTGATGGAACAAAGGTGAATCGCAATAGGCAGCCTGATATTTCCCTCCTTTTAAACACAGATGGACAGGAAGATCTGACTGCATAAACGTATAAGAGCTTCTTTCTATTATGTTTCCAGCATCAGGGCATATGAAAGATGTTCATTACAGCATATTCTTATGGAATTCTGGTCGTGTTTACGATTCGGCGAATTCTGTTGAAGTACTCCGGATCATTATCCTCTTTGATGGCGTACAGTGTGAAGAGGGTATCCATCAGCATCAGCTGCGAAACGCTGGAGGAAATCGCCTCCGGACGAAATTTTGTTTCCTCTGAAATGGAGAATAGAAAAACATCACTTTTCCGGGCAAGAGGGGATGCGGCGTTGCTGGTGACAGATATGATTGGGACACCACGCTCCTTCAGTATATCCACGATACGCAAAATGTCCTTATTTCTTCCGGTATGCGATACGATCAGCGCACAATCCTTCTCACCCAGCCTTCCCGCATACATTAGCTGCATATGGTAATCCAGTGAGAACTGGCAGTTTAAGGAGGTTCGCAGAAACCGCTGATAGGCACTGTGTACAATGACAGAGGATGCCCCCATTCCAAACAGTCCGCAGGTTTTTGCTCTTCCTAGCAGATGTACGGCCTGTTCAAGGGAATCCTGATTCAATACCGCCATTGTTGAGGAAAGCGAGGTAATACCGCTTTGAAAGGTAACCTTTGCGATATTCATTGCTGTGTCGTTCTCATCAAGGGACGCAAAAAACGATTCGCTCAGATGATCAAATGGTTCACTCAGCTGCAGCCGCATTTCCTGATAGTTGCTATAGCCGACCTTTTTGGTGAATCGGGAGATAGCAGACATGGATACATCAATATCCTCTGCCAGCTCCTGAATGGATAAGTGTCTAGCGGTCGTTGCATGCTCCAGCAGATAATCGGCAATTTTTTTCTCCGTTTTACTCAAACCGTAATAATGACCCTTCACCCGTCCTGCAAATTCCATACTCATACATACACCCCGTTTCTGATACTTATATTATAACAGATATTGCGAAATGTGGTGTTATATTGGAAATTATTTTCAGCTATTGAAAAATTATTTTATATATTAAATCCAAATATGAAAATATTACCTGTCTGATTAACAGTGGATTATCCCGGATTACGAATGAAATGTGAAAATAAACGATATGATTTTTTTTCAACATAAATGAAAATAAACCTGAATATAATGGGATATATGAAGCTTTATCCCCAAGCTGTCACCAACGCATCCAAACTTGCGTTTACACGGATATAAACATTTCACAAATTGGAAATTATTTGCAATATATGATTGACAATATGGAAATTATTTTTATAATAGATGGTGTAAGCGCTATCTGCTGATGCGGATTGAGTGCACGGAAAGGAGATGAAGGAATGGAAGCAGGTTTAATCGGTTTGGGGAAAATGGGTCTTCATATTGCTATGAACATGCAGAGCAGTGGTATTCGTGCCTATGGGTATGACATACAGACAGGACCCCGAAAGCAGGCAAAAGCAAAAGGAATTCCGGTTGTACAAACGCTGCAGGAGCTGATTGCTGCTCTGCAGAAACCGCGTATAATCTGGCTGATGCTTCCGGCAGGGGACATAACCGAAAGCATGGTACACCAACTTGCAGAGTTGCTGGAGGAAGGGGATTACGTGATCGACGGGGGAAATTCATTTTACAGAGATTCGATACGTAATTATGAATTTCTAAAAAAGAAAAAGATACATTTCTATGATGCAGGAACCTCCGGCGGTATTCGCGGTGCCCTTGAGGGAGCCAACTTTATGATTGGGGGTGAACGTGAGCACTTTGCAGTTATCGAAGAGCTGATTCAACGCATTGCTTCGGATCAGGGGTATCTGTATGCCGGTGATGCGGGAAGCGGTCATTATCTGAAAATGGTGCACAATGGAATCGAATATGGCATGATGCAGGCCATAGGAGAGGGCTTTGAGCTATTACAGCACAGCCCCTATCCCTATGATAATGCACAGGTCGCAAGATTGTGGAATCACGGCTCTGTCATTCGAAGCTGGCTCATGAAGCTGGCTGAGGAGGCATTCAGAGAGGATGAAAAGCTGGATGCCGTGAAGGGAATCATGTATGCATCCGGAGAAGGACAATGGACAGTGGAGGAGGCAATGCGCTGTAATGTCAGCGTTCCGGTAATTTCCACAGCCCTGATGATGCGCTATCGCTCGTTGTATGAGGATACCTTCACAGGGAAAGTCGTCGCATCACTGAGAAAGGGATTTGGCGGTCACAAAACCGCAGAATGATGTACACGTTCAAGGAGGCAGAAATATGCAAATCACGATTGTACAGGCAGTAGTTATTTCCATCTGGATCGGTCTGGTCATGTCACGTTCATTTTTGGGAGGTGCCACAACGACACTGCGCTTTACCCCAATGATGACCGGACTGATCGTCGGTCTCGTATTCGGCCGTGTCGCTGAAGCGATGATTATCACCGCAGCGATTCAGCTGATCTATATGGGGGTCTTTTCTCCGGGAGGTCAGATGCCCTCCGAGCCTGCCATTGCCGCAGCCATTGCTGTACCGGTGGCATTGCTTGGAGATATGAAGCCGGAGGCAGCTATCGCCGTTGCTGTACCGGTTGGACTGCTCGGTTCCTATCTGTATCAGTTCCGCTTTTTCGTCAACACCTTCGTTATGCAGAAATTCACGGATAAATACGCAAAAAGTGCCAACGATAAAATGCTTACAATATCTATCATTTTCATTCCGATCCTGGTGGCCTTTCTGATTTTTGTTCCTTTCATGTTCGTATCTCTGTATTATGGAGCACCGGTTATCGCGGATATCGTACAATCCACATCCGGAAGCATCCTCTTCCATATTCTGGAGGTAATCGGAGGCGGACTGGCATCCATCGGTATCGCTGTTACGATTTATGTAATCGGAAAAAAGAATTATATTGCTTTCTTCCTGCTTGCCTACTTTGTCGCTGTCGTATTAAAGAGTCTGAATATCACAATGATTACGTATGCAATCATTGGTACCATCATCGCCTTTATCTTCGTTCTGTCTAAAACAGAGGCTGTGAGCATGTTCTCCGCTTCCGGAATCAATACTGCAGACAACGAGGAAGAGGATGACTATTAGGATGAAGTTATGGAAAGGTGGATACAATTATGAGTGAAATGCTGCAGAAAAGCGTGAATCTGGAACCGGAAGCAATAACGAAAAGGGATGTCAGCCTTGCATGGCTGCGCTTCTATTTCGCCAATGAGATTCCGCATTCCTTTGATAAATATATTGCACCGTCTCTGATGTGGGCGCTGATGCCGATTCTGAAAAAGCTGTATAAGGACAAAAAGGATTTATCTGAGGCCTACCAGCGTCATCTGCTGTTCTTCAATACACAGATATCGTGGGGTGGAGGTACCATAACAGGAATCATGGCTTCCCTGGAGGCAGCTCGTGCGCAGGAGGTGTATATGGATACACCCGTCACAATTGACGATGATCTGATTTACAACACGAAGGCCGGTTTGATGGGAGCACTGGCTGGTATCGGGGATTCCATTGACTCCGGTACGATTCAATATATCTTTATCGCCATCGCATTACCGTGGGCACAGCAGGGAAACGCAATCGGCGCCTTGTTTCCGTTCGTCATGTTCTCCTTGTATCAGCTGGTTATCGGCTATTACTTCGCACAGCTGGGCTTCAAGCTGGGGCGCACAGCTGCCACTGAGGTCGTCGGTACGAAGATGCAGATCATTATTGAAGCACTCTCGATTCTGGGACTGTTCATGATGGGGATTCTGGCAGCCAACTATGTCAAGGTATCCTCTACGCTGGCCTTTACCCTGTCCGGTAAGAAATTCGTAATTCAGGAAATCCTTGACGGTGTGATGCCGGGGATTTTGCCGCTGTTGACTGTGGGGCTGGTATATTTCTATTTCACTAAAAAGGGTTTGAATGTCACGAAGGCACTGATCGGTCTGACGATTATCCTCGGCGTACTGGCCGGCTTTGGCATTCTGTAACATTAAGGAGGAACCGTTATGGGTAAGGTAGTGTTGGCACGTGTAGATGCAAGACTGATTCACGGACAGGTTATGACGAGTCTGTCAAAATCCGCAGGGGCAACTGCGATATTTGTCGCAGATGATCCATCGGCACACGATCCGTTTACAAAGAATATCATTCTCGGTGCAGGCTCACGCACCGGCCTGAAGGTACGGGTTTTGAAGGAGGACGGTGCTGTACGATACTGGAATGACCGTCAGTACGATGACTATCATGTCATTCTGCTGACCAAGAGCATTGAGGTGATGGCAGATATCATACGGGGAGGAGTGCCGATGAAAGAGCTGAATCTTGGCGGTATTCCACAGAAACCGGGACTGACCTCAATCATTAAGGAGGTCGCAATCAACAAAGAACAGCTAAAGATTTTGCAGGAGCTGGAAAAAGACTATGGCATTGATGTATATTTTCAGGCGATTCCATCCTCACGCCGTGTATCTTTAAAAGAGGCTGCACGCCTGTTTGAGGAGCATTCCGCATGATTGGGATGCTGCTGGTCAGCCATGGAAGAATGGCGGAAGGAATGCTGGACAGCCTGGAGCTGATTATGGGAAGCTGTGACCGGATGCACACGGTTTCTCTTTGCGCAGGTGAGGATTTTGAAAGCTTTCGTGCAAAGGTCATGGAGGCTATACGACAGCTGGACAGTGGAGATGGTGTACTGGTATTTGTCGATCTTTACGGAGCTTCTCCGTTTAATGCGTCTGTTTATGCAGCGGCCCGAATGGCGCAGGAGGGAATAAGTGTCCGTGTGCTCGCCGGTATGAATCTGGCAATGCTGCTGGAAACCGCGGCAATGCGGGCATCCTCCTCCCTGCAGGAGCTTGTTGCGATTGCGGGGGCGGCTGGTCGGGATGGCATCAGTGAGCCGTTTGTGGTGAAGGAAGAAGAAAACGGGGAGGACTACTGATGAAAAAGGTTTTGATTACTCCGCGTTCCTTTGGAAAATATAATCGCGAGGAGCTGATAGAAAAGCTTCGACAGCATGGAATTGAACCCGTCTTCAATCCTTACGGAACGATTATGAATGAGCAGCAGATGTGCAGTGCACTTCAGGATATGGACGGACTGATTGTCGGTGTTGATCCGGTGAGTGAGGAGGCTCTGAGGCAGGCACCCAGACTGCGGGCTATCGCAAAGTACGGAGTCGGTATCGATAACATTGCCTGTGCATATGCGCAAGAAAACAACATCGCCATAAGCCGCACTGTGAATGCGAATGCCAATGCGGTTGCGGATTACGCCATGACTCTGTTGATGATTGTAGCACGGCGTGTTGTGGAAATTGATGAGGGCTGTCATCACAATGACTGGTCCAAAAAGGAAGCATTAGATATCTATGGAAAAACAATCGGTGTACTCGGACTGGGGGCTATAGGGAAGGGAGTCGTGCAGCGTGCCAGCGGCTTTGACATGCGTGTCTATGGATATGACATCATGAGGGATGATGCCTTCTTGAATAAATATAATGTATGCTTTACAGATGTGGATACAATCATACGGGAATGTGACTTCATTTCTCTACACCTTCCACTGACGCAGGAAACACGTCATATCCTGAATAAGGAAAATCTGAAGCGTGCGAAAAGCAATCTGATTATCGTCAATACGGCCAGAGGAGGACTGCTGGATGAGGATGCGCTGTATGAACTATTAAAGGAAAGGAAGCTTTACGGTCTGGGGCTGGATGTTTTTGAGCAGGAGCCGCCGCAGAACTCCAAGCTCCTGACACTTCCCAATGTGATTGTGAGTTCGCATACGGCCGCTTCCACACAGGAGGCTATTAACGCCATGAGCCGTATGGCGGTGGAAAATCTGATTTGTTCGCTGGAGGCATAGAGATACGTATCGATTACAGGATAAGGAGGAGCATATGGATAAGACAACTTTGCTGGCTGAGCTGAAAAAACAGAGGCTGGTAGCAGTCATTCGCGGTAAGGATGAAGAGGAAGTCACAAACATTGTGGATGCTGTATATCGCGGTGGAATACATTTCATGGAAATCACATATACAATACCACAGGCAGAACAGGTGATTGCGCATTTATGCAAGGCATATGAGCATTGTGATGATATCATTATCGGTGCAGGTACCTGTCTGGATATCGTATCTGCACGCATGGCAATTTCTGCGGGCGCGCAGTTTGTGGTCTGTCCGCATCTGGATACAGAGGTCATGAAGCTGTGCAACAGCTATCGTGTGCCCTGTTTTCCTGGGGCTGCCAATGTAAAGGATATGCTGGAATGTCTGCGCTATGGGGCAGATGTGATCAAGCTGTTCCCGGGTGATACCTTTGGTCCGAAGGCTGTCAGAGCCTTTAAGGGACCTCTTCCACAGGCGGATTTCATGCCGACCGGAGGGGTGAGTGCTGCCAATCTGACGGAGTGGCTGGACAACGGGGCAGTTGCGGTTGGAACCGGTGGAAGCCTCACGAAGGGAGCTAAAACAGGAGATTTTGAAGCTGTACGCCTGGAGGCGGAAAAGCTGGTGAATATTGTCCGTGCATATGATCAGCGATAAAACTGAGCTTCTTATTTTTGATATGGATGGTCTGCTTGTGGATACAGAGCGCGTCTATCTGGAGGGCTGGCTGTATGCCTTGAACAAGCAGCATGTTGCTATTGCGGAAGCCGTGGTGAAAAGCTGGGTGGGAAAAAGCTTTCATGATACACATGCATATCTGATGCAGGTATGCCATGAGGAAGCATTGTGCGCAAGGATTCGTAAGGATCGGGAACAGTATATCTATCAGTGTCTGGAAAATGGTACGCTGTCTGCTATGCCCTATGCACGGGATGCTTTGCAGGCAGCTCGGGAATACGGATACCGGACAGGGCTTGCGACCTCCTCTCTGAAAAAGCGCTCGACTGCCATACTCGCACATCTGGGCCTGCTATCCTATCTTGACATTCCTGTGTTTGCAGATGATGTAATAAAGCTGAAGCCTTATCCGGATTTGTATCTGGAGGTTTTAAGACGGGCACAGGTTCCCTGTGAGCATGCTGCAGCCTTTGAGGATTCCCTGACAGGTGTACAGGCGGCAGTAGCGGCAGGAATTCAAACCGTGCGGATACCGGATCATCGTTTTATTGATGTGGAGGATACGGCATCGGATGTTGACTGCGCTGAAAATCTGTCGTGTGTGCGAGCAATGCTGGAACAACTGAATACGTGAGGTGACGAAGATGGAGAAGGAAAGCGTAAAGGATGTAATTCTGCGTTATGGCGTGCTTCTTGGAAAAAGAAATACGGAAAGACAGAAAACGAATTTTTTGAGAGCGGCTCAGAAACAGCTGGAGCAGGCCGGATTTCCTGTGGATATCACCTGTGTATCCGCTTCGCTCATGAGGCGGGAGTCTGTAAATATGTATAATCTTTACGCTGGTGATTTCAAAAAAGCGGATGTGGTCTTCATCACGTATTATGATACGCCGCTGTGGCAGTTTTACCCCAAAGAGCAGAAAGCCTTTGATGCGAACTGGTCAAGGGGAAATTTCCTTCTCCATACCTTGCTGTTTCTATGCTGTATGATTGCGATTGCTGCATTTTTATACCTTACTGTGATTCCCAGTCTTCAGAAGCACGGATTTGTGAGTCTATGGGGAGCGGTGCTTGTACTCGTATGTTTGTTCGTTTTTTATGGGATTCGGCATATGCGTGGAGGAATAGCGGCAGGAAATACAATGGTGCGCAATTCTTCAAGTCTGATTGCCCTGTTTGCTTTGGCCTCTGATCTATCTGAACAGGAAAAGCAGCACGTAGCCTTTGCTATGATTGATGAGGGAACACGTTCTGAGTATGGTCTGCGCATGCTGCAGGAGTATATAGGGAAGAAGCGTATTCAGCGGGTGTATCTGGATTCCATCGGGAATGTCGGAAAGCTGCAGGGATTTGCTGACCGGCATATACTGGAGGGACTTCATGAGAAACTAGCAGAGCATGCGGAATGGCATGATTTGGCAGAGGATAAGCATGCATATGGGGATATTTTGTTAACGTCCGGCAGCTGCTATAATGGATGCGTATCACTGAAAATAGAAAAACGGACAGATAACAGTGATCTGGAACAGCAAGTCATTAAAGTGATACAGGTTCTAAAGGCGCTGATGATTTCCTGCGTTTCTTAAAAAGAGGTATATGAACAGGTTAATTTATAGGATACTGAAATTGATGTCATTTGTATTAATTCACCAAATCACACACATGTAAGCTATGCAGAAATGGCTTTGAAGGCCGGAAAGCATATTTTGGTGGAAAAGCCCTTTGCAATGAAAAGCAGTGATGCACAACGTGTTTTTACGCTTGCACAGGAAAAAGGATGCCTTGCATATACCAATCAGAATCGACGATTTGATGCGGATTTTCTTATATTGCAGGATATCATACAAAGTGGAAAGCTTGGTACGCTCATTGAAATAGAATCTCACTATGATTATTTTAAAACACGCCCCGTTGTAACACAGGATATGATTTTCAATTTGGGTATTCATACGATTGATCAAATGATAGCTCTGTTTGGTATTCCTGATAGAACAGATTATGATGTAAAAGGCATTCTTAATAAAGAAGAGGGAGCCGATGATTATTTTGATATTAAACTTTATTACGGTAAGCTTAAGGTCTCAGTTAAAACGAGCCTGTTTGTGAAGCTGCCATATCCCAGATTCCTTGTACATGGCACAAATGGCAGTTTTATGAAATACAGTCAAGGGCATCTGTTCGCAAAATCTGCACAGGAGCCTATTGAGGCTTCCTTTCTGCAGGAACCGGAGGATAACTGGGGAGTATTATCATATATGGATGAATATGGGAATGATATTACGACCCGCATTCCCTCCAGGGTAACGGATTATGGTAAGATTTATGATGACCTGTACGCATGTATTTATCAGGGAAAGGCTCCCTATGTGAAGGCGGAGGAGGTGGTTGCTGTTTTAAACATTGCAGAGGAGGCAGAGAAAGCGGCAGGAAATTGATGATTGCATACCGTTTTTAACTACGTACTGCTTTCCTTCTCTGTTATAGCTTAAACGGGACTGTTTTCAGAAAATGGCCGTCAATTCATTGATGTTGTGAAAGTAACATAGTATAATAAAAGTAACAACAAGGAGGTCGATTTTTATGGAAAATAAGACCATTATCACCATCAGCAGACAGTTTGGAAGTGGAGGACGTGAAATCGGTAAGAAAATAGCCGACCAGCTGGGAATACCGTTCTATGACAAGGAGCTCATTGAGATTGCTGCCAAAGAAAGCGGTATGGATAAAGAGCTTTTTGAAGAAGATGATGCCCGTACAAGCAAGGGGTTCCGACTCCTGGGTGCCTTGGGATATTCTCTGGGAGGACCATTGTCCACGATAACGGAATTATCATTAAATGATCGCTTGTATCTGGTACAGGAAGAAGTAATCAAGGGTGTGGCCTGTGAGGGATCATGCGTCATCGTCGGACGCTGTGCAGATTATGTGCTGCGGGAACGCAGTGATGTACTGAATGTGTATATTCATGCAGATATGGAGGATCGCAAAGAGCGTGCGGTTCATTCCTATGAGGTGGATGAACGCGATATCGAGGGCAGCATCAAGAAAATCGACAAGCGCCGTGCAAATTATTATGAGTACTATACGGATCGCAAATGGGGTCGTGCAGAGAATTATGATATCAGCATCAATTCCTCTACGTTCGGTATTGACGGCACTGTGGAAATTATTAAGATGCTCGCACAGAAAAAAGCATTATAAGGAATCATGCAGAAAGAAGAACATATAGTATAAAGGGCTGTATGTTCTTTTTCTGTACAAAATGTGAAGGCTTACGAAAGATATGCGTAAACCCACAATTTCACAAGATTGTTTGACAACATACGCGGCGAGTGTTGTTATACTACAGGTAGAAAGACACAAGGAGGTTTCTGTTTATGCAATGGAAATTGACTCACAGGCACAATCATGAGTGCATTGAAAATAAAGGCGGTAAAACACTCAGCTATGATCCCAATCTCGGTATTCAGATTATCGAGCAGGACGGCTTTGCGTTTAAAGATCTGGATAATAACGGAAGGCTCGATCCTTATGAGGACTGGCGTCTGCCGCTTACACAGCGAATTCAGGATTTCACCAGCCGGTTTGTTTTATGGCAGGAGGGGGACTGCCTGTATTATCGCAAGGGAAGGATCGAGCTGTCCAGAGAATTCTGTGACTGGATGAAAAATTGTGACTGCCGCACAACCATACTGCAGGCTTCTGACCTTTTACAGGAGGATGAGGAATACCTCAGAGAAAACTATATTCTGGCAATGCTGCTGCTGATGTTTGATAATGACTTTGACATGGGAAAGGAAGATTATCTGCTCCAGCTGATTGTACAGAGTATGGATTTGGGAGTTCTGGAAAACATCATCTACTCTATCATGGAGGCTCTAAAAAAATATGTGACAAAACGCTCTGCAGGAGTACAGCAGGAGCTTATCTTATAAACAGCACGAAATTGTGCTGTTTTGTTTTTACATCCGATACACAGTTTCATGTTTGTTCCTGTATTTGATATTACCTATATTTAGTATTGTGGAATACCTTCCTTTTCGTTATAATTCCGCTCATAGAAGAAGTGGAGGGATGTCCTGAAAACCTTTATGCTACACCACCCTAATTGCATGGAATGCAATATGCATTCGTTTGACCCCAGAAAAAAGGCCATACGGACAGCCAGGTCAAATGCCGATTATTGTGACTGTAAAGTCTTGTTGTTGGTTTAAAGCCAGTTTTATGAGTATCGATACTTGTAAGATCAATAAGAGTAATAAAGGCAGATGTTTGTCGTATAGACTCAGGATATCCCGTATATTTTATTATTATGAACATAGAATCATACAGCACAGCGGATATAACAGGATCAGTATGCACGTTTGCATATGCAGGTATTATACTCACTAAGAAAGTGAGGACATGATGAAAAAAACGATTATTTTTTGTATGGCAGCGGTACTGCTTTTCGGCTGCAGTGTGAAAACGGAGGAAAAGGAAAATTATAGTGATGAAATGAAGATAGCACATACAGTGGATCTGTCAGAAGATGACGGGGCAGACAGTGTGGAGCGTGAGGGTGATCAAAAGGAATCACCATATTTCAAGCATCCGGATTTCTATCATATGAAGTCTACCGATACGCTTACCTTGCTGTCGAAATTTAAAACGATGCAGCAGACGAGTGAATGGAGCTGCGGTGTGGATGCGGCACTCATGGTATTGCAGTATTACGGGAAGCTCGGTAAGCACAATGAGGAAACACTTGCGCAGCTTCGCACAAATAAACTGAAAAGTGAGGCTACCTCTTTACAATCCATGATACAGATTTTCGAAGGTGTTGGAGGGTTTCAGATTCATTCAACGTATGATTACAGGGAAAGCGATTATGATAAAATCAATCTGCGCATGATTCAGGATTATTTAAAAAAAGGTATACCGGTTATGGTGGCATGGAATGACTGGGGAGGACACTGGCAGGTAATCATCGGATATGATACCATGGGGACGGAAACAACACAGGATGATGTTCTTATCGTGGCGGATTCCTATGATACAACAGACCATAATCAGGACGGCTATGGTATTTACCCTGCAGAACGTTTTTATTATAATTGGACGATGTATGATTTCTTTTCAAAGAATTACGGAATAGCGGAAAGAGATAAGCTGTTTATTGCTGTAGAGCCGAAAGCGTAAATGAAGGGAAGCTTTGTGCCTGGATATGCGGTAGGACACTCGATATCTTAATGAAGGGGCTGCTGTCCTGCTTTAGGCATACTGCAGGTTGACGATTGTAACTGTTGATAGAGCAGAAGAAACAACACCATATCTGTTGCATGTATACAGTCAGATACATCACAGACAGGTATATTCATAATATGGAAAGCAGGCTATGAACTCATTATAAGCAAAAAAGACAGAATCATGAACCTGAGAAGGTTCTCAGGCTTGGATTCTGTCTTTTGTTATGAAATGGCAATCATCCTATGCAGATGCAGAGAATAGATGCAGGTCGTGATACTATGCTTTGGATATAAGATATGCATAGCCTTTTTATACATAGCAAGCTGTCCCTTATATCGTTGTATGAATTCCGCATCCTCTTTGAGAGAATCTGTCTTGAAATCAAGGATGATCATACGGTCGTTTTGAATGCTGACAAAGTCCATATAGCCATGTAGAATTTGCAATCCGTCCTTAACCATAAACGGCATTTCATGATGGACATCCCCTCTGTATGCCGACAGATAATCCGGATCCTTTCCCAGCTGCAGCAATGTCTGAATATCCCATTCCTTCAGCTCCAACAACTGCTGATTGGCGACTTGGAGAATAACATCACGACTCCATATAGGAGCCTGAAGTGCCTCTATCATTTTATGCATCATGGTTCCATAATCACTTCCCTGCATGTCATCGTCAAATGTAAACGCAGGCAGCTCCCTTGCCTCTTGTGCGGAAGCGGTTACCAGTTCAATGCTTTTGGATGGCTTTTCATATACCCGGAAAGGATGATCTACGCCTGCCTCTGCCTGTTGCACCTCACTGTGCCAGAGGCGGTGCACCTCCTTTATAGTAAAGAGTGGACTTGGGTTGCATAGAAACGTTTGTAAAATCCATGATGTATAGCCATTGCGGTTGTATACCTGCGACATGCTCAACGGATGCTTATAGGCATCAAGCTCAAGTATACAGTCAACGATATGCATCTGTGTCTGGGCACGGGTGGTTGCCACGTAGAGAATGCGCATCTCCTCCTCCAGCTCTTCCTTATCCTTTTTATGTTCCATGGCGATTCGCGGTATCGTTGTGCGGACATAGCGCTGCGGTAAGTCCATTGCCTTCATTGCCAGCCCGAGCTCGGAATCACTGATACAGAAATCCTTAAATTCGATCGGTGTCTGCTTATCGGTAGACCATAGAAATACGACGGGGAACTGCAGACCCTTGGACTGGTGGATACTCATAACACGGACCACATCCGCCTCAGCGCCAATCGGAATCGCCTCTGCTGTCTGAGCATCCTTGATCTGTTCGATCTGTGAAAGAAAGGAGGATAATCCGGAGGCATACTGATCCTCAAACTGTACAGCCTTTTCAAACAGCAGATCCAGATTGGTTTTTTCCTGAATGCTTGTATGCAGACGATAATAATCCTGCATCTCATACAGTTTATTTATGAGCTCACTGATGCGCAGCCTGCCATGTTGGAAAATCAGCTCCTGTAATATTTCAAATCCGGGAAACGGATGCTCACAGAACCAGGAATAATAGGATTGTCCCTTTTCCTTCTGCAGCTTGGCCTGTGCGAAATCCATAGTTGATTTACGAAAAAGCGGTGACAGCATAGTGGCAGTAAAGCTGATATCATCGTGCGGATGCAAAATACACTTCATTGCGGACAGAATCACCTGTACGGCATTGGATTGATAGAATCCGTATTTGATATCAATGAAATACGGGATATTCAGCTCATCGAAAATCTTCTTCATATCATCCTTGCGGGCATTTCCACGGACGAGGACAACAAAGTCCTTCCACTTTCGCTGTTCGCGCTCCTTAATTTCCAAAATCTGATTGGCAATATAGCTTGCCTTTAATTCATTTTTGGAAACGATAATCCCCTCTGCTTCCTTAATTTCGTTATGGTATACAGCATGAAAACAGATGGGAACATTATCCTCGTTCTGCGCAGGGACACCGGTTTCTACATCATCCTCTTTTGCATAGCTGCAGGAAAATCCATCGATATTCATCAACAGCTTAAACAGGTCATTATTAAAATCGACAATCATTTTCTTGGAACGGTAATTATTTGAAAGATAAATAACCTCATCAAATACTCCGCGATGATCGATCAGTCCCTTCATCAAAGACGGCTTGGCATGACGGAATCCATAAATTGACTGCTTGATGTCTCCAACACGGAATACATTGTTCTTTCTGCAGATCAGCATTACCAGCTGGTTTTGAACATCATTGCTGTCCTGAAATTCATCCACCATGATTTCAACGAATTTTTCACGATAGATATCAGCAACACGGCCACCCTTCGCCTGTAAAATTTCCAGAGCGAAATGCTCCATATCATCAAAGTCGATGACCTTATGCTCTTCCTTTATCCTTGCATAGGCGCTGCGATAATCCCTGCACATGTCCACCAGCTTTTTTATATAAGGATACAAGTAGCGGATATCCCGCATGAATTCATCCTCACTGAATAGGATTTCCAGTTGTGCATCCTCTAAAGCAAGAAGACTTTTTCTCAGGCGCGCATATTCCTTATCCTCCTTATCCGGGCTTGGAGGTATAACGGCGTGTACAATGGCGAGAAAGGCAGCACGGTAAGCCTGATAATCCTGATTTTGCAAGGCCTGATGCAGGTCCTGAAGAGCAAGCAGCTTCTGTTCCACTATAGCGTGTTTTTTTACCTGATCATCATATTTTAACCGGTAAAGCTCATCTATACGGACCAGCGTTTCTTCATAACGTGCAGTTTGCACAACGAGATATTCAAAGAAATTCTCATAAATCTCTTTTGGTAAATCCTCCAGCAGATGCTTTTCATGATAATTCTCTGCCAGAGAATCCAGCCAGGCTTCCGGATCGGATTTGCTGGAGGCCAGTCCTGCAAGATTCATAATCATGGTACGCAGGGCCTCATCGTTTTCCGCTCTTGCTGAAAACATCTGACACAGCTGCAGAAAGCTTGCATCTTGCAGCTGATACTGTTTCGCAAAGGCTTCCTCCAGGGACTGCTGCTGAAACAGAACCATCGTTCCGTTATCCATAATGCTTTTGATACGCTGCGGATCCAGTCCGAGAATGTAATAATATTCCTGTATGATGGAAAGGCAGAAGGAATGGATGGTTGATATATGTGCTGTCTGTATACCCGTCAGCTGTCTGGTGATATAGCTTTTCTCTTCTTCTGTTCGGGCAGCGGTCAACGCCTTCTGCAGCTCTGTGGCCAGACGCTTTTTCATTTCGTTTGCGGCAGCTTCCGTGAAGGTCATGGCAAGAATGGAGTCAATGGAGACATGATCCTTCATGACCAGATCCATCAGACGTGCAATCAGCACGGTGGTCTTCCCGCTTCCTGCGGATGCGGATACCAGGATATTGCGTTCCTTTGTCTGAATCGCCTTCAGCTGCATGGGATTCCATTCAGGCATCTTCCTCACGTCCTTTCTGTTGCTGATAGATATCGTCCTCTACCTCCACCAGCTGTGTTTTTTCTGCATATATGCCCTTAAATCGGCAGATTTCATAATAGCTGCAAAACATACAGGCCTCTTCCATCGGCAAACAGCGAATGTCCCCGTTTATGATTCTGTTACCGATCATTTGATACATTTTTGTAAAATAACGTTCGATACTGCCGAGATCATACAGCTTGCGCGGCTTTATGATCCCCTCCTTATTCTGACTCACACCAACAATGTGTGCGCCGTTGTCATCCAGTGCCTGTATATCACTGTCCATGACCCAGCCGTTCATGCGATGTGCCTTGTGACGGATTTCTTCATATTCCTCTTTACTGGATGGAAGATGTGTTACCGGTTTTCTCCGGGACAGCTTGCCTGCCGTATAAGGGATATTTTCATTTTTTAACGAAACGTAGAAGGATCCCAGAACACGTTTATGAAATTCTTTACTGCAGACGATGGAATAGGTTAGCAGCTGCAGCTGCAAGGCGGCAAATACGTTAGTCTCCGACAGCATTTTGGCAGAGCTTTTATAATCCAGAATACATAAGAATTCATCCGACGCATCGATGCGGTCAATATATCCCTTTAATGCGAGGCTGATGTCATCCCCTAGGGGAATGCTGTAATGAAACTCCTTCTCACGAAGATACGGAGATAATATGGAATGCTGTTCAAAGTCATCCAGCAAGCCCAAGGTCTGTGTCATAGAGGTAAGTATTCGCTGTGCAACATTTTCCAGCTTTTTTTCCAGAGATGGAAACACATCCTGCATAATCCGAATTTCCTTCATCAGCACTTCTTCGATTTTTTCCTCTGCCACCTTTGTATAGGCCTTCCCATATTTCCCTGTAAAGGTCTCCAGAAGGTAATGTGCGAGAGTGCCGGCATAGGAATCCGGAAAGCCGACCTTCATCGGTTCCCGCAGGGAAAGACCATAGCGCAGAAAGTAAGAGAACGGACATTTAACATAGCGTTCCAGAGCGGAAATGGAGCCCCGGATCATTTTATCTTTAACAAACAGAGCCTGTGCCATTTCAGGAGACAATGTAATGTTGGTGGAAACAGGTTCATAGCTGCTGTACAGCGGATAAGCTACTGAACCCGCTTTTGGATTCGCATGCTGCTTCTGGACATAGTCCTCAATTTCCAGGGCAGCCTCCATTCCTTTTCCCTCATAGGTGCCGAGCGGATAGGATACATATACGGATGGTGCTGCGTACAGCATTGCGGATATCTGTTCCAGATAAAACTGATAACGTCGTTCCATGGAAGGATAGGCTGAAATCAATGCGTGATAGTTCTCATCGAAAATGCCTTTTTTTGTTTGAAAGGCAGGATAGTCTTTTTGTGTACATCCCAGAATAAATAAATGCTTTCGGCAGAAGGGGGACTGGCGCAGATCACAGACGATGGCTCCGCTTCTTTCTTTGGGAGCACTGCTTTGTGTCATACCGTCAAGGAAGTACAGAAAAAATGCAATATCCTCTTTTTCTAATATATAAGGATGGAGCTCCTTCAGCATCGCCTCAATATCCAGAAGAATTTTGGTATCTGCATCGTCCCTGCGCAGAGATTCTCTGACATAGGAAGCAGCGGTCTGTATCATCGCTTCCATCGATATCGGCTGTTTCAGCGGACGCAGATAGACCACCAGCTGTTGACGAACCAGCTCAGCCTCTTCTTCCAGCTTTTGCAGCTTGGCCAGCTCAAGTGCATCGAGAATATGTCCCTCATCCTCAATCTGCTGTAAATGGTCAAAGGCTTCCTCGATATTACAGGAAAATACATCCAGATAATCCTTCAGCTTCTGCAGCTGTTCCATGTGTACGACACCGCAATCCAGAACACGGAGAAGATTTTCCGTATCCGGCTTCAGATAATAAGAGAACAATGCGGAAAAGCGGTGTGGCAGTATACTCGCATGGGAATCCTTCAGCAGTGTATACGGTATTTGATAACGCTGGAAAATCTGTGCAAGAATCGGCTTATAGGTTGCATTGGCAAGGGTGATATGAATATCATCCGCATCCAGATCGTGCTCGATAATATATTGTGCACATGCTTCAATTTCCTGGCGCTTGTTTACAGCATGGAAAAACAATGGCATTGGCTCATACACCGGCGGAGTACAGCGCTGTGCCCCCTGCGCAACCAGCGCCTGTATGAGCTGTTCTTCCTCCAGCGTGTGATACACATCCAGAATATGCAGATCATCCAGCCGCTTTGTTTTTATATTCGTTAATGCTGCACGCTGCTGTTTGGAAGGCACGGCAATATCCGTGAGCTGAGAAAGGATTGCAAACAGTTCTTTTTGTGCTTCACTTTCCTGAGGCAGCTCACTCTGGGGGATGTTCCAGAAATAAATGGAATCCAGAAACGACCTGCATTCGTTCAGAAATACCGGGGAGTCCGCCACCTCACGATAGATTTTCAGCTGCGGAAGGATTGTCTGTATCCGCTGCTTATACTGATATAAGGCAACATGTCTGGACGGTACTGCAACATTTGCCTGCTGCTGCAGCCATCCCTGCAGAGTGTTCAGCTTCAGTCCCAGCAAGCCGCTGCGTGTTTTTAAAAGCTCCTCGCGCAGAGCTGCGTGCAGGTAGGCTGGGGCAATAAGGGTGCTGCCGGGACCCAATTTCTGTAAAAATGTCATATTGTACCTCCTGAAAATGTTGTTTTGATTTTTGGCGTGCTGCTTACTACAGGATAATCATATCATATTGCCCGCATAACAGCGATGAAAAAAGCTCTGTATAAATATGGAATGGAAGCGCGCTGCCTGTGTTATTTCATCTATAGTCTATACGGTAGCTGATAGCTTTCCAACATGAGTAGTATGATTATAATATCAAGCAGAAAAAAATACAAATGAAAAACGATGGAATGTCATATTTTCCACAGGTGCAGAATGCGTAATCCCACAAACATACCTTTCCAGACCAAATGGTAAAAAAGGTGATAAATAAAGGCTGAAATTGTATTTTTAGGCATTTTATTACCGGAAGGGATATGATAAAATACAAACGTTGAAGTAAGTTGGGAAGTGATGATGTGAAGAAGTATTTTCAATTTAAAAAGGAAGAAAAAGCTGTACTGGCAATCGGTATTCTGATGATTGCTGTTGTTTTGACTGCAGGACTGCTGAAGCAGAAATTTGTAAAAGCGGAAGCCTATGTGCCGTTGAAGGAGGAACAACAAAGCGTCAATGCGATTGCTGCCAAGAAAGAGACCTTTATCATTGAGCAGAACGCAAAGCTGAGTCAGAAGGCGGAAACCTATGTAAATGCAGATTCCGATGTATTAAAAAAGGTTAAGCTGGATTTGTCTGCGGTTGATGTTACAACACCGGGTACCTATCAGGCTGTAGCATCCTTACAGAAGGAGCGTGTATCCTTTGCAATTAAGGTTGTGGAAAATGCAAAGCCGGTTATACAGGCGGCACATGCGGATTTTCAATTTGTTATTGAATCCAATTCAACAATGCAGGAGGTACGTGATTATGCTGGTGTTACTGCCGCAGATGCATCTGGAAACGATTTGAGTGCATTGATTACCGGATGGGATGAGGAGCTGCCTGTGGAAGCAAAAACAGTAACCTACCAGCTGAGTGTCGAGGATGCACAGGGGCAGCGTGCAAAGAAATCAGTGCGTGTGCAGTACCTGCTGCCGAAAGAGGATAAGAAGGATTAGTGCTGAAAGGTATATTTGAGAATGTGTATGAATGGATGCGGAGCTGTTGTTAGTTTTACAGCCTACGCATCCTATTTTTGTTTATCAGATATGAATATCAGTTACAATTTCCACTTTTATTGAAGTCTGCTGTGCCAACCTGTATTCGCCTAAGCGCTATCTGGTATATAGTTATAAGACTGTATCATGATTTACCAAATGAATTTTTTCACTTCATCTATACTCTGATTTTAAGATTTTTTCTGTATTTCCGACAGGATATATGCTACACTGTAAATACAAAAAAAGGAGAGGTCGGTCTATGAGAAACTATATAAATACTACAATCCATTCACATCTAATTCATCCGCAAAAGCCCCGGCCTTTCAGTAGCTCAACCGCTTGCTAGAAGCGTTTTTTCTTATACGTTCATTCATTCCTTACAATTATTAAGTAGCTTACAGCAGCTGAACACCGCTTGTCGGCGGTAAGGACTGCCTTGTTTTTGTTGCATCTGTTCCTGCGTATGATACGAAACAGCAGGTACCTCTGTATGCTAATGAAAACAATAGCAGAACAAGAGCACCACCGGATCATATCCTTAAAGTACAGATAGCAATAGGAGAAAGAAAGGATATGATTATGACAACAAAAATGAAAACAGAAGCAGCAGCTATGATTAGCTGCTATGATAATAAAAAGAAATATGACATGTACTGTAAAAAGCTATTATCAAACAAGCAGATTCTCGCCTATGTGATGAAGGGCTGTATTCCGGAATACGCAGATATTCCACTGGAGGACATACCGTCCTATATCGAAATGTCTTCTATAAACACAGCAGACTGTGAAAATATCGATGATCAGCAGGTTGAGGTCACGGATGAAGCCATACCGGGGGCACAGATCAAATACGATATTCAGTTCGAGGCGACAATCCCCATGAAGCAGAAGAAAGCCGATAAGAGCACACCTGCGGATAAGAAAGTTCGCATGATCATCAATCTGGAAAGCCAGGCAAAGGATGATCCCGGTTATCCTCTGATCAAGCGTGCTTTGTATTATTGCAGCAGATTGATGGCAAGACAGAAGCATCCCAAGGATGGATTTCAGCATTCGGATTATGACAGGATCAGAAAGGTCTGTTCCATCTGGATCTGTATCGGTCATAACAATCAAAAGAATGATGTCATCAACACCTATAAGATACAGGAAACATGTGAAACAAAGATATGGCATGCCGCAAGGGAGGACTATGATTTGCTCACAGCAGTCATGGTGTATCCGAAGAAGGAAGGCGTACGAAAAGCGCAGGATATTCCGAATGCGGTAGAGCAGGAGGATGAGAACAAGCAGAGGCTTTTAGAGCTGTTAAAGATTTTGTTTATAAAAAATCTCGTTATAGAGGATAAAAAGGATCAATTACAGAAGACGTATGGTATACTAATGGAGAAGGAGATAGATAAGGAGGTCATGACGATGTGCAACTTTAGCGATTTCATTGAGCAAAGAGGCAAGGAAGAGGGAAAAGTGGAAGCAACACTAGTTTATGTAAAAAAACTGATGCAGAAAATCGATGTCAGTGCGGTGGATGCTATGAACATACTGGATGTTGAAGAAGACATACGACCTACGGTTCTGCAATCTCTACATCTATCCTAAAAAGCTATACCTACAGTAATTTTTAAAGAGCTGTATCATCTCAGCTCTTTTTTGTACCACTAAAATTTGTTTATTGTTTTTGCAATATCATGAGATAAGTTGAATCTGCAAGTGAAAGAGCTTATGGGAACAGCAGCTGGAAGTACTTTAAAACGTGTCAAACTGATAGCAGTCACACTTTGCAAACCTTTTAATTCTTTGTTATGTATGCTTATAAAATCGGTATAGAACGCGCTTCATTCTGAAAGCACATAAAGGATATAATATATGTTTTTTTCATTATGCATATTATTACGTAGGAAGGAGCGATATAAATAATGTGTAGAAACCGCCTGCTTATGTAAAGTAAAATTCAGGAAATTCTCACAGACATTTTGACATTCAAATACTTATAACTTATAATCGCATTGAACACGTATCAGAATAAAGAGGTGAAAACATGCGGAGAAAATCCAGGGTAGCAGACACATTGAAGCAACTCTGTGCAGACATCAGCCTTTCTTCCATACAGGAAGGCTATGAGGGGGTCAGCGCACAGCAGCTATCCGATTTCATGGGGATGGATCGGGCGAATGTAAGTAAAGAACTGAATCAGCTTTTTCAGGAGAATGCAGTTATCAAGATCACCGGAAGACCGGTTTATTATTTCGACAGGGAACGCATGGAGGTCCTGCTGGCGCATTCACTGGAACGTTTTGCTGTTTCCTCTCTGCAGGAATATTTGCAGGAACGAGGAGAAGTGTATACCGAAAATGATTTCGATAAGCTGATCGGCAGTGATAAAAGTCTGAAGACGATGATCAACAAGGCAAAGGCGGCTATGATCTATCCGCCGTTTGGCCTGCATACACTGCTGGTGGGACCAACAGGTGCGGGTAAGACGATGTTTGCGGAAATCATGTATCAGTATGCCAAGGATCATGGTGTACTGCAAAAGACTGCACCGTTTGTTATTTTCAACTGTGCCGAATATGCGGATAATCCACAGCTTCTGCTGGGACAGCTGTTCGGATATGTAAAGGGTGCCTATACCGGCGCAGACAGGGAAAGTGAAGGTCTGGTGGAAAAGGCACAAAACGGTGTCCTCTTTCTGGATGAAATTCACCGGCTGCCTCCGGAGGGGCAGGAAATGCTGTTCATGCTGCTGGACAAGGGAGAATACCGCAAGCTGGGAGCCAATGAAACTAGCAAGGATGCCAGAGTGCTGATCATCGCCGCAACAACGGAAAACCTGGAATCCAGTCTGCTTCAGACCTTTTTACGAAGGATACCGATGACGATCACCATGCCTTCTCTGGAGGAGCGCTCCATTGAAGAGCGCTATGAGCTGATTGAAAAATTCTTCCGTCAGGAATATAACCAGGTCAAAATTCCTATTCAGGTTAAGGCCAAGGTCATGCGGGCTTTGCTGTCCTACGATTGCAAGGGGAACATCGGGCAGCTGAAGGCGGATATCCGCCTGCTCTGTGCCAACGGCTTTCTGGAGCATATATCCCGTCAGGATAACGTGATTCGCATTACTTTGTCCTTACTGCAGGAGCATATCTATCACGGTCTTTTAAATTCCGGCAAGCAGAAGGAGGTTGATGATTTTCTGACCATACATGATCAGGAGATCTTCGTCTATGATCAGGAAACAAAGCTGGAACACTATGATGGCGAGTTTTTGAATATTTATGAGGAAATGAACCGCCGTTTTCAGGATTATGAGGCAAAGGGCTTTGACAATGCAAACATCAACCGTCATATGCGCATGTATATCGAAACCTATATCAAAACCTTAAGCAATCAGATTGAGGAATCCGGGAGTGAAGCAATGCTTTACAAAATTGTACCGATTCATGTATATCATGCAGTAGAGGTTGCCCTGCAGCTGGCTCAGCAGCGACTTGGCTATCCGATTTCCAAAAAGGTGTATACGGCAATGGCGCTGCATATATCCGCGCTGATGGAAAACAAGCGTAAGGAGCATGAGCTGAATGCAAACGTCTATGACGTTCTCAGTGAAAATCCGAATGAATATCATGTGGCAATGGAAATCATGAGCTTCCTGCAGAAAGAGCTGGAAATTCCGTTTCCACCGCAGGAAATCGTCTTCTTTACAATGTTTCTGTGTATTGAAAAGGATAAGCCGCAGGTAAACGGAGCGATTGCACTTCTTGCACTGGCACATGGAAACGGTGTGGCACGCAATATGGTGGATGTTGCCAACGCGCTGCTGGACACACGCCATGGTCATGCGCTTGATATGAGCCTACATCAGAGTGTGGATGATTTTCTGGAAACGGTGACACGCAAGGTGAAGGAAATTGATGAGGGAAAGGGGGTGCTCATTCTTGTCGATATGGGCTCCCTGCTATCCTTTGGAGAAATCATTACACAGAAAACCGGAATTCCAACAAAGACAATCGATATGATATCCACACCGTTTGTACTGGAAGCTTTGCGGAAAACGATGCTGAGCGAATATACACTGGACGATTTGTATCGCGAGCTGCGAAGCTATACTCCATATATCGGAAAGCTGTACTCCAAGGAAATCAAGCAAAAGGCCCTGCACCAGAATGTCATTGTAACGACTTGTCTGAGCGGCGAAGGGGCAGCGGTTAAGCTGGGAGAGCTGATTCGCTCCGCCATACCTGCCATAGACGAATATCATATCGATATTGTTGCATGCAATACGGAATCCTTTAAAGAAAAGCATCTGGAAAATAAACGTATTCTTGCCGTTGTCGGTGCCAGAGATCTGCATCTGGAGGATACGCTGTACATATCCAGTGATAAAATCATTCTGGAGGACGGTTTGGCAAAAATCGCACAAATCATATCCACAGCGCTTGGGGTTGAAGACAGGGAGCCGGTTTCCTCCAATATCGTCATGAATAATTTTCTGAAGGAATCGCTTGTGTTCCTTGACCCGATAAAAGCAGATGATGTGATACGCAAATCCTTCCAGGTCATATCCAAGATGTGGGATATTGACGACTATAACCGGATACTGATTGGTTATATGATGCATGTCGGATGTATGATTGAGCGCTGTATTCGCGGTGCGGAGATGGAATATGATGCCTGTCAGGAACGTATTCAGCGAAATGAAAAGCTGTATCGTCTTGTCCGTACAGCGATGAAAATCATTGAGCGGGAATTTCAAATCCGCATCTCTGACACAGAAGTGGCTTACATCATGGATAACTTTGACACAGAATGACACACTAGCATACAGAGATGGAAAAGTGCTGATAAACAGGCACTTTTTTATTTTGGCACGGGACTTGCTAGTAAATGAGTGAAGGTAATAAGAAAGGAGTAAGTTATGGAGGATAATGTATGGGTCTTCGTCTGTACACATGGCCGATTCGGTGAAGAGCTGATGAAATCCGCTGAGATGATTGCCGGTGAGGCAGAGAATGTATTTGCGTTTTCTCTGATGCCGGGAATGCAGCCGGAGGATTACAGAGCAATGCTGGAGAAGCAGCTGGAGAAGCTGGGTGATGGTAAGGTTCTGTGCCTGGTGGATCTGTTTGGCGGAACACCGTGTACGACATGTGCGATTCTGTCGAAAACATATGACATGCAGGTGATTTCCGGATTGAATCTGGCAATGTATATCGAGGTGACCTCACAGAAGGGAAATTATGCTGTGGACGAATTAAAAACAATAGGGCTTGCCACATTAAGGGAAAGCGGCAAGGATGTTGTAAAACTGCTGAATGAAAGATAGGAGGAATTACGATGGCAGCAATTAGCTTGATTCGAATAGATTTTCGTCTGATTCATGGACAGGTTGTTACCAAATGGGTGAAACAGGCAAATGCAGACCGTATTATTATTGTAAACGATGCATTGGCGAATGATGAATTTTTAGGGAGTGTATATAAAATGGCGGCACCATCCGATGTCCGCGTAAGTATCTTCACGATAGACAAGGCAATTACCAAATGGGAGAAAAATCAGTTCGGAGAAGGGAACGTGCTGATGCTGTTTAAGTCTGTAGAGGATGCCAGAAGCATGCAAAAGCGCGGATTTCCGATGAAGTCTTTACAGATCGGCGGATTGGGCGGAGGAAACGGACGTGTAAACACACCGAGCGGAATTTCCTTTGATGCGAAAGACGCCACACTGTTAAAGGAAATACAAAATGAGGGGTGCGAGGTATATATCCATGTTGTGCCGAGTCAACAGAAATATGAAATCAATAAGGTTATAGAGAATCTTGAATTTTAAAAAGAGAGAGGAGAGAAATTATGAATACATTCTTATTAGCGCTGTTATGCGGAGTCTGGTATTTCTTATCGAGTATTGATTTTGGTTACACTATCAGTGAAACTCTGGGATCACCGGCACTGATCGGAGCGGTTCTTGGTATTGCGACAGGACATTTGCAGGAAGGACTGATCCTTGGTGGTACCATCGAGCTGATGTATCTGGGAATCATTTATCCGGGTGGAACCGTACCGGCAGATGGCTCGGCAGCAGCCTTGATTGCTATACCGATTGCCATTAAAACAGGTATGGAGCCTACAGCAGCACTGGTTATCGCTGTGCCATTCGGTATTCTTGGCGGATGGGTATACAATCTGAAATATACGGTGAATTCCTTCTTTGTACATAAGGCTGACAAATACGCAGAGGAAGGAAATGTGAAGGGTATGATGCGCTGTGCGAGAGAATGGCCGCTGCTGTTCATGTTCTGTATCACCTTCCCGGAAATCTTTCTGGCGAATATGGTGGGACCGGAGGTTGTGTCCAATGTTTTGAATATGCTGCCGGAATGGGCAATGCACGGAATTGAAGTTGCCGGAGGTGTCATGCCGGCAATCGGATTCGCGATTGCTGTCTACACAATCGGTAAACGTGATCTGGTACCGTTCTTTGTAATCGGCTACTTCCTGGTCGTGTATTTCGAACTGGATGTAATGGCAGTCGCAGTCTTCGCAACATCCATTGCACTGCTGATTTACTGGATGACGAATAAAAAAGAATTAGCGCCTGCTGCAGAGGAGGATGATGACTAATGGAAACAAATGAAAAGAAGCTTACAAAAAGGGATATAACCCGTTCCTATATACAATGGCGTTTACTGGCTGAGGTATCCCATTCCTATGAGCGATATCAGTCGCTGTCCATGGCGGTGACGCTGTCAAAGCCGCTGCGAAAGCTTTACACAGATGATGAGGAGTATCGACAGGCACTGGTTCGCCATATGCAGTTCTTTAATACAGAGGCAACCATCGGTGCCATCATCCCCGGTATCGTGTTATCGCTGGAGGAGGACAGGGCAAACGGTGCTGAAATTCCGGATGAGGTAATTGCTTCTATCAAAACCGGACTTATGGGACCTATGGCAGGTATCGGAGATACACTGTATTGGGGAACCATTAAGGCAATCTGCTTCTCACTTGCAGCTACCATGGCCTTAAGCGGAAACTATGCAGGTATGGTATTTGCCTGTATCCTGTTCCCGATCTGTGGCTTTACGATTGGTTACTTCATGTGGCATATGGGGTATCGTATCGGTAGAACGAGTATTTCGAAAATCTTACAGAGCGGTGTTGTCAATAAAATCATTCAGGCCTGCAGTATCCTTGGTCTTATGATGATGGGGGCCCTGTCTGCCAGCTATGTTACACTGACAACAACAGCCGGTATGAAGATTGAAAACAGTGATCCGATTCTCGTACAGCAGATTTTGGATGAAATTATTCCCGGTATCCTGCCGCTTGCTGTCATTGCACTGATCTTCTTCGCCATCAAGAAAAAGGGAATGAAGTTCAATTTATATATCATTATCATAATCGTCCTGAGTCTGGTCGGCGCGTTCTTTGATATTGTATAGTGGAGGAACTTATGGATAAGGATGAAATAAAGAAGCTGAGCATTGAAACCGTAGACCGCGAATTTGACCGCTTATGGAAGCTGGCCTCCTATATCCATGCAAATCCTGAAATTGCCTTTGAAGAGAAGAAAGCTGCACATGCGCTTTCTTCTTATCTGCAGGAGCAGGGATTTGCTGTGAAAACAGGAATCGCCGGTCTGGATACGGCTTTTCAGGCTGTATTCAAAAAAGGAAACGGTCCAAGAATTGCCGTATTTGCGGAATACGATGCATTAAAGGGACTGGGGCATGCCTGCGGTCATAACCTGATCGCAACCAGTGCGCTAGGCTGTGCAGCCGCAGTAAAGCAGGTTCTGGAAAGCAGTGAGCTGGAAGGCAGCATCGAGGTATATGGAACTCCTGCCGAGGAAGATGGCGGAGGAAAGATCATCATGCTTAAGCAGGGTGTATTTGACGGTTTGGATGCTGTTTTTCTGATGCATCCGACAAGTGCCATGGCAAGAATCGGCGGAGAATGTGCTTCCTTTACCGACTTTGAAATAGAGTACTTCGGTAAGAGTGCACACGCAGAATCCCATCCGGAAAATGGCATCAATGCACTGGATGCGGCGAATCTGTTTTATCAGGCAGTGGGACTTGCCCGGCAGCAGCTGCGTGATTCTATTCATATCTGCTGTATCCTAGCGGAAAGTGAATGGGATATCGGACGCATCCCGGATTATGCAAGGCTGGAGGTGGAAATATCCACCATGCGGGCAAAGGATATCGAAACCACCAAACAGAAAATCATAAACATTGCAGAAGGCATGGCACTGGCCAGCGGCTGCAGGGTAAGCTATAAGGAAATACCGGGATATTACGGGCGTATGCCGAATGCGGTGCTCGCTGAGCTGTGCAGAGAGGAAATGCTGGCCCTTGGGGAGCCCATGATGGAGGGAATGCCGAGTGATGCGGGTGGAGAGGATCTGGGAAATGTTTCCCGTGTGATTCCCGCATGCAATCTCTATATGACACTGCTTCCGGAAAAGAAGATATCCGGCCATACCGATCAGTTTCGCGAGCTCGCAATATCCGATGCCGGCAAACACTGTCTTGATATTTCCAGCAAGGCAATGGCAAACAGTATTCTGACGCTGTATCAGAACCCGAAGCTGCTCAAGCAGGCCAAGGAGGAATTAAAGCGCCGTCAGGAAGAGGAGGCTCGCTATGAATAATATCGGAGTATACGGACTGGGCGTCATGGGACAGTCGCTGGCACGCAATATCATGCAGCACGGCTTCTCTGTATCTGTATACAATATAGAAACAGAAATCACAAAGCAGTTTACACAGAAATATCCGAAGCTTTTCGGATATGAGTCACTGGAAGCCTTTGTCAACAGCCTTGAAAAACCGCGTAAAATCATCCTAATGGTAACGGCAGGACGTGTGGTGGACAGTGTCATTGCATCCTTGAAGCCGCTGCTTGCGAAAGGGGATATACTGATTGACTGTGGGAATTCCTATTATGAGGATACACAGCGCAGAATGCAGTCCCTGCAGCAGGATGGATTTTATCTGATAGGAAGCGGTGTTTCCGGTGGAGAAAAGGGAGCCTTGCATGGTCCCAGCATCATGCCCTCCGGAGAATACAGGGCCTATTGCGAAATTGCGGACATCTTTACTGCAATCGCTGCTAAAAATGAAGACGGCACAGCCTGCTGTACCTATATCGGAAAAGAAGGCTCCGGCCATTTTGTGAAGATGGTGCATAATGGTATTGAATATGCCGATATGCAGCTGCTTGCGGAGCTTTATGCAATCCTGAAAAGGCTGTATCCAAAGGATCGTGCCGCTGTGCAAAAGGCATTTCATCAGCTGAATCAGCATAATCTTGCCTCGTATCTTCTGGATATCACAGAGGATATCCTGCAAAAAAAGGAACAGGAGGAATGGCTGCTTGACAAGGTGCTGGATGTCGCAAAGCAGAAGGGAACCGGAAAATGGACAGCATGTGTTTCTCTGGAATACGGTGTTCCTGTGCCAAGCCTTATAGAGGCGGTGGAAGCAAGATTTCTTTCCTCCATGAAAGCCCAACGGCTACAGGCGGAACAGTGCTATGCAGGTACACAGGATGAAGAAACCAGCAATGAGCAGCTGGCTGCTGATCTGTATAAGGCGGTGCTGCTGGCAAAAACGAGCATCTATGCACAGGGCTTTTCCCTCATAGCTGCCGTGAATGCGCAATGCGGCTACCATATTGATACCAAGCAGCTCGCGGTGATATGGCAGAATGGCTGTATTATCAAATCAGAGTTCTTAAAGGATATATATCAGGCCTATGACAAGGATGCAAACCTTACAAATCTGCTTGTATCCGATCAGTTTACAGAGTATGTGAAACAGGGCAGAGAGGATTTACAGCGCATCATCAGCTTCGCTCTGCAAAAGGGCTTGTATATACCGGTTTTATGCAGTGCGATGAATTATGTCAATGGCTACACCACGGCAAGTCTGGAAACGAATCTGATACAGGCACAGCGGGACTGCTTTGGTGCACACACCTATGAGCGTGTGGATCAGGCAGGGGTGTTCCACAGTGACTGGCTAAAGTAAATGCGGAAGCATTTTCTGATTACGGCATGCTTACTCAGTGTGAATAGAAAAAGGAGAATCCAATCTGTTGTGTATACCAATAGATTTGGATTCTTTATGCTGTTCGTGGATGCTTGCAATAAGGCATCCGTATATCTTCCTGCTGTAAGATGGATGTGCAGGCTTGAATAAGCGGCGGTCTTTAAATGCTTATATAGATTGTCTGCCCACTCGAAGGATTCGTTATGAACCCTTCATTTTTTTATATGCGGCAGGGAATTGTGAACACCTGTTACTGTTGGCATAAGGATCATCATAGAAATACACCAGACGATACGGGATACCCTGATAAGACTGCAATGGCCTGTAAATACAAACGCTTTTATAAATTATAAATTTCGACAGATAACGACATCGGTTTACTTCTGGACATATTTAAATTATTGTTAGTGTGTGGAATCAGAGAAATGGATGGAGGGAATTTTATGATGGATACATTGACAAAGGAATTATACGAAGAGGTTACAAATCTTTTGCATGACATGGGAACACCCGCACACATCAAAGGGCACTATTATCTGCGCAGCGCTATCCTGGAAGTTTATGATCATCCGGAGCTATTAAAGAATATGATGAATGGCCTATATGCAACGATAGCTGAGGCTTATGATACAACGCCTTCCTGTGTGGAGCGCAGTATCCGCAATGCCGTAGAGGCAACGCTGGATCGCGGGGATGTGGACTTTCTGTATTCCGTGTTCCGTAATACGATCAGTAAGAATAAAGGTAAGCCGACCAACCGGGAATTTATTATGATGGTTGTGGATGTCCTGCGGGTTCGGCATATGTAGCCTGCTTTGTGCTACTGGCAGAATGTATGGCTGCGGTGCGCGGGATGCCTTATTACAGAGAAGCTCAGAATGTACAGTAAGCTGTTTTCGTAATGCCTCACCGCTTTGAAACACAGATATAGGCTGATAGAGATACCATTGCTTGATAGCATATAGAGTTTACAGGCTGTCATAGACTGCTGTTGTTTCAGCGATCAGCGCCTAACCGCGCATGCTACTTTGGTGAATCGTATCTGTTTTTCCTGACGGATTTAGAAAATAAAGGAAAAGCGGCTTGACTTATTTGGATTTGCAGGTATCATATAAGAAGAAACGCGAGGAAAAGTGTGCAATACGTAACATGACGTATTGGATGCTTTTTTGTATTCGGAATAGAAAGGATACCCTGCATATTTGTAAAGATAGGAAAAGCAGGAGTAAAGGGATGAAGCTGTGAGATTAACGGTAGATGATATTAAGCGACAGACAAAAAGTGAAACAAAGCTGATCAAGGCCAGAAAGGTTCAACAAGAAAACCTGATCAAAAAAATATATATAGCAAAAACGCAGAGTGAGTACCACGTAGAGGCACGGATGGAAACATTGAGTGGCAAGTTTTATGCGACACTGCAGTTTACATTAAATGCGGAGAGTGATGTGGATTATTATTTCTGCAGCTGCAAGCGAACAAAAATATGTGAGCATCTGCTTGCCGTACTGTATCAGATTCATGATCTGCAGCCGGAGAAGTTTCCATATTCCTATGAACGGAAAGAGGAAGAAATCGCCGTACAGCCAGCTGCACAACTTCCGTTGCTTCAGCAGAGTCCATCACCTGTTAAGAAAGAGAAGCAGAGGACTTCTGCAGAAAAGGAAGCAGTACCTGTAAAAAAGGGCAGATTGCAGATGGAAATTTTGAAGGAGCATCAGAACATCGAGGCGATGGTGAAGGAGAATACCCGCCGCAGAGAGCTGATGAAGCAGTTTGCGACCTCCAGTCATATTCTGCAGGAGAGCAAGGTCTATTATCAGGAGCTGCAAAACCGTGAGCATGTGGAAAAGGTGCATCTGTTTGTGGAAGCTGAGGTCACTGACCAGCAGCATATGTATATCGCACTGAAAATCGGAGACCGGAAATGGTATACCATCAGCAGTCTAGCGGATTTCTTTGAGCGCCTTGCCCAGCAGACCTATGCACAATATGGTATGTCTCTGGCGTTCACCCATTCGATAAACCGCTTTGATGAAGACAGCCAGGATCTGATCCGTTTTCTGAAAAACTGCTTTTATGAGGGAAAGACGCTGGTATCCAATCCGAGTGTTATGGAGATTCCTCCGCTGTATATGGATGAGTTTTATGAGCTGTTGGGGCGCCTTCCACAGCGCTATCGCAACATTCAGATGAAGGATAAACGACAGCTGCTGGACATCCGCGTAAAGAGTGAGGAGGATTTTGTACTGCTTACCTTCCGCAACTGGTCGCTGCTGAAAAGCGGTATTCGGGGACGGCATCACTTGTACCGCATGCAGGATGATACGCTGTACCGCTATCGCTTTGATGAACAGGGGAAGTGTCTGGAGCTGATTGATTCCCTGAGTGAGCAGCAGCTGTATGTGCGCAATGAGCAGTTTGCGGATTTCTATAAATATGTTCTAAGTGAAATCCGTGATTATGCGAATATGTATGGAATCGCGAAGTATGCCTATACGCTGGAGCCGATCGGACTGGAGCTGTATGGGGATATTGATGAGCTGGGAAGGGTGTATTTTCAGCTGGATGTTCTGTATGAGGATGAACGGATACCGGGCTTTCAGGATGAGCAGGAATATCTGCCGCTGCGCCAGGAGATCGTTGAAAATTTCATAAGGCAGTATGCGGATATCATACAGCCGAAGGAGCATTGTGCGCTGTTTCATGATGTGAGTGAAACCCTGCTGGAGTTCATGCGGGACGGCCTTCCGTTTCTGTCGGGATATTGTGAGATTTTTGTCAGTGATGTATTGAAGAATATGAATAAGAAGCATGTGGTTAATCTGCATGCAGGGCTTCGCCTTGCGGGTAACCTTCTGGAAATCGATTTACACAGCCGCGATATTCATAAGGAGGAGCTGCTGGATGTGCTGCGCGCCTACCGCAGGAAAAAGCATTTTTATCGGTTGAAAAACGGGAAGCTGCTGAATCTGAAGAGTGATCAGCTGGAGGAACTGGATACGATGATGCAGGAGTTTCATATCGAGGATGAACAGCTGCAACAGAACTGCATACAGCTGCCGGGATATCGTCTGTTCATGCTGGATGCATTCACAAAGGGAAGTGACTCCATTGCCTTCCATAAAGAGGATGTCTTACAGAATATACTGAACTCCTTTCAGCAGATCAGTACACAGGATATTGAAATACCACAGCGCTATAATGAGCTTTTACGTGATTATCAGAAGGATGGCTTTCGCTGGCTGAAGCTGATGCACCAGTATGGCTTCGGAGGTATTCTGGCGGATGATATGGGTCTTGGAAAAACGTTGCAGGTCATTGCCTTTCTGGAAAGCGAAAAGCAGGCAGGCCGCACCAGCATTGTCGTTGTGCCGAGCAGTGTGCTGTATAACTGGGAGGATGAGGTGCGTAAATTTGCAAGTGATTTAAGGGTTTGCTGTATCACAGGCTCTCAGGCAAAGCGGGAGGAGCTGATCCGCAGCAGTATGGATATGGATCTGCTGATTACCTCCTATGATTATCTGAAGAGGGATATCGGCTATTATGAAAGCCGGACGTTCTTCTATAAGATTCTGGATGAGGCACAGTATATCAAAAACCAGCGGACGATGAATGCGACGAGCACGAAGCGTCTGAAGAGCCATCATGCACTGGCTCTGACAGGTACACCTATTGAAAATTCACTGGCTGAGCTGTGGAGTATTTTTGACTTTCTGATGCCGGGCTACCTGTTTGATTACCGCTATTTCTCCCATCATTTCGAGAAGGATATCGTTCTTGGAAAGCATAAGGAGAAGCAGGAGCAGCTGAAGAAAATGGTACAGCCGTTCATTCTGCGAAGAGTGAAGAAGGAGGTGCTGAGTGAGCTGCCTGAAAAGACGGAGACAACGCTCAGTATCGCCTTTGATGAGGCAGAGGAAACAATGTATATGGCGAATCTTGCACAGGTCAACAAAGAGCTGCAGCAGGAGCTTGATCTGGTGAAGACCAATCGGTTCCAGGTTTTGGGAATGCTGATGCGCTTACGGCAGATTTGCTGTGACCCGCGTCTTGTGTATGAGGAGATATCGCAGCCTTCCAGTAAGCTGAAGGCCTGCATGGAGCTGGTGAGCTCTCTTGTGGAGAATGATAAGTCCGTGCTGCTGTTTTCCAATTTTACCTCCATGCTGGATTTGATTCAGGTTGAGCTCCAGCATCTGCATATACCGTATTTCCGAATGGATGGAAGTACCGGTAAGGAGGAGCGACGGGAGCTTGTGCAGAAGTTTCAGGATAAGGAAAAGAAGGTGTTCCTTATTTCACTGAAGTCCGGGGGTACCGGTATCAATCTGACAGCTGCGGAGGCAGTGATTCATTATGATCCCTGGTGGAATGTTTCAGCGGAGAATCAGGCAAGTGATCGGGCATATCGCATCGGTCAGAATTCCCGCGTGCAGGTGTATAAGCTGATTATGCGCAATACCGTGGAGGAGCGTATTCAGCATTTACAGCAGATGAAAAAGGAGCTTGCGGATATTTTCGTGGAAGAGAATGAGACGAATATCATGAGGATGGATAAGGATCAGATTCTGGAGCTGCTGAAGGTGAATGGCTGAACGGGGAAAGCCAGTGTATAACCAAAGATGAAGGGAAGTCTTCACTCTCGTTGATCAGAAAGTTTCCTGTAAGAGATGGAGATTTTCGGAATGCTTTAATACAATGCCAATTATATAGAAAAAGGGAATTCATGTACGCAAAGTATCTCTGAATTCTCTTTTTTGCTGTTCGGATTTGAATTAGACAAGAGGCGGGATGCAGTATATGTGCAATCAGCTCTGGTTTATGAAATTTCTTGGATTTTTATGGTACAGGATTTCTTTTTGCTTGTTGGAGCTGATGTGGGTGTAGATCTGCGTGGTAGTGATGGAGCTGTGTCCAAGGATATGCTGAATGTAGCGGATGTCCACGTCTTCCTCCAACAGCTGTGTGGCGAAGGTATGGCGAAACATATGGGGCGTCAGATGCTGGGGGATTTTCAGCGCTTTCTCATAGCGGGCAATCAACAGGCGCACAGATTGCTCGGAGAGCGGGTTGCCGAGCTTGTTGATGAAGAAGAAGCCGCTGGTTTCGATTTCTTTTTGAAACATGGAGCGGTAGGAATAGAGAATTTTCAACACGTCCGGATTGCCGATTTGCAGGATGCGCTCCTTTGATCCTTTTCCATAAATGCGGACATACTGCTCACGCAGGTTGATTTCTTCATCCCTGACATGGCAGAGCTCGGAGACTCTCATGCCGGTGGAAAAGAGAAGCTCCATGACGGCGGCATTGCGGACACATACCTTGCGCTGGTAGCTGGTCTTGCAGTTCTTCATCTCATCATAAATGCGGTTGAAGATGGAGGAAAGGTGTGTGTACGGTATGGTTCTGGGCAGCAGCCGGGGTTCCCGAAAGGAGGTGCGCAGACGGCTCATGGGATTGATTTCCATCAGATCATGAAAAACAAGATAGGAGAACAGGGCATTGATGCTGGCAATCTTGCGTTTTATAGTTTTTGGTTTCTGATATGTCTTGTGCAGATGCAGAATATAGGCATGCAGAGATTCCTTTTGTACATCGTATGCATAGGGTTCCATGAAACATAAAAACTGCTTCAGATCGATCTGATAGGCCTTCAGTGTGTGGGCGTTCAGCTCTTTTGCGATACTGCATTCCTGCAGATACCGGTCTACAATTTCTTTGGTTAAGATATAGTTCATGTTTTTCACCTCAAGGTTTATGCTAGTTTATATGGAAAATATGTAAATATATATTAAATGGAAAATACTGTAAATTATGAAATTTATTGACGGAGAAATGTAAGAGGATAAGAAGTGAGGAAGGATTTAAAAAGCTGAATGGTTTGCGAAAGGAAGCTGATGGATGTTGATTCTCAGTGATATTTGCTGAATGAATTCCATGAATTATAAGATTTGTAAAACGATAGGTAGCAATAATAGAAAAAAACATAAAAAAGTACGAGAAATTTTACATGGTTAGCTGTTTCTATTGTATAATAAAGAAAAAGAGTGGGGAAAATACGGGGGCTTTTTGTCGTATTCTCTTTTCAAAGACAGTATCAGGGAAAGCGAGGCAATATGAATTGGGAAGCATTGTTATCAGATGAACGTCTGGCGGCGATTCCATTGGAAGAATTTGATAAGGAATTACGGGACGAATTTGAAAAGGATCAGCAAACGGTTATCCAGAGCGCAGCTTTTCGAAGACTTCAGGATAAGACACAAGTTTTTCCATTGGACAAAAATGATTTTGTAAGAACTCGACTCACACATTCTTTGGAAACGGCATTTACAGCCAAGCAGCTGGCAAATTTGACACGAAAGCGTTTGAAAAAATACAACAGGGTTTCTATGCATGAAACAGAATCAATGCCGGACATTCTGTTCTGTGCAGGTCTTCTGCATGATATTGGGAATCCGCCGTTTGGTCATTTTGGCGAAACGATAATAAGAGACTGGTTTCGAAATCACTTGAAAGAGCTTATGTATGGAGAAGAATCTGTATACAGCCTGTTGAGTAAACAGCAGCGAATGGATCTTGAGAATTTTGAAGGGAATGCGCAGGCACTTCGTTCCATACTAAAGCTGCCGTTCTCGGATAGTGAATTTGGCATGAATCTTACAGCTGCAGTTATTAACACATTGATTAAATATCCGTGCTGTTCCAAAGATATCGATGATAAAGCAGAAAATATCCAATATCATAAAATGGGGTTCTTTCAGGCTGATGAGGAATTGGTACAAAGAATATGCAGGAAGACCGGAACTTTGGCTGTTGGAAGCTATGTACGTCATCCGTTAACGTTTTTACTGGAAGCTGCTGATGATATATCCTACGGCGTGGCAGATGTAGAGGATTCCTTTAAGAAAGGGTTGTTCAGCTACCATCAGTTAAGGAAGAAAATCGCAGATAAAATACAGAAATATGATAAAAATGATAAATATTATTATGTAAAGGAAGCACAGCAGAAGCTGACGGAGCTTTATGTTAAAGGATTGGAATTATGCAGCTCTGTGAAGGATGCAGAAATGTATGCTGTCCAAAACTGGCTGCAATACATAAAAGGTTGGCTGATGTGGTGTGCGGCCTATTCGTTCAGTATCAATTATACGGCCATTATGAAGGGAGAATATCACAAGGAGCTGCTGGAGGATACCTATCATGAGAAGACATTGGAAATTTTAAAGGAAACAGCAAAGGATTATGCGTTTACACATACAAGCATTATGAAGCTGGAAATCTCTGCTCATAAGCTCCTGAACTCGCTGTTGGATAAATTTGTTCCTGCTATTATATATTTTGATTGTAAAAACGCAGGCTTCAAGCAGCAGAAAATAGATAAGAAGGTTACAAGTCTGCTTTCCTCAAATCACGTCGCAAATTACCGCAAGGAAGCTTCCAAGCTGGAAGGTGAGTATAAGGAGCGTGACGCATTATATTTACGGCTGTTACTGGTCACTGATTTTTTAAGTGGAATGACAGATACGTATGCAAAAACATTATATCATGAGCTGGATGCGATAGATTAAGGGGGAAGCAGAATGAAAAGTGTGTTCATTATAGGCAACGGGTTCAATTGCTTCTTTAGTGCGTATTTGAATAATCCATTGTATAAAGAAGAGATTATGGAAAAGCTCTTTGATGCGTGCCCCAATAAATGGATTAGTATGAAATGGTATAAGGAGACAAAAGGGCTGTTGAATGAGTATTGCCATCTGCTGGATGACATAAAGATAGCGGATGCAAATGTGAATGGAGAGTTCCTTTTATCAAGGCTGGCGAATCTTTGTTCCAAGGTGGAAGCAGAAGAGATACTGGAGCAGCTGGAAAAGGCTGTTTCAGATAAAATAAAAACAAATATGCAGAATTTGATTATTGATAATGAAAAGACCAGTGTACCGAAAACGATGCGGACAATATCAAAATTAAAGCATACGGATAAAAACTCTTTTCATAAAATGAGTTGCTTCTCCGGCTGTCTGTTTCGTGAAATGCAGGAGACAGGGTATGAAAGGGTTACTTGCTATACGACGAACTATGATAAGATTACAAATGAGTTTTTCGATATCAAGGACAGTGGAATCACCATTGATATGAAGATAGTAGCACTGCATGGAGATTATGAAGCATCGGAAATTATATGCAGTTCACCTGAAAACAAGGAGCATAAAGTAGATCCGGACATATTGGAACAGTTTGAAAAAGATATTCTGGAAGCGGACTCTATTGTGCTGTTCGGCTTGGGGCTGTTTTCGGATCCGCATTTACTAAAGCGGCTCAATATGGTGAAAAACAAACAGATTATTATTATAGATGCAGACTGTGCGTCCTATTTAAAGAAGCGAAGCCATGTAGCAGTTTTACAGATCGGCTTTGATTATCTGTATCAAAATGAAATCAGATTTATCGACACACTGGATTTCCAGGTGGATAAACAGAAGGTGAGTAAACCGGTTCAAACGCCGGAGGAATTATATGATGCATTGATTGCATTATTTGAATAAGGAAACTATAAAGGATAATATAGGATTATCCTTCATTTGATGAAAATTAAACGAGGAGAAAATTATATGAAATTCGTTTTGCTGGCAGCAGGTAAAGGTCACCGATTGGATATGAAGATAACAAATAAATGCTTTGCGCCCATAAATAATATACCCTTAATAAACTATAGCCTTGAATTGGTATTACCACAGTATTTTGACGAACTAATAATCATTGTTGGTCATAACGCTGAGTATATTATGAAATATATGGGTGAATCTTATCAAGGCATAAAAATAACATATGTTTATCAAGAACCTCAATTAGGAATAGCACACGCCATATTATTAGCAGCACCTTACATAAATAGTGATTTCATGATGTGTTTAAGTGATGAAATTACAGTGCATCCCAGAATCATGTCTATGATGGAAAAATTCAAACATTCAGATACAGACTGTTTATGTGGCGTAACAGAAGATACAATCGAAAATATACAAAAGGCTTATACACTGTCGCTGAATTCTAATAACCTGGTTACTTGCTTAATTGAAAAGCCGATTGAGGTTTTTAACAAATGGAAAGGCACCGGCTTATGTTTGATGAGACAGAGTATGTTAAGTATATTGACAGAACTGAAACCGAATCAACAGCGTGGGGAATATGAAATGGGCAATTGGATTCAGTTAGCTATAGATACTGGTCTTAAATGTCGAATCGAACAATCTGGCGATGCCAACTTTAATATTAACACTCTGGAAGATGCAAAAGCAGCAGAAAACTATTTAAATACAGGGAAGAGAGGAGAATAACAATCATGGAGCCAAAGCAAAGTATTATTATGCCTTATCATAGAAACAAAGAAATGCTATATTATACAACACAGCTTTTGGATAAAATCATTCCTAATGAGGTAGAAATCATTATTGTTGGAAATAATAATAACCTGAATGAATTAAAAGTAGATTTGCCAAAGCGATTTACATATATTAAATATGATAAATCAATGCTGTATTCAAAAACAGCAAATCTAGGTGTTGAGGCATCACATGGTGACATAATTACCTTATGTGATCAGGATATTTTCAGCTATAGGGACTGGTATTCTCCACTTTTAAAAAAGCTATTATCCAATGATAATATTGGATCAGTGAGCTCAAAACTATTGAACCCTATAAATAACAGGATTATCGATTTTGGAATAGAATACTCAAAATACCGTATTGTCCATCCGCTAAGAGGTCTAAAATTCAACCATCCTTTAGCGATGGAAGATAGAAAGGTCTCCTCCACAACAAGTGCAACATTAATGCTGCGAAAAGAAACATATCTTGAAGTAGGAGGCATGGATTTGGATATGCCGTATTGTTGCAGTGATTGTGATATAGGACTCAAGATTGGAAACTTAGGTTTAGAAAACTGGGTTATTGCTGATTCTATTGCATATCATAGAGGTAGCAGCTCATTCAAAAATGGAAAAAGTGCCAGTTTCTCTCATTTACGCAGTGATTCCACTAGCATGTTTTGGGCTAAAAATTACAAAACTCTATCACCCACCATCGATTCAAGCATAATGAGATCCTTTAAATATTTAAAATCAATCTTTAAACTAAAGCCCATGTATTATTTCATCAATCTATCATCTTTATGGGAGTTTGAATGGTATGCCTCACAGCTAAGAAAAATAGCAGATATTGAATATTGTGATATCCATACGTATCCGCAAAATACACCACATTATTCCACTCCTATACAAATCTATGATGAAATACCTTACTCATTCATGAATGTCAACGTCCCAATTATTTATTTCGTGGATTATTTTCCTTCCCTTCAAGATAATCTGATTTGGTATCATATGCGAGACATAAAAGATGATTTGGTATTAGATTCTCATGGAAACCTCTTACCACTGTCTTCAATTATTGACCGCTCCTGTTAATCACATGTAAAATCCATCCTTTTTATCAATGCTGACTATCACTGCCTTGCTTATATAGTCAGCATTGAATGCTTTGATTTCGTTTGGGGTCATATAGAGCAGCTTATTTACTAATGATAAAGACTTCGCTCTGTCATCGATTTCTGAAAATATTTTTTCAGGAAACAATAATTTATATTTTAATGCGAGCTCCTCCAGCATGTTCACATTACTTGAAGCGTAATCCATTGAAGTATACAGCCTTTGAAATATTGATTCAAAGTTATCTCTGTTATTATTTAAAAATGCATACTTAGCCTGAAGAAATAGCCAGTCATCTGATTTATCTGTATGTGTAATACTTAAATTTGTTTCATACTGCTCGAAGGTGCTGTCAAGTATATCTGAACAGTCTCCAATCAATAACAGAGCTATCAATTTATATTTCAGATAACGACACTTAAAGAAAATATGATAATTGATGATTTCGTTATCTTTTATATAGGACAATGCTTCATTCGCTGTTTTGATGGCATCCTCAAATTGCTGCGTAATCAATTGATAGAGAATAAGCTTCGAATAATAGTTAACTTTAAACTTCGCTGCTGTATGAGCAGGCAATAACTCAAAGCTTCTGAAGCCCCATTTCAATAATTCTATTCCTCGTTTCAAATCTTCATTATTCATAAAAAATAAATTAGCAGCATCAAAACAGTCTTCTAATAATATATCATGAAACTGCCATGCGATTGCTGTCATCATTGAATTATTGAGATTGGAAACATATTTCAATGAAGCACCCTCCAGTCTGCCACATACAAAAATTCGATTTTCAAGATAAGCTTTGGCATATTCAATTTCTCTTTCCATATCGCGATGATTTAATACACAAGCTTCCAATCTTTCATAATATAAAGTGTAAATTTTTCTAGATAAATCGGCTTTTGCCAATCTGTTTTTATTTTCACAATAATGTATGATGAATGAGAATTGCTCACGGAGGATGTTTTTTTCATTTGAAACTATATCAAAAACATGCGGAAAGGCTTTATCAAATAAATACTCTGCACTTAACTCACTGATATGATCTCTAACATATTTACAGCATTCAGACACTTCTTTAATAAACACATTCAATTCCATTTCATCTTTTTTATTTATGAAATTATCGAGCAAATACGTATGAAAATTAAATATAAATTTATTTGGTATAGTATAAAGTACTTTATGTTTGTTTATAGTTATAAGCTCACTGCCTGCATACATACGATGAGAAAGCTTATAAAGCAGAATAGGAACCTGTTTATCTCTTAGAATCGTATGAAAAAGGTCTTGATAGGACTCTAAATATTTCATCGCATTTTTCAGCAGATCTGGATAGATATCCGTACTTAAACAGGATTCAATTAGATCGTGTTCAAATGCATAGCATTTGTTCCTATGGTCACCTTCATTTTTAATGACCCCGTGCCTGACTAAGGCCTGAACAATCTTTCTGTCTACATTTAATATATCTAATAATGATTCATCCATTGTGAAAAAAAGATGAAGTAAGGAAATAAAATCATAGATATCTGACTTCCATTGTACATATTTATCCAATATCATATGATAACTCGAACTGAATAATCTTTCATAATCATCTGGAATAGATCGTAAACTCGCTTCCAGTTCCTTCGATTTGTTGATAATTCCATGCTGATTTTTAAATTCTATGCAATCTGATATGATTAAGTGATTGGCAAGCTGCTGGATATATTTTGGCTTTAACGACGTACTGGCAAGAATCTTTCTTAATACAGGAAGATTTAAAGGATAATCATCCAAGCTCAAAATAGTTTTTAAATATGCGATGGCCTGTTTTTCATTTTGAAATCCATCAATTTTCCTGCAGAGAAAATCAATTCTGCTAAATTCCCCGATAAAATCAAAGTATCGATCATCAAATACAAGACTCGTATTGATAGAGATAAGTAAGACAATATGTGAGGATTGCTGATGTTGGAGCATATACTGTATCATTTCTTTGAAGAAATCAATAATTTCTACCGCATAAGATTGCATATTATCAATGATTACAGCATATCTGCCCTGTGATAATTTTCCAAAGATTATTTTAAGATACCGATGCAATTCTTCAAATGCGAATTCTTTCTTATTTAATAATTTAAAAAATGCTACAATTTCTTCTTTGATATTATCATCAAGACTCGGTATAACGATATCGTCGGTTTCACACATGAGATGAAATGCAAGGTCTTCCGAAATCGCAAAAGCGCTATAGGTGATTTCACGCACAACATCCTTCCAAGAACTATTTTTATCAAAGCCTATAAAATTTAGGATATGATAATCATTTTTTGTTAAAACTGCATCGCATTCCTGTAATATTCTTGTTTTTCCGGTACCACCGCCACCATATACCAGAAATCCGGACATTGGGGAATTATTTATACACTCATGTGTAAATATATTTATGAGATCCTCATAATGCTTCCCTATAAGGACATTGTTTCTATTCCATTCACAAGGATATGCCACAGAATCAGCTTTTGCTTTTGCTTCCTGCACACCGTTCAGGCATACTTCCGTACATAAGCGTGGAAGCTTTAGCCTTTCCCTATATTTTATTAAACGTACTTTAAATTTACATAATACGATTTGATTAGGTTTTAATTCAATAGTACGCATTATCTTATTACGTAAAGCCTTGTCCTGTGATAGAAACTCAAAATAATAATTATCTTCTGATTCATCAATGGTTATTTTAATAGTACAGGAATTGAATTTATGCTTATTTTCTGCGATAACATTCAAATTATACACTTCACCCACAGCTAAATCCATGATTTCATAATACCCGTTAAATCGTTTCTTATCTATCAGTTTTGGATTTTTTTCATTATAAAAATCTATTTCTACGGAGTGATGAAAATCTGCTTTAATCTGTTGACCCAGAAAATCTGAAAGCATTTCTTTATAATTTGTGAATAGGAGTTCCTCTATTGTTTCATTCTCATAAATGAAAACTTCTTTTTTGTGTTCAAATGCATATCGTCCTATATGACGCTTGAGATTTTTATTAAGGTTTGAATAACTAAAGAAAAGCAAATGCTGTACATCATTTAGTTCAGCCATAACCAGTGTTGGAGCTAATTCTTTCAATGCAATATTTTGTGTATAGTTTTTACATTCCGCCCACCAAAGCTCTTGCAGCTCATCAATTGCCCAAAAATCTTTACTACCATCATGCGAGGCCTTCGTAGGATGAAATTCAATTTCATATTGATTAAATAACAGTTTAAGCAAAAATGCAACCAACGCTTCAAACTGAACACCTTTAATATTTCCCTTTATGCTACCATATTGTTTCTTATAAAAATAATTTAGAATTTCTGTCCATACTTTATCTTCTATGAATTTCATATAGCTCCTTATATAGCTTTCGTCTTACTCTTTTTAAGGATAATCCTATATTATCCTTTATTGATAAGAATTTATGAGAGTATGAATATGAACAGAATACAGTAATGATTAATAAAATTTATGGTTGAATTTTATTGAGATTTGTGTTGTTTTAGGTTGTTGTTTTTGAATTAATGGTGTAAAATTTAGATATTTAAAGGGAAGGGGTGAATTGTCTCTGTTAAAGACCATGTTTCTATACCTTATTTTGACAAAAAAAATAGGAATAATTTTGTAATATAAGTTTGAGGTGTTAAACATTGGAAAAGAAAAGAGAGCACAGAGCTATGTGTGTATTTGACAAATTAAGACAAGAAAATAATTATTTTAAAGACTTTTCTGATTCGAATGAAATTGAAAGAATTGCTGGTGAAGTACGCCATCAGTTTGAATTGATGGATTATCCGACACCAATTGCGCATATTCTTGATAAAGTGGGATTTAAGATATATAAAGAAAATCTATCAGCGAATATTTCTGGCGTTATTGGGGTCAGTGATTCCTTAATAGAGGCACGAGGGTGTAAAAGAATTATGTTAATTAATGCATATGAAAATCGTGGACACCAGCGTTTTACAATGGCTCATGAGTTAGGACATTACATATTTGATTATGATGGGAAGTCAGATTTTGCGGATGAATATAGTTTGGATAAGGAAAGGCTTACTAGTGAAACGGAAATAAGAGTAAACAGATTTGCTGCTGCTTTATTAATGCCAAAAGATATTTTTACTGATAAATATAGATTTTTTTCACTTTTAGGATACAAAAAAGAAATGATTGTTAATGAATTATCGGATATTTTTGATGTTTCTGAAACTGCTATATTAAGAAGAATCGGGGAATTGGGGTTAGAGGATGGAATCAAATGAAAAAACGATTTGGGATTTACTAAAAAAACCTTCGGATTTGCGGAATAATGAAGTTGATCCCTATGAATTTGATAGAAGAAAAGAAGATCGCAAGAATATCAAAGAAAGAAATGAAGAGTATACAAAGATACTTATCGAATATAGGGATTATTTTACAAAATCTCTTTCATTCAAAACTAGGTGTAAGAAAGTTTCTGTATTTATTTTTTTAGGTGTTTTGATAGCTGTGGTACTTGCACATTGTATTTCAATTGCAGTCATGGTAAATAGAGGATTTGATATGAATACTTTAGTTGCTTTCATCAGTGCTTCAGTATCTTTGATTACTGCACTGTTGGTTATTCCAACAAAAATCATAGAATTTATCTTTAATCGTGATGAAGAAAAATATTTTGTTGAAATAATACGCAATATCCAAGACTATGACAAAAAAGTAAGAGATGATTTCAAAGCGTTAGCATCATAGAAATTTAGGGTTATTAATGGAGAAGCTTGTGAATCGAGTTTCTCTTTTTAGTATATTTGAAGATAATGATAATATAAAGGGTCTTTAAAAGTACTTAGATACATACTTTCGTTCCTATCTGCGATAGACAATGTCATCTTCAAATGAAAATATGATAGATATGTGATAGTTGAAAAATCATAAATTTTGGTACAAATAACATTTCATTATTGATATATAAGCTAAAAATAAGGTATATATACTTTTGTTTTTTAAAATTAGATTTTATTAAATTTAGTTGTATGGTAGAATAGGATAGGTATGAAGGAGTGGCTGTAATGATTGAGAAAATATTTAACAACAGTCTATATAAGAATCATAGAGAGATGATGCTGTGTTTTTTTGATTTATGCATCGTATTTGTATCGTTTCTATTGGCTTATTGGATCAAAATAGAATTTAGAATACCAAATTTTGAAAAAATCTATATAAGGGACTTTGCGCTGGCAATGCTTTCAGTTTTATTAGTATACATGAGTTGCTTTATGTTGTTTAAAATTCACAAAAGCTTATGGAAGTATGTCGGGCCTATTGAAACTTTGAGAATTGGTTTGGCTGTTGTTTTATCTACTGTCGTATTGTTTGCTTTGGCGATCATATTTGAATTAGATAGAACTTTTCTTAGTGTTATAGTTACTGGGGGACTCTTAACAGCTTTGTTGATGTTTAATGTACGAGTTTGTTATAGATTGTATAGAAGAATGACATATAAGGTTACGAATAAAACTGAAAAAGCTATCATTATTGGAGCTGGTGATGCCGGTTATGTCCTAGTAAAGGAATTGGCGCAAAATGATAATTTCAATGTCAGTGTCATAGGCTTTGTGGATGATAAGAAAATCAATAATGAAATATCAGGATATAGAGTTTTGGGAGATACATACGATATTCCAGAGATTGTGCAGAAGTATGATGTGAAAATTGCATTTATTGCTATGCCGAGTGCTGATAAGGATACAGTGAGAAGAATTTATGACCTGTGTCAGTCTGCAAAGCTGGAAACCAAAATTATGAAAGAAGGAGACAATTTACTTGTCAATGAGTTGAATTCACCTAAAAAGTATCCGGTTCAGGATATAAGCATCGAGGATTTACTTGGTCGGGGTGAAATAAAGCTAGAACAAAACGAAATCAAAAGTTACTTAACAGATAAGGTTGTTGTAGTAACGGGAGCCGGTGGATCCATAGGATCTGAGTTATGCCGACAAATTGTGAAATTTAAACCGAAGCAGCTGATGATGATTGATATTAATGAGAATTCTTTATATATGCTTGAACAGGAATTTAATAGAAATCGCACACATGGAATATTGAATAAAACAATTGAAATTATTTCATTAATTGCATCAATAAGAGAGTTTAAAGCAATCAATGGTATATTTAAGGAATATAATCCGGATGTTGTCTTTCATGCAGCTGCACACAAACATGTTCCGTTAATGGAAACGCGTCCTATGGAAGCTATCAAGAACAATGTATTCGGAACAAATAATGTGATTAATGCATGTATTAAGAATAACGTATCTAGATTCATTATGATTAGTACGGATAAGGCAGTTAATCCAACCAATGTCATGGGGGCAACAAAACGAATGACAGAAATGATTTTGCAAGCAGATGGTGATAATGGCGTGACTAAGATGGCTGCCGTTCGGTTCGGAAATGTTTTGGGATCGAATGGTTCCGTAATCCCAATTTTTAAGCAGCAGATTGCGGAAGGCGGTCCTGTCACGATAACAGATAAAAATATCATACGTTACTTTATGACGATTCCTGAAGCAGCGCAGCTTGTATTGCAGGCTGGTTTCTATGCAGATAAAGGCGAAATCTTTGTTCTTGATATGGGAGAACCAGTGAAAATTTTGGATTTAGCTGAAAAAATGATTCGATTGTCAGGATTCAAACCTTATAAGGATATTGATATTGTTGAAATTGGGTTACGTCCTGGAGAGAAGATGTTTGAGGAATTAAAGCTTGATGGAGAAACAACAACAAGAACAAAAAATAATTTGATATTTAAAAACAATGTCATGGCAATAACCAAAGAAGATATTACAGACAGGTTGGTCAAACTTGAAGAAATATTAAATGATGTCGAGCATCGTAATGATATAAAAAACAGGTTGCTGAGCTTAATCATAACAGATCAGGATCAAAGCGTTTTTATGAAATAATAGTAAAGGTATATCACGTTTTGTTGATATATCTTTTTTTTCAAAATCTGCCAATCATCATCAGATTATCATGTGAATTCATAAAATAAGTTTGTCATTCAGAGCTGAAATGAATTAAGAATGGTTGCAATATAGTTACTTTTGTAGTATTATGTTTCTAGTTAAAATGCAAAGTGCTAAATTCATTTTAACAAAGGATAATAGACAGTTATTCAAAGTTGAAAATAATGCTTAGGGATGGATCGTTGCTATGTCACGTTCATCACGAATGTATGGTCATAGATGTTATAAAGTCAAACCTGAAAAGAAGTTTGATGGGTGAAGCCTACCCTATTGGAGGTAACAGCATGAAATGGTATGTTGGACAGGTCAGAAGCGGTCACGAAAGAAAGATCGTAGAGAAATGCCGGACTATGATTTCAAAGGATGTTTTACAGGATTGCTTTATACCAGAGTATATCCGAAAAAAGAAATATATGGGGAACTGGCATGATGTAAAGGATATCCTGTTCAAAGGTTATATCTTCATGATAACGGATCAGATTGATCAATTAAATATAGAGCTTAAAAAAATACCTGATTTCGTGAAGGTCATCGGTAAGAAAAAAGCAGATATATTTCCTTTAAATGAAGAGGAAGTTGCTTTCATGAAATCATTTGGAAAAGAAAATCATGTTGTAGAGATGTCTACAGGCTTCATACAGGGAGAGCAAATATTTATAACAGAAGGACCATTGCAGGGGAAAGAAGGACAAATCATAAGAATAGATCGGCATAAGCGGGTCGCCTATCTTCAACTCAGCATGTTCAACAAAGAAACCACAACAAAAGTCGGATTAGAGATCATAAGCAAGTGCTGAAAAGGGACTTGCTTTTATTTTGGAGGGATAGATTTGGAGAAATTCAAGGATAAAATATGGCTGTCAAGCCCCACTATGCATGGAGAAGAATTAAAATATATTACAGAAGCCTATAAAACAAATTGGATGTCTACAGTGGGTAAAAACATTAATGAAATAGAAAGAATGATTTGCGAAAAAGTAGGATGCAAATATGCTGTTGCTTTAGCATCCGGGACATCCTCTTTACATATGGCAGTTAAACTAGCTGGAGTAAAACCTGGAGATAAAGTGTTTTGTACAGATATGACATTTGGTGCTACTGTCAATCCAGTAGTCTATGAAGGTGGGATACCAGTATTTATAGATACGGAATATGATACATGGAATATGGATCCGATTGCTTTAGAGAAAGCGTTTGAATTATATCCGGAGGTAAAAATTGTTGTCTTGGTCCACCTATATGGAACCCCAGGTAAAATCGATGAAATCAAAGCAGTTTGTAAAAAGCATAATGTCATTATCATAGAAGATGCAGCCGAGTCTTTAGGAGCAAGATATAAAGGTGTACAGACAGGAACATTTGGGAATTACAATGCAATATCATTTAATGGCAATAAGATCATAACTGGATCCTCAGGTGGGATGTTTCTGACTGACGATAAAGAAGCGACTGAGAAAGTTAGAAAATGGTCTACACAATCAAGAGAAAATGCACCTTGGTATCAGCATGAAGAATTGGGATACAATTACCGGATGTCAAACGTCATTGCAGGTGTGGTAAGAGGACAAATTCCACACTTAGAGGAGCATATCGCACAGAAAAAGGCTATTTATGAAAGATATAGAAAAGGGTTAAAAGGCCTGCCAGTAAAAATGAATCCTTATGATGAAGAGAATAGTGAGCCAAACTTCTGGTTATCTTGTTTAATTATCGATAAGGAAGCAATGTGTAAACAGGTAAGAAGTGAACAAGAGGCACTATTTATTAGTGAAGCAGGCAAAACTTGTCCAACAGAGATATTAGAAGAATTGACAAAATACAATGCAGAAGGCAGACCAATTTGGAAACCGATGCACATGCAGCCAGTGTTTAGAATGAATCCTTTCATTACAAGAGAAGGAATCGGAAGAGCAAGTACGAATGCGTATCTCGAAGGCAGTACATTAGATGCAGGTATGGATATTTTTGATAGAGGATTATGTCTACCTTCTGATAATAAGATGACAATAGAAGAGCAAGGCCAAATCATAGAAATCATTAAGGGGTGCTTTAAATAATGTACAGATTATTTTTTAAGAGATTTCTTGATTTCACATTGTCCTTAATAGCAATAATCTTGTTGAGTCCAATTTACTTGATTGTAGCCATACTTGTAAGAGTGAAATTGGGAAGTCCTGTTATATTCAAACAGAAAAGACCAGGCAAGGATGAAAAGATATTCAAGATGTACAAGTTTCGAAGCATGACGAGTGAAACTGATGGGGAGGGAAATCTTCTGCCAGATGAAGTTAGGTTAACTTCATTTGGAAAGAAACTTCGTTCAACGTCACTTGATGAACTTCCAGAGCTCTTTAATATTTTAAAAGGAGATATGAGTATTATCGGTCCTAGACCTCTATTGGTCCATTACTTACCACTTTATAATGGATTTCAAAAACAAAGACATGATGTAAGACCAGGTTTAACTGGACTTGCGCAAGTGAGTGGACGCAATGCAATTTCTTGGGAAGAGAAATTTGAAAAAGATGTAGAATACACGAAAGAGTATTCTTTTTTATTGGATATGAAGATATTATTTATGACTGTGAAAACGGTTTTTAAGAAAGAAGGAATTAGTAGCGATACCTCTTCGACAATGGAGGAGTTTAAAGGATGATTAATAGGTGATGATATGAACAATATTGTAATTGTAGGTGCATCTGGATTTGGCAGAGAAGTAGCATGGCTAATTGAAAATTCAGATAAATGGAATGTTAAAGGTTTTGTAGATGATAATGAAGATTTAGAACATAAAAGTGTGAATGATTATCCTGTTTTAGGCACAATAGATTTTTTGCTTAATGTAAATGAGAAAACCAATGTAGTAGTAGCCATTGGAAATCCTCGAATCAGAAAAAAAATAGTTGAAAGACTTCAAATTAATAAGAATATTTCATTTCCTAATATATTTGATAAAGATGTCATTATAGATAAAACTGTCACGATAGGTTTTGGAAATATCATTTGTAAAGGTAGTATTCTAACTACAAATCTAGAAATAGGAAATTTTAATCATATCAATTTGAATTGTACGGTAGGGCACGATGTGCAGTTTCATGACTATATAACAGTCTATCCGGGAGTGAATATTTCAGGTAATGTAAGAATAAATGATTGTGTCGAAATTGGAACGGGAACTAAAATCATACAAGGAAAAGAAATAGTTAAAGAGACGGTGATAGGTGCTGGTTCTGTTGTTGTAAAAGACATAGTTGAAAATGGCACTTATATAGGAGTACCAGCAAAACAAATGAAATAAGATTGGAGAAAGTATGAAAAGAGTATTAATGACTGCAACTGTTCCATCAATGATTGGACAGTTTAACATGAATAATATCAAATTACTACAAGAACTGGGATATACGATAGATGTTGCCTGCAATTTTGATGATTATTCAGTTTGGAATGAAGAAAGAATAAAAAAATTCGAAAGTGAATTAAAGGAATTAAAGATTAAAAAAATTAATATTAGTTTTTCGAGAAGTCCTAAAAATATAAAAAACATAATAAATTCTTATAAACAAATAAAGCAGTTATTAAATGATAAGAATTATTCTCTAGTTCATACACATACACCTATCTCAAGCTTTATAACACGTTTAGCTTATAAAAAAAGTAATATATACGGAACTTGCAAAATGATTTACACAGCGCATGGTTTTCACTTTTTTAAAGGAAACAATCCATTTAAAAATTTTGTTTTTAGAAATATTGAAAAAATTGCTGCAAAATATACGAATGTACTGATTACAATTAACAATGAAGACTATATTGCAGCAAAGAAATTTAAATTAAAGAAAAGCGGTACTGTTGAATATGTACCAGGTGTTGGAATTGATATAGATAAAATTAATATAATTAAAGAAAATAAGATACAATTATGTGAAGAGTTGAATATTCCAAAGGATGCAATCTTAATACTTTCAGTTGGAGAGCTTAATGCTAATAAAAATCACAAGATTGTAATAGAAATATTACCAGAGTTACCCAATAATGTGCATTATCTAATGTGCGGTGATGGTCAGTTGAAAGAGCAACATGAGCGATTAGCCAAGAAATTACATGTATCAGACAGATTACATTTTCTTGGATATAGAAAAGATGTAATTAAGATAATGAAGTCATGCGATATTTTTGTATTTCCTTCAAAAAGGGAAGGACTGTCAGTAGCTTTAATGGAGGCAATGGCATGTGGATTACCTTGTGTCGTTTCCAAAATTAGAGGAAATGAAGATTTAATTGAAAATGAGAAAGGTGGATACTGTGTGGATTTAGAAAACGAAAGCTTTAATATTTATATAAATAAAATATTAGAGTTAGACCTTTCTAGATCAATGGCTGCTTTTAATTATAATAAAGTTTCAAATTATTCTATAAAGAAAGTGAATTTGAAAATGAGGGAAATTTATGAGAGAAATGAATAAAGAACCTTTGATTTCTGTAATTATGGGTGTGTATAATGATCAGAGATTTTTAAAAGAAGCAATAGAATCTATTCTTTGTCAAACCTATAAGAATTTTGAATTTATTATATGTAATGATTGTTCTGCGGATCAAAGCACTAAGATATTAGAGAAATATAAAAAAATTGATAATAGAATAACAATTATAAATAATAAAAAAAACATGGGGCTAGCAGCCTCACTTAATAGGTGCATAGATATATCTAAAGGTGATTATATTGCAAGAATGGATAGTGATGATAGGGCTTTATCAGATAGATTTTCTATTCAAGTAGAGTATTTAAATGAGCATCCAGAAACTAGTGTGATCGGTACTAATGTATACTATATAGATAACTCATCAAATAGGTATTCAAAGACTGAATTTCCTCATATGAAAAGTATTTCATTAAAAGAAGCGGTTAAGCAAACTTCCCTTATTCATCCTTCTGTGATGATGAGAAAAGAAGCGATACTTAATGTGAATAAATATACAGTAACTGAATTAACATGTCGTGCTGAAGATTATGATTTATGGTGTAAAATGAAAGAAGAAAGAATGGTATTGGAGATTATTGGTGATTATCTTTTAGAATATAGAGAAGATGAAAGTGGAATAAAAAAAAGAAAATATGTATATAGAATTCAAGAGGCGAAACTAAAATTTTATTGGATGAAGCGTACAGGAATGACAAAGTACTTATTTATTTATGCACTGAAACCATTAATTATTGGAATGATTCCAAAAAAGGTTTATAAAAAATTACATAAAAGGAGAGTTATAGATGTCTAATATTCTTTTTGGAGTTTGCATTATATTACCGGTTTTATGTATAGGTAGTGGATGCTATTTTATTAGGCAAGAACAAAAAAAATGTGATATTTTATCCATTGTATTGATTTCAGTTGGCTTAGCTTTAATTGCTTTCTATACATTGCCTAATACATCGGATGACTTACAGAGACATTTTGATGTCATGGGAAGTTATCAAAATCATTCTATTATGGTAATATTTCATTCAGGATATTCATTGGTATATTTGAATAACTTAATAATGTATATAATTGCACAAACTAATATATTAGGCTTATACCAAGCGATTTTTACATTTGTCGGATATTTCTATTTATTTAAGCTAATACTAATGATTTATGATGATTTAGAAATACGAAACAAAAATATATTGATAGGTATGTTGTTATTTATATTTTGCATGTCTTTTTATAAAACTTATATCTTAGCAATAAGAAATTATTTTTGTTTTATCACCGGTGCATATTATTGTTATGCATTAAGAACAGAGAGAATACGAGTTCATCACTTCTTGATTGTAGTTTTATTATTATCGCTTATTCATCCGGTATCATTGGTTCTTGTAATTCCTTTATTAGTAGATTGGATAAAAAATAGAAAAATTCAGTTCGCTTTATTAGTAGGTATTTTTTTTCATTATCCTATTTTAAAGTTTTTTTTAAGTTTATGTCCGAAAGACTCATTTGTGTATCTTAAGATACTACCATATTTAAATGGAACTATACAGCCATATAATGCGAATTATATGATTTTATTTATGCTTCTTGCTCTCTTTGCTTCTTTTATAATTATACTAATGTATAAACAGAAGTCTAATACAATTAAGTATTTAATTCTATATACAATATTAGCGTTATCAACGTTCTATCAATTTGATCTGATTAGAAGATTTATGTACTTGGTGCCTTTGTTTATGATAGAACCTTTATTTATTTTATTATCAGAAAAAAAGATTAATAATTATTTTGAATTTAAGAAATTTAAAATTAAACTAACACATATTTTATCTATAATTATGTTATTTTTGTCAATTGCTTCTATATTAGCGACATATGCAAATATCATAGCATATGGCTGGTATTGGATATTTTAGGGGAGGCTTTTAATGAAAAAGAAAATATTATTTAGCATAACTAATTTAATTGGTGGTGGTGCAGAGAAAATACTTCTTGATACAGTGAAAGCAATGGATAAAACGAAATATGATGTGTATGTTTTTTCTTTGTTAAATGAGGGAATATATATAGAAGAAATAAAAAAATATGCAACATATTTTTTTGCTTTTGATTTAGAAGCGTATCCAGAGCGATTGAGAAATTATATTCGCTTTCTTTTTTTAAGATATATTAAATTTTCAAAAAAAGAAAAATTATACAAGAAATATGTTCAGGGAGAATATGATTATGAAATAGCATTTTTAGAAGGACCAGTAACTAAGATAATTGCCGGTTCTAAGTCAAGGACTCCCAAATATGCATGGGTTCATGTTGATTTAATAAATCTGCCTGATAGCAATAAATACTATAGAAGTAAAGAAGAAGCGAAAGAATGTTATAATTTTTACAATAAGATATTATGCGTTTCATCTGATGTGAAAACTTCTTTTTTAAAAATATACGATGTGGATGAAGAAAAAGTGCAAGTTCAACTAAATGTGCTAGATACTAATAAGATACTAAATTCTATAAAAAATGTTACAGAATATAAGAGGCAGAATCCATTAAATCTTATTACTGTGGGAAGAATTAGTCCACAAAAAGGATATGATCGACTTTTAAAGTGTTGTGTTAGATTAAAAGAAGATAAATTGACATTTAAATTAAAAATTGTAGGAACCGGACTCTTGAAGGATACTTATCAAAAATTTATTGATGATAATAAACTAAATGATTGTGTTGAATTAACTGGATTTATTGATAATCCATATCCATTATTAAAAAAAGCAGATTTATTTGTATGTTCTTCATTAACTGAAGGATTTAGCACAGTGGTTTCTGAAGCTATTTTTTTAGGTACACCTGTACTTACGACAGATTGTGCAGGAATGAAAGATATTTTAGGAGACAGTGAATTCGGTCTAATTGTAGAGAATAATGAGAATGGACTATATGAAGGTTTAAAGCAATTACTTAAGGATAAGGATAAATTAAATGAATTGAGAGAAAAAGCAGTAGAAAGAAGTCCTTTTTTTGATTTACAAGCACGTTTATATGAGTTTGACTGTTTATTTGAAAAAGGTAATGAATATGAGTGATATTAAAATAACAATTATGACACCTACGTATAATCGTTCTAGTTTCTTGCCTAAATTATATGAGACTTTAACAAAGCAAACAGTTGATTTAACGATGATGGAATGGATTATAGTAGATGACGGATCAACAGATGATACAGAAGATATAGTTCATAAGCTGAAAGAAAAGAGTCCATTTGGGGTTAATTATATAAAATCAACAAATAGAGGAAAACATCATGCAGTTAATATGGGAATAGAAAATGCGACAGGAGAATTTTTCTTTATAGTTGATTCAGATGATACTTTACCAGAAAATTCAATAGAAAGAATTATCTTTTGGTTTACTACTCTAAAAAGTGAACAAGAAAAGTTTGCAGGTATTGGAGGCTTGAAATCTTATGAATTTAGTGGAGATGTAGGAGAATCGTTTGAAGGAGAATATTTGGACTGTTCTTCAATAGAAAGAAGAGAAAAGAATATAAAAGGAGATAAAGCTGAGGTTTTTTATACAGATGTAATAAAGAAGTATAGATTTCCGGAATTTAGTGGTGAAAAATTTCTAAGTGAATGTGTCTTATGGAATGAAATAGCAAGAGACGGATATAAAATAAGATGGTTTAATGAACCCATTTATCGATGTGAGTATTTGGATTCAGGCTTAACTAGAAATATCTATAATCATTTGGCTAAATCGCCGAAAGGTTTTTTACTATATACAATAGAACTTATGCAGTATGAAGCTAGATCAGAACTTAAAAGGATGTATTATGCAGGAGCATATCATGTTTTAGTAGAAAATATAAAGCTAAGTGTATTATCTAAAAAACTAAAAATTTCTGTCTTAAAAATTGTAGTAGGCTCCTACATATTTAGGATAGTTCAAAAAAGAAAGGGAAGGCGAATAAATGAATAAAAAAGTCTGTGTATTATTATGTACATATAATCGTAAAAAATGTTTAGAAAAAGTTTTAAATGCATTAAGTAATCAAACCCATCAAATATCAGGAATTGTAGTCGTTGATAATCATTCAACTGATGGGACTTTATGTCATTTAAATGCTTTAGGCTTAAACTTACATGAAAAGATTAATGAGGTACAAATCACTAATTTAAATAATATCAAATTTTATTATTATTTAAATGAAAAAAATGAAGGAGGGGCAGGCGGATTTAAAAAAGCCTTTGAAATAGGATTAAAGTATGACTATGACTATTATTGGGTAATGGATGATGATGTATTACCAGAAGTAAATTGCTTAGAAATTTTGCTTGAGGGTATGGATGAAAATCATAAAGTGTGCATCCCAAACAGAACTTGTGAAAATTTTAAAGATAATGCTGTTATAAAAATGAATTTTGACAATTTCTTTAAACGTGTAGAAGATAAACAAGTTATTTCAGATTTTACCGGAAAAGAAAAAATAGAAGTTGTGGATTTTGCGTTTGAAGGACCATTGTTTAATTCTGAAATTTTGTCGGAAATTGGTCTACCAGATGATAAATATTTTTTACTCTTTGATGATAGTGACTACGCATATCGCTGTACAAAGATAACAAAGATATATTTTATGGTTAATGCAAAATTAAATAGGCAACTACCATTGCCCAATATAAGTGAACCAATTTATTGGAAACAATACTATATGTTGAGGAATTCATTTGTATTTGATATGAAATATGGGAAGAATTTCATTTTTAAACGATTACGCCCAATGTATTTTTGTTTGTTTTCATATTTAAGAGCAATTTCAAAATGGTCTTTGCCTAGAATTAGATATACCAAAAAAGCATATCATGATGCTAGGCATAATTTATTAGGAAAACAGGTTGAACCTGGAGAAAAGTTCGATGGAAAGTGAGTGAATTGAATGTATGATTATTTGATAGTAGGTGCAGGTCTATTTGGTTCTATTTTTGCATATGAAGCAAAAAAAAGGGGAAAAAATTGTCTTGTAATTGACAAAAGACCTCATATCGGCGGAAATATTTACACTAAAGAAGTGGAAGGTATTAATGTTCATGAATATGGGGCGCATATATTCCATACATCTAATCACGAGGTCTGGAAATATATTCAGCAATTTGCTACTTTTAATAGATATACCAACTCTCCTATTGCAAGGTATAGAGATGAAATTTACAATATGCCTTTTAATATGAATACGTTTAATAAGCTTTGGGGAGTAATTACCCCAGAGCAAGCGAAGAAAAAAATCGAACAGCAAATCAAAGAATCAGGTATTATAGAGCCTAAAAATCTAGAGGAGCAGGCTATATCATTAGTAGGAAGAGACATATACGAAAAATTAGTAAAAGGATATACACAAAAACAATGGGGAAGAAGATGTGATGAGCTTCCTTCTTTCATTATTAAAAGATTACCCGTGAGATTTACATACGATAATAATTATTTTAATGATTTGTATCAGGGCATACCGATTGGTGGATATACACCGATTATTGAAAAAATGCTTGAAGGAATTGATATACGATTGAATTGTGATTATTTTTCTAAAAGAAAAGAACTAGAAACGATTGCTAATAAAATCGTTTTCACTGGCATGATTGATCAATACTATGATTATTGCTTTGGCGAATTAGAATATCGTAGTCTTAGATTTGAAACAGAAATATTAGAAAGCGAGAATTATCAAGGTAATGCTGTGGTAAATTATAATGAATATGAAATACCATATACTAGAATTATAGAACACAAGCATTTTGAATATGGGAAGCAAGAAAAAACAGTAATAACAAGAGAGTATCCAGCAACTTGGAAAAAAGGTGATGAACCATATTACCCGATGAATGATGAAAAAAATAATTGTCTGTATGAAAAATATAAAGCACTTGCAGATAAAGAAAATAAAGTTATTTTTGGCGGAAGATTGGGAATGTACAAGTATTATGATATGCATCATATCATAAGTGAAGCCTTAGAGATGGTAGGAAAAGAGTTTAATGAATAAAATACAAACTGTCAAAAAGAATTTTATAATGAATTTCATTTTGACTGCGGCAAATTTTATATTTCCTATTGTAACATTTCCCTATGTTTCTAGAATTCTATTAGCTGAGGGAACTGGAAAAGTAGCATTTGCAGCATCTATTGCGAGTTACTTTTCTATGATTGCTGCCTTAGGGATTCCAACTTATGGCATACGTGCATGCGCAAGAATACGCGATGATAAAGATAAACTAAATAAAACAGTACAAGAGCTTCTTATAATTCATATGAGTGCGACTAGTTTAGCATTAATGTTTTATTTTATTAGTGTCTTTATAGTGCCAGAATTATATAAAGAGAAGACCTTAATGCTAATAAATTCTTTATCTATTATTTTAAATGTTTTTGGAGTTAATTGGTTATATCAAGCACTAGAGCAATATAGCTATATAACTTACCGCTCTATATTTTTTAAAATTATATCCATAATACTAATGTTTTTCTTTATCCATCAAAAAAGTGATTATATTATTTATGGTGGAATTGCGATTTTTGCAAATGCAGGATCTAACATATTAAATTTTATTAGATTACGCAAGTTAATTAATTTTAAAAAAGTCGAAAGTTATAGTTTTCTAGTGCATATAAGACCGATTTTGGTTTTCTTTGCTCAATCTGTTGCAATTACAGTCTATACAAATCTCGATACTGTCATGCTTGGTTTTATGCAATCTGATATAGAGGTCGGGTACTATAATGCTGCAATAAAAATTAAGACAATATTGCTAAGTTTAGTCACATCTTTAGGAACGGTTTTATTACCTAGATTATCTTATTGTATTCAAAAAAATGATAAGATACAGTTTCAAACCTTAATTTCTAAGAGTATTAGATTTGTTTTTATAATAGCATTACCACTAACTATTTTCTTTATTTTATTTGCAAAAGAAACACTGATTGTTTTATCTGGAAGAGATTTTATAGGCGCAACGCTGGCAATGCAAATAATTACTCCTACTATTCTTTTAATAGGATTATCTAACATCACAGGTATCCAAATATTAACACCTTTAGGGAAAGAAAAAATTGTTGTATACTCCGTTACATTTGGTGCAATCCTTGACTTAATTGTCAATTATATATGTATTCCTAGATTAGGAGCCGCTGGTGCATCTTTAGGCACACTGATTGCTGAATTTTCTGTTTTGGCTGTACAAATTATGTATACTTCAAAACAATTACATGAAGTTAAGTGTGGATTCAAAATTTTTAAAATAATTATTTCATGTTTATTTGCTTCAATACTTGTACTTTTCATCAATCTGTTTACCGATTTTACAGTCTTCTTCAGTTTATTTGTATATGCAATTTTGTTTTTTGGAAGTTATGTTATTTGCTTGATTCTATTGAAAGAAGAGTTTGTGGTTGACTATATATATAAAGGTTATTCAGCTTTAAAAACTAGGAGGTGAACTTTGTGATGAAAGAGTTTTTAATTTCTAAAAAAGGGATTTTTTGTATAAACTTAGTTCTCCTAATATTATTTGCTTTCTCAGGATGTATGAAGTATGAGGTTTCTGATGACTTTATCATGGAAATGGTGGTTTCTGGAGCTTATACAGGCTCACCTTCCTCATTTATTATGTTTATGCATCCTATGATTGGGATTGTTCTCTCTATGTTATATACATTTATCGCAACAATCAACTGGTATTTTATTTTTCAAATTGCGGTAATATTTACTTCATTATGCATTATATCGTATACGTTTTTGAAATATAAAAAAGATAATCTAAGCATATTGCTTTTTATGATATTTCTTTTGTTTTTTTCCAATGATCTATACTTATTGGTGCAATTCACAAAAACTGCGACGATCTCTCTATGTACAGGATGCATTCTTATTTTAAGCAATATTTTAGATAGCAAAACGATAAATAAAAAAGAAGTCGCTTTGGGGGTTTTCCTTTTTTGTGTTGGCTATATGATAAGAAATAAATGCATCTATATTGTTTTATTTTTTTCTGGACTACCAGTCTTATTTTATGGAATAAAGAAGAGGCTCAAATACATAGATTTCGTGAATTTGGTTAAAAAAGCAGGGAAAGTAATATTCCCATGTTTTCTTATTTTGATTGGATTAAGTCTTTTCAGTATAGGATTTGTTCAACGATATCCTGCGTTTAAAGCATACAAAACATATAGTGCATATCGATCTGATATTGTAGATTATTCTTACTACTCATATGAAGATAACCGAATAGAATTTGAAAAAAATGGAATTAGTGAAAATGATTTTTATACATTAGTTCATTGGAATTTCGGAGATATAGAATATTACGATTTAGATAAATTAAAAACGGTTAGCACTATTTTAAATGCCTATCGAGATAGCCAATATACGAGTATAAAAGGAACGATTGTCAATTTAATAAATCGCCAGTATAAATATTACGTAAGTGTTTGGGCACTAATCCTCATTTCATTGATTGGAATTTTTGCAATAAGAAATGGAATCTTTCAAGTCTTGGCTGTGAATTTCTTTGCTTTCTGTTTATTGTTTTTAAACATGTATCTAGGAAGACTAAACTATCGTGTTGAGTATTCTATCTTTTTAGCAGCCACAGCATTTTTGCTCTTTAGCATTCAAATATCTGAAAGTCGAATCGAAAAATTTAGCGATAAATTTCTAATCGCAGTTTTGATCGTTCTATGTGTATGTAGAATACCAGTGTATATACCAAGTTATGGAAAAAGTAGTTATGATGCATTGTTTATTTCATGGAATAATGATTTAGCAAAATATAATGCTTCTTTTGAAAAAGAAAAGGATATGAGTGTTATAAACGAAATTAAGCAGAATCCAAATAATTTTTATTATTTAGGTTTTTATTCCAATATTCAAACGTTATATTTGAATTACAATCCATGGAAAGGGATTCAAAAGTCAGAATTTAAGAATGCTGCTTTTTTTGCGGGAATTGATACATTCCATCCGGATTGGATGAAGCAATTGGAAAAACATAGTATAAATAACCCTATGGAACATTTATTAAAGGAAAATGTTTATTTTATAGAGAACAGACCGATAAATGAAATCTTGACTTTTATACAAGAACATTATAAAGTAAATGTGGAAATGACTTTGTATAAAAAAATAGGGTCATATTATATTTGGAAAATAAGGTAGGAGAATGAAAATGAAAATTTTGGTAACTGGCGGCGCAGGCTTTATTGGCGGGAATTTTATTCACTATATGGTGGATAAATATCCGGACGATGTGATAGTAAATCTTGATTTACTTACATATGCGGGTAATTTAGAAACATGTAAACCTGTTGAGGATAAAACAAATTATAAATTCTATAAGGGTGATATAGCCGATAGAGCTTTTGTTTTTGATTTATTTGAAAAAGAGAAATTTGATGTGGTTGTAAATTTTGCGGCAGAATCGCATGTTGATAGAAGTATAGAGGATCCAGAAAGTTTTGTTAGAACGAATGTAATGGGAACTACGACTTTATTAGACGCTTGTAATAAATATGGGATTCAACGTTATCATCAGGTTTCAACGGATGAAGTATATGGAGATCTGCCATTAGATAAACCAGATTTATTTTTTACGGAGGAAACTCCTTTGCATACATCAAGTCCATATAGTTCATCAAAAGCAGCGGCGGATTTGTTTGTTTTAGCTTACCATAGAACATATGGTTTACCAGTGACCATTAGTAGATGTTCCAATAATTATGGACCATATCATTTTCCAGAAAAATTAATTCCATTAATGATTTCTAGAGCTTTAGCTGAGGAATCGCTTCCTGTATATGGTACTGGAGAAAATGTAAGAGATTGGTTACATGTATATGATCATTGTGTGGCAATTGATTTAATTATAAGAAAAGGAGAAGCAGGTGAAGTTTACAATGTCGGTGGACATAATGAGCGAACAAATCTAGAAGTAGTTAAAACAATTTTGAAAGCATTGAATAAGCCGGAGTCTTTAATAAAGTATGTTGAAGATAGAAAAGGACATGATTTAAGATATGCAATTGATCCATATAAGTTAGAAACAGAACTAGGATGGAAACCAAAATATAATTTTGACACTGGTATACAACAAACAATTCAATGGTATTTGGATTATAAAGAGTGGTGGCAAAATATTCTTTCTGGAGAGTATCAAAATTATTTTAATAAAATGTATAAAGAAAAAGGGAGAGTGTAACATGAAGGGGATTATTTTAGCCGGAGGATCGGGAACTAGACTTTATCCATTAACACAAGTCATATCAAAACAGATACTGCCTGTATATGATAAACCGATGATTTACTATCCATTATCTACATTAATGCTTGCTGGAATCAGAGAAATATTAATTATTTCAACACCGCGAGATGTAGTAGTATTTGAAGAATTATTAGGGGATGGAAGCCAATTGGGATTAAGTATTGAATATGCAATACAAGAACAACCAAGAGGATTAGCTGAAGCATTTATAATTGGTGAAAAATTTATAGGAAATGATCGTGTTGCATTGATTTTAGGAGATAATATTTTTTACGGTCGTCATTTTACAGCAACGTTAAGTGAAGCTTTATCAAAAAAAGGTGCAACAATTTTTGGGTACTATGTAGATAATCCTAAAGAATATGGTGTAGTCACTTTTGATAAGGATTATAAAGTGTTGACACTGGAAGAAAAACCTGAAAAGCCTAAATCTCATTATGCAGTTCCTGGTTTGTATTTTTATGATAATGATGTTGTAGAGATTGCGAAAACTATAAAACCTTCAGCTAGAGGAGAACTGGAGATTACTTCCGTAAATAATGAATATTTACATCGTGGAAAGCTAAATATCAAAGTTCTTGGAAGAGGCTTTGCATGGCTAGATACGGGAAATCCCAACGCCTTACTTGAAGCATCTGAGTATGTTGGAGCAGTTCAGAAAAGAAGTGGTTTATATGTTTCCTGCATAGAAGAAATTGCATACATAAAAGGATTTATCGATAAAGTTCAATTGTTAAAATTGGCAGAGAAATTTGCGAAAACGGATTATGGAAAATATTTATTGAGACTTGCAGAAGAAGATGTCAATGAAGTAAGCGTAGTAAGGGGGTAATCGTGTGAAAAATACAATTATCCTTCTCTACGAATCTTGGCTAAATAAAACAGGAAATATTACTGGAAATGATGAAATAGATGAGTGGATTGAGCAACGAAATAACGATCTTGAGGTTCAGATAGAAAAAATATCTTTGAACGAGTGTAGTCCATGGTACTATGACGAAAAAGAAGGACAAATTAGAAATCAGAATTTATCATTTTTCACGGTAAAAGGATTCCAAAGAAAAAGAGAAAATGATGTCATATTAGAACAACCCGTTATTTTACAAAACGAAATAGGTTATTTAGGAATTATTTGTAAGGAAATCGATGGTGTATTGAATTTTTTGATGCAGGCAAAAATTGAACCTGGGAATATTAATAAAATACAATTGTCGCCTACAATTCAAGCAACAAAAAGTAATTTTACTCAAAAACATGGTGGTAGAAAACCGAATTATTTGGAATATTTCCTAAATGCGGTTGATCACGAAATCATCGTAGATCAAATTCAATCAGAGCAATCTTCACGTTTTTATAAGAAACGAAATCGAAATATTATCATAAAAGTACAGGATGAGATTTTGTTAAAACCAAATTTTAAATGGATGACATTAGGACAAATAAAGCGTTTAATGAAAAAAGACAATATTGTGAATATGGATACACGAACCGTATTGTCTTGTATTCCATATTATAATCACAGTTTTTCAACTAATGAATTAAAGGCAATGGAAGCAAAAGCAAATGATAAAAGTTTATTTAAATCGATTTTTACAATGCATGATGAGTATATGATTCCTAGAATATATCAACAAATAAACAATTCAAAAATGTTTGATGATGAAGAAGATGCATTGGTTTCTCTAGATCATCTTTCAACGTGGAAAAATACAGAGAAAGAAATGAAATGTGTTCATGAACATGATTTTAAAGTCATATTTTGTGACATTATGATTGAGGGAAGAGAAGTAACGAGATGGTGCCAGCCATTATTTGAGGCAACAGGGATTGCTTTATTTGGACTATTTGTTTGTAATGATGATGGTGTAAAGAAATTTTTAGTAAGGATAAAGAAGGAAATCGGCTGCTTTGATTCTTTGGAATTAGGACCAACTGTTCAATTAGAGCCATCGAAAATACAGAATAATCAGGATCAGATAGTAGATTTATTTATGAATAAAATGAATCATAATGTAGATATTATACATGATGTACTACTTTCAGAAGAAGGAGGTAGATTTTATCATGAGCAAAACCGAAACGTTATTATAGAAATAAATAAAAATGAGATACATGCTGTGGAAGAGGAAGGATATTTCTGGGTAAGCTATAGAACTTTAAATCAATTAGTTCAGGTTAATAATTGTTTAAACATACAACTTAGAAATTTAATATCATTATTAGAGGTGTAAAATGAAAAAAATTAGAATCGGAATTATATGTCCATCAGAAATCGCATTTCGTAGATTTTTACCTTCATTAGAAAAAGAAGAGCATTTCACATATGTAGGTGTTGCAATTGCATCAAAAGAAGAGTGGGATGGAGATGTTGCAGACACTGTAATTGAAAATGAATGGAAAAAAGGAAAGACTTTTGTAGATAACTATGGCGGGAAGATCTTCGAGAGTTATTCTTCCTTAATTATGTCAAATGAAGTTGATGCAATCTATCTACCACTGCCTCCTGCATTACACTATAAATGGGCAAAGAAAGCATTAGAAAATGATAAGCATGTATTTGTTGAAAAACCTTCAACGACAAATTATCAAGATAGTTTAAACTTGGTCAAATTAGCAGAAGAAAGAAAACTTGTATTGCACGAAAATTATATGTTCCAATATCATTCACAAATTTCAGAAATAAAGAAAGAAATTGAAAATGGAAAAATTGGTAAAGTGCATTCATATCATGCTAGATTTGGTTTTCCTAGAAGGGATAAAAATGATTTTAGATACAATAAAGAATTAGGGGGAGGCGCTTTATTGGATGCTGGAGGATATGTAATAAAACTTGCAACAAAGTTACTCGGAGAAGATATTACATTGGAGTCATGTATCATGAATTCCTATGAGGATTTTGATGTAGATCTATATGGAAGTTATATGTTTAGAAATAGTAAAAATGAGGTATTTATTGGAGAATATGGAATGGACTGTGAATACCAATGTATGCTATCCATATGGGGAAGTAGAGGAATTATGCAAACGGATCGTATTTTTACAGCCCCTGACAATTTGAAACCAAGTTTGAAAATAATTCGAAGTGGAGAAGTTAAAACTATTGAATTAAGCTGTGACTCTCATTTTAAAAAGTCCATATGTCAATTTTATAATGCTATAAATGACACTGCTGTAAGAGAAAAAATCTATAATGAAATACTTTTACAAGCTCAATTAGTTCAAAAGGTTAGAGATATTTCAGGAGGGATAGGAAATGATAAAATTTAATAAACCATCAATTACGGAATTAGAAATTAATAAAGTAGTTGATTGCTTGAACGGGAATAGCATATTATCAGGAGATGGAAAGTATACAACAGAAGTATATGAACATTTTAAAAAGAGATTTCATATTGATAATATGCTGTTGACAACTTCAGGGACTACTGCATTAGAGATGGCTTCTATTTTAATTGATTTAGAACCAGGGGATGAAGTAATTACGCCTTCTTTTACTTTTTCTTCTACGGTAAATGCATTTCTATTAAGAGGGGCAAACCCTGTATTTTGTGATATTCGAGAAGATACATTTAATATTGATGAAAATTTAATTGAGGACCTAATAACATCAAAAACAAAAGCAATCTATGCTGTTGACTATGCAGGTTTTCCATGTGAGATGGATAAGATCAATGAAATTGCAAATCGCCATGGTCTTTTCGTGATTGAGGATGCTGCTCAGGCGGTAGGATCTACATACAAAGGTAGATATGCAGGAACATTAACCGAATTTGGATGTTTTAGTTTTCACGAAACCAAAAATTATGTCATGGGTGAAGGTGGCGCAATTGTTGTTAATGAAGATAAATATATGGAGCGTGCTGAAATCATCCGTGAAAAAGGTACAAATCGAAGAAATGTATTACGCGGATTAGTAGATAAATATACATGGCATGACATCGGTTCTTCTTTTTTACCAAGTGATTTATTAGCAGCTATTTTGTCAGCCCAAATGGAACGCTATGATGAAATTCTAGAAAAAAGAATGAATGTATGGAATACATATTATAACGGACTAGAATGCTTAGAAAAGGAAGGCTTATTGAGAAGACCAGTATTGCCAGAAGGTATCGAGCATAATGCGCATATGTTCTGCATTGTATTGCCAGATGAGGATACAAGAACAAAGCTAATCAATTCTTTAAAAGAAAAGGGTATTTCAAGTTATATTTGTTATGTACCTTTGCATTCTTCACCATATGGACAAAAATTAGGGTATACACCAGAAATGTTACCAGTTACTGAAGATTTAGGAAAGAGAATATTAAGATTACCTCTGTATGTAGACATGTCTATTGAAGAAGCACAATTTGTAGTAAATGTAATTAAGACAATTCTCAAGAAAGAAGGCATATAAAATGAAGAAAATTATTATTCTTGGTGCAGGAATATATCAAGTACCACTAATTAAATGTGCTAAAAGACTAGGTTATTATTCCATCGTATGTAGCATTGAAGGAGATTATCCTGGATTCGCTTATGCAGATAAAGTTTATTATATTAATACGACTGATAAAAAAGCGGTATTAAAGGTGGCGCAGGAAGAAAAAGTAGATGGAATAGTAACTGCTGGAACTGACGTTGCGGTTAATACTATCGGGTATGTATGCGATAAATTGGGGCTTAAAGGACTATCTTCTGCAAGTGCAGAAATGGTTACCGATAAAAGTTTGATGAAAAAAGCTTTTAATGAAGGGGGAGTAAGTACTGCAAAATATCTTGAAATAAAATCTAAAGATGATTTAATTACATCGTTCTCTGATTTGACTTTTCCATTGATTATAAAAGCAGTAGATCTTTCTGGAAGTAGAGGGATCGTTGTTGTTGAAACGAAAGAAAAAGCATTATCAGCTTTTGATGAAGTAATGGAAGCTACACATAAAGATTACTGTATTATAGAGGAGTTCATCGTTGGAGAGGAATTTGGTGCTCAGGCGTTTATGTACGATGGAAAAATGCAATTTGTATTACCACATGGGGACTATGTTTTTCAAGCAGATACAGGGATTCCTATTGGACATTATGCCCCATATAATATGGGGGATGATATAGTAAAACAAGCTATTGAAATCACTGAAAAGGCAGCACGAGCATTAAAGATTGATAATGCTGCAATGAACTGTGATTATATCTTAAAAGATGGTAAAGTATACGTTATTGAGATTGGAGCGCGATCAGGTGCTACGTGCTTAGCGGAGTTAGTAAGCATTTATTATGGACTTGATTATTATGAAATTATTTTAAAAGCAGCTATGGATGAAAAACCTGATTTTTCTAAAGTAAGAGTTTCAAGTGGTACACCAAATGCAAGTATGCTTCTTTATAAAGAGCAAGATGGAATCATAAAGAGCCAAGATAAAAATATTACCGATCAAAAGAATGTTGTAGATGTATCTTTTGATTATAAAATTGGAGATACTATTCATGCGTTTAAAAATGGTACACATAGAATTGGACAACTCATTGTAAAGGGAGATACCCTTGAAGAATGTGAAAAGTTATTACATACCTGTATGGATGAAATAACTATCGAAGTGGAGTAAACTTTAAGATGATAAATTCAAATAATTTTTATTCTATTGTAATACCTTGTTACAATTCAAGCAAAAGTATAAAGAAGGTTATATCATCAACAATCAACGAACTGGATAAAATTGGTATAAAAAAATATGAATTTGTGCTTGTAAATGATTGTTCCCCTGATGGTCGACAGACAATCAGCGTTTTGAAAGAATTGGCAAAGAAATATAAATTTATTAAAGTGATTGACTTAGCCAAAAATGCTGGGCAGCATAATGCGACCATGGAAGGATTGCGATATACTGTTGGGGATTTTGTAATTAGTATGGATGATGATTTGCAAACAGATCCATCGCAAATTGTACTGTTGCTAGAGACGATGGAAGAACAAGATTATGATATTATATATGGATTTTATCCTAAAAAGAAGCATAATGTATTTCGTAATTTACTAAGTAAATTAAACTATATATCTGTACGGTTTTTAATTGGAAAACCAAAAGGTCTGGAGACAAGTAGTTTTTGGGTAATAAAAAAATTTGTACGAAATTATGTAATCCAGTATCATAACGCATTTCCTTATTTACAAGGGTTGTTTTTAAGAACAACGGACAACATCGGTTGCATACCAATCCAACATAAAAAACGTGAATTTGGAGAGTCAAATTATACGTTTAAAAAGCTTTTTAAACTTTGGGGAAATATATTAGGGTTTTCTATAAAACCATTAAGACTTGCTATGTATATTGGATCTACAATTGCATGTCTAAGTGTTTTGGCAATTATTTGTATAATTATTTCTAAAGTTTTAAATCCACAAATTACTGCTGGTTGGCCATCTATGATGGTGGTACTTTGTTTTTTTTCTGGATTAATTCTATTTTTCTTAGGTTTGATTGGTGAGTATATTGGAAGAATTTATTTAGCAATCAATGCCGATCCACCATGTATTGTGCGAAATGTATATAATGCGGAAAGCTTAGACATAAAAAGTGAAAGTTTTAGATATAAAGACTCTGAATTACTTAGATAATAAAATATATCTGTTATACAAGTAAATTAATTATTTTGCATCTAATCAGCGCATTAAACGATATAAAAATAGATTTTTGAAATACGAAAAAGTATACTCAAGGTTGTTAATTGAAAGGAGAGGTGAAATATATGAAAGTAAAAGAAAAGCAAAACTTGATGAAAAAGTTATTCATCTTTATTTTTATCAGCGTCTCTTTTTATATATGTCTTTTTAACAAACCAGAATATAGCATTGTTGCAAAAGAAAATAATGGATTTGTAACAATAGAATCAAATACATATTATTATCAGAATGGTATAAAGAAAAAAGGATTGGTTCAAATAAACGGTTCGAAATATTATTTTGATAAAAAGACTGGAATCATGAAAAAAGGCTATCATGTGATCGATGGAAAAAAATATTTATTTGATGAAAAAACTGGTAAAATGCTCACAGGTATTAGAACTGTAAATAAAGGAACAGTCAATGAGACAAAATATAAGTTTATGCCAGAAGGAGATGTGTTTAAAAAAGGTCTGTATAAAGAACCAAAAAGTGGTAGCTATTATTTCTTTAATAAAACAACAGGTGCAGCACATAAAGGGAATTTAGTTGATGAATACGGAAGAAGATTTGTATTTGATAGTAAAACAGGTGTGATGCTTACCGGAATGAGGTCTTTAAATGGTAATACTTATTATTATTTAGAGACAGGTGGAGTTTATAAAGGCGGAATTAAAACAGTAAATGGCAGCAAATATTATTTTGATAAAAAGACTGGAATTATGAAAAAAGGCTATCATGTGATCGATGGAAAAAAATATTTATTTGATGAAAAAACTGGTAAAATGCTTACAGGTATTAGAACTGTAAATAAAGGAACAGTCAATGAGACAAAATATAAGTTTATGCCAGAAGGAGACGTGTTTAAAAAAGGTCTGTATAAAGAACCAACAAGTGGTAGCTATTATTTCTTTAATAAAACAACAGGTGCAGCACATAAAGGAAATTTAGTTGATGAATACGGAAGAAGATTTGTATTTGATAGTAAAACAGGTGTGATGCTTACCGGAATGAGGTCTTTAAATGGTAATACTTATTATTATTTAGAGACAGGTGGAGTTTATAAAGGCGGAATTAAAACAGTAAATGGCAGCAAATATTATTTTGATAAAAAGACTGGAATTATGAAAAAAGGCTATCATGTGATCGATGGAAAAAAATATTTATTAGATGAAAAAACTGGTAAAATGCTTACAGGATTCCATGTTGTAAATAAGGGGACAGTGAATGAGACCAAGTATTATTTTCTTCAAAATGGAGATGTATTCCGTGGAGGTGTCATCAATGTAAATGGAAACCGCTATTATTTTGATGATACGACAGGTGCAGCGAGAAAAGGATATGTTAAAACAAAGAACAATAAACATTACTATGCGGATAAGAGTACAGCAGTCTTGTCAAATGGAATTATAAAAATTAATGATAGCACTGTTTATTATTTTACTGCAAGCGGAGTTTTAAAAACAGGGATTGTAACAGCGAATGGAGATCAATATTATTTTAATCCTAAGACTGGAAATATGTGTACTGGAATGTATACGATTGAAATAAATGGAATCGATAAGAAATATTGGTTTGATCGATCAACTGGAAAGGCAAAAACAGGAGTTGAGTACGTAGATTCTATAAATCGCAATTATTATTTTGATGTAAATACCCCTACTGGAGTACGTACAGGTCTTCAAGAATATAACAATCAAACGTATTACTTTGATGAATATGGAATAGGAAAAACAAAATTTCAAAGCCATAAAGACAATTTATATTATTTTGATGAAGAAACTTATATCATGAAAAAAAATCATGATATTAGAATTGAAGACTATGTAGGTACTGATGGCGAACTATCAGGAATTGTATTTCATGCGGGTTCTGATGGGAAGATTACTTTTCAGGCTACGGACGCATTAAATATGAGATCACAAATCATCTTTAACGGCCTTGAAAAATTAGGTGAACCTTATGCATATGTGGATGCTGACCCAGGATATAACTGTTCTAGTTTTGTTTATCATGTATATCAAGCAACAGGATTAGATAGATTTGGTACAGGTACTGCGAATTCGAATGATTGGAAGACATATTCCATGTCACCATATGTATATGATAACTATAAAATCTACGTGGATAGGAAACAGTTAAAACCAGGAGATTTAATTTTCTGGTCAAAAGAGAATTGCGGAGATGTAAAAGTAGATGAAGAGGGAAATTGCATTCATCGATGGAGTCGAAATGGAAAAAATTTCCATATACACCATGTGGGAATTTATTTAGGAAATGGGCAAGTAATTGAATCTTATGAGCCTTTTGGTACAGTGGTTATTCAGGATTTGAACATGATAACAGCTGAAGATAATCCTAATTATTATTTTAGCTATTTTGCAAATATTATTGATAAATAATGAATGGAGGCAGAATAATGAGTTTTATAAGATTTAAAAAATTCATTAGTGATTTAATAAGAGAAGATATTTTCTGGATATTTATTATAAATCTTATATTACTTATTCAATGTTTAATCTTAAATACTCCTTATAATGAAACTAATGATGATACAGGAATGAGAGCATTGGCTTCAGGTGCTTATGGAGATAGCGGAGGATATCTTGTTTTTATAAATATAATTATTGGAAAGGGATTGACGTTTCTATACAACGTATTTCCGAGTATAAACTGGTATACTTTGTTTGAAATTGCAGTAGTCATAACAAGCTTTATTCTTTTAGGGTTTCTACTAATTGATAAAATTGGAAAAAAATATGGTCTACCAGCTTATGTATTACTAATTGGGATGTTTTATTCTGAGTTTTTGTCAATTTTGCAGTTTACTCGTATTTCAATTTTAATTGGCATCATAGGATATCTGTATATATTTCATTATTTGTTATATAAAAAGAAAAAATGGTACATGTACATTGGATTTATTTGCGTTTGGATGTGTTTATTGATAAGACAAAGTTCTTTCAATATCGTAACATTGTACGCAGCTATGATTGGATTTTGCATTCTTATACTAAATAAGGATTTAAATTTTAGTAAGTTTAAAAATTATGTATTCTGTTTCACAGTGTTGTTTACTGTATCAATTGCATTTATCGCGATTGATACAGCAGCATACGCTTTTGATTCTGAGTGGAAAGACTATAAAGAGTTCACGAAATTACGATCGAAACTTGCGGACTATGGATTTCCATCTTATGAAGAAAATAAAGAAATATATGAAAGAATGGGAATTACTAGAAATGATTTTCAGCTATATGATTCAGGAATATTATTGTACGATGATACATTAAGTGTTGATTGTATGAAAGAACTTGCAAGAGTAAAAGATAAAGAACAGGTAATTATAGGAAAACGAGATCTTTTTATAACAATGCTCAATACCATAATTGTCGATTCGTATTTTGTTATATATCTAGGTGGTGCTATTCTTTTTTTCTTGATAAACAAAAGAAGTTCGTTTTGGATTTTATTTATTGGAAATTTTATAGCATACATATCTTTATTTATTTATTTTTATTACATAGGAAGAATTGTTACTAGAGTAATGGTTCCTACAACCTTTATGTTTATAGTGACTTCAATATTTTGTTATGATAAGAAATATATTAAGAATATACATATACCTAAGGTTGTGTGTATAACGAGTATTTTAGTTTTCTTTATAGGTTTTCATGCATATTTTGAAAAGAGTTTAACTTTAGCTAAATATAATGAAATAGAGGCAAATCAATTGTTTAACACAATGAAAGATAAGAGTAAGATATACTTTGCTGACTTTTCTTCTTATCGGTTTAACTATAAATATTTTGACGCTTATCACGAGTTTGGGAAGGATTATTTTTCCAATCAAATAAATACAGGTGGATGGTTATCAAGAACTCCTACTATAAATAGAGGCATGGACAAATTAGGGATTACGAATTTATCAGCTCTTTTAACAAAAAAGAATACATATCTTTATACTGGTTATAATGAGGATTTGTATAGAAACTTTTTAGAAACACATTATACGAATGAGCGAGTTTCATATTCTATAATCAATTTATTGGATTCATTTAAAATCGTAAAATATACAACACCATTGAATAGTATAAAAACTGTTGATTTCTTTACTTCAGAATTAATTAACTATGAAAGTTTTAATGATGAATATGATTATATAACGATACGCATTAAAACAAATACGGATTTAACTGGAAAAAGAGGATACCTTCATTATATAGATCAAGAAAATGAAAGAAGCTTTGTTATAGAAGGTGAATACATTGAAAACGGAAAAGAAGAATTTGAAATGAAAGCAATAATACCTAATATAGATGTAAATAGGGAAGGTAATTTTTATCCTGTGATTGAAATGAATGATGAAGAATTTGTTACCAGCAATAAAGAAGTTTTTAACTAAGTAGAAGGAAGTGGAAATAGATGAAAAAAATTAGGCTTTCAAACATTTTGAAAATTCAATCATTAATATTGCTTTATTCTTTAGTAAGCGTTCTTTCAAAATTAGCATCTATGCAATTAAAAGTTTATGGCTTATTTTCATATCAACTCATTTTTTTAATATTTATTATGGGAAGTTTATTAGTAATATATGCATTCTTCTGGCAAAAGATATTAAAAAATTTTGACTTGTCAATTGCATATGTGAACAAAGGGATGTTATTGTTTTGGTCATTACTTTGGTCCATACTTTTGTTCAGTGAAGAAATAACATTGTGGAATATTTTAGGAACGATTATTATTATTTTAGGAATATTGGTGGTATCGAAAGATGAGTAATTATTATGCATGGATTATGGTTGGATCGTCATTTTTAGCTGCATTTTCTCAAATTTTATTAAAAAAAAGTACTAAAAAAAGTTATAAGCATCCAATTTATGAATATTTAAACATATATGTTTTTTCAGGTTACGCGATTTTACTATCAACAATGATTATTAATATATACGCATATACTGGAATTGATTACAAGCTTGGACCTATTTTAACTTCTACAAGTTATATTTTTGTATTATTGCTAAGTAAATTGATGTTGAAAGAAAAGATAACAATTAGAAAATTAATTGGTATTAGTTCAATTATTTTGGGGATTATATTATTTAACCTTTAGCAAAATTGTTATTATCTCAATTATCGTGAATGTGAAATGAAATTATAGCTATGCTAAATGAAAAATCATTGATTAAGGTATTAGAATGTTGATTTAACATTTGATATAAGAACAACATCACCAATAGGAAGTCAATAAGAATAAAAGAAAAGGACCGTCTCTTATGAGATCATAATGCCATGGGAGACGGATATTTTACAGATGTCTTTTAGCAGTCGAAATACCATACACTACCTGAAGCAAAAAAATAGCAATAATATGCATGATAAGAGGTGGTGAAAAATGGAAAAAGAACAAAATTGAGAGACTCTCATAAAACAGTTGATCGATTTACATTGAATGATCAATTATTTCATAACATTAGCACTAATGGTAGATAGTTGTAGCATCACTGGAAGTGGTGCCTTTGTATGACAGGCAGTTACACACACAGAATTCATAATACTGATGCAAATTGAATAAGTATCTAATAGGAAGAATTGTTCTAAAATCATGAAGTGAAAATTATTCTACATGAGTTGAAGACTTATGGTGTTAAGGGTGCAGCCAAACGCAAATAGAAGCCCAGTGCGAATTTGTGAGGGAACGTGCGGAAGTGGTAGGAAGGCATGAATCTATCAGGGTGCAGTGGCGCTTACAAGTGGAAACCATGCGGAAAGAATAGGAAATCCTATGTGACTCGGAAAATACTGCAAGAACCGAAAAGACCTGTAAGTGTGAAAGCACATGGCATGTATACAAAGGAGGGGGTGGTGCCTCTGTGAAATCTGTATATTTTAATGGCTCTTTACCTATAAGGAAAAAGCGAAATGATAAAACAGATATACAGAATTCAGAAAGCGTAGTTTACGGTTTGATGCATGGTGAAAGCGATGAATATGGGAGGGCGCTCACTTCACGAACTTACAAGTATTATAATGATGGTGAAAATAGTAAAAACATAGTCCATAGGAGTAGGCTGTGCAGGAAGCAGCATTATAGAAAAAGGAGATAGTAAACGCAAATGAACGAATCATTAAAGTAAAAATTACTTAGCGTATATGGGTAAATTCTTAGTTATAGAAGGCTAGAAGAAGCTTAGTAAAGTGTCAAGAAGAATAAAGGAGCTGGAGGAATCGATAAGATAAGTATTCAAAAATTTGAAAAACATCAAGACCAGTATCTGAATGTGATTCTGTAAGAAAGAAAGGCGAAGACTTACAAACCAATATCTGCAAAAAGGGTATATATCAAAAAGAAGAATGGAAAGCTCGACCGTTGGGCATTCCGATAATAAAAGATAGAGAGGTACAACAAGCACTAATAATAATCCATTAAATTACGTACATACTTTATCACACACAACATGGAATTACAAATACCATATAGTATTTGCACCCAAATATAGAAGATTGGCGATATACGGGAAATATAAAAAAGAAATTGGAAAGACTTTAAGAACGATATGCGAAAGAAAGGCGGTAACGATAATAGAGGCAGATCTCATATCCATATGTTAGTGGAAAAATATAGCGTATCAGCGTTCATGGAAAACTAAAAGGATAAGTAGTCTAATGATATTCGACCGATTTGCAAATTTGAAATATAAATATGGAAATAGGCATTTTTGGACAAGAGTATTTTTCGCAGATACAGTAAAAGATAAACTCGCACATCAAATGAGTATGAAAGAATTCATTGACCCGTTTATGGGTGAAGAAGTAGTAAGAGAAGGCAAATAAAAGGCTCTTTAGAGCCAGCCAGAAAAGAGGGGGCGTTTGGGAGCCCTTCAGAGCGTGAATAGCGTCACTGGTAACAAGCCCTTATAGGGCTTACTCAAACCACTAGTTCAACTAGTGGTTATGATTTTGGACATGTGCTGATTTTAAACCGCTTGCAAATTATTCCTGCTTTTTTCTTCAAACAATTTGACAACAAAGAGGTGAAAATTTTAACGTTTTTTAAAGAAGTATTGATTTCAATCATTTTTAATTAGAATTTTTTTCCCTTAAATCATACGGCAAACAATAAATAGGGGAGGCTTCGCCTATCAAACTTCTTTTTTAGTTTGCCTTTATAACATCTATGACCAATCATTTGTGATGAAAGTAACATAGCAATGATCCATCCTTCAGCATCCTTTTTCAACCTTGGTAATTGTCTATTATCCAAGATTGAATGAAATTTGTGTAATATTAAGGAAATGTAATACAAATCGTATGGTCAAATAGTTGAAAAACCTTTATAATAGAACTGTTGATTAAAAAAGGAGGCTGTTTATGGCTAAGAGAATACATAAGACAAAGAAAACGCCTTTATTTAAAAATGTAGGTTTTTATTTTGTCCTTCTTTATGCATTACTAACTTTAGGTATGATTGTTCAGGTATTCACGGTAAATGTGATCCCTATGAAATATGCAATGATTGTATGTGTCATATTATTATTTCTGCTTTTAGGAATGTATTATCTCCAGTTTGGGAAAAAAGTAAATAAAGTAAATAAGGTATTGGGAAAAATATTGATTGTTATATTAGCGGTGTTCTTAGGCGTTGGTAACTGGTATTTATTTAAAACAGGATCAGCATTCTCCAGAATGACTGGGGATGATACGCAGACATCTATTGTATCTGTAGTAGTGATGAAAGAGAATAAAGCTGAAAGTATTGAAGATTTAAAAAATAGTAAATTTGGCTTAACAAAAACAGGAACTCAGGATATCATGAAAAAGGGACTTGCGGACATAAAGAAAGACGCAGGACAGGATATATCAACGGTTGATTATAAATCTTATAAGACTATTGCTGATGATCTATATGATGGGAAAATTGATGCTATCATTATGGATGAAGCCACAAGAAGCCTGTTTGAGGATAATCATTCTAAATTTGATTCAGAAACAAAGATTGTAAAAAGCTACAAATATAAGACTACAACTAAAGATATTAGTAAAAACGTAAATGTGACTTCTGAACCATTTAATGTTTACATTACTGGCATTGATACTTATGGGACAATATCAACAGTATCCAGATCTGACGTTAATATGATTGCAACAGTGAATCCTAAAACACATCAGATTTTGTTAACTAGCATTCCTCGTGACTATTATGTTCCTCAGCCATGTCAGGGAGGTCAGACAGATAAACTGACACATACTGGTATTTTTGGAGTTGACTGCACCATAGAAACAGTGGAAAATTATTTTGGTATCGATATTAACTATTATGTACGTGTAAATTTCTCAAGCGTTGAGAATATTGTTAATGCTTTAGGTGGTATCACGGTTAATAATCCAGTAGCATTTACAGCAAGTGATGGAACTTATTCTTATGAAGCAGGAGAAGTTTATATGGATGGTGCAAAAGCATTACGCTTTGCCCGCGAACGTTATAATTTAGGGGGCGGTGACCGCGATCGTGGTAAGAATCAGATGAGAGTTATTACCGGAATCATAAACAAAGCAATTTCACCATCAATTATTACAAATTATACGAGTATTTTGGATGCAGTCAGTGGTAGCTTCCAGACAAATATGAGTAACAGCGAAATGACATCTTTGATCAAAATGCAGATAAACGATATGAGTGGCTGGGATATTGAACAAATTTCCGTTAATGGAACCGGTAATGGCAGTGCATGGTCACCGGCAAACGGATTTAATTCCTGGGTGATGGAACCAAATGTCAATACAGTGAAACGTGCTGTTGAAGTTATAAAGAAAGTTGAGAACGGAGAAGATGTAAAAGCTCTTGCTCAACAGGTTATGGAAGAAAACACAGCCGATGAATAATATTTAAATAAAAAGTCAGGTTATTTTGCAGATTTTATTGCATCATAGACTGACTTTTTTTGCATACGGATACTTATAATCTAAATTTTTAAATATGATTTATTTTACGTGCTCTATAATTGCATGGATAAAGACGGTATACGTAATCGATTAGGATTAGATTCAGTATATTGGCTTTATAGCATCGAAAATATTATTGTAAAGCGTAATGACATATACAGAAGATTTCTAAAGGTATAATCGATTTTTCAATGAACAAATGATTTAATGCAAATGAAATTTAATTTTCATGGACAGGAATTTACAATTAAACGATTTGAATACGTTTCAGAATATCAAAATCAAAATTTGCTAGGTTTTGTATATGAAATAGAGCTATCTGACGCATCTACAGATTTATCTTTAATTAGCTATATTGTTGACGGAGAAGAGTATGTTGTGAATGGTCATATAGTTTCGAATATCAAGTTAAACTATGATCGTCAGCAATTGAATTTATTAAATGATTATACTTCAGGATTAACGGTTCATACCCTATCCTTAATAAATAATGTGTTTTGGGTCTGTACCTGCGGATTTTGTAATGCAGCAGAATCAGATATCTGTGAATCGTGCGGTTCCGAAAAACAAAAATTGATTGAATTAATGAATGAAGACTTGAAAAATAGGGCTTATAAGCAGCCAGATAAATTTCTAATAATGAATGAGCAACAGACGCTTGACGATATCCTTGAAAATTATGCAATAAAAATGGAAGATACTTACGGTTTAGATAAAAAGAAATTATTATCATGCATGGATGAGGATTTGTTAAAAATAAAGCATGAAAAGTTGATAACTGATAAAATTAATAAATTTCTGGAAGATGAAAAACTTACCTTATCTGTTGATTTAAGCTTTGAAGAGAATATAAGAAGGTATTGTGAAAAGATAATCGGCCCGCTGATAACGACAGAAATGGTTATACAGAAAGGAAATCTGAAAGAATGTGAGGCAGAGTATCGACAACTATGTGAATCCCAGATGCTTGCTGAAAGAGACAGGAAAAGGAAATTAGCCATCATGGCTGGAGCAGGCGTTCATATTCTGAGTGCTCTTCTTATCATACAGCAATGCAGCAAACATCACATGGCAATGAAAATATAACTGACACTGTTTCCGCTAAAAAAGAACAGAAAGCTAAAAAAGAACAGAAAAATGAAAAAGGGATAGTGAATACTAAAGAACACAATTCACCTCAAATCGACGCCGGTGTATACAGTACGATAGCTTAAAAAAAAGACGGTACCGTATTATCTACAGAGATTCACAAAGCTGAAGATAATCGTGGACAAAATAATGTGAAAGATTGGGAAAATATAATACAAATATCTTCCAACGAATATCATACAGTGGGTTTGAAAGATGACGGTTCTGTTGTTTCAACCTCAGTAAATACTTCTAACGATACAGGACAAGCAGAAGTAGATAGCTGGTCTGATATTGTTCAGGTATCAGCAGGGATGTGGCGTACCGTTGGGTTACGCAAAGACGGTACAGTAATTTCTACATTCATTGATGACATGTATGATTTTGGGCAAGGAGATGTAGATGATTGGACAGATATCATTCAGGTTTGTGCAGCATGGGATCATACTATAGGATTGAAATCGGATGGAACGGTTGTATCTACAAAAATCAATAATGAAAAATACGATTTTGGTGAAACGGATGTGGATGGTTGGACAGATATAATACAAATAGCGTCAGGCTCGAATCATACACTGGGGCTGAAAAAAGATGGCACTGTTGTTTCTGCAGGATATGAGAAAGATGGGCGTTGTTCCGTATCAGACTGGCGTGATATTATTGCAATATCAGCAGGTAGATTTCACAGTATAGGGCTCCGTAAGGATGGAACTGTAATAGCTACGGAGATTCTTGATAAAAAAGAGAATTTTGGTCAGACAGAAGTGCAGGAATGGAGCAATGTTGTACAGATTTCTGCCGGATGGCTTCACACTGTCGCTTTAACACAAGATGGACATATCTTATATACTGAAATTAATAAAAAAGCAGATGACAATGGTCAAACTGAAGTAGCTGAATGGAATTTAAATGGAGGGGATTAGAATGAATTATCAGGCTGATGTAAATGTACTTTCTTCACCAATATTAAAAATTGAGAAGAACATAATAGAAATGGATGATGCAATTATTCAAATTAAGAATGTTGCCAGTGTATCTCTGCGTTATCCGCCTAAGTATGGATATTCACCTTATGCAATAGGTATTTTCATAATTAGCTTTTATATTTTTTTCTATACAGTGACTGCTGCTGAAATAAAGTTTACCAGCTTTATGTTTTTGATTAGTGCGGCAATTTCAGGATATATGCTTTATCGCACTTGGGAAAAAAATAAGAATCTTGGGAAAAATATTATTATTTCTACGGGAAGTGGAATTAGTTTCTGGATCAATAGCAAAGATGATGAGTTCTCCTTAAAGGTTATCGATGTGATTAGAAATATCATGAATGGACATGCAATTGAAAATGAAATCATTATTAACCTTGAAAAGCTGGATATCACAAATCATGGGATTATAGTATATGCGGATCAATCTAAGACCTCATATTCCGATATCAGTGATTCGATCATAGGCAGCGATAATAAAGTGAGTATTTCGGATGCTGATGAATATCCGGAATTGAAAATATAAAGCGAGGAGTAACTTATGGGAAATTATACGAATTATTCGAATATATCGAATACAGTTATAGGGAATAATAACCAAATCAATATTCAGACCAATGAAATTAGTCCAGAGGCTTGGAATCTTTTAAAAAAGGAATTATGGGAATCTATTTCAAAAACGGAGAATTCACAAAATAAAGAAATACTGGAACATATATATGCATATGCTATACAAAAAGATAAAGCTGGCATAGTTCAGTATATTAAAAAGCATAGTTATACGATTGAAAAGGATATTCTTGTAGGAATTACATGTTCAGCATTGTATGAGTTTATAAAATGGTGTCTGGGAATTTATATGTAGTATTGAAGCACTTTGTTTGGCTATAACGGTAGAACAGGGAAATATAGAATCAATTATTCTTATTTCGGAGTGTTGTGAATCAGTAAAGGACAGTTTGCAAGTGTCTATAATTCAATGAAAAAAGCAGTTATAATACGCTGATTTTATAATTTTTCTTTCTTATGAAAAGTAAATACCATACTCGATATAATTATAGTGAGGTTAATAAGAGTAATGTCATCTAATCAGGATGAATTACTCTTTTTCCTTTTTTATTTACCAAACCACTTTGTAGAACAGAATCTCTAATTTGTATAAATAATAAAATTTGCCCTCATCATATTGGTGTTCTGATATCCTGAGGATGGAAGGAGGGGGTAGAATGGCGATTACAAAGGACCAATCCGGAACGTATGCTGCTGTTGATATTCATTATAATCGGACTGCCTATGAACCGCATCAGAATGTTATCAATTATCTCAATCATCTGCATTCATGGTGATTCACAAAAGCTTAATGGCTTATCTAGGCTGTGGTTATTCACGTGTTCTTGTTGGACCATTGGGAAATGATGAGTTGTCAGATTTCCTCAGTGTCACTCCACAGAACAAGTATGAAATTGCATATACTATGTATTTGAAAAAAACAAATACAACAGCTGATGCAAATTCCGTTATACTGGATGATATGTATTGCATGGGTACATATCAGGGATCAGAGAAAATGAGCAACTATCTTGTTTTCTGTGATGAGTGGCCTCAGGATGCTGATGTTCGTGAGACACTTTTGAGTTTTAAAATTCCGGAAGAAATGTAAGCTTAAGCATGATCCTGTTCAATATATTTTCGGATAGGATTATTTTGCACATGCGGGAATAATGCACACATGTAAAGAAACTGATTACGAAAAGCAGAGCTTTCTTCAATAAAAATCAGTATGTATGTAACATAAAGGAGAAGATAAAATGCAAGCACATCAAAAAAGCATGAAAGACGGAATACAGAATATTCTGTTTCCTGTGGAGCACATGAATATCACGCAGGGTAATAATGGATCATACTCACATCAGGGAGTTAATGCGCTTGATTTAGCAGGCTATAAAGGTGGATGCAGTCCTTTATATGCTCCCTTTGATGTAGTCTGTGTCGGCGTTGATGGACCGGATTTGGGAAATGCAGTATTCTGGCAGTCTCAGAATAAGGTTCGCTTTGCGGATGGAACAATGGACTATGCTACGATTATGATTATACACGACAACAATCTTGACGGTATCTAGTTGGTGTAAAATATAGCCAGGGCACACAGATAGCGAATGCGGGAACTGCAGGCAGAGCTACAGGAAATCATAATCATTTTGAAATTGCAAAGGGAAAATTTACACACAAATATGACCTGAATCAAAAAACCAAGGTGTATCATTTGCCGAATTCCATCAGTGCGGATAAATGCTGTTTCGTAGATAAAACAGATATAATAAATGGCAATAATATGAAGTGAAAACATCTTTAGTTCACAACCAAAAAGAGGAGCCGATTCTATCTTGGAACCGGTTCTTTTATAATAAGCAAATTGCAGTATTTGTTATTATATTCGCATGACACGTAGATCCGAAGTACCAAGATGCAGAAATATATTACAGTATGTACAGGATGAATCAGTTATGCGCATACTTATGATTCCTTATAAAGAAAAGGAGTGTAAAACACAATGGCAAATGATTTAATTTTAAAGGTTGAAAAGGATCATACAATTTCTATGGACAGTGGTGGTATTAGAGAGACATACAGCCTGAAAGAAGCCCCGGATGCATCCTCTACACTAGTGGTGACAGAGAAAAAGAATATACTTCACAAAATGGATTTGGACACCGTACTCAAGAATCTTGATAATTCTGTAGATTTGCTAAATGTTGCATATCATGCGGTGTATGGCTTTGATGTACAAACGCAGATATGGGATCTGCAGAAAACATTGATGGATTTAAACGATAAGGGAATCAATGTGATTGACGATTTCGCAAGACAGTCCTCTGCTGTTATTCATGATTTGATTGGTTTCTTTGACTGGCTGACTAAGGGTGCGGAAAAGGTTGCAATCAAGAAATTGGAACGCTTTTCTGTAATTGCAGGTACAATGAGCAGACAGGCGGAGCAGCTGGCAAAGGACTATCAGAAAATGGCGGGGGATACTTCAGAAACCTTAAAAAACACTATTGACGAAAACAATCGCCAGTATGCACATCAGGATCAGATACAGAAGGAGATGGCGGATTTTCAAAGTGAGCAGGAAGCGGCGGATATTGCCCAACAGGAAATTAAGAAACGTCTGACCAGGCTGCAGACCGAATATGAGAAGCTTAGCAAGGCAGAGCTGGATGCTGAAAAGCATCAGCGTACAATGGACATCATGGGCGCTGTATTCTCATTTCTTGGCAGTGCTGCTTCTGTAGCAGCTGATGTGGCAGGGAAATCAGGTTCTACAGAAAGCTCAACTGAGGATAAGGAAAAGCTTGACACTGCACAAAAAGAAGCAAATGCCGCAAAGGATAGACTCGAAAGTCTGAAGAAAGAGAAAGAGGAACTTGTTAAAGCTCTTGAAACAGCGGATAATGATGAAAAAAGGGAAAGCATCAGGTCTGACATCCGTGCTAAGGATATTGAAATTACGGAAGCAGAAAAGCAGGTTAACAAAAAATCAAGTGCGCTTAAGAGCATTAGTGCAGCTTTACATGGTGTTTCTTCACAAATTGCCGAGCAGTCACAGAAGGAAAGCAGCGTACAGGAAAACCGCAGCAAGAGATTAACGGAAATCAATGCTGAGCTGATCCGTTTGGAAGAGGAACAGACAAAGCAATTAGCCAATCTTGCCAAATATACAAATCGACTGAAGACGATGGTAATTGAAAAAAACAGTGTGGAAGCAGCTGTTCGTTCCCTGATAGTTGCTGTATCCTGTTTAAAAAATGTTGTTGTTGCTGTTATGGACATCGCTTTATTCTGGACATCTATGGAAAAATGCTGCAAGGCTCTTGCCACATCTGATTTAAAGGATACAATTCAAGATCTTCAGGAAATTGACAAAGAAGAACGCATTGAATTTTATTACACAGACAGTGTTATGATCCCGTTACTGACGTATATGGTACAGTGGGCAGCTGTAAAAAGCATTTCCACAGACTTTATCAATGGTGCTGAAAATACAAGATTCCGTTTAAACGAGACAATTACAAAAGCAGATAAGGCTGAAATGAGCAGAGAACAGCACTGGGATATGGCTTCTAAAACAGCTGGTAATGTTGCAAATAACCTGAATCGGCAGGTTGCAGAAAGCAATAAAAAAATCAGCACACTGAAAGGCTAGCTTATGGAAAATAAAGATAATAGCGCAGATAAAAACATGAAAAAGACGGATTCAGCTAATCTGCAGCTGACAAAAATCATGGAACAGATTTTACAAATGCTGCAAAAAAACTCCATTCATATGGATCTTAGTGATGAGGATATAGCCAGGCTGGAACGGCAGGAACAGAGCATTTTGGATTCTCTTGAGCAGATCAGAATCCAGGCCGATGAAAACCGAAATAGGGTCCATCGGTTATTCGATGAAAAAAAAGTGCTATGTGACCAATTGAACGCAAATCTATCTGCCCTGTATGTACATATGGAAATATTGAAACAGAAAAATCATGAGCAGGAGAGTATATATGAAGGCAGAAAGAATTTATATGATGCATATAATGCTTCCTATATAAGCAAACAAGAAGCATACAGCAAAGCACAGGAAAAACTCGAAAGTGCCAGAAGAAAAGCAGAGAAACAAAATGAGCTGTTAAAAAGATGGTTCTGGGTACCCGGATATGGAGCTTATCTGGCTTTTAACAAGCTGCTGAATGACCAGGAAGCAGACACAGATGCAGCCTATCGGGAATATTGTGCCTCCAAAGAAAGACTGGCAGCAATCAGTCGTGATTTGGAATCCGCAAAGTATGATTATCAATGTAGTCAAACAGAAAAAAATAATGTACAAAAGTCATATGATGATAAGGTAGATGAAATTAAAAAAGTACAGGGACAGCTTCACCAGATGAAAGAAGAAATGGTACACTGGGAGCTGATTCTCAGTGAAGTGAATGCATTGTATAACAAAATAAAAAATGCAAGTCTGGGACCTGATGAAATCATCGCAATGCAAGCCGAACTTATACAGCTTCAGCAATTATGAAGAAATTCATTCTATTCATTCTGATCATAGGCTGCTTTGGCTGTGAGAGTGCTTCGCAGAAAACATCCTGTGACTATGAGCTTGTTTTTGATCAGGCACTCGGATATGGTATCAATGAACACGATGGCACACCTGCTGCGATTTCAACACATGTGGCAAAGCGTAACAGCATCCTGCTCGCAAAATCTAAGGACTCCTGTTTCGATCAAAGCTTGCAAAAGGCTGCCAGAGCCACTCTGGACAATTCAGATACAAAGCATGATTATCATCCGGAGGAAACAAACAAAGATGAAATCCTGTTTTATATTCCATATACAGATATTCAACAGGGGGATATGCAGTTTGAGGTACAGATAGGGGATGCCTGCAAAAAAGAGAGTGTTAATACAACCGTTATACCAGTGAAGAAATTTCTGATTGTACCGCTTCTGACATCTAAGAAAAAAAAGGAGCATTCCGTCATGAATACCCAAATGCAAACCTGGCATAATGAGATATTAAAAAGGTTACCCTTATCCCGGAACGGATTGCAGCTGATACTGCATGATTCTTTGGATATAAGAGGGGATGTGTATGATCTGGACACATGGTTTGGCAGACTTCGTACCTGGAATCTGTTAAAGCATTTAAAGAATGAATTTGAATGCGACGGTGTTATCGGTCTGTCTCCGGCAAAAATGGATTTGAATGATCAAAAGGACGCTTTAAGCGGCTTTACGTTTGGTGCAGATACGACTGTTATACTTGAAAACGGTGATGAAACAGCAATAACGATGGTACATGAAATTTCACACTTTTATCAAGTTGGTGATGAGTATGCTGGCGGTCAGTTAAATCCGGAGGTAAACATTCCGCCATATGGAATGAAGGGTACGGATATGCTTCATCCGGGTACTGCAGCAAGCGGGTTAAATCCATATATTCATGGTGGGAAAAATGATGAAAAGCAGGGGAGTGGTACACTGATAACATCAAGTCAGATACCCTATGATAGTGTTGAACATAAACTGATCCGGCACGATATGACAAGCTATATGGGGAAAGACGGCTATGCTATGCAGGTATACTGGACAACCGGAATGATTTGGAAGCATTTGATACAGGAATGGAGAATTACAGAATGACAGAAAAAAGTAAAAGACTAAAGCAGCTGTTGAAGGTTATTGAAGATAAAGAAAAGAACTTAACGGATACTGAAAGAATGAATTATCAAAATCTAAAAATTCTGCATATTGGTATGCAAAGCAAACTCTATAAAATTATGCTGACATGGGACTTTGGATGGAATGCATTGCAGAAGAATCAGTATACAGATCTCCAAGAGTCTTTAGATGATGATGCTGATTTTTATAAACAGGCATTGAAATCTTGGATGAGTCTAAAGCCGGTTCCGGAAATCCCGCAGATAGAGGAATTTGTTGATATTTATGAGCAGTGGCTAATTGAAATGCTGCATCATGATATACAGGATGCTTTTCATAATATGATAAATGATCCGGATAAGGAAAGCCTACGCAGACTGATAACAGATTATCGGGATAAGCTTCAGCATATCTATATAGATGAAGAAAGCTGAATAATAAACAACAGGATGCTTGTGTCCTATGCTAGGGCCTTACTCACTCATATTCAATCATCAGGCTAACCGATTGTGCATAAATACAGATAAGGAGAATTCAACACTATTGTAGAAAAGCAATAGAATTTGAATTCTCCTTTTTACAAACACTCTAACGTAAGAAAAAACCGTATGGTACTATTATCATTTTTTATTCAAATAAATAAGGCAGCAATCTGTTAAACCTGATCTTTTAAAAAAGAGCGATATCTGCGATTGACGATTAGACATTCCTCATTATCCAGAGTTATGCTCCGGTGGCAGTCTTTTTCAATACGAACAGATTTTATATGAATTGAATTAACCAGAGTGCTCTGATTTATTTGACAGAAGCCACAATTATGCAGTTGCTTTTTTAATTCTGAAAATCGAAGGTAACAGCGATAGACATCTTTTTCTGTATAGATATATACTTTATGATCTATATTCTCTATATAATATATCTCGTGACAGGTGACAAGGTAAAGATTATGCAGTTCATCATATACTTTAATTCGTGAACTGTTTTTCTGTAGATAAAGGATTACATTATAAGTATAATTCTTGTTTCTACTGCACGCCCGCAGTATAATTGTGTCTTCTGTTATGGTATTATCAATCTGTATTATAAAATTCATTTGAAATCCCCTCCCATATGTAATCTATCGTAATGATTTTAAACGCGAAATTTCAGAAACAGACAGGATGTTACCAATCGATCACCATAAGTTACAATATCATGAGGGCTGCATAAATAGTAAACCACTAAATCTAATAACAAACCAATTGAAGCAGATCGTTTTTATTAATTTCAGTTCATATATATGATCGGAACTAAATTATGTAATTTCAGTTGATAATCCTCCATAAAGAAATACATAAAAGGTGAGTTACATAAAGGATTGATCCAATGAAAATTCTTATTATAGTGTAACCATACAATGGATGAAAGCTCTTTATCATGTAAGGGATATCGGCTTTATAAAATAACTAAATAATCATGAAAGAAAAAACTGACAGATGCTGTCAGTCTTTCTATTTTCAGTTAATCATCAATTGCAAAAGGAGGACGTGTCGGATCGAAGTAATCACTATTTGCACGTTCAAATGCCTGCCTGTTTGCTTTATAGCTGGCTGCCCCTAATTTTGCAATCAGTAACTCTGCAGCCGCTTTCATATCATCAATGCCGCGCCCGGACTCTGTGATAGCTTCCCCATGAACACCAACCTCTGCCATACCGATTGGGTAATTAAACACAGGGTGCCAGTGAATAGCGACGGATGGATTGATCTTCTGCATGAGTGGCAGCTCCTGGCGTAATAATACACTGGCGTTGTCAAGCACGCGGAAATATACATGAACCGGAAGCCGGCCGTATTGAGAAACAAAGGTTCTGGAAATAATATTCCATAGTGGTGCTTCCAGATTCCATAAAGTAGTAATTGGCATCGTGTTTAACAGCTTACCGAGAACTGTCTGTTCCAGAGGACAGCGGCTTTTTTCATAAGAGAAAATGCTCAGATCAATACCGCCTGACCATAAAGCAAGCTCACGACCTCCCGGTATTATCAATAAAGCTCGAAGCTGATTGGCGAATTGCTCAAACTCAGGATTGGTGGAGCGAACGACACCACGTAGGAAACTCATGTAATTTTCATTCGCCCGTTTCTGTTTATCAGAACTGGAAGCTTTGGCAATTTTTTCAGAAAAGTAAATGTAATTCTCCTGATAAATTGATTTCAGAGGCTCTGGAATTTTGTACTTCATCAACAGGGCATTGAACTGGACAGCATCTTTGATAATTTCGGCTTCTTTTTGAGCATCCTTGTTCAGTTCTCTTTGGTGACGAAAGCCATCGATCAGTAGCTTCCACAATGCTTCTGCTTCCGCAGCTGTTTTCCTTTCCTTTTTCATTACTTCTAAAAATGCCTCGTACGACGGATGTGACAGAGGATCCCGGTTCATAGTGATAATAGGATCCATGTTGGCCATAGCCAAACTTTTTAATATTGTATCTTTTATGTACATAATATGTACCTCCTAATGACTATTATTGTAATGATTTTCAGATGAATGGAATCTGAATGTGTGAAAATGTCCAAATTTACTGCAGGATAATGCAATTCTGAGTTATTAATACAACGTAAGCAGAAAGAAAAGGTTAAAACATTTGCTGACGGATTACCAGAAAGTATCCGTATATTGATACATACGATCATATTTTTATGCTTCATAAACTCCACTATACCGTAATAATTTATTCATGATATAATATTGTCCAAAAGGGGGAGTAATATGGCTTTGAATGTCGTTATTTGTGAAGATGATCATCTGGATGCCGTCGTGCTTCATGAAGCAATTCATAAAGCAGAAAAAAGGTTCTCCTTTGAATGTCGATTAACCCTTTATACATCTGGAGAAGAGCTTCTGCATTCCCTGCGCCTGAATATTCCATGTGATCTCATCATTATGGATATCTATCTGAAAGAGGAGAATGGTGTGCAAATCATTCAACAAGCCCGGCAGCTACAGGAATCCCTTGAAGTTGCGTTTCTCACAACCAGTAAAGAATATGCACCGGAAGCATTTCAGTTAAATGCAATTCATTATATTGTGAAACCCTTGACAGACTTTCAGATACAGGAAATGTTTCGTCGTTATTTTGAACGCATGCGCCTGCCTTTGCACACATTGAAGCTGCAAACAGAACGAACTATATGCGAGCTGCCAATTCATCGGATACAAAAAATAGAAAGCAGAAACAAAGGGGTTGAAATATATCTTTCCAGAATGGAAAGTCCGTTCTTCCTTAATATGCCATTTGTCCGACTGGAAGAAGAAATACAGGAAGAAGAGCTGATTACCGTAAGTCGTGGCTTAATTGTAAACCTGTCCTTTATCAAGCAAATTTACCGTGACGGAAATTGTCTGTTAAGAGACGGTACAACGATTATCATAAGCCGCCGGAGAAGAAGTCAGGTATTACAGAAATATCACGATTATCTTTTTCAAAGATCAGAAGCTGGTACACTGTTATGTCAGTAAATCTATTATTCTTGCACTTTGCCGGCTTTTTACTGCAGACTCTGCCGTTTGCTTTCCTTGCCTGCCTGCCGTTTCTCAATCATCTGATTTATGGCGGGAAAAAGCAAATTCTATGCTTTTGCTCAGCTGGTCTCACTTTTGCAGCCCTGGTGTTCACCCTCCTTATGAATTATCTATATACCAGGGATGGAAGCGGCTTTGCGAATATGAGAGGCGCAGCTGATATGTATTTTCTGGTAGTTTTGCTGATAACAGCCGGATATATCTATCGTCACACACAGGAGCTATTTATAAAAAAACTACTGGTTTATATGACAGTCATACATTACGGTGCCGTCATCTTTACGTTCGTAACACCATTCGTTAACATAAGCTCTTCCATATTTTATGACCCTACGTATACAATTTATAATAAAAATGTAGGTGTGAATCTGCTGTTACTCATCGTAAGCTATCCTCTGGTTGCACTGTTTATGAGGAATACCATGGCTCGTATACTCCCTGCGATGGATCGTGCTGCAGCGCAAAGAGGCTGTCTGTATCTTGTCTCTGTCATGTTTCTTTATTGTCTTTGTATTTTTACGATGACGAATCGTACGGCCGGATTCCTCGATGACAGGGATATGCTGCTTTTTCTCACATCAGTGCTGGCTACGGATGCAATCGTATATTATATGTATTTTTCCGAGCTTAAGGTCTCACTAACAAATCAGGAGCTAAATCAGCAGCTGGAATCCTTTCAGACGCAATATGAAAAAATTACCAGCAGTATCGAGGATGCGAGAAAAATCCGCCACGATCTGCAGCATCATCTGAATGTAATCCGCTCAATGCTGCAGGAAAACAGGCTGGAGGATCTGGATTGCTACCTCACACAATATACCCGATCAATTGATGAAGTCAGTCAACAGAAATATACAGCCTGTCCTTTGCTTGATAGTATTCTGAATTACTATATGCAACGCTGCGCAAGTGCGTGTATACCCATAGAGATAGATGCTGTTGTTGTGAAGGCGCCGCCAATCGAAGCGATTGACCTAACTGTTCTGCTGGGGAATGCACTGGAAAATGCGATACAGGAAAGTGAGCTGACAGAACTGGCAGATATTCAAATCTATATTCGTTATGTGGATGAGTATCTATTGATTCGTGTGGAAAATGAATGTAATTACAAAGCCGATTCAGGGATGATAGTGCCTAAAAAGCATTCACAGAAGCATAGCTATGGCATGATCAACATGAGAACGGTATGCGAAAAGTATGGTGGAAATGCAGCTTTCTATAAAGCAGACACAAAATTTATCGCAAGCTTTATCCTTTATCCCTGATTTCGAAAAGCAAACTGCCTTACTGGCAGTTTTTTCTACCGAGTGGTAATGTATGATGTTTAGATTTGTCATATAATTAACACATGAAAGTGTGCATATGATCTTGGGGGATATTAACAGGGGTGATGTTTCATGAACCATACAGGCATACTTACGTTCCTTTTCATTGATGTAGAAGCGAAACAGCGTCAGATAATCACAGATGCCTGTGTTGCTGGCAGCGGATATTCACTTCACAGCGTACAAATGAATTTTTTGCAGAAAAAACCGGTTTTTCCTTCTGAAAAAAATTTTGATTACATCGTTCTGCATGCGGATACTCTTCAGGAAATAAATCATAAGATTATGGCACTGTTCTCCTGTTTTAAAAAGGCAAAAATGATCTTTCTCTGTAACGATAGTGAGGATTTCTTCACGATGCAGCTTTTTCCCTGGTTCTTTGTCCTTCGCTGCTCCCACATTGCACAGGATTGTGTTGCTCTGAAAGAAAAACTGCAGTATCTGTATGAAAAGGAAGAATGCTATTATTTCCAACACCCGGATACACAGCGAAAACTACATATACAGGATATTTACTTTATCGAATGCAATAAGAACTATCTTTATATTAATGGGCGGGAAAACTGTTGGAAGGATCGCGCGACGATAAAATATGCACAGGATACACTATCCTGCCATGGCTGTCTTCTGATCAATCGCGGCGTAATTGTTAATCCAGCTTACATCGAACAAATTCATGGGAATCAGATCACGATGCGGAATCAAAGAGTTCTTTATATCAGTCGTGGTAGAAAAAAGGAAGTCTATCAAAAATGCAGGCTGCATATCGCAGGTGTTTAATATTGATTAAAGAGAGTCAATCATCTGTGCCACCTTTTCTAGAATAAAGGATACGATTGTACCGTTTCTACGATAATGAAGCGCACATATTTCCTGAGAATCCATATATATTTTAGATGTGGACCATTGAAATTCCAAAGCCGGAATGGTGTGGTTTTCGAAGGCATCGTATAGCACATTGTGCATTACATCAAACTGAAAGACAGGCTTTGGATGTCCTGCCATATATGCGTAGCTGTCATTCATTAGATCAGTTGTTATCCTTTCGATGGTATTCATCAGAAGATCTTCTTTATTGTTTGAAAAGGCATAACGATACATCAATTCACCAAAGTCACCTGTCCCGATAGGAACAATCCGGGAGCTAAGTATATTGACAAGGTGTTTAGATAGTATTTGAAGAAAGGTAGCCTTCTCTGCTTTGATTTTTATTAATGTGTAGTTCTTTCCTTTATAGAACATCTCCATAAGCAGTGGAGATTTGGTTGTAGAAAGTACAACCTGGTCGTCAGGCATTTTGATTGAAAAGACTGAATTTGTGTAGCTTAACATGGACGGGGAGTAAAGCATTATGAAAGGGCTTGTTCTGTCATGCTCTATTAACGTATCAGTAAAAGATAGAAATGAACATTCTGCATCAATAATGTGAAGTCCAACTGCAGAAAATATAATGTTGTCTGCGTGGAGATCAACTATTCCGGTAACGCTTGCAATCGCCTGCAAAGCACCAAGCTGAAAATAGTTTCTTTTAGCGGTATCTAAATCAAGTGGTTCTGTTTTTGGAGCGCCTAAAGGAGAAATGACTTCCTCCATGTGTGATACAGGATCAATGCACATTCCTTGAAATTGCATCTCAGGATCTGTTATTAAAAGCTCTCCTGCTTCCTCTAAAAAGCCATTTTTGCCAGCGAGCTCATTATCTACCTCTAGTGGACGATTTTTATAGACAAAAATACCGCCCGAAGCATTCATAAGAAATACGACCTGGCGTCCCTGCAAATGTGGATCGCTGCCAGTAGGCTTTATCAAATACTTTCCATGGAATTTGTTGTAAATACTCTGAACATAATCAGTGGTTAATTGAAGCCTGCGTAAAAACATTTTCATATCTATTTCTGTAGCTGCAGCGTCAGCAGTATAAACCTGTCCATCTATGACAGTTAGAATATATTCTGTAACATTCAGATTACATCCAAGCAAAACATCACTAATACTGGCTGGTATACAGCAGTGTACAAGCTTTGATATACAATCATTAAATAAAGTAAAAGACTTTTCACCTAATATATTATAGATGGAATCTCCGAGGTTTGCCATCGTAATATTTTCAGAGACCATAATATCTGACGCGCACATAGGTATCTGCTCTTGAAAAAGAGTAGAAAATGCAGCAATATTATCTTGTTGCATAACCAGTAAATCAAAGGTATCTATAACAAGGGCAGGGATTTTTGAAAATGCACTTATGAGATAATCAGAAGCAGAAATACCGAGTATATTAGTAAAATTTAAAAGTGATGGACCTAATTCAGGGTAACGATTTATAAACTGTATAAAATCCATATATATTGGTATGTTAGCTTTAAATGGGAATGTCTGAAAGAGATTGTGCAGGTATGAAACAGAAGCAGTATCGGTTCGATAAACAAATTCAATAATGGCATGAAGTGTTTCTGTAGTTATATCATCAGAGTCTGCATCCTTAAAGAAGGCTATGAGTTCAGGATACAGGGGATTGATGTATATAACGCCAGCCTTTAGTATCTGGTCTATAATTTCCTGATCGGTAATGGGGGCCATCTGTATAATATTTTGCTGCTTATGCATCGGTGGCTTACGCTTTATAACGGCATTGTCTGCCCCCTTTTCCAAAACACTACTGCTATTGATATAATGATTTCCTCGCTTTTCCGTGACATCTACGAGCCCTTGCTTTTGTTGGATAATGTGAGTAAGCTCATGTCGCAGCAGGTGTTCTTTTCCGGAAGCGATATCTATCTGATTATTATGTGCAATGGCGTCAGCCATGTATTGCTTAGGCAAGGAAGAGTTATAATGAATCTGTACATCACTGAGATCAATGCTGCTTTTTTGTTCGAATTCTGTTTGCAAGACAGCACTCATATCTTTATTCCGACTGCTTTTCTTGAAAGATTTATATACCATCATAATCAGCTCCTTGTCTTTATTATACACAAGAAATATCCGATTTTTATATGTGTGGGATGAACGGCATACAAACTGGGATAAATGGTTCAGTGTTTATGCAGTTTGCGTAGCTACTGTTCGTCCCAGCATATTACCATTCGTCCCAGATGTAGGAATTTAATCGGCATTTCTGATAAAATAAAACCAAGGATATATGTTATTGCAACAGGGGGGTGATACAGCATGCAGAAACAGAAAAATCGTTATTATCATGGAAAGATGCTGCGCAGCGACGACTTCATATGCGAACAGGCGTATATGCTCGACCAGATGAAAGCACGTACACATGCAGCGCTGGGAGACGGGATTCTATATGGTCTTCATCTAAGCAGGCAATCTGACGAGCGTTTACATATCAGTTCAGGCAGTGCATTGGACAGCACCGGCAATTTTATCCAACTGGAAGAAGATATCACGATCACCTTGGAAGAACTGGAGGGCTTTTCACAGATCAATACAGATGCTGGCTGGATAACACTTCATCACAGGGAGAAAGCAGTCGGAAAAGAATTTTGTGAGCTTCCAAGCACGGATCAGCATGAGGAATATGGAAAATGGGAGGATCGATGGGAACTGCACATACAGGAACAGCAGCCTCCGGATTATTTGGATGAACAGATATTCAAGCAGCAGGTGATTTACGAAGATACGAAGTATAAGCTGTATCTGCACATTCCCTGCATGCTGCCGCAAAACGGTGATGTAGAGCTGCTTCTGCAGCTGGAACAGAAGCAGGAAGCGCCCTTACATCTGGCACTGACTTTACGATCAACGCTATATCATATACAGACAGTGGAACTGCATACAAAAGATAAAAAGAAAGAGCACAGCATACCGGTTTTGTTAAAGCGAAATCACACAGCCGGTGCACATTATGCGGTATTCCATATCGATCAGCTGCAGCTGGAGCAGCATAGTGTTACCATACCTGAACAAACCTTTGAAATTGAAATGGTGGAGGATATGAAAGCTTCTCTGGTAAAACGGCTGATGGAAAAACCCTTTGTATTTCAGAATGAGCTTATTCTCGGATATGTGGAATTTAAGTGCGAACACGATCGTCTTCATATTCAAAAGGTGAACGAAACAGGAAGGATTGAATGCCAGAGACCACAGCTGGATATGGTTGTGGAGGAACTGAAACGAAGGCTTCGCTGGACAGATAAACAGGAATCTCATATACCCGCTGATCACCAAAACGTGAAGGAGGCCTGTGGCATTCTGCATTTTCAGTGTGACAGACTGCATCCGGTTTTCTACAGTGATGAAATCAGTCATGGTCTTGGTCCCGGAGAAATTCAGATGCAGATTTCAATCGAAATTCAGAGTCCGCAGGATGCACCGGGATATCAGAAGCAGCTGATCAGCGGTGACTGCTCTCTGTTTCAAACGGAAGAAACGCTGCGCTGGGCAGTGCGTTGTTATCCATGGACCGGCAGCTTTCAGGCGGCTGTATCTGTTTCCGAATCCTATTATGAACAAAAGCTGATTGCACACTGGTATGCCAGAGCATGGGATATGCAGACTCAGAATGTAACGGAAACCCGTCTGCTTCGTCTGGAGCCTTCCACGATAGCATGCAGACCGCAGGATGTCTGTCACTTCACAGCGGTGTTTGACAGGGAGGAGGATATAAGAGAATTGCGATTTTCCCTTGATGATGCCAGTGCAGGAGAACTGCAGGAGGATGGAACCTTTACTGCCGGACAGAAAAGCGGTATGTATCAGATTCGTGCTCATTACCATGATCAGCAGGTTGCCGCCTACGTAAAGGTGATGGAAGCACATGAGTGAATTTCATCTGGAAACATGGAAGCATGCCGGCATCCTGTATAAGAATCCGTCCTGTACCGCACACCTGTATGAACAGGAAAATAAAAAATACCGGGTGTTCTGTATTGCGCAGGAACAGCTTCAAAGACCCCTGATTTATCTATGCATGGAATACGAATTGCTTTACGGCTTTTATAAGGGCAGCTTCTGTCTGATTGAGCCGTATCAAGAGGCATGCTCCTTAGCCGATTGGCTGAAGGAGTTCCATACCATACAGGAGCGTATTATCATATGCCGCAGCCTCGTATTTGAAATCATGCGCAGAAAGCTGCCGGAGCGTCTATGTGACCTTACGCTGGATATCTACAGTATCGGTATTACACCGGAAAAGGATGTTGTTTTATTCCTGAATCCAAACTTCTCGCATCTGCAGCATCCGCTTCACACAACCTGTGTATACAGAACCTCACGGCTTTTGGCAGATATCCTGTCGCAGGCAAAAGAAACCCGTCGGCTGCACCGATATCAGAATCCAAAACAATATCAGGATTTTGTAAAGAAGGTGGCACAAAGAGACTATCACGACTATGCACAGCTGATGAACGATCTAGTGCATCTGGAGGATGCATTTATCCTGAAGAAGCGAAATTGGAGCTTCCTAATCCGTGTCTGCTGTATCATCATGGCAGGAATTGGAATTCTGGCACTCTGTGGCATTGGGATATATAAATATATGGAATGGAGCGAGCGGACCTATGACGGTTTGCAGCGCATCGGAGAAGAGCGTATGGATCCATGAAACGAAAGCGGAGAAATGAAGACTATATTCGCATATTCCATCTGTATGTTGATCGAAAGATATTCATGCTGCTGTTGCTTCTCATCCTCAGTACTCTGATTTTTCTCTTTCACAAGGATTTGCAGCAGCTCTGGAATCGGATTACCAATCAGAATATGGAGGCAACCACCTTTTCCTATCATGATTTGAATCTGGCAAGCTATCAGGGAAATGTCAAAATACTGAACAAAGAAGGCAGGCTCACCTATGAGGGCATGTTTTCAAAAGGTGCCTGTAATGGCAAGGGTACCTTATATGATGAGCACGGACATAAAATCTACACCGGAGAATTTATCGATAATGTCATGGAGGATAAAAGCGGAACCCTGTATTTTGACAAAGGCGAAATGCGGAAATATATCGGTGAGGTACATAACAACCGTGCAGATGGAGATGGCAGAGCCTATCGTAAAACTGATGATACCTACAAGCTGCTATATGAAGGAAGCTTTGTCGATGGGGAATTTGAAGGCAGGGGCATCTATTATGATAAAAACGGCAATATTGATTATGAAGGAGAGTTTCTTGATAATATGCGACATGGGCAGGGAATTTTATATGAGGAAGGTGCCTATACCCGTAAGGTCTATCAGGGGGAATTTGCGTTTGGCAGACCGCAGGGAACCGGTACGCTGTTTAATACCTTCGGAAAAGCCTATTATACAGGTGCTATGCATGAAGGGCATATTAATTTTACATCCTTTCTCCCCTCCACCCTCGAAGATATACAAAACAGCTTCCTGCTGCCGTATCAGATTTATGTATATGAAAACACGACAGCAATCGTCTATAAGACAGACCTGCTCTCACTGGCCTTTTTCACAAAATATCCGTTAAAGCTGGAAAAGAGTGAAAAGGAGTGGAAGCTGAAGGATAAGCAGGAGGCAAAGGACATCGTGATATCCTCTGTCATGATGGTGGATAACAATATTGATGACCCCAACACCGGGACAGATCCGGATAAGATTGAGGCGTCCTGGCAGAAAAAATACAGGCCGCATACGGTGACTGGTCTGATGGATGCCTATGATGTGATTGCCCTACGGCTAACGGAAAACAAGACATTCAGGGAGTATCGCAAATGCACCAGTCTTGTAGACCATAAGAATAACATACAGGAATTGCAGTATCATCTGCAATTAGATTTGACGAAGCGTGTGTTGTATCCTGTCACAGAACTATCCATCGGCTATGGCTATCCAATTTATGAGGATAAGCTGCTTTATACAATCATGCTGGAAGAGGATGCGGCAGCGAAAGAAGAAAGTGAGAAATTCGTAAAATGATCCATGAAGTATCCAGAACAATCTGCCGGCATTTAGTGGAACAGCTGTATCCGGACTATCTGCTTGACCGCGACGGCGTGCAGCTCTGTATTCCAAGGCACGAGCATCAGGATGTACAGATTGGTATCTATCTTTATGATATCAGCGAATACTCCATCACCGCACAGCGCTATGCCAGTGTGGATGGAGATTCCCGTGTATTTCCTCCGAAACTGATGGAGCTGAGCTATCTGATCTTTGTCAATGAAGATGCACGCTTTGGCGGCTACAACAAGGAACAGGAAGAGATTCTGTATGAGAAAATGATACAGACCTTTCATGACTTATGCATGCTGGATGTGAATGCCGCGCAGATACCGATACAGTTTGTCAATATGGAGCTTGATTCTAAAATCCATGTATGGGAGAGTCTTCATCAGCCTCTGCAGCCGGCTTTATATCTGCGGGTGGCTCCGGTGGAGATTGCTTCTCTGCAATCTGAAAAGGTCAATATCGTACGGCATGTCGATGTTGTGACAGAAAGCAGAAACAAAGGAGGAGATTGATATGGGTGCGATGGTGACAAGTGGTGCGGTGATGAAATGCTCCTTTGGTATCGCGCCTTGTCCGTTTCAGGCGATGGCGAATGCCACGGTTCTAAGCGGGATGCCCGCAGGGACCATGCTGGATATCAGTCCCGCAAGTATTGCCACGTTTGGCATGTGCCAGAGTATGGCAAATCCCACGGTGGCGAGTGCGACGGCGGCTGCACTGGGTGTACTGACGCCGATGCCCTGCCTGCCGATGATTGCGGGACCTTGGATGATCAGCAGTCCCACGGTACTGGTTAAGGGAAGTCCCGTGCTTACAACCGATGCAAGAGCTATGTGTGCATATGGCGGCATGCTTCAGTTTATATCCAGTCCGGCACAAAAGGTAATGGTAAAGTAAGTATGATATATTTAAAGAAGGAAATGCCTGAAAAAATAACAGCTATTCCAGCATATTTGAAATCTCAAGCTGAAAGAAAATCAGGCTGTGATCTCTCAAACGTGAAGGTACACTATAACAGTACCAAGCCTGCAGACTATCAGGCTGTTGGAATTGCACAGAAGAATACCATTCATCTGGCGCCTTTTCACGAGAATAAAATCAAGCATGAGGTTGTACATATCGTTCAACAAAAGCAGAATACATTTCCTGTTTGTCAACAGCGAGGCAGTGTAGTTTCAGATAGCAGATTGGAGCAGGAAGCAAATCAATTCATTATCCACAATACTTCCGATACTGTACAAAAGGATGTGGTCCAGCGGTTTGTAGTAATCCACGGGAAGACATATAATGATTATACAATGCTGGATGAGATTCATCAGGCATTGATCGGATATACATATCGAAATGGGTTACCACCGGCAACAAAGAGAATGTGTGATTATTTCAAGAGCAGAGTGTACTCTACGTTTGATTATGGGTCCTTTCCCTCTATGCGTGCATTCTTTGCCAATATGTTTATCCCAAGTTACACACCCCTGTTGATAGCACCTGTAAACTGCTATCAGGGCAATACGGCAGGGGTTATCATCAATATGAGCGGGTATCGTGCAACCGATAATACCAGTGCAGATACTGCTGGTGTAGCAGCAGGATATACAAAAGCAATGGCAAACGCAGCTGTACCTGGAGTCACCTATGAGTGGCACCATGGTCTATATAACATGGCTGCAAATCAGTGTCAGATGATCCTGGTAGAAAAAAACTATCACAGTACAACAAATCATATCGGTGCTTGTTTTTACTGGTCGCAGCATAACGGCTGTGATTACAGATAAAAAAGCTTTACGAAACAGAACGAAGGAGTTTCAAAGCAGAACATAGGAATTGAACATATACGTAAGCGTATAGTTTAAGGTTAAAAGGAGGAGTCACAATGGCAGAATATTTATCACCGGGCGTATACGTAGAGGAATTTGACAGCGGTCCGAAAGCGATGGAGGGTGTCAGTACATCCACGGCAGGCTTTATCGGTCTGGCAAGGCGGGGACCTGTCACAGGAAAACCGGTGTTGATTACAGGAATTTCGCAGTTTCGCAGCGTGTTTGGAGGGTATCTGGATGCTGCTGTGAAATATCGGCATCTGGCATATGGAATTGACCAGTTCTTTACAAACGGAGGAAGCTGCTGTTATGTTATGCGTGTCGCAAGTGCTTCAGATACAACTGCGTCCATGGAATTGGAACAGGACGGCGTTGCACTGCATTTAAAAGCCGGCAGCGTTGGTGCGTGGGGAAATGAAGTACGTGTTACCATGCAGAAGCAAAGACTGATTAAGACCAATATTCTTGAAGAAGCGAGGGATGAGCAAAAGCGCATCGTTCGTGTGAAAAGCATCAGCGGATATGAGGCCGGTGATCTTGTGGAGCTGGTATCGGGGGATGGAAAAGAATATAACCGTATCGTCAGTGTGCGTGAGGGCGAGCTGGAACTGGAGCGCAGCTTTACGCTTCCTTATGTGGATAACAATCTGCTGCCATCGATATTCCTGCACAGAATCGGCTTTATTCTGCAGGCGGAATGTGATGGTATGGTGGAAACATATAATGTGACATGGAATACGGCTGCAGCAGATTTCGTCAACCGCGTTATGACAAAGGGTATCCTGTTACAGGGGACTTTCACAATCGAGGAAGAAACGGTGGAAAAGCTGGAAGCATGGCTGTCGCAGTTCCAGTTGAATGATGCGCTGTATACCGGCTTTTTGAAGGATGGAAAAACCGTTGTGGAAGAAGGTGCCGAGCTGTTTCTGGGAGAAGATAAGGGACCTGGAAAACGCAGCGGGCTGGAGGCCTTCAAGGAAGTGGATGATGTCAGTATTATGGCGATACCGGGTGTAACGATTCCAGCGGTACAAAGTGCACTTGTGGCACACTGTGAAGCTCTTGCAAACCGTTTTGCGATACTGGATATGCCGTACGATACACGCAGTGTGGATGATATGCAGACGCATCGATCTTATTTCGATTCTAATTACGGGGCGATTTATCATCCATGGCTTCAGATATATGATCCACTTCTCAGAACAAGCGGTTTCTTCCCGCCAAGTGCAGCCATGGCAGGAATCTATGCCCGCACAGATAATACACGCGGGGTGTTTAAGGCACCGGCAAATGAGGTTGTACGCGGCTGTACCGGTCTGAGTGTAAATTACAATGAAGCAGAACAGGGAAAGGTGAATCCGAAGGGCATCAACTTGATTCGTTCATTACCTGGTCAGGGAATTCGTGTATGGGGTGCCAGAACCATGTCCAGCGATGCATCATGGAAATATATCAACGTACGCCGTCTCTTTATATATGTGGAGGAAAGTATTCGCACCAATACAAGCTGGGCGGTGTTTGAGCCGAATGATGCTAATCTGTGGATGCGTGTGGAGGGAACGATTCATATGTTCCTGAATACGCTTTGGAGAAGCGGAGCGCTGGTCGGTTCCAGTGAGGATGAGGCATTCTTTATCAACATCGGTCCGTCAACCATGACACAGGATGATATTCTGAATGGTCGGCTAATCTGTGTGATTGGTATTGCACCGGTACGTCCGGCAGAGTTCGTTATCTTCCGTATTACACAGAAGATGCAGGAACTGTCATAAAATGAAACAACGGGGCTTTCTTAATCGAGAGGAGGCCATGCAGGAAGCCTCAAATGCTTACCATGGCGCAGATTCCATCCTTTCAGTTCATCGTGCTTCCAGTTTGCCCGGGAATATTCATGCACAGGCGTTTACGCGGTTCCCTGAAATTCACATGGCATCAACTGCTGAATCATGCTTCACACATGAGCTTGGTCACGCAGTACAACAGATGATGTCACCAATTACAGCAAATAAGCATATAAAGGGGAATGCAATACAAGATCATGCATTCCTGGAGAAAGAAGCAGATACGATTGGTGACTGTCTGAAGCGGATCCCTGTAAAGCAGCATGCAATCGCCCATACAAGTCCGTCCGTACCTGCATCTGCAGTATTACAGCCAGCATGGATTCTTGAAGAAAATGGGGATTGCAGCTATCGATTGGAGGATTTAAAACTGACATGGTATCAAAATAAACAACAGCCAGATAAGCTTTATTATATAACAGATGATGTATCCAGTCCTTATGCCCCTTTAAGCGGAAAAAGTAATGCAGCAACCTGGATTACGTGGTATCAGCGTAAGCCGGATTCCAGTCTGCTCAGAGCCGAAATTGTTGAACGCTGGGATTCAAATACAAAAGGAACGCTGCTATTCTATATTGATAAAAAATTTGAGAAGGGCTATCATCACGAATTAGATGATACACCCCGTATGGAAAGAGCTGCTACTTTGATAGCTATCGGATTACAGTGGAACACTGCTTTCTCTTCAAAACAAATACAAGATAAAGTTCTTCCTATCCTTTCTGCTGATCCTATTTTTACAGGTATAACCACTTATGAAATCAAAACTGTATTTGAATTAAGCGGGGAAATTAAAGGTGCTCCGGAACTGTATATGACGAATACATATAGGGAAATCAATACGGCGCTAATGCTAATGCTGGGAACGCAGGGAGATGAAGTTGATACTGATGAAAATCATTTAAAATCAGCAAATCTGTTGGCACTTAACTGGAAAATGAATTTGTTGACACCATATCAGGGGAACTGGGTAGGTAGGGGGGAAGATTTGATTGCTTATAAATCAAACTACAAAATGCTATACAAAATAACGAATGAAAACCCGGGAATTTACAAAACAAATGAAATTGTGGTTATGAATAAAATAGTGTCAACCTTTTATGACAAGAATAGTAAATACTCAAAAAAATCACTGCAATGGTCTATCAAACTATTAGGAAAGCATGGGGCATATCTACCTAAGAACGAACAGAAATATGCTGAGGAATATGAGGTTATGCTTCCGCCTGGTACAAGACTTCAGGTGGATGAAATTCATTATACAACAGATAAAATCATGCTGTACGCACATACTCTGGATTATCAGGGAGTGTCTTTAAAATATAAAACAAAAGCAAAATAACAATTAAGGAGGAAGCACTATGGCTGTCGTATATCCATTTAAAAAATATAACTATAAGGTCACCGTGGGAAGTCTTGGAGATATGGGCTTTTCTGAGATATCCGGAGGGGACATCTCCTACGAACCGATTGAATATCGGGAAGGAAATTATGAATCCAGTTCACCAATCAAGCAGCAGGGAATCGTCAAATATGGCAATGTCACACTGAAATACGGTCTGACCGCCAGCAAGGCACTTTATGACTGGCTGAACAGCGCACAAACTGCTACGGTAAAGCAGGAGGATGTAAAAATAGAACTGCTGGGGGATGATCACAAATCCGTGCTTACTTCCTGGACGCTGCAGAAGGCGATTCCTATCAAGCTGGCGCTTTCCGATTTCAGTGCAACCGGAAATGAACTGGCTGTGGAATCCGTGGATATCGCGTGTGAAGCGATTATCAGAGGGTAGGTGAAACCATATGCAGACAGAATATCAATTCAAGCTGCCAAAGGGCTATCGATCAGAGGATGGCGGTATCCATAAGGAAGGCTTCATGAGACTGGCGACCGCGAAGGATGAAATTGAGGCCTCCCGTCATCCGAAAGCAAAGGCAGCTCCGGAATATGCGACCATCATTCTACTTAGCAAAGTCATTGTGAAGCTGGATGGCTGTGATTTCGTGACACCGGAAATGATCGAAGATATGTATACAGCTGATGTGAATTTTTTACAGAACATGTACGAAACGATCAACATTAATGAAGATTTGATGGTACGTGTTATCTGCCCGCACTGCGGTAAGGAGTTTACGGAACCGATAAATTTTTATCAGCAGGACTGAGTCTGTACAGCCGCGATACACTGTATGAACAGATATCATTCCTGGCCTATTATTTTCACTGGTCCTATGACGAGCTTCTTCTTTTACCGCATATTGAGCGCAACCGGTTCTGTGATGAGGCTGGCAGAATCAACCGCAGAGCGAATGGAGAAGCAGAAAGTATATTTGATATATAATCTAACGGAGGTGCGTATGAAAGCAAAAAGGAGAGGATACCATCACCCGGTATCTGTATATTTATGACAATGGAATTGCTGCATGCCTACCGTTTTGGTGTGACCATACAGAATACGATGATGGGATTTCAGGAGCTGAGCGGAATCGCCAGAGAAATCGAAGTTGAAACATACCAGGAGGGAGGACGGAATGATGCTGTTCTCCTTTTCCCTAAACGTACTGCTGCACAGGGGACGATTACCCTGAAAAAAGGTGTTTACAGCGGACAATCTCATCCGTTTTATCTGGTAGGAGAGCAGCTTGATTCTATGAAGATCGAGGTCTATGGACATGATGGAAGAACCGTTATGAAAACCTATATGCTGAAAAACCTGCTGGTATCCAAATGGGAGGTATCTTCCCTGCAGGCACAGGGGAATGAAGCACTGATTGACACCTTTACACTGGCATACGGAGAACTGCATGTTCTTTCATAGCTGGCGCAGGAAACGAAAGCTGAAGAGGTTTCGTCCGATTATGACACTGCACCTGAATCGGACCCTGCATCATGAATTTCATCCGACATTCTTAAAAGCGAAGACCGTTTTAAGAGAAGTCAGAAGCAGTGTCATACGAAAGGAAGAGCATACCCATCATATTCACCATATGATGACGTTGCATGTACACCAGGCGCAGACTTTTCTGATGCTGAATCATCAAAATGATGAAAGAAGCCTTATCATTCAGTCAAAAAAAGTTATAAACAGGAAGTACCCTTCCAGAATACTGCAGCTACACCTTGCTAAGCAATCTATCGAACGGCTGGCAGAGCAGCGTCTGCTGGAGGAAAAGAGCTATTATAAGTACCATCCTGCGAAAGCAAAAGAGCTGGCTGTAAGCTACTTACATAACAGAGAGATAAAAAACTGCCTGAACACGCATATGAACCGCCTTTCACAGTACTCCTATGCCGGTAGCCTGTTCAGATCTTCCTTGTTTACGACACTGTCTTCACAGTCATGGAAGCAGGTGCTTATTCCTGTGATATACCAGCAGAGCAGGGCACTGATCCATCGTGAGAAAATACAGCTGCAGCGAGAGGTCATTTCAGAAAAAAGCAGAGATGAGATGCATGTAGAACGTGAACCAGAGCATCGTGCAGCTGTACAGCGTAACGATATGAATACACTGGTAAACACGGTGATACGCGAAGTGGAGCGCAGAACAAAGCGGGAGCGTCTGCGTGAGGGAAGGAGGTAGCGACATGCTGACGAAGGCAAAACTGTCCAATGTAGATGATAGCGGAAAACCCGGATCAAATTCATTTCATGTACAGTTTAATCCGAACGAGATTGCAATCAGTGAGGCTGTTGCATCTTTATATGATATGGAAAAGGGAACAGGCGATCCTCATGTCAATCCGGTGGAAACAAAAAAGGATAAACAGGTTCTGCATCTTTCCACAACACTTTTTTACAACACCTTTACCTCTCTTTCACAAAAAAGCTATGAGGATGTACGCTCCTATATCCGTAAGCTGTATCCCTATACAAATGTCGGTGTGGAGACGAAAGAAAACCTGAAAAAAATATGTTTTACCTGGAGTTCGATTTGTGTGATTGGGATTCTGGAAAAAATTGATGTCCGCTATACGATGTTTTCACCATCCGGAGTTCCTGTGCGTGCGGAGGTTTCCATATCCATTGCCGGAGAATATTACGGAGAACAGATAGCGGAAGCAGAGCCGAAAGAAAACGGTGAACTTATGGAGCATACCTCTTTCCTGGAATCCATGCGCAGCTTCAAGGAAAGCGACGACTGGAAACAAATCGCCCGCAAACAAAATGTCAAAAAGGCCAGATTATGAAGCTGAGTGAATTAAAAGCATCCAATTCCGGATTTGAAAAGCTGACCTGTACCGTAAAGGTTGATGGCAGACAGCTGTATCCGGGGGCGCTGAGTCTGAGCCGTATGCACATTGATACAACATGCGAGCTGAAAACGAATACAGCCGAGGTTTTATTTTGTGATATAACGGATGCCGGTGAGGTTTTGAGCAATCTGCAAAGCGGGGCATGTCTTAGCGTTTTTGGAGGATATCAGAAGAAGGAAAAGCTTATTTTTCAGGGATATGTTCACACGATGACCCTGCGTGAAAGTGGACATGCGCAGCTGCAGGAGCTGGAAATCTATGCACAGGATGTGAAGGGACTGATGATGCTGCACAAGCGATCAGCTGTGGAAAGCGGAAAAATGAAGAATGCATTGCTGCAGGATATTTTGGAAACACCGCTGTATGCGGAATATTACGCATCCCTTGCGATGACACCCTTGCCTCACTCCATGGATTCCATATGGCCGGTGATGGGCTGCAGTGATTTCGATATTCTGGAGAAGCTGTGCATGCAGGCTTTGTATACCTGCTATATGCGGGGAGATACGCTGCATTTTGAACCGCGTTATACAGCGTCCAAAGAAATGATGGAGCTGGATGCTGCGCAGGAAGTGCAGCAGGTGGAGCTGCTATATACGATACAGGATCTGATTGGTACGCTTACAGTCGCAACCTGCGATGGCTATGAGGAGAAGAAAGTCGTACAGGAGAGCGTTACCCTATCGTCCCTGCCTTATACAAAAAAACTGTCCGGCATTTTGAAGCATACCTCCACAAGTGTGGTGGATGACGGCTTTCATGATATAGAAGAACTGAACTGCATGGTTGCCGGTATGAAAAAGGAAGTAGAAAACAGCTATGCAAAGGTAAATGGACAGTGTGTGTTTCTGCCGTGGCTGCAATGCGGTGATGAACTGGTACTTCCAAAAAGCGGAGATGGTGAACAAAAGAAAGGCTATGTAACGCACATGCTGCACCACATTGACGATACAAGTGCCTACAGTGAATGGGAAGCTGTCATAGAGAAAGGATGAAATTATGGATCTGATGCATATGGATGAACAAAACAGTTTCCGCAATATGGTAATTGCGACAGTATGCGGATATGGAACGGATGAGAAAAAAGCAACCCTGCATGTACAACTTCCGTACATGAAAAAGGGAGAGGATATACTGGAGGATGTGGAGCTGCTGCTGCCATATGGCGGTAAGAGCTACGGTTTTCTGTGCCGTCCCGAAATCGGAGATCAGGTGATGGTCATGTTTAGCGGAGAGCATATGCGAAGAGCGGTTGCCATCGGCTGTATTGCCCCCGGTGATGCTTCCATCTGGGAGGGCTGCAGTGAGAAGAATGAACAGAAGCAGTGGCTTATGAAAAACGGAATGAAGCTTTCGCTCTGGGATGAGGAGAATGCCGCAAAAGCAGAAATCACCTGCCAGGATACCGCTATGCAACTGGATGAAAAGGAACAGCAGCTGCAGCTGCAGCTGAAGGACAGCTCGTTGCTGCTGGATGGCAAAAACGGCTGTGTGAAGCTGGATGCGGAAAAAGAATTAAAGCTGGTCTGCGGTGAGGGCAGTATCACCATGAAGAAGGATGGAACTATCTGCATCGAAGGTAATAAGCTGCAGATCAAAGGACAGGCGCTGACAAGTGATACCACCATGGATACAAAACTCAGTGCTCAGAAGGTGAATCTGGAGGCAAAGCTGGAGGTCGGAATCAAGGGAAATTCCAGCGTGAAAATCTCTGCAAGCGGAATCACCGAAGTACAGGGAGGCATCGTTAAACTTGGATAAAACGCAGGATACGACGCTTTCCTTTCCCTTTCAAATTGATCCATGGACACACCATTCATCTTTGTGTGATGAAAGACAGCTCATTCAAAACAGCGTGTTTCTGATTCTATCGACCCATGTTCAGGAGAGATGGATGCTGCCTTCTTTCGGCAGCCGTCTTAAGGACTATGTCTTTGAGAATCAAAGCGTTGAAACGGAAGAAATGATCCGCCGGGAAATTATCGCATCCCTGCATACATGGGAACCGCGCATTACAGATATTGAGGTCGACTTTCAAAGAGAGGATGCAGTATTGCTGATTACGATTTCCTACCTCTGTACTGAGCATAGCAAGCGAGATGCGTTACAGTATCCCCTGGCTTTGGAAAGCGGATAACTGTTTTGCGCATACTGTCAACCATTTAGGAGAACGTTAAAGGAGGGAAAGCTGTGACCGATTTAAAAGCACTGCAGAAAGCGCGGCAAATGGCATATCTTGAACAGTGGCAGGCTGATGAAACGGATCCTGCGACGATTATTCAGGATATCGGAATTCAAATGCTACTGAATACACAAAAGGCTTTGCAGCAAATGATGGATGTTCATCACCGTCTGTATGTGAACCGCATGCCTTATCAGCGCCTGTATGCCTCCCCCTTTATGACCTGCCTGCAACTTCATCCCTCTTTAGCGTATCAGGGTGTGCTGGTAAAGAAAGATACCCACTTCTATATTCAGGGAAGCGCTTTGCTGCCGGTAAAGGTAAAGGAGGATATCTGCCTGCAGCATACATCCATACAGGAGGTGTTTTTTGCCGATCCTGAGCATCGCTCGATCACGCACATTCCTGTGTGTAAAGATATACCGTTGGTTCAACAGACAGAAGAAAGCATACAGCGGTATGCGCTGCAGTTTTGTGTTGGAAATATCTTTAAACGCAGGAAGCATCCGGTTTGCGAGGTATATTTTGAAACAGCGCAAGCGCAGAAAAAATCCTTTCTGACATGGCTGACCTCTGCCAGTGTACGATGGAGCATCTGCTGGGAAGACGAGGTGCGCGATGACTGGACGCTTATGCAGGATGAAGATCATCTGTGCTTTCACTTTCATGAAGCCTTTCCGATTTCCGAGGGAACTCTCGTGTTTACCATGGAGGTATGTGATGTCATGACACTGCCTTCTCTATATATCGACAGCATTTTTCTGCGGATTCCACCTGCATCCTCTTATCCGGATAGTATCAGTGTACAGGATATGGAAGAAAATCCCGGACATTTTCCTCTCGCAGATGCTCCAATTTCCATATTTCAAACATGCTATATGCGCTGTGATGAGGTATTCACACGCCTTAATGCAGCGCTGACATGGAAGTTTTCCACAGAGGAAGCGGTATATACGGCAGGAAAAGAGCTCATCGAAGAAACAGATTATCACCTTTTCATGCGCAGGCTGCCCAGACAGCAGATCGTGTACGATGTCTTTGTGGATGGCGTGCGTCTGGAATATTTCAACGGGGAGTGGGTAAAGCTGAATGAAGTCCGTTTTTCAAAGGATTTTTTTCACCAGCCCAGGGAATCCTGCAGTGTTCAGTTTACCTGTCCCAGGGATATGTGTCCCTTTGTTTATGACGGGATAGAAAGCTACTGGTTCCGTCTGATGATTACGAAGGCTGAAAATTGCTATCAGCTTCCCGCTTATCATCATATACCTGTGATTTCGCGTTCACGCTGGCAGTTTGATTATGGAAATCAACGCATCACTCCAGATAAAATTCTACTGTGGGCAAATGGGCAGCAGGAGGATATCGGCATCGGGCAGACATTTCTCTTGTTTCCGTCCTTCCCTGTGAAGCTGGATACGATGTTCCTTCTGCTGAATCAAAAGCCCGGCATTGGTCCCTGCCGTATGTTTGTGGAGCTGCTGCAGTCCTTTGACAGCAGCCAGGATGTACAGTTTCTGATAGATGGAGAGGATGGAGAGATAAAGCTTTCCGTAGAGGATGAAACCGGCGGATTTTCGCACAGCGGGCTACTCAGCATGTTTTTTCCTTCCACGGTGAAGGCAAAGGAACGCTTTGGAAAAAGCGGATACTGGATACAGGTGCGAAAGGAAAAGGGGCATTGGGATAACCGTATCTGCCGCATATATGAAAACTGCGTATACGTTGCGGGAAACGATGAATTCACAATAGAAAAAACACTTCATTTCCATGAGCTTCCCGTATCTGTCCATTGCCAAGGCGATGTACAGGAAGTGCAATTCCGTGTACAGGAGTGCTGGGAGAGCTGTACATTTGTGGCTGAAGCTGAGCAACTTGCAGAACGCAGGGTGCTATATGATGAGGAACAGCATATTGTAACCTTTTATCGTAAGACATTTCCTGGCTGTCTGCAGAATGAGCATATTGAAATAAGGCTCCTCTGCCGTAAGGAGTCTGCCGCAGAAGCTTTGCCACAGGGGACTGTCGTATTTCCGGCGCAAAGCATGCAGCGGATTTCCTCTATCCGTACACTGAGCGACTCCGTATGGCAGAGAAAAAAGGAGACGGATGCACATCTGATGAAGCGCCTTGCGCAATCTAAAAACCACATGCATATACAGACACTGCGCGATATGGAGGAATTTCTGATGGAGTGCTTCTGCGATCTGCAGGACGTCAGCTGCTTAGTGGAACAGCACATCGTTCATGTGGCGGTGTTATGGGAAACGGAAGTATTTTCTATACAAACTAGTGAACGGAAAAAGCAGGTGGAGGAGGTACTTGTACAACAGCTTCCGGATACCTTTCCGTTTAAAATTAACATATGTTCTCCTATCGAAATCCTTTTGAATATCCAGCTGACGATAGAGCATGAGGATATGGATATCGACCGTCAGGTGGAGGCAGTGATCAGGGAGTACCTGCATCCTGTACATGGCAGAAACGGGGATGGGTGGAGAATCGGAATGTATTGTGAAGAGCAGGTAATTGTGCATGTTGTACGAAATGCTCTGCCGGGTCTGCACATTGTCTGCTGTGAAATCAGAGGCCGTGTACATTCCTCACCATCCACGAGGGTACAGCCGCTGCATGCTTTGCGGCATATCAAGCAGGGAATCATGCGGGTTTCCAATGTGCGGGTAGTGCGAAGGGCAGATGAAAAAGAACACAGCATAAGTAGAATGTAAGAGGGCGAAATGGTTCTTTCTCAATGTAAGGTACAGGAAGGGGAATGAGATACAAAATAATCGGTCAATATCGGTTATGCAGAGCTGTACGATTTCTCACATACCCGGAATCAAGAAAGAGCAGGCTGAATTATTGTGCTTGCATAAAATGGAGGCAGATATGAATGTACAGAAGCTAGATACGCATACCTATAAGGAATTGTTCGCAGATGCGCTAAAGGAATGGAAGCAGCGGACAAAGCAAGAAGAGATATATCCCAGTGATGTATCCTATACGCTGCTGGAAATGCAGGCGATGCTGGTGGATATGCTGAATTATTACAGTGAGCAGGTGCAGGAATCGCATAAAAAGAAGTATGAATTGCTTCAGCAGGAGCCGCTGCCGGAAACTCGCTGCAGATCACTGCCGTTTCGTATGCAACCGAATCACCCTGTCGATTTACAAAAGGGTACGCCGTTTTCCATAGCATTGGGTGAGGATTATCTGACACTGGAAGCAGAGCATGCCTATCACCTGGTTCCTAATGAAATATGCTCCATCTATGTACAGAACGGGTACCATTTAGAACAGATTACAGAGCTGCTTCGATCGCTGGAGGGAACCTATACACTGCCTTTGAGTGAGGATGCCTGTATGCTCTACCTTCGTCTGAAGAATCCGCTGCCACGCGATGCTGTTTCCTCCTTTTACATCTGTGTGGAAAATTCCTGTGAGCAAGTATACGGACTGGAATGGCCGAAGCTGGCGGATATGCAGGTGGACTATTTCAGTATTCACGGCTGGCAGAACGCCTGTGATGTTCAGGATGATACCCATGCGCTGCTAAACAGTGGTGAGCTACGGTTTCGTCCGGGTAAGGATATGGCGGAAACCACCTGCTTTGAGGAAAACGGATTCTGGCTGCGTCTGCGAATAAAAGAAACGTGCTATGATCATCCAATCGGTTTACAGGCTGTCTGGATGAATGTGATTCTGCTGCAGGCTGTCAGTACATTAGCAAAAACATGGATGCTGTCAAGTCTGGAGGAAACAGAACTGCGGATTGCAGAGGATATCGCAAAGGAGAACTACATACTGCAGATACAGAAGTTGGATGGACGATGGGTTCAGCATCCCTGCCGAAGAGTGCAGACAAGAACTGCCAGTCACTTTTACTGGGAGAAGCTTCCATCTGATGCGATTTTCGCAAGGCTGGTTGCACAGCGAGAGAAGCTGAAAGAGCTGGTATCCACCTTTACGATAAACGGAATCAGCTCACAGCGTATTGATATTGCCCCTGCATCAACATATCGTCTTGCTTTTCAGGTTGCACAGGGTATATGGCAGGATGGCGTAGTCATTGATCGTTATGAGAAGGCCAATGGTGCAATGGGCTGCTATCGCGACGAAACAGGCATCATCATGGGAAACGGCCGAGATTTTCAGCTTCCTAAAGCCATGGAGAACGGCTTGTTCTTCACCGCTTTTGAACAGCTGTCAAAGCCGGTTACCCTGCATAGGGAAACGGTTCGGATTTATCATCCGCATATGAATGGATGCAATGCCCTGTCTGCATCTCTGTATGAGCAAGCCATGATATACGGCGGTATCTTCTTTCATAAGGAGAAGCTTAAGGAATTTCTTCTGCAATATCCGCTGCTATCCCTGATGGAGGTTCGCATACAGAGCATGCCTGGAAAATGGATGCTCTATATTCTGGATAGCTGTGATCATGCCTGCCATATGCCAAGCTATCAGACTTATGTACAGCACCTTGTGGAACAGCATCTTCCCTTTACAGATGATGTGAGTGTACAGGATATTAAGCTGAAAAGGACAGTGATTCAGCTGCAGGCTGCGAACTCAGTTTCTTGGCAGATACAGAAACAGGCGGAGGCGCTTTGTAAAACATATATGAAGCGCTGCCAGCAGGAAGAAGTGGATGCTGCTGCGGATGAGCTTCGACAGGAATTGAGAGATCAATGTTCACTGGATTGTATCCGCTGCTGTTTTCAGACAGATAGAGAAAGTGAAGTATTGCGCTATGAGGCTGCTGTATCCTACGTGCTTGCGGATGTTGTGATTACGCATTGCTTATAATAAATTAAATGAGGTGATGATGTGCGGGAAGCGTTGAGCTACCAATCGAATAAGGATATGAGCCTGCAGGGGGCATGGATCGGTTTTACACCGCTCACGAACGGTGCCTTATGCATGGGCATACAAAACGATGAGGCTGTTTATGTCAGTGACGTCTTTGACTGTGGTGAAGTGAAGGGGACCTGGGATGAACTACACCTGCATTTTGTCCAGCTGTGGGAACTGCAGGTATCCGTCTGGATGTTTGATTCTGCTTCCACAAGAGAGCAGCTGCTTGATTTCTCTGTATTGGATCGTTTTCATGTCATCCGGCAGAATGGATTTACAAAAAGCAAACAGGACCTGCTGCTGTATGGCAGGGAGGAAGCAAGTGAGGGCCGCTATCTTATCTTCTGCTTTCAGGTCCGCAAGCCGAAAGGCAATACACTCCAATTCATCGGCTATGAATTAAGCTATCCGGCCGTTTTGTTTAGTGAATATCTGCCATATGTATACCGAAACAACCCTACGCTGGATGCGTATCTGTCTATATTCAAGGATGTGTATCTCTCTCTGGAACAGGAAATTGATCAATTTTATGAGCAGCTGGATCCGCTTTGTGCGGATGAGGAGCATCTTCGTGAACTGCTTACATGGCTGGGACTGGAGCACTTTCAGGAGTATGCAGAGCTGTCTGCACTGCGCGGGCTTCCGGCTTTATGGAATCAAATTTATCAGGAAAAGGGCAGTCTGCGTTATCTTTTTGAGCTGGTGAAGTTCTTGTTTCACATTAACATATGTATGCAGATAAAGAAGCGTACTCTGCATGTGTTTGTACCTTGCTTACCTGTGAGGCAAAAGCGGAAGCTGTTGTCGTTTTTTCAACAGGAGGTACCAGCGAATGCAGTGGCTCATGTGCATTTTACAAGGCAGTCCTATATGGATGAGAATGCCTTCCTTGGTGTTACAGCAGCGTTGTGGGAAGCAGACCGAGTGATGGACACTGCTGAATTGGATTGTGTGGATATTATGAGATGAGGTGATTACGGTATGCAGGTGAGTAATCAGGAATACCTAAAGAAATGTCTGGAATTATCTGAACTGCTTCAGGCTGAGGAAAAACCAAAAGAGCTTGCTGTATTATTTCAGGAGCTTCAGAAGCCTTCTGATTATCCAAAACCGAATTTTCTTTATGTGAAGGAACAGTTTCAGCTGGAAGATATGTTGTACTTTCTGCTTCTGTGTGCCTTTCTTTATGAGACAGACACAGCTTTATCCTCTTATGTATATAAACAAACAAAGGCATCCTTTCTTCCTCTAGGCGTCATTCTATCATGGTATTCTGCAATGCAACCATTACCTGTAGATGCAGCGGCTGTCTGTATGGCTTTTTTGAATGAAGATATGCTTTTTCAGCGTAATGAAGGAACTTATCTGATGATGACACCGATTAAATTACATTCTTATGCTTTATACTATCTGCTCAGCGGCTGTTTGGCTCAGCATAAGGCGTTTCAATATATGGAAGTATCCCAGCAGACATTTGCTCCAATTTATAAAGAACAGCAAGCAGAACTGCTGAAGAATATAACATTGAAAAAATCCTGTATTCTGGCTGCAGAAGCACATGCAGGAAAGCGAACCTTAGTATTGCGGTGTGCAAAAATTCTCGAAGAATCTGTGTTTTTACTATCTGGTATTGCATGGAAGCAGGCAGATCAAAAGGAACGACTTCGAATATTGTATTGTATTGCCTTTTTTTGCAGACTACTGAATGGAGGTATTGTTTATCTGGATACTGCAAAGGATCTGCTCAAAGAAGAGATTTCCTTTCTAGATTATTTTTTTAGCTATGTCAAGATCCCTGTTATTATTTCTGCTGAGTCGTCATTCACAAACAAATATCCTGTTATTCAGTTACCTCTGTATTTATCTGCAGAAGATTTACAGACAATGAGTTTCTTTCTTTGGGAAAAGACATGGGTTAAATCTTATCTTCATATGACACCGCAGGATATGGTGAATTATAAAAAAATTGATCCGGAGGGAAGCGGATTGAAAAATTATCATATGGATATAATTTCAAGAGACCTCACATCTCCACTTTATAAAGTACTGCCTCATGATGCGCAATGGGAGGACTGGCTGGGTAGTGATGACCTAAAGGAACAGCTGCGTTATATTTTATTCAGGATTCAGCATATGGGGGATACTAGCTATCATGTACAGGAAAGAATACATGCCTGTATCGTCTTGTTTCACGGCCCCAGCGGAACCGGTAAAACCCTGGCTGCCAGAATCCTGGGAAAGGAAGCTGACCTTCCGGTATGGCAGGTTGATCTTTCGATGATTATGGATAAATATGTCGGAGAAAGTGAAAAACACCTGCGGGAAATGTTCAGAAATGCTCAGAGAAATAATTGTATCCTGTTGTTTGATGAAGCGGATGTACTGTTTGGAAAGCGAACAGCCCTAGCCTCTTCAAATGATAAATATGCGAATAGTGCAACGGCCTTTCTGCTGCAGGAAATAGAGCAGTATCAGGGCATTGTGATTCTGACAACCAATATCCTTCAGAATTTCGACGATGCTTTTTTAAGGCGCATAACGGTCATGATTCGGTTTCCACTACCTGATAAAACTGTTAAAGCTGAAAAATGGAGAGTCTGTTTTTCAGGTATCCCTTTGAAAACGGAGCTTCCCTGCACCTGGCTTGCAGAGCACCTGAATCTGACTCTGGCGCAAATTGAAAATGTTGCAGTCAATGCCGCTTGTTATTGGAGAATGGAAGGTAAAGCTTTTCTTACTCTGGAACATATCTTGAAAGCAGTCAAACTGGAATATAATAAACGGCAGGAGCAGATTCCTGTTGAGATAATGAAATTCCTTCATACAGAATCATGATTATCTATGATTACAGAAGCAGAAAGAAAGCATCAGACTTTGTAATCTTTGATTGGAAATACCAAACACTGGAATATATAAATTCAAACAGACACTGTTGCCCCCATTTCAACAGTGTCTTTTAAATCAACACTGTATAGTGTTGAAACCGCTTTAGTGTTTGAGTTAGAATGGAAACATTGCGCTGTGTCAAAAATACAGGACTCTGATGACACAGTGCAATGTGAATTTCTATAATGGTATCGTAAACAAGCGGTACCGGAAAAGTGAGGTGCTTTCATGAATATCACAACATCAAAATTGCAGATTCTGGAATATCTGCAGAAAATTACCCGGGGCTTGCGCATGAATGAGCTGGGCGGTTTTACAACAATCAGTATCAGCAGTGCTTTAAACATCTCCCGCTCCTTAACCTCCCAGTATCTCAATGAGCTGGTGAAGGATGAGCGTATCATAAAAATCAGTACGCGTCCCGTCTATTATATGGATCGCAGTGTGCTGGAACGCAAGTATCAGCTGGAATTAAAAAGCTGTGAATATCTGAGTCTGGGTGAGCTTATGAAGGAGCTGCACCGGAACAGTCCCAAGCTGCAGGATTTTCAAAAAGCAATCGGCTGTGACGGCAGCCTGCAATACCCGATTGCACAGCTGAAAACCGCCCTCTCCTATCCGCAGGGAGGATTACCTGTCATTCTCCATGGGGAAATGGGATGTGGAAAATCCTATCTGGTACGACTCACACATGAATACTGTCTGAATCACATGACCTCCACGAGAAAAGAGATACCGCTGCTTCGCAAAAAGGCATTTCGCGGTGAGGATAAAGTCAGGCAGATGGAGGAGCTGTTTGGAAAAGGTGCCGCAGATGGGAAAGCGGCAGAGCGGGGACTGCTGGAGGAGGCAGATGAAGGCATCCTCTGTATAGAGGACGCCAGTCATCTGAGTGAGGAATGTCAGGAAAAGCTGGCCGACTATTTAAGCAGAAATAAATTTACGAGAATGCAGGATGATCAGGCACAGATTGAATCCCGTGTCCATCTGATTCTCTCCACCAGTGAAGATCCGCATACGGCTTTCTGTCATAGCCTGCTGCTCAGCATTCCTGTTATCTGTTCCATCCCATCCTTTCAGGAACGCAACGAGGAGGAGCGTCTGGAATTCGTTATTAAATTTTTTCAGGAAGAACAGGCACGTCTGGAACGCACGATTTATATATCAAAGCGTCTTCAGCATTTCCTGATGAGCTGCCATTTTGAAAGCAATATCGATGAACTGCGAAGATGTATCCGTACCATATGTGCCAATGCATTTGCGGACTGTATATCAAACCAGCGCATGGACATCTGCCTGTATCACCTGCCTGTTCAGCTGCTCGATCATCTTAAGGTGGAAAAAAACAGCAGGGACAGTGATTCTCTGATTCGCATAGACGCAGTGGAGAAAAACGCAGCCGGCAGTAAAATCCTCATCATGTGGGAACAGCTGCTGCAGGCATTTGAAGAAACCTGCATGGATACACATGCCTTTACCAGCTTTCTGGAACAGGGGCAGAAGGCCTTGCGCTACTACTACGATATCCTTGTTTTTCAGGAAACGTACTATGACGGCCGACTGGAGGCTATGGAGAAAATAGTCATCGGTGTGCTGAACAGCGTGAAGCTCATGAAAAATATCAATCTGCCGATCAACTGTGCCTATGTACTGGCGAGAATGCTCGTCTCTGCGCAGAAAAACACCTCCTCCCTGCATCAGTGGGAACAGGATCACCAGAAGGAAATACAGCGCTGTCTAAAGAAAATGGCAGAGAATATGAGCAATGAATATATTCTGACGGAATCCATTGCCAGACAGCTGCATTCCAATATCAACATGCGCTTGTCGGAAATGAACCGTATCTTTCTGATGCTGAATATCAACTTCTACAATCGTGATATCCGCTCTCAAGATACTGTGGGTATCATATTGAGTCACGGGTACTCTACCGCAAGCTCTATTGCCGATGCCGCAAATTCGCTGCTGAACTCTTATACGTTTGAAGCTATCGATATGCCGCTGAATACACCGGTACAGGAAATCAGCGGCAAGCTGAACGATTTCATTGAAGAAAATCCGCATCTGAAAAACATTATCCTGCTTGTCGATATGGGGTCACTGGAGGGAATCGGCGAGGTGATTGCAGACAGTGTGAATGTCGGTGTGATCAATAATATTTCCACCTCACTTGCTCTGAATATCGGTATGAAGATACAGCAGCACTACGAATTGGAGAATCTGCTGGAAACGGCCTGTGCAGAAAATCAATGCAATTACAAGGTACTCTCAGAGGCGAAGAAGGAAAAAGCAATCGTATTCACAAATGATGCCGGTATGGTCATTTCAGAAAAGCTGTGCCGATTATTCAAAAACAGTCTGCCGCGTCCCATTGATTTGAAAATGATTTCCTATGAATATGATGAGCTGATGAAAAATAAGGCAGAGGACATTTTATTTCACAGATATGATGTGGTGTTGATGATCAAGCCGTATTCGCTGAAGCTAAAAAAGGTCAATAGTGTGACGCTGGAGGATATCATGAATTTCGAACATATCGAACAGCTGAATCAGGTATTTCGGCCATATCTGAAGGAAGAGGAAATTGAAGAATTTGACCGTCAGCTGTTGAAAAATTTCTCCATGCAGTCAGTCATGGAAAATATCACGATTCTGAATGCAGATAAGCTGCTGGATTATGTCAGTGACTCCGTCAGTGCGCTTCAGCATACGATGGGTCGTAAGTTTCAAAGCAAGACCATTGTCGGCATTTATATTCATATCTGTTTCCTGGTGGAACGTCTGGTCACAAAAACGGCATTGGAAAAATATACAGACCTGTCATCCTTTGAGAAACAGCATGAGGACTTTATTGCGGATGTCAACCGGAGCTTTGAGGTTATGCTGCAGCACTACCATGTCAAGCTGCCCCTATCGGAAATAGCATATCTCTTTGAATATATAGAAAATGATGTACGAAAGGCAGGAGGAGAAGATGAATTTTAAAGACAGACTCTGTGCGATGAACTGCCATTACCGCTTTTATGAGCTGGAGAATTTCTTTCAATCCGTCCATAAGCTGGGCATGCATTATGTGGAGCTGTGGAGCGGTCCCATGCATTATTATGTGGATGCCCGCCGTCATGACTCGCCGGAACAGCTGAAGAAGCTGTGCGATCGCTATCAGATAACCATCATCGGCATCTGTCCGGAACAGACAAACCCAAAGCCGAACAATATCGCAGTCAAGCAGAAGCATCGTCAGGAAGAGGTACTCAACTATTACCGGCAGATGATTGATATCGCATGTGAGCTTGAATGTCGTCAGGTTCTGGTGACCAGCGGATGGTGCTATTACAGTGAAACGGTGGAGGAAGCATGGAATCGCTCCGTCGTTATGATGAAGAGAATCACAGATTATGCAAAAAAGAGAAATGTGATTCTGGCTCTGGAAGCTCTGCAGCCGGAGGAATCGCGTCTTGTGAATACAATTCAGGACATCCAGCGATATCGAAACGAGGTTGGAAGCAGCTGTCTCAAGGTGTGTATCGATTTTGGGGCAATGGCACGTATGGGACATACACCCCGGGAATACTTCGAGGCCTTCGGCAGCGATATTGTCCATATTCACTTTGTGGATGGGAATCCGACCGGTCATCTGGCCTGGGGGGATGGTAGCCGTGATCTGAAAGCGGATCTTGCTGTCCTTGAGGAATATGGCTATCCGGGATATCTGTCACTGGAAACGGCAACCCAAAGGTATTATGAAAAACCATGGTCTGCGGAAATGAAAACGCTGAAAAGCTTTGAGGAGTGAAAGGAGGGAGAATATGGAACGACATTATATACTCGCAAGTCATGGGATGTTCTCACAGGGGATTTATGATTCCATCCGCATTATTCTGGGAGAGAAGAAGCATGTGCATCTTATAACCGCTTATGTGAAAGACGGGCAGGATATTTCAGATCTGATCAAAGAGACTATGAAGAAAATCCCGACAGATGCGGAAATCATTGCCTGTACGGATCTGTTCGGGGGAAGTGTAAACAATGAACTGATGAAATATATCGGGAAGGAGCATTTCCATTTGTTAACCGGAATGAATCTGCCGATGCTGATGAATCTGTTTCTGTTTTCCGATGAGGATGCGGATAAGCTGATTCGCCGTCTGTTCACAGAAGCAAAAACGGGGATCATGTACTGCAATGAAACCGTCAAAGGTATTACGTCGCAGGAGGATGAATTTTAAATACTGCAACCTAAAAAGAACAATCGCAAAGCACAAAAGAGTAACCACATGCTGTAAAGAAGACATGCAGATGCACGAAGAGCGTGGGGTGTAAGAAAAGATAGCTGAACTGCTTTATTCTACATGTGAGTAAGCGCAAAAAGCGCAAAAGAAAGGGTGTCAAATATGATCAAATTATGCAGAGTGGACCATCGTCTGCTGCATGGACAGGTTGCATTTTCCTGGACCAATGAATTGAGTGCTGACTGCATTCTGATTGCCAATGATGCAGTGGTACATGACGAGGTTTTCAAAACGACCATGAAGCTGGCAAAGCCCTCCGGGGTCAAGCTGGTCATTAAAAATCTGGAGGATTCCATAAAGGCAATCAACAGCGGAGTCACCGATAAGTACCGACTGCTGGTGGTCGTAAAGACCATTCATGATGCCAATGTGCTGAGTGCAGGCTGTCCGGCTGTTCACAGTCTCAATCTGGGCGGAACGATTCGAAGGGAAGGCTGTCGTCAAATCAGCAAGGCGATTTTCATCAGTGATAAGGATGAGGCGGAATTAAAGGAGCTGCAGCAGCGCGGCGTGTCTGTATTCATCCAGCAGCTGCCGGCAGAATCTCCAATAGCACTGGAGCATGTACTGCATCAATAAGGTCCGCTTCCCGCAACCGTGCGGGTCAAATATACAGGAATTTAATTCCTGAAACATGCATGAAAATGCAAAAGAGGAGGAAATCATGGTACAAGCATGCTTAATCGGATTGATTGCAAGTCTGGGTGTCTTCGGCGATCAGCTGGGCTCCCTGTATATCAATCGACCAATTATTCTTGCACCGCTGGTTGGCCTGGTGCTGGGAAATCTGCATCAGGGACTGATTATCGGCGCAAGTCTGGAATTATTCTTTATGGGGGCTGTCAGTATTGGGGCATATGTTCCACCGGATACGATTGTCGGCGGTGTTCTGGCCACTGCATTTGCAATTTCCATGGGGAAGGGTATCGAAACGGCGGTTACGCTGGCGATGCCGATTGCACTGGTGTCACAGGCAATCGGTAACTTCTGCAATGTATTTAATTCCGTGATTCTGCGTTTTACAGACCGTTATGCCATGGAAGGAAAATACGGCGGTGTTGTGGCAACACACTGGCTGATCGGTATGATCACCATTGTACGACGATTCCTGCTTGTGTTCTTTGCTTTCTATTTGGGAAGTGAAGCAGTGGGCAGTATGATCAATGCAATTCCTGCCTATGTGACGGATGGTATGGCTGCGGCAGCCGGATTACTTCCCGCATTGGGATTTGCAATGCTGATGCGCATGACGGTAAACAGGCAGAATGTTCCCTACTATTTTCTGGGATTTGCGCTTGCAGCTTATATGAGTGTACCTGTATTAGGCGTGGCAATTCTGGGTGTGATTCTGATTGTTGTCAAATTCGATTTTATGAATCTGAAGGGAGCCGCAGCTGGAGAAGCTGGTATGGAGGTGAGCGATGATGATGACTTCTAAATCCGATAAGAGCATTCAGAAAGCGGATATCACCAGAATGGCATTTAACCAGGGCTCTTTGGGAATGGAGTTTTCCTGGAACTATGAACGGCAGATGCACATCGCCTTTGCCATGATGATGAATAAAATTTTGAAAAAGGTATATGCAGGAGATGAGGAAGGCTACAGGGATGCACTGACACGCCATGTCGAGTTCTTTAATATCACACCGCAGCTTGCTCCGTTCGTTGGCGGCATTGTGGCATCCATGGAGGAAATGAAATCACGTGGCGAGGTGGACGGAGAGGCGATTTCCAGTATCAAGACGGCACTGATGGGGCCACTGAGCGGAATCGGTGACTCTGTATTTGTCGGCTGTCTGCGGGTTATTGCTGTTGGTATCGGTATTTCACTGGCACAGAACGGAAATATGTTTGGACCGATTGTGTATTTTCTGATATATAACATTCCTGCGTTTATCATCCGCTATTTCGGCGCGCATTTCGGCTATAGCATTGGCTTCAAGTATCTGCAGAGAATGCAGGCCAACGGTATGATGGATAAGCTGCTTGCGGCAGCGAGTATTCTTGGTGTTATGGTTATTGGCTGTATGTCAAAGGATATGGTATGGACGACTTTGAATGTCGAGCTGAGTAAGGTCGGTGAAGAGGTCACCACCCTGCAGTCTATTCTGGACGGAATTATGCCCGGGTTGATCGGACTGGGTGGTACATGGATGTATTTCTGGCTATTGAAGAAAAAAGTCAATCCGATCATGTTGATTCTGGGAACGATGGTTCTCGGTATTGCAGGTGCTTATTTCGGTATACTTGCCGGATAAGATAAATGATTTACAAATAAGAGGAGGACATGAACATGTTATTGAAATTCAATGAAGAATGGGCACGAAGCAGTGTCAATGGTGCACTAGCAATCCGTAAGGATATCAACCGGATCGTCGATGAGATATGTGCACAGGGATATCGCAATATCTGCTGGCTGGGTATCGGGGGAACCTGGGCGAGCGGTATGCAGGCGGCGGTTCATATGAAGGAACAATCAGAAATCGAAACCTGGGCGGAAAATGCTTCCGAGTACAATACGACGGGGAATAAGCGTGTGGGTGAGGGCACTGTCGTAATTACCTCATCCGTTACCGGCAGCACAGTGGAAGTGGTAGAGGCTGTAAAGCGTATGCAGGCAGCCGGGGCAAAGGTGATTGGATTTATTGACATTGATACGACCGAGCTTGCAAAGCTGGTGGATTATGAAATAGCGTATCCGGTGAATGAACAGCTGAAGTTCTTTATGGTTGCGGATCGATTCATGCAGAACAATGGGGAATTTTCGGATTGTGATGCTATGTATGCGGAATTTGAAGCACATCTGGCACAGGCGCTGATTGATGTGGAAAAGAAGGCTGATGCATTTGGACAGGAATTTGCAAAAAAACACTGGAATGATCCAATCCACTATTTTGTGGGGGCAGGAAACCAGTGGGGCGCAACGTATTCCTATGCAATGTGCTATTGGGAGGAACAGCTGTGGATCAAGACGAAGTCCATCACATCCGGGGAGTTCTTTCATGGTATGTTTGAAATCATCACAAAGGAAACACCGGTTACCGTGTTCATAGGAGAAGATGCGCAGCGTCCGCTGTCTGAAAGAGTCGCGAAATTCCTGCCAAGAATCTGTGAGAATTACACGATTATCGATACAAGGGATTATGAGCTGAAGGGAATCAGTGAAGGGTACAGAAAGCACATTTCACACCTGGTGATGCATGCGGTAAATAACCGGATCGATGCGTATATGGAAAGAGAAACAAGGCATCCAATGGATATTCGCCGGTATTACAGACGTCTGGATTATTAGTTGTGAAGCAGCGTTAGAAAAATCAAACTATCAGGAAAACAGGCCATGGTGTTAGGACAGCACTTTCGTCATGGTCTTTTTTTAGTTAAAGCGATAGAAAAGCTTTTGGTGAGTTATATAAAAGCATAGAAAACGGTTAAATTGATATACTGAAGGTGATTAGTTTTGTGAAATCCTTATTTTTTTTCTTGTTTCTCCGCTATCAGTAATGGATTATGCTATAATAGGACATGGATAAACTAAGGGAGGAACCGTACATGAAAATCTTAGTAACTGGTGGTACCGGATTCATTGGAAGCCACACATGCGTTGAATTAATAGAAGCTGGTAATGAAGTAGTGATAATTGATAACCTGTATAACTCACAGGCTGATGTTGTTGATAAGATTGAGAATATTACAGGAAAGCGTGTTGCGTTTTATGAGGCAGATTGCTGTGATGAGGCAACACTGGAGAAAATATTCAGTGAGCATAAAATTGATGCAGCTATTCATTTTGCCGGGTATAAAGCGGTAGGAGAGTCAGTACAGAAACCGATTATGTATTATCAGAATAATCTGATGTCGCTGCTTGCATTGTGTAAGGTAATGGGAAAGCATAACTGCAAGCGCATTGTTTTCTCATCAAGTGCCACAGTATATGGAAACCCTGCAAGTGTACCTATCTTTGAAGATTTCCCGTTGGGACCTACTACGAATCCGTATGGTACGACAAAATTGATGATTGAACAGATTTTAAAAGATTTATACATTTCAGATAATGAGTGGAATATTGCTTTGCTGCGCTATTTCAATCCAATCGGAGCACACAAGAGTGGTCTGTTAGGAGAAAGTCCGAATGATATCCCGAATAACCTGATGCCGTATATCGTTAAGGTTGCCAATAAGGAGTTGCCTTATCTGCATGTTTATGGAAATGATTATGATACACCGGATGGTACGGGTGTACGTGATTATATTCATGTAGTAGACCTTGCAAAGGGACATGTGAATGCTGTGAATAAGGTTATGGAACCAATTGGTGTTGATGCGTATAATCTCGGTACTGGTATAGGATATAGTGTACTGGATGTTGTTAATACATTTGCAAAGGTTAATAATATCGAGGTTCCTTATCAGATTGATCCTAGACGTCCTGGGGATATTGCACAATGCTATGCCAGCACAGAAAAAGCGCTGAAGGAGCTTGGTTGGAAAGCAGAAAGAGGACTGGAAGAAATGTGTGCAGATGCATGGCATTTCTTACAGGTGGAAAAAGAAGCAAATTAATAGTTTGCAATTCTACAAAAACAGATAAAAAACAAATGGAAATGCTTCAGCACTATCGAATAAATATCGCATAAGTTAGAAAAGACAGAATGAAAAAAATTCTGTTTTTTTTTAGGACTTTTACCACTTTCATACGTATAGAACTATGGAGGTGATACTATGCAATGCCTGCGTTGCGGAAATACAGAGAAACGTTACTTTTATAAAGATGCCAAGGGCTGGTACTGTCGAAAATGCATCATGTTTGGAAGAATTGGGGTAGGAGAGCTGCCGGAAAGAAAAAATGTATGTAGAAAACCGATTCATACAGCATATCAGCTGAAATATCCACTGACTCCTGCACAGAAACGGTGTGCTTCAGAAATAGTAATGTACCTGAATCATCACCAGGATGTGCTAGTATATGCAGCCTGTGGTGCCGGCAAAACGGAGCTTGTCATGGAGGCGATTAAACAAAGCCTTGCGAAAGGCTGCAAGGTGGGCTTTGCCATCAGCCGTCGTCAGGTTGTTCTGGAAATACGGGAGCGCATGCAGGATGCGTTTAAAAATCTAAATGTGATCGCGGTTTGTGAGGGCTATACTGAGGTCACCGAGGGTGATCTCATCATATGCACAATGCACCAGCTGTATCGCTATCATGCGGCGTTTGATCTGTTGATCATGGATGAGGTGGATGCATTTCCTTATCGTGGCAATGCTGTGCTGAAGCAGATTGCAATACATGCCTGTATCGGGAACCGTCTGTATTTGACCGCTACACCGGATGAAGAAATGCTGTCAGATGTAAAGCAGGGAAAACTGCAGATGGTCGAGCTGTTTCAAAGACCGCATGGCTATCCTTTGATCGTACCTGATGTGAAAGCAGCCTTGCCTTCCATACAGCTGTATCAGCTTATCCGATTTTTAAAGTGGCAGAAAAAGGAAGCCGCACAGACCCTGGTCTTTGTACCGACGATAGCTCTGGCAGAGCAGATGAGCAGATGGCTGCGTATTGTGTTTCGCTGTACTTCCTTTACTTCAAAAACGAAGGATAAGGAAAAAATCCTTAAAAGATTTCATGAAAAGCGCTACGAATGTCTGATTGCGACAACCGTTCTGGAAAGAGGAATCACCATCAAGGGTGTACATGTTGTGATTTATCATGCTGATCATCCGGTATTCAATGAAGCGAGCCTGATTCAGATGATTGGCCGTGTTGGACGTAATATTGAAATGCCGACAGGGAAAGGTTTGTTTCTGTGCACAAGAAAAACAAGAGATATTGAGCGCTGCATACAGGCATTACAGAGGATGAACAGGGGGGATTCAAAATGAAGGAAGAATGGTGCCGACTATGTATGGAGGAGATAACAAATCAGCAAAGTCTTTTTGAATTCCTGCGTCAGGATTCCCTTTTGTGCGGAGCCTGCCGTCATGAGTTAACCGTTTTGAATAAGACGGTAAAGCTGAATGGCATAAAGCTGCATATCGCATATGTATATAATGATTTTCTGGAAAATATGATATTTCAATATAAGGAAGGTCTGGATACAGCTCTAAGAGACGTGTTTTTCCATGACATCATGAAAAAAATCAATGCTAAATTTCGACACTACACGATCGTTCTTCTTCCTTCGAGCGAAGAAAAAACCATTGAACGCGGCTTTCATCCGGTAAAGGACATGCTGCATGCCTGCCGTTTAAAGACCATTGAACCATTTTATAAGACCTGTAATCACAAGCAGTCCCTGCAAAGCTTTGAAAACCGCAAAAATATTTCCCAGGTAATAAAAATGAAACCGGATATCGTTCTTCCAAAAACCAGACTGTTGCTGGTTGATGATGTTGTTACAAGTGGAAATACATTACTTTGTGCATATGATCTTCTTCAGGAGCATAGGTATAAGATAGAGGCACTGGCGCTTTGTGCGAATCCCCGATTTGTCGAATCCTGCGAAAAAAAAGATTTGAAAAGAAAAGGGATGTTCTCTATACTTTGACATAGATACAGGAAGGTGAAGTCAGAAATGAAAGGCAAAGTAAAATGGTTTAATGCTGAGAAGGGCTATGGATTTATCAATGGAGAAGATGGAAAGGATATTTTCGTACATTATTCTCATATCCAACAGGAAGGATACAAGTCCCTGGAGGAAGGTCAGGAAGTAACATTTGATACGGTGGATTCCGATAAGGGACTGCAGGCCAGAAATGTAGAAAAAGCATAAATGGCGCAAAGAAAAGGATCAGGAGCTCTCCGGATCCTTTTCCTGTTTTCTGGCAAATAGATATTCGAATGTAGTGTTTAAACTATGGTTTTTAACAGATAAAAACCTATAATACATTACAAAGCACATGTCTTATGAATGAAAAATATTTCTCTACATATGTAATTTTTATACATAAATGAAAAACTGTTTAAAAATAAGAAACATATTACAAAAACATGATAGTTTTTTCAAAAAGTTCACAATTTTTTGATTGATTTTCACTCGTAAACTGTCTATAATGATGTTATGCAATAGATCAAGCATAGAAAGGTATAGGTTTTGAAGCAATGCGAGGAAAAGTAAAAATGTTTAACCAGGAAAAGGGATACGGATTCATCACTTTAGAGGATGGAAAAGATGTATTCTTCCACTATTCACAATTGATGATGGAAGGTTTCAAAACAATTGATGCTGATGCAGAAGTTGAATTTGATTTAGTTGAAACTGACCGTGGACTGCAGGCTCACAACATCGTTAAAGCGTAAAAAAACAGAATAACCGTGATTCCAATGTATAATGGCTGTCACGGTTATTTTTTTATGATAAAAATAGGGAGATGACAGCCACCGGAGATATACGTTCAACATACTCTGAAATGACCATGAAAATTTGTGATGGTTATGAAAAGAGGTGAGAATCATGTTATATGATGAGAATGAATATTATGACAGCTGTGATTGCTGTTGTGATTGTTGCTGTGAGGGCCCACGTGGTCCCAGAGGATTTCGTGGTGCTACAGGAAGTATCGGTCCAACAGGGCCAACCGGTATCGGAATCACCGGTCCTACGGGAGCCACAGGAGTAACCGGAAGTACCGGAGCAACGGGCCCAGCGGGTATCGGACCAACCGGCCCGACCGGGGCAACGGGAAATACAGGAAGCACAGGACCAACCGGCCCTGAAGGAAGTGGTGCTGACTGCTTGTGTGTTCAGCAGATGATCAATATATTGTTGCAGATCATTCAGCTCTATCCAAACGATACTGTCATTGTTGCAATGGAAAGTGGTAACAATGCCAGTGGCCGTGCCGGTTCCCTGCTGCCGTCACCTGATTATGGACTGCTGCAGCTCACCAATGCACAGGGCGTACCTCAAGAGGCCGTGTCGATCTGCCGCATTGCATCTGTGCGAATTACGAGCGCAGTATATAATGAAGCTATTACGTATCTTCCTGCACCTGTACCTGCTCCAACCGGATGCAGTGCTGCCTGCGAAAATGCTGTACGCTCCTACCTTCCAGTCGGAACCTCGGGTGTTGACATTAACGCCGGCGGTCAGACGGTGGGACAGGGAACTGTGATAAGAAATGAATTCGCAATGGTGGTACTGGTGGGCCCAAACAACAGCGATCCGACATTTGTATCAGCATGTAAGGCAGAAATCATTACGAAATAAAAGGAATAGGAAGGGGACAGAAATCCTGGCTTGTTTGGGAATGTCCTCTTTTTCTATCCTGGTTTTTATTCAAACAGAATCCTTTCCAGAGTTGAAATTGATACGTAAAATTATTGAGGAGGCTAACGTAAACGAAAACGCAGACAGGTTGTTCACACAAATGTTATGGAAAAAAGAAACAAAATGTAAATTCTTCTGAAATTGTCTGTATCCGGTGTTATTGAAACACACTTTGTGTTACAATAGATAAGGCTATATGAAGTTTTGAAACAGGCGATATAAACTTATAAAGAAGGTATGGAGGGTCTTGAATGGCTAATTTTATCGAACGTTTATTAAACGGTGAAAAAAAGACATTGCATAATCTGGAAAAGACTGCAGAACAGGTCATGGCACTGGCAAATGACATGGAAGCGTTAAGTGATGATGCATTGAGAGAAAAAACACAGGAGTACAAACATAGATATGAGGAAGGGGAAACCCTTGACAGTCTGCTGGTAGAAGCCTTTGCGACATCTCGTGAAGCAGCACGCCGTACGATTGGTGAGTACCCGTACAAGGTTCAGATCATGGGTGCGGTTGCTATGCACCAGGGCGATATTGCAGAGATGAAAACCGGTGAAGGTAAGACTTTGACCTCCACCATGTGCGTTTACCTGAATGCCTTAAGCGGCAAGGGGGTACACGTTGTTACTGTCAACGACTATCTGGCAGGCCGTGATGCGGAATGGATGGGACAGATTTACCGGTTCCTGGGCCTGAGTGTCGGTGTAAACTCCCGCCCGCTGACACCATCTCAGAAGCGTGATGCATTTAACTGTGATATTACATATACCACAAACTCCGAGCTGGGATTTGATTATCTGCGCGACAATATGGTTACCGATGTGAAGGACCGCGTGCTGCGCGGGTTGCATGTCGCAATCGTCGATGAGGTCGATTCCATTCTGGTCGATGAATCCAGAACGCCGCTGATCATTTCCGGTGGTGCGAAAAAAACAGCAAACCTGTACCTGCAGGCGGATGCATTCGCAAAACGTCTGAAGGGGGATGATTTTGAAATTGATGAAAAAACCCGTCAGATCATGCTGAGTGAAAAGGGTGTAAGTGTCGCAGAGCGTTACTTCAAAATCAAGAATCTGTATGATGTGGATCACACCCAGCTGGTACATCATATAACACAGGCTTTAAAGGCGAACTATATCATGAAAAATGAGGTTGAGTACGTCGTACAGGATGATGAGATCGTCATTGTCGATCAGTTTACCGGACGTACGATGCCGGGCCGTGCATATTCCGATGGATTGCATCAGGCAATTGAGGCCAAAGAAGGTGTATCCATTAAGGAAGAGACTAGTACCCTTGCAACTATCACCTATCAGAACTTCTTCCGTCTGTACGATAAGCTTGCCGGTATGACCGGTACCGCAAAAACCGAGGAAGAGGAATTCCTGGATATCTATAATATGCGTGTTATTGAAATTCCTACAAACAGACCGGTACAGCGTATCGACTATCCGGATGCAATTTTTGCGAACCCGAGACTGAAGTTTGCGGCTCTGGTGAAAGAGGTTAAGGAGCTGTATGAAAAGGGGCAGCCGGTACTGGTTGGTACGATTTCCGTTGAAACCAGTGAGCTGGTGCATGAGCTGCTGCGCAAAGAGCGGATTCCTCACGAAGTGCTGAATGCGAAGAACCATGCGCGGGAAGCAGAAATTATCGCCAAGGCAGGTCGCCCGAAATCCGTAACGATCGCAACCAATATGGCAGGGCGTGGTACCGATATCAAGCTTACCGATGAGTCCAGAGCTCTTGGCGGACTGGTCGTTCTTGGAAGTGAGCGTCATGAGTCCAGACGTATTGACAACCAGTTGCGTGGACGAAGCGGACGTCAGGGGGATCCGGGATACTCCCGCTTCTATGTTTCCTTAAAGGATGAGCTGATGATTCGTTTCGGCGGCGATAAATTTGAAAAGCTGTTTGAATCCATGGGAGATGCACAGATTGAATCCAAGATGGTAACAAAATCGATTTCTCAGGCACAGAAACGTGTCGAGGGCTATAACTATGATGTTCGTAAGCAGCTGCTGGATTATGATGATGTATTGCGTAAGCAGCGTGAAATCATGTATGAGCAGCGTAATTTCGTTCTGGAAAATGAGGATGTTCACGGCATCGTTCGTGATATGATAGACCGCGTCATTGACAGTGTGGTGGATGCGAATGTGGATCATACCCGCCATGATGAAAGCGTGGATTATGCAGGTGTTCTGCAGGGACTGGAGCTGCTCGGACTGGAAGAAAAGGATAATCTGAAGCTGGAGGAAATCCAGGGTAAGGAAAAGAATGATGTAACAACATACTGTGCAGAGAAAATCTTCACACTATACGATGATAAAATCAAGGATATCCGTGATGAATTTAAGCAGTTTGAAAAAACCATCGTACTGCGGAATATGGACCGCAACTGGATTGAGCATATTGATATGATGGATAAGCTGAGAAACGGTATTCACCTGCGCTCTTATGCGCAGAACAATCCTTTACAGGCATATATCCAGGAAGGATATGAAATGTTTGAGGAAATGCAGGCACGTATTGCACGTGAGGTTGTATTCTTTGCTTTAAAGGTACAGGTAGAAAGAAAAGTGGAAAACTAATATGGAACTATACGAAATTAAACAGGGGGTGAACACTCATCAGGCAAAGCTTGCGCAGCTTGGTGAGTCACTTTGACTTAGCTGAAAAAAAACATAAGATTCAGGAGCTGACGAGCATGACGCTGCAGGATGATTTCTGGAATGATCCGCAGCATGCGCAAACACTGATTCGTCAGCTGAACGGTATCAAGGACATCGTGGAAAGCTACGAAAAGCTGAACAGTGCGCTGGTAGGTCTGGAAGAAACACATGATCTTTTGAAGGAAGATTATGATGATGAAATTTTCGAGCTGTTTGAAGCAGAGTATTTGGAGATGGAAAAGAACTTTGATGATTTTGAAATTAAGATTCTTCTGTCCCATGAATATGATCATTCCAGTGCAATCCTGGAGCTGCATCCGGGAGCCGGTGGAACAGAATCCTGTGACTGGGCGGATATGCTGTATCGCATGTATTCACGCTGGGCTGAGAAAAAAGGCTTCAAGGTCAGCGTGCTGGACTATCTTCCCGGAGATGAGGCAGGGATCAAATCCGTGACCTTCCTTGTGGAGGGTGATATGGCGTATGGGTATCTGAAGGCGGAAAAGGGCGTTCACCGTCTGGTGCGCATATCGCCGTTTGATTCCGGCGGGAGAAGGCATACATCCTTTGCTTCTCTGGATGTTATGCCGCAGTTTAACAACGAAATCGAAATCGAAATCAAACCGGAGGATCTGATTGTGGAGACCAAGCGTGCCAGTGGAGCCGGCGGTCAGCATATCAACAAAACAGATTCCGCAGTCCGCATGGTGCATAAGCCGACCGGATTGGTGGCCACCTGTCAGAATGGCCGAAGCCAGCATGAAAACCGGGAAGAGGCGCTGCGTGTCTTGAAAAGTCGTCTGTATCAGAAGATGATTGAGGAGCAGGAAGCCCGACTGGCGGAAATCAAGGGTGAGCAGAAAGCCAATGAGTGGGGTTCACAAATACGTTCCTATGTATTCCATCCGTATTCCATGGTGAAGGATCATAGGACCAGCTGTGAAACCAGTGATGTGCAGGGAGTTATGGATGGCGATCTGGATGCGTTTATCTTCGCATATTTAAAAACACAGATTTGATTATTATGAGTAATGTCAAGAAAAGGGGAGCCTCCCCTTTTTATCATTTAATGTGGAGATTACAGAATATGTAAAAATAAAGGAATTGAGATGTTTGTGTGATTATTACGATTTCCTTAAGAATATATGTGAAGGCTTTAAAATATCGTATTTTTAACACATAGTTAATTAAATAATGTTAGTGATTTATAAAAAAATGTGGAAATTAGCTACAGGGATGTTATACTTATATAGAAAAAGAAAGGGGTACTGAATTTGAGAAAACTTTTAGTCACATTGCTGGCAGCCGGTCTTTGCCTGACAGGTGTCCATGCACAAGAAACAGAGAATACAGATGGTACTGTAACCAATACAGATACAAATGAAATTAAGACAGTTACAGCAGATACATATCAGCAGATTGGTGAGATGGAAGGAGCTGAAAATGCTGCCATGGGAGACGGTACGCCACAGCAGCCACAAACGCAGTATAGAAGCAGATCAGCAAATGCCCGCTTGATTGCACCTGTCTGGGGAATGAACGGAACAACGAAAACCTTTACATATACAAAGAATGGACAAAGCGTTGTTGTTGAAAATCCAAAGCAGGTAGTCGATGTCTCTGAGCATGATGGTAAAATAAACTGGGAAAAATTGAAAAGTGAGGGAATTGACGGCGCAATTCTTAGAATCGGATGGGGTGTCGGATACACAGATGAATATTTTGATTATAATATAAGAGAATGTAAACGTCTGGGAATTCCTTATGGTTTATATCTATACAGCTATGCATATGATGCTAACTTTGCCTATGCGGAAGCGGATAGTACAATTGAACGTCTGCAGGGATATGATTTAACTGATATGTCTTATCCGATTTATTATGATATAGAGGCGTTCAAGGCATATAATCATGATGGAGCAACACGTGTTCCGCCAAAGGATGTTAAGACGTATGAAAGTATTATCAAAACATACGTTGATAAAATGAACAGTGCAGGTTATAGTGGAAAAGTGCACGTTTACAGCTATCGCAGTTATTGCCAGAAGCAGCTAAACTCTGCCTATATTTTAGGACTTACTTCATGGATTGCAGAATATGGAAGCTATCTGGCGTTTGATAATCCGTACTATACGGGAGACAGTGGATGGCAGTATACATCGGAAGCTGATTTTGAAGGAATTACTCCAGAAAATGTGGATGTTAGTATGTTTACAAATACCCTGCTGAGTCTGCAGACACAAAGTCCTGCAAATCTGACAGCTACGGTAGAGGGAACAAATATCAAGCTGACTTGGGATAAGGTTCCTTACAATACGAGATACCGTGTATATTATCAGACAACAGACGATGGTGAATGGAATTATCTGACATCTCAAACCGGGACTTCCTATACCTTTAAAACGGGAACCTCCGGGGCATCCTACCGCTTCGTTGTCAGAACAGCAAACCTTATAAATGGCGAGTATAAATTTAGCCAAGCAAGCTTCAGTAACCGTCTGACTTATCCGCAAAAAAAGGCGCAGGGGTTCTATAATCTGTCCAGAAGAGTCCGTGTATTCTCGTCACCGAATGCTGCAAATTACAATCGCTATGATCCATTCAAGAAAAAATGGATGGGCAGCATGAAAAATTACAATAACAAACCACTGCTTTTAACAAGAGAATATGTGAATGAAGAAGGTACCTCTTACTGGTCTGCCTATTATAATGGGAAATGGATTGGTTATATAAATTCCTACGCATTGAAAAACAGTGTGAAAAAGGATACGTATTTTGGATGGGGAGAAAATAATGCTCGAGTCTTTAATACACCGAATCCACAGAAATACTGGCTTTATAACGCACCAGCAGATAAATGGGTGAAGCGAATGACTGGTTATCGTAATCAGAAATTTACAATCAAACGTTCTCTTGCCAGAGCAGATGGAAGCTTGTATTATTCCTGCTATATCGGAGATAAGTGGATTGGCTATATCAATAGCTGGGGATTCCAGAATCAATAGAGAGTGATAAGGTATTTGCATAGGTATGTATATAATGTACAGGCTGATGCAGATGCCTTTTTTATTGCCCCGCATTTAATCAAGTAAAACATGTTGTGCTTTCAGAACAGTAAAAAGCTTTGCAATCACGGACCTGCATTCGTGATGACAAAGCTTTTTTATAACGCCATCTTCAGTATATCCACAAAAATTTGTTTATTCAACGCCACATAATGTCCAACGCAGTCTTTACCATTATTGGTAGCCCGATTAGCCATCTCCTCAAAATGTGCATCATCGATTCCCATCTCATGCAAGGTGGTTTTCAGATGCAGCGACCGGAAAAATTCCTCCAGCCTGTCCGCAAGGATATAGGCCATATCTTCTTTTGTGTAAACAAATGGATCGACACCAAAAATTCTGCTAGCGAGCTGCGCCAGCTTATCCGGATGATGCGCAGCCATGTAGCGGGCCCATGCGATGGTTACAACAGCCATACCTTCTCCATGCGTAATCCCATACTGTGCACTCAGCTCATGTTCAATACGGTGCGCTCCCCAGTCGCTCTCTCTGCCGATATCCAGCAAATTATTGTGCGCGATAAAGGCGAGGCACTGTACCTCAGAACGCACATGAATGTCATCCGGCTTCTTCATCAAACGGCGGGCATTCACCATGAGTGCCTGCATTGTACCCTCCAGCATATAATCTGTCGTATCAACATGCTCCGTATTGGTGAAATAGCGCTCCAGCATATGAGAGAGAATATCTGCAATTCCCGCCGATGTCTGATAGGCCGGAAGCGTTCTGGTATACTCCGGATTCATGATTGCGAATTTCGGGATGATGCAATCGTACTCAATGCCGCATTTGTGCAGCCCATTGGAAATGATGGAACAATTGGAGCACTCGGAGCCGCTCGCAGGTATGGTGGTGATAACACCAACCGGTACAGCCGTTTCAGGAACAGCAGCATATTCGAAGAAGTCCCATACATCATGCTCATAGGGTATTCCTGCTGCCACTGCTTTTGCTGTATCGATCGAGCTGCCTCCACCAACGGCAAGGACGAAATCAATCTTTTTTTCCTTTCCCAGTGTGATCAGCTCACGTACAAGCTCGATTTTCGGATTCGGAACAACACCGCCCTCTTCATAAAAGGCGATGCCGCTTTGAACACAGGCCTTACGAACAGCATCCCAGATACCTAGCTCTTTGATAAAATCTCCGCTGTAAACCAGCAAAAGATTTGAAACATGAAATTCCCTGAACAGATCAGGAAGCTGATCCAGTGCATGATCGCCAAACAGAATCCGTACAGGGTTGTGATACGTAAAATTTCTCATGATGTCCTCCTATGTATTTACGAATAAATAATTTCGATAGATGACTTTCTGCAATACTCCTCCCATGTCTCACTGAGCGGCTGATCCGTTATCAACAGGTCAACTCCGGCAAGGTCATAAAACAGGACGTCCGATATGGAATCAAACTTTGTATGATCGACAATCAGGACTTTATAGTGGGAATTTTCCAGCATATGCTTGCGCACCTCTGCCTCATTCAGGTTGTTGTCAGAGAGTCCATGCTGCAGATGCAGTGCCGGACAGGAGATAAAGGTGATATCCGCAAAATTCTGCTTCAGCGTATCTGTCGTCCGATACCCAGTAAAGGATGCAGTTGCCCGATGAAGCTGTCCACCCAGACAAATCAGATTCACATTGGATGACTGGGAATTAAACAGAGAACTGATACGCAGCGAATTGGTGATCAATGTAATACATTTTCCGGATGAGATGATTGCCTCCGCAAGCTTCAGACATGTCGTGCTGGAATCCAGCATAATGACAGAATGATCCTTGATGATATCCACCGCCTTGTCCGCCATCTGTTCCTTTTCGCTGGCGAAGAATGATTCACGTAATTCAATCGGCACACCCTTGTCGTATTTATCCGGCAGATAGGCACCACCATGAATTTTGTTGAGCTTTCCGGCCGCTTCCATTTCCTTGATATCCCGGCGTATTGTCTCTTCTGAGCAATCCAGTACCTTGCTGAGCTCGGAAACAAGTACACTGCCCTTTTCGTGCAGCTCCTTTTCAATAAACAACTGCCGTTCTAGCTTTAACATACGTCTTCCCTCTTTCTTATCGTAATATTTCTATGAATATTATATAAGTTTATTTGGAAATGGTCAATCATCCTCCTTCAAAATCCCATATAATCAAACAGAAAGTCACATCGACATCTATAATATAACAATATCCAACATGAAAAGCAAGGGTAAACACAAATAAAACAACAAAAAGTAACACAAAACTGTTGACATGTGACTGAATATGTTGTATTTTCGTTGTAGGGGGTTTCATTTCGGTCAGAAAACAATATTTGAGAAGGGAGGGAAGCACAGGACAGCTGCCGAGGGTGAAGCTACTTAAAGAATCATGTGATACTTGAGGAGGTACTATGAAAAATGAAAAGAAAGGCAGTTTTCTTGGATTGCTGCCGCTGATTGTATTCCTTGTTGCGTACATGGGTACGGGACTTGGAACAGGAAGCTTTGACAACATGCCGCTGATGACGGGAATCGCCATCGCATCCGGAGTCGCATTACTGTTAAACAAAAGAGATAAGAAAACACCATTCGAGGAAAAAATTGCATTGTACTGTAAAGGAGGAGGAGAAGAAACTCTGATTCTGATGGTTCTGATTTTCCTGCTTGCCGGTGCTTTTGGCGGAGTCGCAAAGGGAATGGGAGCCGTTGACTCTATCGTAAACATGGGACTTACCATTCTGCCCGGAAATCTGATTCTGCCCGGAATCTTCCTGATTGGATGTCTGTTGAGCTTCTCCATGGGAACATCCATGGGAACCGTTGCCGCACTCATGCCGATTGCAGTTGATATATCCAATAAAACGGGCATCAATGTCTGTCTGTTAGCCGGAGCTGTTGTCGGCGGTGCAATGTTTGGAGATAATCTTTCCTTTATTTCCGATACGACCATTGCCGCAACACGAACGCAGGAGGTATCCATGAAGGATAAATTCAAAGCGAATATACTGATGGTTCTGCCTGCTGTTGTCATCAATGTGATTCTGCTCGCTATCCAGTCTGGAGGCGATGTGAGTCTTGGAAATATCGGTTCCTTCAGCTTTGTGAATATCATACCGTATATTTTGGTCATCGCCTTGTCCCTGGTCGGCTTGAATGTTGTGGTCGTGATGATCATCGGTATTTTATCCGGAGTGGTCATCGGATGCTTCAATGGCGGGTTTACCCTGATACAGTCGCTTACGATTATTCATGACGGTGCAATCGGTATGGAGGATATGGCTTTGATCGCCGTTATGGTCGGCGGTATGGTAGAGCTGATGAAGCACTTTGGCGGTATGGATTTCCTGATGAATCAGCTGACAAAAGGGGCAAAATCATCCAGAGGCGGCGAGCTGTCCATTGCGGCTCTGGTAAGTCTTCTGGACATTGCGACTACCAACAATACAATATCGATTATCGCAGCCGGTCCGATTGCCAGAGATATTGCGGATAATTTCCATATTTCAAGATCGCGTGTCGCAAGTATCCTGGATCTGTTTTCCTCCGCATTTAATGGTCTGTTGCCATATGCCGGACAGCTGCTGGTAGCCGGAGGTCTGGCGAATGTATCGCCAACCGCTATCATGGGCTATAACTGGTATTCCATGCTGATGATTGTCTTCGGAATCGTCTTTATCATCATCGGATTTCCGAAATTCAAGGATATCAGAACGAAAAAAGAACAGGTTGAAAAGGAAGCATAGAAGAATATAAGGTGGAAATGTATATGAATAACTATGAGCATCACATGTTGCTGGATGTGGAGGAAGTAAAATGCTATGTCACCTCCAAGCTGCAATACTTTCAAAAGGATGAAGTTCTGCAGGCAGAGGAAATCGGTGATGGAAACATCAATTATGTTTTCCGTGTATGGAATCCGGATAGTGGAAAATCCATCATCATAAAGCAGGCAGATAAATTTCTGCGATCTTCCGGAAGAGCGCTGGATGTATATCGTAATAAGATTGAAGCGGAAATTCTCAAACTGGAGGGTATGCTGGCAGAGGGCTTTGTTCCAAAGGTTTATGCCTATGATGAAACAATGTGCGTGCTGGCAATGGAGGATATTTCGGCCTATAAAAATATGAGGAAAGAGCTGATGGAAGGTCGATTCTTTCCCCACTTTGCAGAAAATATCGCAGAATTTCTGGCAAGGACACTTCTGCCTACAACAGATTTGGTGCTGGATCGGGCAGTGAAGAAAGATAATGTCAGGATCTTCCTGAATAAGGAGCTGTGTGATATTACAGAAGATCTTGTGCTTACAGAGCCATATGATAATTACAAGAATCGTAATATCGTATTACCGGAAAATGAGGAGTTTGTGAAAGAGTTTCTATATGAGAATGAGCAGCTGAAAGCCGATGTTGCCCAGCTTAGAGATAGCTTTATGAACCATGCGCAGGCACTGGTGCATGGAGATCTGCATTCCGGCTCCATCTTCATCAATGAGCAGGGAATAAAAATTATCGATCCAGAATTTGCGTTTTACGGACCAATGGGATATGACATCGGAAATGTGATTGGCAATCTCTTCTTCGCCTGGGCAAGAATACAGTTTATAGAACCCCGGCATACAGAATTTCTCACCTGGTGTTCACATACGGTGGCAGATACGATTGATCTGACCATGGAAAAGCTGTCAAAGGTTTATGAACAATGCGTGGAATGTCCGCTGTATCGTACCAAGGAATTTAAGCAGCACTATCTCAGAGATGTAATGAGTGATTCCCTTGGCTATGCAGGGACGGAAATTATTCGCAGGGTTGTGGGGGATTCCAAGGTTATGGAGGTCACCTCAATCAAAGAGACAGACAAGCGTGTAGCCTTTGAGCGTGCATTGCTGAAAATGGGAATCTGGCTGATACGGAATCGAAAGGTGATTCATGAGGGAATGGAAGTAAGTGAACAATTTAACATGATTTGTTCGTAGGGCTGATGAACCTTGAGGGATTGTGTGTAGTGCTTTGGCATATACACTAGAACAGCACATACACACGCTCTCTGCATGTAGGCATGGTACTTGCTTTATGAAGTAAGGGGCTTTGTGCGGTACGCTGATGAAATTGGTACATGCTATGCGCTATAAAGGGTTAATTATAATAAGGAAGGAAGCTGATACAATGGAAAGACAGGACAAGGGGCTTGCATATCTGCTGCAATATGAGCATGTGGCATGGTTTGAAAACGGTATGGTCCGTATACTGGATCGGAGAATTTATCCGAGTGTTATCCGCTACGTGGAATGTAAGGATTATCGGGAGGTTGTTCAGGCGATACGGGACATGGTGACGCAAAGTGCCGGACCGTATACCGCAGCCGGTATGGGAATGGCCCTGGCAGCATGGCAGATACGAAATGCAGACCAGAAGGAGCAGAAGGAATTTCTGAAGACTGCAGCTGAGGATATCGCTACAGCCAGAATTACGACTGCAAACCGCTACCGTGTCATAACAAGCGGATGCCTGCAGGCAGCCTATGCGGCAATCGATCGGGGCGAGAATGCGGTAGAGGCGATCATACAAAGAACACTGGAATCATTAAATCGCAGATATGCGACAATGGAAAAGGTAGCGGAATATCTGGTTGATCAGATCCCGGAGAAAGGGCGTGTACTGACACAGTGCTTTGGAGAAACGATTGTAGGCATGATGTGTCGTGTTGCACAGCGCAGAAACAGACAGGTGGAGTTTTATCATGCGGAAACAAGACCCTACCTGCAGGGTGCGCGGCTGACCTCCAGTGTATGTCATGAAATGGGCTTCTCCTCAACGGTGATTACTGATAATATGGTTGCCTATGCAATGGAAAACAAGGGGATATCATTATTTACCTCTGCCGCAGATACAATCGCCGGGGATGGACATATCGCAAATAAGGTCGGAACCATGCAGATTGCAATTCTGGCAAAATACTTCCATATTCCGTATTTTGTGACAGGTATACCGGATGCAGATAAGCGCAGTAAGGCGGATATCATTATCGAGGAGCGCGATCCGCAGCAGGTACTCTGCTATCGCGGTATCAACAATACCCTGCCCGGTGTTCAGGCGATTTATCCATCCTTTGATATTACTCCACCCTATCTGATTGATGGTGTCATAACAGATAAGGGGGTATATAGTGCATATGATGTCGCAGCTTATTTTGAGGAAGATGTATCACAGTTTTATTGATAAGGAGGTCGGTTTATGAAGGTTTACGTACGTGCTCCCATGTCTGAAATCAGACTGCGGGAGCTGCAGGAGCTGTTTGAAGAGGTCGTATATGATCCATGGAATAAAACAGGAGAGCGCTTTTATGAAAAAGAGATGCTGGAGGCGCTGAAAACGGTGCAGCCGGATATTCTGATTACAGAGCTGGATCGCATCACGGAAGCTGTAGTATCCAACTATAAAGGATTAAAGGTAATTGGTGACTGCCGTGCAAATCCAGCAAATATTGATGTAGAGGCATGCAGTGCTCATGGAATACCGGTTTTGTGTACTCCGGCCCGGAATGCGACGGCTGTAGCGGAAATGCTGGTGGGAATGCTGATTGCCTATATGCGCAAGCTGCTTCCTGCAACTGCATGGGTCAGGGACGGACAATGGATAGAAGGAACAACACCGTATTATACATGGATGGGAAATGAGCTGCATGGCAAGCATGTTGGCTTCGTCGGTTTTGGTGCCGTGGGAAAAGCGGCTGCACACCTGCTGGACGCATTCGGGTGCAGCATCAGCTATTACGATCCGTATGTCAGTGATACGCCATATACAAAATGTGAGCTGCAGGAGCTGTTTACCGCATGTGATGTCATTTCCATTCATCTGCCGGTGCTTCCTGCTACAGAGAAGCTGATTTCAAGAGATTTGCTGTATACGATGAAACCGGATGCTGTTTTTGTGAATACCGCAAGAAGTGCTGTCGTAGATATGGAAGCATTGCAGGATATGGCAAGAGAGAAACGCATTAAGGGGATTCTTCTGGATGTGCTAAATAGCGAACCGCCATTACCGGATGACTTGAAAATCATAGAAAATGACAATGTCCTTTTAACACCGCATATCTGTGGAGCCACCTATGAAGTTACAGACCATCAGTCGGATATCATCACAGAGCGTTTAAAGGCCTGGAAAAAGCAGGAGCAGCTGGAGCGTATCGTATACAATTATCACTCCCTGAAGATGCCGTTATGAAGCATTATATGATCGTGGATATAGGAACCGGTAATTCAAGAGTTGCTCTGGTTCGTGAGGATGGCGCATTAATTTGCGTGAAAACCTTTGAAAATATCTATTATATTGATGAGGCATATGAGGATGCGCAGTATTTTGATCCTTCGTTTTGGAAGCGCAACATCTTAGGACTTTGTCGGGAAATCATTCATATGTATCCAAATATCACGATCGATGCCATATCCTCCTCCGGTGCCAGAGAAAGTATTGTCCTCATCAACCGAAAACAGGAAGACTTCTATGGACTTCCCAATATTGATAACCGGGGAAGAGCGTGGATGGCAGAGATACAGAAGGATGGGATCTATAAGAAAACGGGGCGCTGGGTTACGGAGGATTTTCCTGCTGCTAAGCTTATGGGCCTATCAAAGCGCAGAAAAGAAATTTTCGATCAGGTACAAACCTTTACAAGCCTGAGCGAGTGGATTGGCTATGTTTTATGTGGAAAGCTTGCCATCGAACCTTCGCAGGCGTGTGAAACACAGCTATATGACATCGGTACACAGCAATGGAGTGAAGAACTGATAAAGCGTTTCAAGCTGGAGCAGCTTACCATGCCGCCCCTGCTGAATGCAGGCTCTCTTCTGGGTTTTATGAGAGAGGATATCAAGGAGCAGCTTGGAATCGCCTATGACATTCCCTTTCTTATAGGGGGGGCAGATACGCAGGTGGCAGTGCTTGGAGCCGGTATGCAGGAAGGGGATATTGCTGTTGTATCAGGAACAACGTCTCCTGTGGTGACGCTGAGAACAGAACGATACTGTGATCCGCAGGAGCGCTGCTGGACGGATTCCTGGTTAAAGGGCAGCATGTATCAGATGGAAACAAACCCCGGTGTTACGGGATTGAACTATCAGCGCATTCGAAATCTGCTCTTTGACGGTGTGAGCTATGAGGATCTGGAGGCAGCATTGAAGGAAGTAAACAGCATAAAATGCACCGCATCCTTTTCCTCTCTGGATTTTGAACATGCCTGCGGCTATAAAAACGGCGGCTTCTTCATGCGCCCGCCATTTCGCGCCGATTTGCATCGAATAGATCTTGCATGGGCCCTGGTGGGGGATATCGCCTGTTCTATTTTTTATCAGTATCGACAGCTGCTGCAGATGCTGCCGATACAGCATGATAAAATTCTGGGCTGCGGCGGCGGTTTTCAATCGGAAATGCTGTGTCAGCATCTCAGTGATCTGACGCAGAAGGCTCTGGTACTGCCGGATAATTTCCATCAGGCATCTATTATGGGCTGTGTAGCTGTATGCAATTCTTATTGGAATATTCATACAGACACAAATGAGCGAGCGTACAAAATCTATAAACCGCAAAAGGGATCGCTCATACAGGAGTATTATGAAATATGGAAAACAAATCGAGATAGAGTGAATACGACGGTATAAGGAGGAAAACGAAGTATGTTAATGGAAAAAGAACGACAGGAAATTGTAGATTACGGGAAGAAAATGAGCTCTGCCGGTTTGTCGAAAGGAACATCAGGCAATATCAGCGCCTATGATCCTGTGTGTGGCTATATGGCGATTTCACCATCCGGATTGGATTATTTTGAAACCGCTGCTGAGGATATCGTCATTCTGGATTTGGATGGAAACCTTATAGAGGGAAGCCGGAAGCCATCCAGTGAACATGCGCTGCATGCGACTATTTATAAGCTTCATCCGGATGCGCGAGGTGTGGTGCATGCACACTCAACCTACTGTACAACCTTTGCATGTCTGAAGCAGCCGATTGAAGCTGTGCATTATCTTCTTGCAGGAGCTCAGACATTTCGTGTTCCCTGTGCCGATTATGCAACCTATGGCACAGAGGAGCTGGCGGAAAAGGTGAGTGAGGCAACGAGGGAAGGTCTGGCGATGCTGCTGGCAAATCATGGCATGGTGGCCTATGGACCATCTTTATCGAAAGCCTTCAACGTAGCGGAAAACGTAGAGTGGGTTGCGGAAATTCAATGGCGTACCATGTGTGTCGGAAAACCGGCGGTCCTGAGTAAAGAAGAAATTGATGTCGTGATCGAAAGCTTCAAGACATATGGGCAGGTGGAAGAAGGAACGACAGGCAAGGGCGGATATTAAATCAAATATCGAAAGCATTTAAAATGCGTACGGGTAAGCGCAGTTTTGCAGGAACAAAAGAGGTTGATTTCATTATTTTAGAATGATGAAATTGATCTCTTTTTGCTGTGGAAATGCCACCTTAAAGCGTGCAGGGGTTGACGCCGGCAGGATATATCTATGAGGCAATAAATTCTGAAAGGAATCTCTGGCGGCTTGTACAAAGAAGGATAATAGAAAATGCATTCCTGTTTCAGAAACGTGAAAACAATCCGTGAATTTTCTTGCGATTTCATTTTTTACATATGTTATAATTTCGTTTAGCGAACATACGAAAAGCTCGCAACAGGAATATAAGCGGATAATGCTACAGATACTGTATGGGAGTAGTCGTCTATCATATATAGGAAAGCAGGAAAGCGAGGCATGGGATATGCAGAATCATAATAAAAAGGATCAGATTATCGAAATTATCAGCATCATTATGGGAAATCTCATCATAGCAGCAGGGGTTACCTTCTTCATTCTTCCACTGGACATTCTTTCCGGAGGTGTTGCGGGAATCGCTGTTGCGCTGCAGCCGATTTTTAATCTTTCTCCGCGTCTGGTCATCAATGGACTGACCATCGGACTGTATTTACTGGGAGCGGTGCTGCTGGGGAAACGCTTTGCGTTAAAAACAATTGTTTCCACAATCGTATACCCGCTCTTTATCTCTGTGCTTGGTATGCTTTGGCCCGATGTTCAGGTTACCGGTAATCCACTCCTGGCATCCATTTATGCAGGGGTATGTACAGGAATCGGAATAGGACTGGTTTACCGTGTCGGCGGCAGTACCGGAGGTATGGACATTCCACCGCTGATCATCAACAAATATACGAAGATTGCACTGCCGACGCTGGTGATGTGCATCGACGGGGCTACGGTTCTTTTAGGTGCGAGTGTATATGGTGTGGAGGCTGCCATGATCGGACTTGTTTCCGTTTGGGTATGCGGACAGCTGATAGACAAGGTGATTACCATGGGCTCTCATGAGGCCAAAAACGTCATGATCATATCGGATAAATTCGAAGAGATGATGCAGGTGATTTATCAGAATATCAACCGCGGAGCAACAATTCTGCATGCCGAGGGCGGCTACACCCGAACCAGCAAGCCGGTTATCATGATGGTGGTTGTGAAAAAACAGTTCTCTGAACTGAATCATATCATTGCAGAGGTAGACCCGGAAGCATTCGTCATTGTCAGTGATGTGAATGAGGTGCAGGGAGAAGGCTTCACCTATCAGGAACAGCTCTAGCATCAAACGGTTCTGCCTGTTTCCGCAATCAAAATATCTGTTTAAACGAGGAGTTCCCGTCGCTAATGTGATGGCAGGAATTCTTCTTTTTTATTTGCTTTATCAGGAACACAGCACGAAATGCAAAGCTTTCAGATAATACGATATACATCAGCTTTGTGCAGGAAAAAACTTGCATCCGGATGAAGAAACCATTGTAAACTTCGCATAGCTGACAGGTAATGTTTTCTATCTATCATAACTTTTGTGTCTGCATTTTGAAATTGTAAGAATTTTACATACGACAGGCACTGTCAACGGTGTCGATTTATGTTATAATGTTAGCCAAAGGAGTGATGAAATGATCCTCTTAAAAAATGTATCCAAATCATATAGGAATGGGGTTCACGCACTGCGTGATATCAATCTTGAAATAGAGGAAGGCGAATTTGTTTATATCATCGGTCCGACAGGATGTGGAAAATCCACCCTGATCAAGCTGCTGGACGGAGAAGAGCTTCCGGATCAGGGAGAGGTGTATGTAGCGGAAACCAACGTGGGGAAGCTGCGTCACTCCCGCGTACCCTTCTACCGCCGCAATATCGGTGTGGTGTTTCAGGATTTCCGGCTGCTTCCGAAGATGACAGTCTTCGAAAATATTGCATTTGCACTGGAGGTGCTGGCACTGGATAAGGTAACCATACGACGGCGTGTACGTGAAATTCTGGAGCTGGTATCACTGCAGGATAAGGCAAAATCCTTCCCGGATCAGTTATCCGGAGGACAGCAGCAGCGCGCTACCATCGCCCGGGCAATTGCCAATCATCCCAAGGTGCTGATTGCGGATGAGCCGACAGGAAACCTTGATCCTGAGAAATCGATGGAAATCATCGAGCTGCTGGATAAAATCAACAAGGTGGAGGGGACGACCATTGTAATGGTTACACATGACTCCACACTTGTTAATACATACAAAAAACGCACGATAGCGCTGGAGGACGGTTTTATCGTTGCGGATATCGCGAAAGGCGGATATATACATCATGATTAGTTTTATACAAAGTCTTCCCAAGCATTTCATGACGGCGCTCCGCAATCTGGGCCGTCATATGGCGATGACATTGTCCAGTGCCTCTGCGGTGGCAGTAACGCTGACACTGATGACTCTGTTTCTCGTGCTTGCGGCCAACATGAACAGCTTTGCGGATCATGTGGAAACAAATCTGAAAATTCATGCATCCATCGATTCCCTGCAGAAGCGGGATGAAATTGAACACATGGAAAAGCTGATTACGGGAATCTCCGGTGTAAAAGCAGTGGAATTCTCCAGCAAAGAGGATGAGCTGAACATCCTGATTGAGGAAAGCGGTTCGGTGTTTGAACGCTATAAGGAACGCAACCCGATGCCGAATGTATTCATCGTGGAGGTGGAGAAGGCAACCGATATTCCTCAGATTACAAAGACATTAAACAATATGGAAGGTATTGAAAAGGCTCAGTACGGCGGAGAGAGCATTCAGGATATGATCGACACCTTTGAAGCAATACGCTACGGAGGTGCCGCCTTTATACTGGCACTGGGTGTACTTGCAATATTCCTGATTACCAATACAATCAAAATGACAATCTATACAAGACAGACAGAAATTTCCATTATGCGGAATGTAGGGGCAGGTAACTGGTATATCAAAACACCGTTCATGTTCGAAGGGATGCTGATTGGAATCATCGGTGCATTGATTCCTGTGATTCTGACGATATTCGGTTATGGCTTTCTCTATGATTTCTTTGGCGGACAATTCATGAGCAGCATGTTCGTTATGCAGAAGCCATATCCCTTCACCTTGCAGATTGCAGGGGTGCTATTCCTGAGTGGAGCTGTTGTGGGCATTATTGGCAGCTTTCTGGCAGCAACGAAATATTTGAGGTGGCGTCGATGAAAATGAAGAAACTTATGATTACAGGCTGTGTAGCGGCAATGCTGTTTCTGGTACCGTCACAGAAAAACAGCTGGCTGTATGCGGCAGATTTTGAAGGAAATGAAGAAGCATGGCTGAACAAATGCAGTGTTGCTCAGGAAAGTGAAGCGGCAGCGCAGCAGTGTGCGGCCTTTAAGGAATACTATGCGGGGCTGAGCAGCTCTCTGGAGGGAGAGGTATCCTCTCTGGATAAGAAAATATCCGCAATCAAAAGCAATATTGAGGAAATAACCTCCGTTATGAAGCAGCTGCAATCCGTGATTGATAAACTGGATAAGAATATCGAAATCAATAAAGCCAATATTCGTACCATTGAAGGTCAGATTTCCAAGCTGAATGTGGAAATCAAAAAGAAGCAGAAGGATATCGATCAGCGGAATAAGATCATCACCGATCGCATGCTTGATGAACAGGCGGTGATTGGCACCAATATGGATGTGGAGGTCATTATGGGCTCCAAGGATCTTGTTGATATGATTCGTAAGGTGGATGGTCTGCAGAGAATCACAGACAGTGATCAGGTGGAAATTAAAAAGCTGCAGGAGGATAAAGCTGAGTTGGATCATCAGAAAAGCGAGAAAAACCGGCTGAAGGCCGATGTGGAAGCGAAAAAAGCGGAGAACGAGAAAAATAAGAAAGAAACAGAAAAGGTACAGAAGCAGAAAAAGAAGCTTCTGGAGGAATACCGTAAGCAGGAAGCTGAATTGAATGAGAAAATGCGTTCGGTGCAGGTGGATATTGCAAGCATTCAGAACAATATGATCAATATCAATACCTCTGTCGCAGGAAAGCTGGATTTCAGTGGAAATGGTGCGCTTATGATGCCGGTTCGCGGAGGCAGCGTGTCTGCCGGTACCTGGTATTATCCGGGCGGCGGTGTTCATCTCGGGCTCGATATGGCTGCTCCCATCGGCACACAGATCGTGGCGCCGGCAGATGGAATTATTCTGTATGCCAATAATCCGGTAGCGACGAACGGCGGTTATCTGGGCAACTGGAGCGGTTATCCGGTAGGCGGTGGTAACAGTATCCATATGCTGACACAGGCCGGTGGAACCACGTATGCCATCAGCTTCTTCCATATGTCACAGGAAGGCTTTGCAGTATCTGCCGGAACGCAGGTGAAAAAGGGACAGCTGCTGGGACTGACCGGAAACAGCGGGAATACCTCCGGACCGCACTGTCATATTGAGGTCGTCAATCTGGGAAAAATGAGTATATCCTCTGCAATCTCACAATTCCGTTCCTCTGCTGACTTTGCATGGGGCTGCGGCTGGGGTAATGGAGCATTAAGCAGAACCTGTGGCGTAAGCGGTGCCCCTTGTCGTGAAAAACCGGAAAATATCTTCGGGTAAGCTTACCTATAGGGAACGCTGCCCGTTTCAAGCGTAATTATGAAAAGTCAGGAGTGATGTTATGATCGTAATGGAAAACGTATCGAAGGAATATAAGAATGGTGTACATGCTCTGCGGGATATCAATCTTGCCATTGATGATGGAGAATTTGTATATATTATCGGACCGACCGGATCTGGAAAGTCTACACTGATCAAGCTGCTGGATGGGGAAGAAATTCCCAACAGTGGTACGGTTATGGTGGAAAATATCAATGTGGGAAAGCTGAAGCATTCCCGTGTGCCGGTTTACCGCAGAAATATCGGGGTCGTATTTCAGGATTACCGTCTGCTTCCCAGACTTACAATCTTTGAAAACATAGCATTCGCTCTTGAAGTGATCGGTATGAAAAAGGTGGATATCCGCCGCCGTGTGCGGGAGGTGCTGGAGCTGGTATCGCTCGAAGATAAGGCGAAGTCCTTTCCGAATGAGCTTTCCGGAGGACAGCAGCAAAGGGCGACAATCGGCCGTGCAATTGCCAATCATCCCAAGGTGCTGATAGCGGATGAGCCGACAGGAAATCTTGATCCGGATAAATCTGCGGAAATCATGGAGTTGCTGGAGAAAATCAACGAGGTTGAAAAAACAACGGTTGTCATGGTTACCCATGATTCAACGATCGTAGACCGCTTTAAGAAACGCACCATCTGTCTGGAGGAGGGCTATGTGGTTGCGGATATCATGAAGGGGGGCTACCTGAAGCATGATTAGATTTTTCAAGGCGTTCCCGAAATTCATAAAGACGGCCTTTTTGAGTATCTTTCGTCACATCGTCATGTCCTTATCGGCATCCAGTGCAGTTACCATCACACTGATTCTGTTTTCCGCATTTCTGATGATTGCAGGAAATGTATCTCTGTTTACCAATTCCATCGAGGATGATCTGCAGATTCATGTGGTTTTAAAGGCGGATGTAAAAACACAGAAGAAAATTGATGAGGCAAAAGACGGTCTGGAAAAAATTAGCGGTGTACGCAGGGTGACCTTTTCCGATAAGGATAATGAGCTGGAGCTGATGATTAAGGAAAAGGGGAAGGAATTTGAAATGTACCGCGGTAAGGATAACCCGCTGTGCAATGCCTTCTTTGTGTCCGTGAAGGATGCCAATCAGATCAAAGCCATCAATGCACAGATTGAACAGCTGCCCTTTGTGAAGCAGTCTGTTTACGGAGGAAACAGTGTATCCAAAATGATTTCCGTATTGAATACCATTCGCTCCGGAGGACTCGTCTTTGTCGGATTGCTGACACTGCTGGCACTCTTCCTGATATCCAATTCCATTAAGCTGACAATCTATGCGAGAAATGCCGAAATATCCATCATGCGAAACGTCGGTGCGGCAAACTGGTACATAAAAGTTCCATTTATGATTGAAGGAATGCTCATAGGTTTAATGGGCGCTGTACTGCCGTGTATCTTTACCTATTTCGGCTATCAGTATTTCTTTGACATGCTGAACGGTCAGATTATAACCAGTCTGTTTACACTACAGCCGATTATGCCGTTTACACTTCAGATTTGCGGTATTCTGCTATTGGGCGGTATGCTGGTCGGACTTGTGGGAAGCTTTTTCTCAACTACGAAGTATCTGCGCTGGAAGCGCTGATATGGACACCGGCACACAATGAAAGTGCCGCTTTATCAGAATAATCGTAAAAAAGGACTGCCGGGTGTGCATTCCGTGATTACACAGAGCTTTCCAAAGGGAGCGTTCTATGTAAATCCGGGAAGGATGTACTGCTCAGGCAGTCCTTTTCCTTGTTTTCACTTTGAAGGAAAGTCTATGAAAATGAGCGCCTTTATGAAAATGAGCGAATGAGATTTCACGAACTGTCATGTTCTTTCATCGAAATAGTTATCATCGTTCATAAAATGTGATATGATTATAAACGTAAATCTGTAAAGGACAATGAGGTGTTTTGTATGGCAGAGAAAAAAGTTGTGAGATATAAACTGGTCAGACATAAATGGCCGGATGAAATACAGGCAGAGAAAAAACGCAGACAGAGACGAATGTGCATTGTTGCCACATGTATCGTATGCTTTTTCGGAGGCTTCTTTTTAAACTCCACGCTGCATCAGACTGCGGCAGCCTCCAGAGATGAATTTCAGAAGCTGGAGGAAATCTATTCCATCATGAGTGACAAATTCTACTTCGGAAAGAATCAGAAAAATCTGAATCAGAAGCTGATTGACGGTGCGATCAGCGGGTTGGTGGATGCCGGCGGCGATATACATACCAGCTATCTGGATAATGAACAGACAGAAAGCTTTACGGGCTCCATGGAAGGAAGCTTTGTCGGTATCGGCATTCAGTTTTACGGCGTGGATGATTCGACGTTTATCATTGATGAGGTGCTGAAAAATTCACCGGCAGAGGGAGCAGGCTTTCTGATGGGAGATCAGATTTATGCCATTGATGGAACTGTATGCAGGAATATGACAACAAGCGATGTTAAAGCGCTGATCACCAATTCCAAGAGTGATGAAATCACATTGGAAATCATACGGGAAAACAGGCATAAGAAAATCAAGGTGAAGAAAGCAACTGTGCAGGATTCCGTATACAGCAGTGTCAACGGGAAAACCGGAATACTGGAGCTTGACACCTTTGCGGAAACAAGCGGGGAAGAGGTTAAAAGTCATTTGGAAAGTCTGAAGAAGGATGGCTGTGAGAACCTGATTCTGGATTTGCGGGACAATACCGGCGGTTATTTGAAATCCGCACAGGAAATTGCCAGCTATCTGCTTCCGGACAATACCGTTATCTTCCGTGAGGAAACAAAGGACGGCACGAAGGAGGATTACAAAACCATCAGCGGTTATGAGCAATACAAATATAAGAAAATTGTTGTACTTGTCAACGGGGATACTGCCAGTGCGGCAGAAGTGCTGACTGCAGCACTGCGCGAACATCTGGGCGCAACCGTTGTCGGAGAAAAAACATATGGCAAGGGAACGGTGCAGGTGCCGCTCACCTTTAAGGACGGAACCATGTTTAAATACACAACAGCGGAATGGATTACGCCAAAGGGGGAAAAAATAAACGGGAAGGGCATTACACCGGATGTTCAGGTAAAGCTGGATGAAGCGTTCTATACGAGTGCACCGGTTCTGAAAAAGGAAGTATACAAGCCGGACACGGTTTCCGCAGCAGCGAAAAGTGCACAGATTTATCTGAAATTCCTCGGTTATGCAGTGGATCGGACGGATGAATATTTCTCTTATGCGTCCGGTGAAGCCCTGAAGCAGTATCAGAAGGATAAGGGAATGAAGGTCACTGGAAACATTGATGCGGATACCCTGACCTCTCTGCTTTCCAGCTGTGCGTTAAAATGGCATAGTGAGGAGGCAGTTCTGGATACGCAGATGAAGAAAGCGGTGGAACTGACAAATGGAAACTAAATTATTTGATCTTGTATCGGATTATCAGCCGCAGGGAGATCAGCCAAAGGCAATTCAGGAGCTGGTGGACGGCATTCAAAAAGGAAAGAAACAGCAGGTTCTGCTGGGGGCGACCGGTACCGGTAAGACCTTCACCATATCCAATGTGATTGCGAAGGTCAATAAACCCACACTGGTATTCGCACATAACAAGACACTGGCAGGACAGCTCTATTCTGAATTTAAGGAATTTTTTCCGAACAACCGGGTGGAATACTTTGTATCCAACTTTGATTATTATCAGCCGGAGGCCTATATTCCAAGCTCCGACACCTATATTGACAAGAATGCGACAACCAACATGGAGTTGGATATGCTGCGAATGGCAGCTGTCAACTCCATTCTGGAACGAAGGGATACGATTATCATAGCTTCAGTCGCATGTATTTACGGTGCCAGCAATCCGGAACAGTATCGGGAGATGTTTTTCTCAATCCGTGTGGGTGATATCATTGATCGCAAGGAGCTGATGGGAAAGCTGGTCGCAAGACAGTATACGAGAAATGACATGGATTTGCTGAGGGGAACCTTTCGTGTCCGCGGAGATGTAATTGAGGTTGCACCGGGACATACGGACTCCTTTATCCTGCGAATCGAAATGTTTGATGATGAAATCGAACGAATCTGTGAAGTGGATCCCCTAACCGGCAAGGTTCTGAATGCCTATACCGTTTATGTGGTTTATCCGGCCAGCGGTTATGCGACAAAGCAGGAAATTATCAATCGGGCAGCGAATACGATCGAAGAGGAGCTGGCTGACCGTCTGCAGGTGCTGGAAAATGAGGGCAAGCTGCTGGAGAAGCAGCGGCTGGAACAGCGTGCGCGTTATGATATAGAAGCTCTGCGTGAATTCGGTGTCTGCCCGGGTATTGAAAACTATTCGCGTCATATTGATGGTCGTAAGCCGGGAGAACGCCCGTATACCTTATTTGATTATTTCCCTGACGATTTTCTGCTCGTAGTGGATGAATCCCATGTATCCCTGCCGCAGATTCGCGGCATGTACAATGGGGACCGTGCCCGTAAGGAAACACTGGTAAACTATGGCTTCCGTCTTCCTTCCGCACTTGATAACCGTCCGATGCGTTTTGAAGAATTTGAGAAAATGATCAATCAGGCAATCTTTGTCTCCGCAACACCGGGTAACTATGAGCTGGAACAGACAAAGGGTGAAATCATAGAACAGATCATTCGTCCGACAGGTCTTCTGGATCCGGTGGTAACCGTACGTCCGACGCAGGGACAAATCGACGATCTTGTGGATGAAATCCGTACGCGCATTGAAAAGAATGAACGTACTCTGATTACAACGCTGACCGTTCGCATGGCGGAAGATCTGACCAGCTATCTGAAGGGAATGGATTTCAAGGTGGCGTGGCTGCATCATGAGGTTAAAACGATTGAACGAACGGAAATCATACGGGACCTGCGGAAAGGAAAATACGATGTGCTGATCGGTATCAACCTGCTTCGTGAAGGTCTGGACATACCGGAGGTTTCTCTGATTACCATTCTGGATGCCGATAAAGAGGGCTTCCTGCGAAGTGAGCGCTCTTTGATTCAGATTATCGGTCGCGCTGCCCGTAATGCCCATGGACAGGTCATTATGTATGCGGATAAAATAACGGATTCCATGCAGAAGGCGCTGGATGAAACCGCACGTCGCCGTGAAATACAGATTGCCTATAATGAGAAGCACGGCATTACGCCAAAAACGATCATCAAGCCGATCCATGAGGTTGTCCGCAGTAAGGAAACCCAGGAAATGACGGCGAAATATATTGGGAAGAAAGCCAAGGTCAGCAAGAAGGATAAGGAAAAGCTGCTGGCAAATCTGGAAAAGGAAATGCGGGAGGCCGCAAAGGTGCTGGACTTCGAACGTGCGGCAGAGCTTCGCGATATCCTGCTTGAGCTGAGGAACTCATAAAGAAAGGGGTCTTCTATGTTCACTGAAAAAAATAAGAAAATCAACCGGCTGACGCTGAAGCACGTATTGTTTCTGATTACCTATACGATAGCGTTAATCTGGATCATGCTGCATCTGAATGAGGTGTTTGATACGGTGTCTATGATCATCGGTATGCTGCGTCCGTTTATCTATGGCATCATGATGGCGTTTGTTTTCAACATCCCTATGAAATTTTTCCTGAAAAAGCTTCCGGACAATCTGGGAAGGTGGAAAAAGGCGCTCGCCGCTGTATGCTCCATGTTAATTATTTTCGGTATTCTCGCTTTTATTGTACGCATTGTGATGCCGCAGGTGATTGAAAGCATTGCCTCACTGGCGAATTCACTGCCGGGATATATTGAGGATGCACAGAAAACGATTACCAGTATGATCGAGAAACAGCAGATACCACAGGATGTTCTCAAGCAGGTGGACACCTATTCCGCACAGCTGCAGGACACTCTGGTGAGTCTTCTGAAAAACGGAATACCGCATCTGCTTACCATGGCAAGCGGCTTTGCGAGCAGTCTGGCCAATGTATTTATGGCACTGGTTATTGCGGTTTATCTGACGGTATCTAAGGATAAGCTGCTGGAACAGTCTCATCGCTTTCTCTATGCCTTTACATCCAACAGAGCGAATGCGTTTGTGCTGCGGGTCGCTCATCTTACCAACACAACCTTTTCCGCCTTTATCACCGGGCAGCTGGTGGAAGCGGTGATTATCGGTGTTTTGTGCTATATCGGCTGCCTGGTGTTAGGCTTCCCATATGCACCGATCCTGGGTGTGATTATCGGCTGTACCAACATCATACCGATTTTCGGAGCGATCTTCGGTGTTGTTCTGTGTGCCCTGCTGGTCGCATTCGTCAATCCTCTGCAAGGGGTGTTCTTTGTCATATTCGGCATCTGTCTGCAGCAGTTTGAATCCAATCTGATCTATCCGCGTGTCGTTGGAACAAGTGTGGGGCTTTCCGGCCTTTGGGTATTGTTTGCGATCACAGTTGGCGGCGGCTTGTTTGGCTTTGCGGGTATGCTGCTGGGACTGCCAACCTTCTCTGTTATCTATTCTCTGCTGCGTGAGGAAATGAATCGCAGAGTACGCTTGAAAAGGGAAAACAGCAGCGTGGAACTACCGGTGAGTGAGGACCTGCCAGAACAAAGCGAGGACATGATCTAGAAGCGGTGCTGTAAAGCTGATTCTAACATACTTTGAAATACCGGTGTACATAATAAACCATGAAGAAATAGATTTCCTTCGCATGCAGGAACTTTATTTCTTTTTTTCGGTTTTTACGGCTTTATCAACTTCATATTGTATGGTAAAGAAACCTTTCGGTAGCTGTATGCTTTTGATTCTTCTTTCAGGGATATCATTCTTCAAAGAGCGGCTATAAAATCATTAGGAATGAAATCGGATATGAACATGCAAATCAATGCCGCAAAGCAGCTCTCTCTGCTATAATAGACAGGAGAAATGAGGAAGATAGTATGAAAATAATGTTATCACCAACCAAGCAGATGAAGCCGGTGAACAGAGAGCCGCTGCAGCTTCCACACTTCATCAACGACAGTGAAGTTATATGTGAAAGGCTGAAGCAGCTCCCCGCTGATGAGCTGCGTACCCTGATGAAAATAAATGAGAAAATAGCTGTGGAGAATGTACAGCGGTATCAAAACATGACGTTTTCTCTTGCAGGCTCACCCGCGCTGTATACATATAACGGACTGCAGTTCAAGCATATGGGGGTGAAGAATTTTTCACAGGAGGATGCCGCCTATGCACAGGACTGTATACGAATACTGTCCGGTATGTATGGTGTCCTGCGTCCCATGGACGCCATCCAGCCCTATCGTCTGGAAATGCAGACACGTTTGCCGATTGGTGAATGCAGGGACCTGTATGCGTACTGGGGGGATCGTCTTGCGCATTTCCTCTTGCAGGAGGAAGGCGAAAAGCCCTGTATCATCAATCTTGCCAGTAAGGAATACGCCAAAGCGGTGTACCCTTATCTGTGCGAAGAATCTACCTATACAGTGACATTTCTTATAGAGAAGGCGGGCAGACTGAAAACAGAATCCACGCAGGTGAAGATGGCAAGAGGCGCAATGGTTAACTGGATCATCACACAGCGTATATCCACCGCAGAGGAGCTTATCGCTTTTCACGCGGACGGCTATGCATATCATAAGGAATTATCCAAGGCACAGGAGCTTGTGTTTGTGAAACGAAAATAAGGTAAATGCTGGCTTATTTCAATAAAAAATGGAAGCCTGAAGCTCTTTTTCAGGTAAAATGTGAAAATAATTCATAAAATTTTGTAAGAAAATGATTGCGACTTTTTACCGTTAATGATAAAATCCCCATGATAGAGAGGAGTTTATTATGGAATACTTGAAATTGATTGGAATCGTAATCATCGTTCTCGGCTTCGCACTGAAGTTCGATGTACTCGCAACTGTTCTGCTGGCTGGTCTGGTGACAGGAATTGTTGCAGGAATGGATATTCCACATATTCTTTCCATTCTGGGAGAGTCTTTTGTTAGCAATCGTCTGATGTCGATCTTCCTGATTATCTTCCCGGTAATCGCGATTATTGAGCGTTACGGGCTGAAGGAACGTGCGGCATATCTGATAGGAAAAATAAAGAATGCATCCGCAGGAAAGGTGCTGGCAATCTATATGCTTGTTCGTACTGCTGCCAGTGCATTCAATGTGCGTATCGGAGGACATGTTCAGTTTGTCCGTCCGCTGATTCTGCCAATGTCAGAGGCTGCGGCAAAGGTGAGTAAGCAGAGTGACCTGAGTGAAAATGAGGTGGAGGAGCTGAAGGGACATGCGGCAGCTGTGGAAAACTTCGGTAACTTCTTTGCACAGAACTGCTTTGCGGCGGCAAGCGGTGTTGTGCTGATTCAGGGAACACTTTCCATGTACAAGGAGGTTACACTGCCAAGTATTGCGATGGCCAGTATTCCGGTTATGGTTATTACCGTGGTATTTACATTCCTGCAGGTTTTCCTGTTTGACCGTAAGGTAAAAAAGGCAGGTGCTCGTCATGACTGATTTTCTGACTAATATCGCTCCGGAAATATTTTATGCATTATGCGGACTGGTTTGTCTGGATGCCGGCTGGCGGGCATTCCGGAAGAATGATAAGGCAAAATACGGGACAGCGCTGTTCTGGGTGCTTGTCGGTGTGATCTTCATCCTTGGAAAATGGATTCCGAGTACGATTACCGGAGGAATCCTTGTGGTTATGGGGATTTTAACGGTTAGCGGGCAGGTACGTATCGGTACCTTCCGGGATGTCAGTGTTGAGGAAAAGGAAAAAGAAAGCAGACGGATCAAAAGCTGGATATTCCTTCCGGCCGTGACAGTTGGTCTGATGGCGCTGGTGATGTCGTTTGTCAGAATCGACGGCGCTGCGCTGGATGGTGCCGTTATGGTTGGAATCGCCTGTCTGGTATCCTTTGTTCTGGCGGTTATCATCTGCCGTCCAAAGGTAAATGAAACGCGTGAAAATACAACCAAGCAGCTGATGCAGGTCGGTGCATCCTGTCTTTTGCCACAGCTTTTGGGAGCTTTGGGTACCCTGTTTACCGAAGCCGGTGTCGGTGATGTGATTTCCACAATGATATCCAGTGTCGTACCAAGCGGCAATATTCTGATCGGAGTCATTATCTACTGCCTTGGCATGGTAATATTCACGATGATTATGGGAAATGCATTTGCGGCATTCTCTGTCATTACTCTGGGAATCGGTATTCCCTTTGTCATTGCACAGGGCGGAAATCCGGTTGTTGTCGGAGCACTTGGTATGACCTGCGGATTTTGTGGTACCTTATTAACACCGATGGCTGCCAATTTCAATATTGTGCCAACGGCTGTTTTGGAAACAAGAAATAAATGGACTGTCATTCGGGCACAGGCACCGATGGCATTCGCAATGATCGTCGTACACATCGTACTGATGCTGTTGCTGGCGTTCTAGGAAAGGAAGCTGTTTATGAAAATATTAGTGACCGGATTTGATCCGTTTGGCGGAGAACCGATAAATCCCGCTATTGAGTCAGTGAAGCTGCTGCCAGCTACGATAGAGGGCGCAGAGATTATCAAGTTGGAAATACCTACTGTCGTTCATAAGTCTTTGCAGGTGATTCGTGAAGCTATTCAGAAGCATGATCCGGATATGATTCTATCGATCGGACAGGCAGGTGGCCGCAGTGATCTTACCGTGGAGCGTGTCGGTATCAATATCGATGACTGCCGTATCACGGACAATGAAGGCAATCAGCCCATTGATGAGCCTGTGTTTGCGGATGGTGATGCTGCCTATTTCTCCAACCTGCCAATCAAGGCAATGGTGAATGAGATACGCAAAAACAAGATACCTGCCTCTATATCAAACAGTGCGGGAACCTTTGTATGCAACCATGTGCTTTATGGTGTGCGCTATATGATTGAAAAGGAATTTGCCGGCAAGAAAAGCGGATTTATCCATATTCCGTATCTTCCACAGCAGGTGGTGGACAAGCCGGGACAGCCGAGCATGGCGCTGGAGGTTATCGTTAAGGGGTTAACCTGTGCTATTTCCGCAATGATTCATAATGAAGCGGATGTCAAAACGACAGGAGGCACCATCTGTTAGAATGAAGCTGTTCGTTTATGGATCCCTGCGAATGGGATTGTATAATTATGAGCTTTATTTGAAGGGGAAGAGTCGGTTTTTAGGCTATGGCTATGTCATTGGGGAACTGTATTCCCTAAAGGAACGCTCATACCCGGCACTGCTTCCGGGGAATTCCAGAATTCTTGGAGAAATCTATGAGGTGGATGAAGCGGCAGCCCGTGCGGTTGATGCACTGGAGGAATATGTGCCTGGTAGTTCGGAAAATGAATATGAGAAAATAAACACGCAGATACTGGACGAACAGGGCACACAGCTGGATATATTGCCTGTCTACTGGTATCATGTGGAGAGGCCGGGGAACCGCGAGCTTTTGGATGAAATTATACAGGAGCATGATTTTACAGCCTATTGCAAGGCAAAAGCAAACTAATACAGGAAGCCGTACTGTAATCTGTGCAGGCGGCTTTTTTGTGTTACAAGCTCGTCTGGGTGAATATACAGATGCGCTTAAAATCGTCGATAGGGATGTGTGAAATAAAATCCAGTTTGTGATGAAATCAGTAAATTGAAACAACTGTTAGGCAATGCCTGCGCCTGCGCTCAAAGCGTGGGAGAAAAGAGGGAGTTTAAACATATGGTTCCTATCCGGATATGCGTGGGAATGATGATAGAATGTGAAAGGAAGCTGCCAATTATGGTTTTATAGTTTGTTTCATGATGATATGCGAAAGCGAATCGATATTGAGAGGATTGAATTTTATGTGATACACAAACATTTGTATGTGTCACTGGATGGTTTATGATAGAATGTATAGAGATGTAGGTGTGCTGTTTTCTTTATAGAAAATAAGAAAAGGCTACATTCATTATTTAAATACATTGAATAAACAGGAGGGGTAAGGAATGAAATATGCTGTAAGCAGCTGCTTGCTGGGAGTAAATTGTAAATATAATGGCGGAAATAATGCTTCCTCGGAATTGATCGATTATCTGAAGGAGCATGAGGTGCTGCAGGTGTGTCCCGAGGTGCTGGGTGGTCTTCCTACTCCAAGAGCTTGTGCGGAGATATCGGGGGAGTACATCATGAATACAGAAGGTAAGGATGTAACTGCGCAGTTTAAAAAGGGAGCAGCGCTGGCACTGGCGCAGATACATGAGTTTCAGCCGGATCTGGTCATTTTACAGCCGCGTAGTCCAAGCTGTGGAAAGGGAATCATTTATGATGGAAGCTTTCAAAACCGGTTGGTAGAGGGCGATGGAATGTTTGCACGTTTGCTGCTGGATGAGGGAATCCCGGTAATGACCTGCGGGGAATTTTTGGAAGAAGTGAAGCCGCTTTCTACAAAAGGCTTAGAAATGCATGGAAAACCCATGGGAAAAGCAATTTTTCTCGAAAAAAAACGAATTAAAGATTGTAAGTGGTATCAAAATGGTTTAAAATAGGATATGTAAAAAAGTTGTTTAATAGGAGGAATATAAAATGAAACAAATCACTGTATCTGTTATTGACCCAGTTGGATTACACGCACGTCCGGCAACTGTTGCTGTGAACGCTGCAAGCAAATTCAAATGTGAAGTTAACGTGTCTTTCAAGGGCCGTGAAGTAAACATGAAATCCATCATGGGTGTAATGTCACTGGGAATCCCTACGCAGTCTGAAATTACTATTTCCTGCAATGGTGATGACGAAGATGCTGCAATCGCTGCAATCGAAGAAGTATTGCGCGCTCAGAAAATCATCGGTTAATAAAAGAGAAAGGCTCCGAGCACAGTCCTGCTGATAGACTGTGGACGGAGCTTTTTTTGTATATGAGTATTGGATGGAGGTTTCACTTAAAAAAACAATATACGGCTGTTGTGCGTATGCAGGAATATCATTTCAGGTGAAATGCCGGTATATTTTACCGCATGTATCTTACCTGTATCCTTATTATCGATGAGGACGCAGTCTCTGCCAGAGATTCGAATGTGCTTAAGCCGTATCCATAGGCGGTGTGGAAATACCTGTATTTTACAGAATAGGTGATATGAAGCATCTGAGGGGTTCGACTTCAACTATGATAGCCGGAGACAGAGACATATCCGTATATTCCTGTCAGCACGCCGTTGAAAGGAAGATGTGCATGTTATGCGCTGTTTCATATGAAATCCATCTGTACAATGAAAACTTTCCACAGAGGGTATAAATCGAAAACGGGCTTTTTCAAGTATGTAAAGACGATACTTGCAGGAAAACAGTAGTCGAATAGTCGTTTCATTCCTTATTTTGTATGAAATTCAGATAAAAATCAGATGCAATTCGTGTACAGAATGGCAAAATTTTTAATTTAACTCTTTAAAATGTGGTAATCGCTTACATTCGCTAAACTTTTACAGAAAAAACCATGAGATTATGGTATAATAAAACCAGCAATCAACAGAAAGGAAGATAGTTTATGGTGAAAGATATTTATGAAAAATGGCTGAACCATCCGAATCTGGATCCTTCTTATAAAGAAGTGCTGGAACAGATGGATGAGGGTCAGATCAACGATGCGTTTTATACAACCATCGAATTTGGTACAGCGGGGATGAGAGGTCTGTTGGGACCTGGTACAAACCGTATTAACCTGCATACGATCCGCAAGGCGAATGTCGGCTTTGCAGAATATATCTGCGCAAACGGGGAAGATGCGATGAAGCGGGGGGTAGCCATTGGCTATGATAACCGTCATATGTCAAAGGAATTCGCTATGGATTCCGCTAAGGTGCTTGCGACCTACAACATTGCATCGTATGTGTTTGAAAGTCTTCGCCCGACACCGGAGCTGAGCTTCGCTGTTCGTCATTTTAACTGCTTTGGAGGTATCATGGTTACCGCTTCTCATAATCCGAAGGAATACAACGGATATAAGCTGTATGATGAAAAAGGATGTCAGCTGGTGCCTGCACTGGCACAGCAGGTTATCGACCGAGTAAATGCAGTTGAGGATGAGCTTGCCATCAAGGCAGAGCCTTCCGCTGAACAGGAAAAGCTGATTACCGTGATTGGTAAGGATGTGGATGAAGAGTATTATAAAAATGTACTCAGCATTCAGTTGAATCCGGATATCAATAAGGATGATGTGAAAATAATCTTTACGCCGGAGCATGGAACTGCGAACATTCCTGTGAAGGAAGTGTATACACGTGCAGGCTATCACTTTGTCGCTGTGGAAGAACAGTGTTCTCCGGATCCTGATTTCTCCAATACACCGACACCGAATCCGGAGGAGGCAGGAAGCTACGAGCTTGCGATTGAATATGCGAAGCGAGAGGATGCAGATATTATTCTTGTCTGTGATCCGGATGCCGACCGTATGGGTGTTGGTGTAAAGCATGACGGGGAATACAAGCTACTTACCGGTAATCAGAGTGGTGCTGTATTGATTGAATACATCTTCTCACAGCTGCAGGCGAAGGATCGCATGCCGAACAACCCGGTGATGTTCAATACTGTGGTGACCAGTGATCTGGGAGAAAAAATCGCCACAAAATACGGAGTTGCTACAGAAAAGACACTGACCGGATTTAAGTTTATCGGTGAAAAGGTGGCAAAATACGAAATTACGAATGAGAAACAGTATGTATTCGGATATGAGGAAAGCTATGGCTCTTTGATCAAGCCGTTCGTGCGTGACAAGGATGCTCCGCAGGCATGTCTGATGCTGGCAGAGGCGGCATGCTACTACAAGGCAAAGGGCAAGACTCTGGTGGATGTTCTGTATGATTTGTATGCGGAGCTGGGCTTCTATGAGGAAAGCCAGACATCGCTAAAGCTGGAGGGGCAGGCAGGCGCACAGCGTATTCAGGAAATTCTGGCGACCCTGCGTAAGACTTCAGTGGAAACAATTAACGATGTGAAGGTTATCCGCTTCGAAGACTATAAGGAAAGCAAGATCATTGAAAACGGAAAAGAAGAGGAGCTTTGCGGATTTACAAAATCCGATGTTCTGAAATACTATCTGGAGGATGGCAGCTGGATTGCGATTCGTCCAAGTGGCACTGAGCCGAAATGCAAGTTCTATTACTGTATCAAGGGAACATCACTGGACAATGCTCATGAGAAAACTCTGGCATTCCAGAATGCGATGGCAGAAATGATCAAATAAAAAAAGTGGTGAGTTCGATCATGAACTCACCACTTACTGTTTTATATGAATGTCAGCGATAGCTGTGCAGCAGATAGTTTCGGGTGCTCAGCAATGCGATTGTCAGTATGGTCAATGCTAGTAAAGACAGCAGCATGGTTATCCCTCCTTGTTTGTTAGTTTAAACTAACTATCTTCGTATACAGCATATCGCATTCATCTGTTCCTGTCAAGCTTCCGCATAGAAAAACTTTGAGCTTCAAAGCCTGTATACTATTTGAATCAGGCTATTCGCAAATAGTATACAAATAGGTAAAAAAGTAATGTAACCCATTACAAATTTATGAAAAAGAGAGGAAAACCTATAGGTTTTCGTGTTGAAATAGAGTAAAATATAAGTAGTTACAGACTGGAGGGCTACTCATGAAAAATAAAATTATGGATCGTTATTATAAGGGCTGTGCATTGGATGCTTACGAGCTGTTCGGCGCACACCTGTGTGAAGAACGGGGGAAAAAAGGAGTTCGCTTCACGGTGTATGCACCGCATGCGCAAGGCATTCAGGTCATCGGCTCTTTTGATGACTGGAGCTGCAAGGGACACCAGATGCGCCGCAAGGATGATAAGGGAATCTGGTCACTGTTTGTGGCAGAAGCCAAAGAAGGCGATATGTATAAGTATCGGGTGACACAGGCTACCGGACGTATTGTCGATAAGATGGACCCGTATGCATTTTATTCCGAGCTGCGTCCCAATACGGCCAGCATCGTTACAAATCTGGATTATAAGAAATGGAGCGATGAGAAATGGCTTGCGCAGCGTACGAAAAATTTTGATAAACCGGTGAATATTTATGAAATGCATCTGGGCTCCTGGAAAAAGGATGAAGATCAGGAGTGGGTGAATTATAAGGATATTGCGAAGGAATTGATTGCGTATGTGAAAGAAAACAATTTTACACATATTGAACTGATGCCGCTGAATGAGTATCCGTTTGACGGTTCCTGGGGCTATCAGTGCAGCGGGTATTTCAGCGCAACAAGTCGCTATGGAAGTGCACAGGAGCTGATGTATCTGATCAATGCATGTCACCGTGCCAATATCGGAATCATTATGGATTTCGTGCCTGTTCATTTCGTGCGTGATGATTTCTCCCTGTCATATTTTGACGGGACACCGCTGTATGAATATGAGAAGGCATGCGATGCGGATTCTCAATGGGGAACGGCGAACTTCAATCTCTGGAGAGAAGAGGTGCGCAGCTTCCTGATGTCGGCGGCTGCCTTCTGGATTGATAAGTATCACGTGGATGGTCTGAGAATGGATGCCATCAGCAATATCATACACTGGCATGGAAACAAGGACCTGGGAGAAAATGAAGGTGCCCTGCATTTCATTAAGCGGATGAATTATCATTTGTCTGAGGCATATAAAGGTGTCATGCTGATTGCGGAGGATTCCAGTGATTTTGCAAATGTGACCAAGGCAACGCAGGATGGCGGACTGGGCTTTGATTATAAATGGGATCTGGGATGGATGAATGATACCTTGAAGTATCTGGAAAAGGATCCGATCTATCGAAAATGGCATCACAATAATATCACCTTCTCCATGGCTTATTTCTATTCCGAACGCTTTATTATGGAGTTTTCCCATGATGAGGTTGTACATGGAAAGAAAACCATCGTCGATAAGATATGGGGAAGCTATGAGGAAAAGTTCGCCCAGCTGCGGACCCTGTATTTATACATGTTTACACATCCGGGCAAGAAGCTCAATTTTATGGGAAATGAACTGGCGCATTTCCGTGAATGGGATGAAGAAAAGCAGTGCGACTGGGATTTGTTAAAATATCCGATGCATGATGCATTTCACAGGTATTTTGCGAAGCTTGGCGAGCTGTATAGTAAGACACCGGCATTGTATGAAACAGAATATGACTGGACCTCCTTTCAGTGGATTGATGCGGACAATGCGGATGAAAATATGTTCAGCTACCTTCGTAAAAATGAAAACAGCTATTACATCGTCATTCTGAATTTCTCTCCAAATGCCTATAAGAAGCATGCGTTCGGTGTTCCGGAAAAGGGTGTGTATCATGAGCTACTGAATACGGAACAGGATATCTGGGGCGGAGAGATCACGGAGCTTGGAAAAATGAAGGCTGTTGAAAAGGAATGTAACAAGCTGCCGTATACCATCGAGGTGGATGTGCCTGCGTTCGGCGGTGTGCTGCTGGAATTGAAAAAGCGTAAGAAACCTGTCAAAAAAGCCGTAAAATAAATGTTTGCAGCGGCAGTCAAGGAAAAAGAGTTGTCGGTATGCGGGGAAATGTGTATAATGATTATCAGGTAAGCATTGACCTTACGAAAGGCAGGGAATAAAGTGAAAGCAGTTGTAGTAGGCAGCGGAAGCTGGGGCACCGGATTGGCCCAGGTTCTTTGTGATAATAATGAAGATGTGATGATATATGGAAATTGCGAGAGCGAAATACGGGATATCAATGAAAATCATCAGAATGCAAAATATTTTGCTGGAGTGGAGTTGAATCCGGCGCTTAAGGCAACGACTGATATCCAGGTTGTAAAGGATGCGGATGTGATCGTTTTAAGTATACCGACGATTGCTGTGGAAAGCGTTTGTAAAGAAATTGATGCTTTGCTGGATCATAAGGTTGTTGTTGTTAATACATCCAAAGGATTTCATCCGGAGACCTTTGATCGAATGTCGGATGTCATTCGCAGAAATATAAGTGCTGAGCATCTCAGCAGCGTGGTTTCACTGATTGGTCCAAGTCATGCGGAGGAGGTTGTCATCCGTATGCTGACAACGATCTGTGCGGTATCGCAGAAGGAAGCCGATGCACAGAAAATTCAAAAGCTCTTTTCCAATGATTATCTGCGTATTTATACCGGTACAGATGAAATAGGAAGTGAAATCGGGGTTGCAGTGAAAAATGCCATTGCACTGGCAAGTGGTGTCTTGTATGGTCTTGGATATGGTGATAATACACGGGCAGCTTTGATTACCCGCGGTCTGATGGAAATGACGCGGTACGGTGTTGCCTTGGGCGGTAAAAAGGAAACCTTCATGGGGCTGACAGGTATCGGAGATTTGATTGTGACCTGTACAAGTAAGCATTCCAGAAATTTTCAGGCAGGGTATGATATCGGCAAGCATAACAGTGCAAAGTATTTCTGGGATAATAATACGAAAACCGTGGAGGGTGTCAGAACAGCGAAGGCGGTGCATGAAAATGCAAAGCGTCTGGGTATCGATATGCCGATTGTCAATGAAATATATCAGGTGCTGTTTGAGGATAAAAATCCCGAGGATTCCGCAAGGGATCTAATGCTTCGTGATTTGAAGTCTGAGATAAATTTTTAAAAATTAATAGTTATTAAGTATAAGTCTACATAACTTAAGATATATTAAGAAGTGTAGACTTTTTTTTATGTTAGAATGAGACCAGGTGATGATGATGAGGAAACGAAACAAACGAAAGTACCATTTGCGGATAGCTGCTGTCATGATTCTGCTTCTTGCGATTACGAATACAGCAACCTATCGAATTACGGAACAATATATACAGGGTAAAGAGAATGTGAAAGAAATCGCCTATAAAGGCAGTAATACAGTAAGCATCAAAAATGTTACAAAAAAATTGAATCCTGCGTCATTCAAAATTGATCGTCAGCTGGTGAAACAGATAAAGAATGTTATGATTATAGCGCATCCGGATGATGAAACACTATGGGCCGGAGATCATATAATGAAAGACAGATATCTGATAATTTGTCTGACAAATGGGAATAACAAAATCAGGAAAAAGGAATTTGAAAAGGCAATGGAACTGACTGGAAATTATGGTATTATTCTTAACTATCCCGATAATCCAAAGCACGTGAAAAACAACTGGAAAAAAGTTAAGGATCCAATACGTAATGATATTGATTATGTTCTTAATTATAAAAAGTGGGATTCGATTGTCACACATAATCCGGATGGTGAATACGGTCATATTCAACATAAATTCACAAGTATGATTGTAACCAATGAATGTGTAAAGCTGGGACTTACGGGTAAGCTGGAATACTTCGGAAAATTTTATAAAACAAATTACCTGCTGAATCATACGATACCGGGTGCCTTAGATTTGCAGGATGCGCAGGCAAAGGAAAATTTAATGAGTGAGGTTTATCTCTCGCAGGGATATGCACACAGAATTTTTGATCATATGGTGCCATATGAAAAATTTATCCGATACAAGGATTGGTATTTTGGCTTTTGATGCAGTTCAGAAATTAAATTAGAGTCAGAACAAAAGCGTATATACATAGGTTCTGACTTTTTGTATAAATAGTAAATATAGTTAGCGAAAAATGAATATTAAAGAAAGTTTTATATAAAGTTGATATTATGGATAGGATTGCGCTATAATAGCTATGTATGTATGAAAGGGGATTTAAATGAGAAAGATTGGTATCAGCATTCTGGTGTTATTTCTGGCGCTGGGTATGAATATAGCTTCACCATTTCAGAAAAACGTTATTCAGGCGGCAGAAAATACTGGATTTGAAATACATACGATCAGCGTAGGGAATGCAGATGCAACGTTGATCCGGTGCGGGGGACAGACAATGCTGGTTGATGCCGGTTATTCTACGGAAGCAGAAGAAAAAGGGAACAGCTTCAAAAATCCGTTAAGCAGTTACCTTATGGGAAACAATAAGGTTAGCAAAGAGCAGTCGGATGCGTTCCGGAATAATGTGAAGCAGCTGATTGCTGAAAATCCGGATAACACTGTCACAAAATATCTGGAGTCACAGGGGATTCAAACCGTGAATACGCAGGAAGGATCTGCGGATAAAGGCAAATCTGGGCTGGATGTCATGATTGCAACACATCCACATTACGACCATATCGGTGGGTTCATTCCTGTTATGAATCGCTATTTTGGCGTAAATACAAGAATGTTTTGGGGTGCTCCATTTGAAACAGATTCCTATTATGAAGCATACCAGTCTGAATTAATGGATGCTCAGCTTGCACGCGAGGATGATGGACTTGTTGATCCATTTATGAGCTTCGGCGAACCTCGTGCAGGAGATTACTTTATGCTGGGAGAAGGTGATGAGCAGGCGCGTGTATTGTTTCTGACATCTGCCGATCCAGCGGAAGGTACCAGTATTGATGCAATAAACAATAGCTCATTAGTGATAAGAATTGACTATAAGAATACTTCATTTTTATTAACCGGCGATTTGCAGCGGGAAGGTCAGAAAAAACTGATTGCCAGTGCTCCTGCTTTGCTAACACAGCTTCAGGAGATGGCCAAAAGAGATGATAATCTAAAGGATTTGCTGCAATGTAAAAATATTCTACAGGTTGATTACCTAAAGCTTCCGCATCATGGCTATCTGAACTTAGGCGATTTACCAGATGATTCGGAGGTTTCCGGGAATTATGAATTCTTCGAACAGGTAAAGTCGAGTATTGCAGTAGCTTCAACGAATGGAAGGACAGGCAATAACCTGAATGCTTTGCCGGCAGAAAGAACACGGCGTGATCTCTCATATGCAGATATTTATTCAACAGCAGATAATGGAACCATTGTTGTGAAAAGCGATGGAAATCATTTAACTACTTCCGCAAAACCAATGGAAAAAATATACAAGGCACAGACTCCGCAAAACCTGAAGGTTGATGTGCAGGAAGACCAGGTGCTGCTAAGCTGGAGTCCGGTAGCACGTCCAACAGAATATCGTGTATATTATCAGACAGATGACTCCAAAGCATGGCATTGGCTGTCATGTCAGCAGGATACCACCTATACATTCAAAAAAGGAAAGCCAGGGAAAGCGTACCGTTTTGTAGTAAGAACAGCAGATAAATATAAAGAAGGATGGCGGTTTAGCACTGCTGCTTATTCACAGGAATTTACGTATCCGGGCAAAACAGAAGGGTTTTATCAGCTATCCAGAAGGGTTAAGGTTTTCTCTTCACCGAACGCTTCGAAGTATTACCGCTATGATCCATTCAAAAAGAAATGGCTTGGCAGTATGAAAAATTATAACAATAAGCCTTTATTGCTTACAAGAGAATATGTCAATGATGAAGGAACATCATACTGGTCAGCTTATTATAATGGAAAATGGATAGGCTATGTAAACTCCTATGCACTAAAAAACAATGTGACAAAAGACACCTATTTTGGCTGGGGATCCAACAATACTAGGAAATTCAATACACCAAACCCGCAGAAATACTGGCTTTACAATGCTCCTTCCAATAAATGGGTAAGACGCATGACGAAATATAAGAATCAGAATTTTACTATAAAGCGCTCTCTGGCCAGACCAGATGGAAGCTTGTATTATTCCTGTTACAGCAAAGGCAAATGGATTGGGTACATAAACAGCTGGGGGTTCCAGAATCAGTAAATAAATAAGAATGGCTTTTGTTTTAGGTTTTTACCTGATTGTAGTTAATTACAGAGATTGGAGAATTCAATACTATTGTATTTATCAATAGATTTGAATTCTTTTTTTTGCGAATACCCTGAAGTAAGAAAAATTCAGATATTATCTTCCAGGTGTATTCATATTAACCTTTGAATACAGCAGTATGCTTTATAAGCGTTTTTAATAAGGATAGAATAAAAGAGAGATTATCGTGAATACTGGATGAAAAGCACATAATCTACGTTTTTATGGAATTATTATGTTAAAAAACAGAAAAATGAAAAACATCTAGTTTATAGATATCATTTGTAGTATAATCAATATGATTTCTTGTGAAATTCAAAGGAGTTAGGTCTATGTTTAAAAGTATAAGGTATGTATTAAATGAAAATTTCTCTAATCTGTACCGTATTTTCTGTATAGCGAAATATGAATTACTGGCAGATATGCGCGATTCCAAGTTCGGAATATTCTGGAATTTTGCATCCCCGGCAATTCAGGTATTTACATACTGGTTGATATTCGGTGTCGCATGGCAGAAGCAACCAATCGGTAAGATTGATTATCTTCCATGGCTGGTCGTAGGCTATGCGGCATGGTGGTTTGTGCAGCCCTGTATTCAGAACGGCTGTAGTGCTGTTTTTTCAAAAACAAATGTAATAACGAAAATGAAATTCCCAGTCAGTGTTCTGCCGGCTACCATTTGTGCAAAAGAATTTTTTAACCATGGTTGTATGCTTCTAATAGCATTTGTAACACTGGCGATTCATGGATTTTTTCCGAATATCTATTGGTTTGGTTTGCTTTATTATGCGTTATGTGCATTTGCATTTGTTGAAGCCGTTTCGCTGATTTTATCTGTTTTAACTATGCTCTGGCGAGATATTCGTAAGCTGATTACATCACTGATGCGGATGCTGATGTATTTTTCTCCCGTTATCTGGGAATGTCATTTTGGTAATCATGTTCCCTATCATGAACTCTTGAATAAAATTATGAAACTGAATCCTGTATATTATATCGTTAATGGATATCGCGATTCTATATTCTACAATAAAACATTTTTGGATCATCCGGCTCAGACCCTTTATTTCTGGGCAGTCGTTATAATCTTATTTGTGATCGGGTGTGCCCTTATGTATAAATTTAAACGTAAGTTTATTGATATGATTTAGCAGGAGGTGTATATGGTAAAGAGTATATATGACAGCAGTGCCAATGCTGTAGAAATGAGAAATGTTTCTAAAATTTATAAACTAAAGAAAAAAGATGGTAAGAAAAGTGAAAATGAACGTTTTTTTGCTTTAAAGGATATTACATTGAATATACCAAAAGGTGACGTTGTTGGTATCCTTGGTACCAATGGCTCCGGTAAATCTACCCTTTCTGTTATTCTTTCCGGTATTTCCGATATCGATGGCGGAGAAATGGAAATCAATGGGGAACAGGCACTGATTTCTATAAACACAGGACTAAACAACCAGTTGACTGGACTGGAAAATATTAATGTTAAGGGTGCGTTACTTGGACTTACGAAGAAGCGGATACGTGAGATAACAGATGGCGTTATTGAATTTGCAGAACTGGGGGATTTTCTTTATCAGCCGGTGAAAAAATACTCCAGTGGTATGAAGGCCCGTCTTGGCTTTTCTATATCTCTGGCTTTGAATCCGGATATCTTTATTGTTGATGAGGCATTATCTGTTGGTGATAAAGGATTTGCTCAGAAATGTTTGAATCGAATGAAGAAACTGAGGGATGAAGAGGATAAAACGATTTTATTTATCTCACATTCCTTGCCACAGGTCCGTGATTTCTGTAAATCTGGTATATGGATTGAAGGTGGAAAGCTTGTGGAAACCGGTGATATTGATACAATTTGTGATCACTATGCCGCCTATGTAGACAAACTAAACAAATTAAGTGATAAAGAGAAAAAAGCAATGCTGGAAGAGAAGTTTAAGGAGCGTTTGATCATTGATGAAAAAACCTCTCTACTTGACAAGCTGTTTCACAAGCTGTAGAAATAAGGTTATAGGGTATATAAATAAATTTACAAAGGAGAGAGAAAATCATGAAAAAGGTTATTACATATGGTACTTTTGATTTGTTTCATATTGGCCATTTAAATCTTTTGAAAAGGGCTAAGGCTTTAGGAGATTATTTGATTGTGGCAGTAAGCAGTGACGATTTTAATCTGCGTGAAAAGGGCAAGGTCTGTCAAATCAAAGATGTTGACAGAATGGAAATCGTAAAGGCTATTCGCTACGTTGATGAGGTTATTCTTGAAGAAAACTGGGAACAGAAGAAGCTGGATGTACAGAAATATGATATTGATGTTTTTGTTATGGGAGATGACTGGGAAGGGAAATTTGATTTCCTGAAGGAATATTGTGAGGTTGTTTATCTGCCAAGAACGGAAGGCATATCTTCCACTATGATCAAGAGTGAATTGAAGCAGAAGTAGTGAGGAGGAGAAAAATGTCAGCGAAATATAAAGTAAGTGTCATTATACCGATATACAATGTCGCAGAGTATCTGGAGGAATGTCTTGAATCCATGGTTCGCCAGACAATCGATAGTCTGGAGGTCATCATGGTTGATGACGGCTCTACGGATATCAGTGGAGTGATTGCTCAGGAATATGCAAAGAACTATGACAATTTTTTCTATTATCTGAAGGAAAACGGGGGATTGGGAAACGCCCGAAACTATGGTATACAGTTTGTTCACGGTGACTATATTATCTTCCTTGATTCTGATGATATTGTGCCGGATGGCGCATATGAAGCAATGTACAAAAAGGCTGTAGAAACAGGGAATGATATGGTTGTCGGTGATGTACAGCGTTTTAATTCCAGAAAAATATATAATTCCGGACTTCATAGAAAAGCATTCCGTGATGCCTATGATAAGACAAGCATTTTAGATACTCCGCAGTTGATATATGATACCACTTCCTGGAATAAATTGATTAAATTCAGCTTTTGGAAGGAACATGATTTTAAATTTCCTGAGAAGATTTTATATGAAGATATTCCAGTGACGATGCCACTGCATTTTTATGCAAATGCGGTTTCCGTATTGAATGAAATCGTATACTTATGGCGTGAACGTGATGGAGCGAATAAATCGATTACACAAAACCGTACAGAAATGAAAAACTTCACGGACCGAGTGAAAATCATGCATATGGTTGATGATTTTTATAATGCACATGTAAGTGATGATCATGCGCTTTATATGAAGGATTACAAATGGATGTCTGTTGATTTAAAGCTTTATATACAAGAAATGCTGACAGCTGATGATGAATTTATCGATTATGCGATGGATGTAATCCGTGAATATATGAAGGATTTTCGAAAAGATTCTTTTCAGGATTTACAGGCAATCGACCGCATGAAATATCATCTGATAGAAACAGGAAATAAGAAGCGGCTTTTGGAATTGCTGGCTTATGAAAAGGGTGCTTATCGTACACTGAAAATCAAAAGAAAAAAAGTAAATGGCGAAATGCATTATATCGGAGACTTTCCTTTTCATGATTTCCCTGAAGAATATTATGATATGACAAAAGAGCTTCGCCTGTATCCGGAGACAAGGTCTCTGCAGCAGGTTTACTGGAATGACAATAAGCTGATAGTAAAGGGATATTCCTTTATTCAACGATTAACCTGCTCAAGCAAACATGCACAGCAGCTGAAGGCTAACCTATTGAATGTCGCAACAAGAGAATCTGTATCTGTGCCATTAACTGTATGCAAGGCCAATGGTGTTCGCGGAAGGCATGGATTAAAGGTTGATAAAAGCAACCGTAAAGCGCGTTATTATAATTATAAATGGAGCGGCTTTGAAATTGAAATTGATTTCAGCAGACCGGAAATACAGAAAATTGCAAACGGTATTCTGAAAGTAGAGCTGCAATATGATCGCGAAGGAATACATACATCCTTTTATGCGGGTGGGCCGGTTTCCGGAAGCGATGCACGTCCCAAATATCTGAATGTGAAGGATACAAAAGTACTTCCATATTACAATCTGGGGTATGATTTATGTCTGAATTGTGAATCACTTGATGTAAAGGTTCAACAGCTTACTGTTACTGATCATGAATTAATAGTGAAGACGCAGTTGTCAAAAGAAACATTGATATGCAAAAGTGACGATGCTGTGAATGAATTAAAAGTCAAGCAAGAAAATGATATGCAGAGCGCTGTGCTTGATCTGAATGCTTTTCATGCAGACCACGGGGTTATCATGGCAAAGGGCGGCAAGGCATTATCCAGCAATGATTTGCGTTTAAGTCGTTATGCATTCACGGCTGATCAACTGATTCGCGTATATAGTGATGATGCCGGATATATGAACCTTGCAGGGGAACCGCATCGTTCTGTTTTGACAAGACTATATTGGGCAGAAGAACAGATTGGTATGGAAGTAGAAACCAGACTGAGTAATGCAGATAAGCTGAAAACTGCGTATTTTGAATTGAAGGGCGAAAGCAGTAGCTTGACTATGCCACCGGTTACTGGAAAAATTTATGTTCAGGGAAGCTCTGTAACAGCAGCTGCTATTATTCCGATATGTGATGATGCTTTCACAAAGAACATGGTGGCGGATAAATGGAAAACGTACATTATTTATGAATTTGAAGATGGTTCCGTACAAAAGCACACCATTGCGGCTGATGCGGTAGCGCAGCTGTCCAGAAAACCATATAAGGATTATTACTATAGTGTATATCCAAACATGGATCTGGTTATGATTGTAAAGGTCACAAGAAAATGGAAATGGTATGAGAGTAATAAGCTGCGACGCAAGTTTGTGGAATTATTCATATATCCAATGCTGAGAATGCTGCCGGTACGTAAAAAAAGAATTGTATTTGAAGGCTGGTGGGGACAAAAGTTCCACTGTAATCCGAAGGCGTTTTATAAATACATGGATAAAGAACATCCGGATTATACCTGCATATGGTCTCTTGTAGATGAAAGAACACCAATTGAGGGAAATGGAATTCGCGTACGTAGAAAGAGTCTGCGTTACCACTATTATATGGCTACATCAAAATACTTTGTGAATAATGTAAACTTTATGGAGTCCTTTAAAAAGCGGAAAAAACAGGTAGAAGTGCAGACCATGCATGGGACACCATTGAAAACACTTGGATTGGATGTTCCAGGAGAGCTTCCTACAGAAGAGGCACGTCAGAAATTTATTAAAAAATGCAGCCGCTGGGATTACCTGGTTGTGCAGAGCAGCAAGGCAGAGAGCATTACATCCAGCTGCTATGCATTTAAGAAAGAATTTCTGAAAACAGGATACCCTAGGAATGATGTGCTGTTTGCAAAGAACAATGAAAAGGATATTACTGATATAAAGAAAAAGCTTGGTATTTCACCGGAGAAGAAAGTGATTATGTATGCTCCGACATGGCGTGTACGAAATCAGTTCAATATGAAAATTGATATTAAGGAGTTGAAAAAGCAGATTCAGGATGACTATGTTCTGATGCTGCGTATACATCCTTTTGCAGTTAAAGGTCTGAAGGAAGACCTGCTGGATGAATTTGTAATCAATGTAAGTAACTATCCAAGTGTTGAGGAGCTTTATCTTGCTTCCGATATTGTTATTACAGATTACTCATCTGTAATGTTTGATTATGCAATTTTAAACAGACCAATGCTGTTCTTCACATATGATTTGGAAGATTACAGAGATACTCTGCGTGGATTTAACTTTGATTTTGTCGCAGAGGCACCAGGACCTCTGCTGAAGACTTCCGATGAGGTGATACAGAGTATTGTGAATATTGATAAAGTTGCTCAGGAGCATGACGAGGCTTTGCAGAAATTCCGTAAGAAGTTCTGCGAGTATGAAAAAGGTACGGCATCCGAACAGATTTTTCAAAGGGTTATGCAAAATCAGTAAACATCAGGATAAAGAATGTAATAGCCTGTCGTTTGAAAGTTAGAAGTCAGTGTCTATTGACACTGACTTCTTTATATAATCGTTCAGGCACAATATGTTTAAGGGATGGTCTGTTTATGGTGACTGTGTTAAAATACAGTATAGACAGACAGCTTATAAGAGCAGTAAGGAGATGCGTATGTCAAAAAGTGTAGATGTCAGTGTAATCGTGCCTGTATATAATGTTGAAAAATATATACGCGTTTGTTTGGACACCCTGGTTCATCAGACATTATCCAATATCGAAATTATTGTTGTAAACGATGGAACGAAGGATGATTCACAGAAAATTATAGATGAGTTTTCTTCTCTCTATCCGGATAAAATCATTGCATTGAAAAAAGAAAACGGGGGGCTTTCCGACGCTAGAAACTATGGTTTGGAGCATGCGAGTGGTGCCTATGTTGGATTTGTAGATAGTGATGACTATACAGATATCGAGATGTATCAGAAGCTGTATGAGAAAGCGAAGCAGGAAAACGCGGATATTGTTGTTTGCGGATATTATGGTGTACAGGAACAAAACGGGCAGTTCCGGCATTTTCAAAAAGGAAATCTACAGGAATTTGACAAGAGCCTGCAGGAAAATCCTCGATTGCTGTATATGAACTCTACCTATGCCTGGAACAAGCTGTATCGGCGTGAATTATTTTTAAAGACCGGAATACGGTATCCAAAAGGCTGTCTGTATGAAGATATGGCAGTAACCTGGACTTTATTTTTACATGCGAATAAAATTTCAAAGGTTGATGAACCGTTATACTACTACATACTGAAACGAGAGGGGGCAATCACAGCTACCTACAGCAGTAAGACTTTACAGATGTTTCAGTCTATGGAGCTGGTAAATACATATTACAAAGAGCAAAATGCTTTTAATCAGTACCAGGACATCCTGTGTTTTCTTAATCTGAAGCATATGCTGCTGCGGTTTCAGGATTTTCCGGGGTACCATAATCTGTCTCTTAAAAAAACAATGATCAAAACCGGATTTCAACATATGAACAGGAATTTTAAAAACTGGAAAACAAACAGTATCTTTTTTGAGGATGTATATAAGAACCGTAAAATCAAGTATATGGTTCCATATAAAGCTTTCTGGTATTTGTTTATGTTTGTACCCAAAAGTGCACTCACCTGTATGAAGACTGTTAAAAAAACGGTCAGTAAACTTAAGCGACTGGTGAGCAAGCGTTCCTATATTACACGGTATGCCTATCACGCATATTGTAAAAAGCATCCGGTGATAAAGGGACAGGTGCTGATCGAATCCTTTCAGGGAAAAACCGTTTCAGATTCACCCTTCTATATCGCACAGCAGCTTCAGCAGCAGGTTGATAAAATATACATTGCAACAACTGAAAAAAATAGGCAGGAGCATAAACAGCTGCTGAAGGAGCACGGACTGGAGACTGCCATACTCGTTCCTGTATATAGCAAAGCATATCAAATGGCTCTGGCAACCAGTGAAATTCTAGTTAATAATGTTACATTTCCACCATACTTTATCAGAAGAGATGAACAGGTGTATCTGAATACCTGGCATGGAACACCATGGAAAACATTAGGTAAGAAAATGAAAAACGGTATCCAGGATATGAGTAATATACAACGTAACTTTCTGCAAAGCAGTATGCTTCTGTTTCCAAATGTATTTACCAAACAGAGGATGATAGAAGACTATAATTTGACAAATTTATTTACCGGGCTATCCTATACAGCAGAATATCCCCGTAATCTTGTATTTCATGAGCATGAGAAAACGATAGCTATTAAAAAACGGTATGGTTCGGAGAAACTGGAAATGATAGCTTATATGCCCACATGGAGAGGTTTGACAAGCACTGCATTGGAAATAGCGGGCTATGCCGAAGAACTGAAAAAGATATTACAGGTATTGGATGAAACGCTGAATGACGATCAGATGCTTTATGTCAATCTGCATTCTCTTGTAAAGGATGTGATACCGATTCAAGGCTATCAGCATATATGCTCCTTTCCTGAGGGCGTAGATAATTATGAGTTTCTGATGGGCTGCGATATGCTGATAACAGATTATTCCAGTGTACTATTTGACTTTGCACTGACAAAAAGACCTGTCATATTATTTGTTTATGATGCTGAAGAATATGCCAGAGATCGTGGTATGTATTTTTCCGTTCAAGATCTTCCATTTGTAAAGGCGGAAACATTAAAACAGCTTCAGGAATATATTACGAAGCAGAAATCGGTGGAAATCAGCAAAGCTGCATGGAATGCATATGCAGATGTATTTGTATCCAAAGCTGCTTTTGATCCTGCAGTATGCCTGAAGAAGGTTCCTGTGGATTCCATTACAGATTATGCTGATAATAAGAATAAAGAGCGTACAGTGTACTTTATACCGAAAATAAAGAGGCTGCAGGACATCCGATATTTAAAGGAAGCTGCGGAGGATCACAGTGCAATAGCAGTTTTGGATCGTCAGGATTTCACTCCGCTTACACAGAAACTGCTGTATCAGGAATTTCATGAATGCCTTGATTATATCGTCATGGATGTTCGTATGCAGTTATCGCCTAAAGAGGAACTTAAGAGACTGCTGCACAGATTTCCCGGGATGGAGGCCTATCGCCGCGAATTCCAACGAATTTTACCAAATATTAAGGTGAAGGAATGCGTTGATTTTAAGAAAAGCAGATATACATTCGGTATGAAGAAATATATTGATTCACAGAACAGGAGATGAGGACATGGGATTAAAAAAGCTTATTCTCCATATGGTATTATGGTTTTTTTATCAACTGGCAAAGTGTCTGCCAGTCAGACAAAATCGAATCACCTTTGTAACACTGACTTCGCAAATACTTACAGGTGATTTCAAACTCTTGGATGAAGAACTGAAGCGTTATCCGGATATTGAAATACGTTATATTCTCACAAAGTTTGAAAAGACGATAAAAGGTGATTTATTATATTTCCTAAATTGTATAAAACAGGTATTTCTTATCAATACAAGCAAAGTTGTTATTTTAAACGATAACAATTATGTAGTTTCTCATTTTAAAAGATCGCAGGTCAGGGTGCTTCAGGTATGGCATGCATGCGGTGCTGTAAAGAAATTTGGCAATGAAATTGATAGGCAGTATGAGATAAAAAACTATGATTATGTTCTTTCTACAAGTGATCAGTGGAAACCGGTATATGCGAAAGCATTTGGTGTTAATGAGCATCAGGTGCTGCCGTTAGGAATACCACGAACGGACGCTCTTTTTTCAAAGGAGTGCAGACTGGCATATAGAAATGAGCTACTGGAAAAGTATCCTGAATTGCAGGGTAAGTATGTAATCCTCTATACTCCAACCTTTCGAGGCAATATCATAAAGGGGCTGCGACATGTGGATTTAGATCTTTCATCTCTGATTGAGAAGCTACCGGATCATTATGTTGTTATGTATAAGATGCATCCTTTGCTGCGTGATGTTGACCTTGGAAGTGGTGAGCAGATTCTGAATGTAACAGATGAAGAGCTGAATCATCTATATACGGTAGCAGATTGCCTGATTACGGATTACTCTTCTATTTTGTTTGACTTTTCAATTATGGAGAAAAAGGTCATTCTCTATACGCCTGATCTTGCGGAATATGGAGAAACACTCGGCTTCAACATAGATTTGAAATCCATACCCTTTCCGGTATGTCAGACAGCAGAGAGCCTGACGAAAGAGCTTTGTATAAAAGATTATGATAAGAAATCCATAAAAGCATTTAAGGATATGTATTTTATGTATCAGGATGGAGAAAGTACCAAAAGAGTAAGCAGCTTTATTTATCAACAGCTGAAACAATCATGAGTTATATGCGAAGGAGTAATTGAAGAATTTTCTTCGATTATTCCTTCTTTCATATTATTGGGCCGTTAGGCATCTTAAAAAATATGATGAAATTTAAGAATATTTAAGAAAAAAAAGGAAAGTCGCTATTCATAGAATGATATAATCATAGAGGTTAATAATAGTAAAGAATTAGAGAAAGTTGGAATGCAATGAAAAAAAATGATATACGTTATATGGCAGTATTGGGAATACTCATTGTTCTGATAACAGGTGTTCTCTTTACGCTGCTGCAAAGCAAACAGCTTGTATATGGTTCCATAACGGACTGGCTGAGTCAGCATGTGGCGTTTGCTGAATATTTCCGCGAGAATTTTTATCAAACAGGACAGCTGTATCCAGACTTTTCATTACAGCTTGGAGCTGGTCAGAATATGGCAGAGTTTATTTATTACGGGCTGTTGCGACCGGAGATATTGCTATCCTATGCGTTTCCTATGATCAAGATGTCTACCTACATTATGATCAGCAGTATTGCTCTCACAATCACAAGCACGGAATTGTTTTATTACTGGATAAGGAAACAAAATATTTCGCAACATGCTGCTTTTTTTGCTTCGGTTATTTTTTTATGTGCAGGTCCCATGCTGTTTCATACGCATAAGCATGTGATGTTCATCAACTATATGCCATGGCTTATACTGACATTTATCGGAATTCAACGCTATCTTCAAAAAAGGAAAAGCGCTCTTATGATGATTGGTATTGTACTGATGATTCTGGAAAGCTATTTCTATAGTGTCAGTGCTCTCTTTATGTGCGGTATCTATGCAATATATGAAATCCTGCGAATGCAGAAAAAAATTGATTATCTGGAATCTCTTAAAACTATAGGCAGGCTAATGGGACAAGTGCTTATCGGTGTAGGCATCAGCTGTTTCATTCTCCTTCCAACGGTAATCATGATGTTCAGTCATACCAGAGAAGCAATCCAATCCCCTACACTTATGGAGTTGTTGAAGCCGGACATGGATATCAGCGCACTCACCTATACCGGATTCAGATCCAATGCGTATTCTGCGGGTATGTGTGTGATTGCCTTGGCTGCGGTTGTATATTTTATTTTCAGAAATTCCAAAGAAAAACGAGCTCTGGGTATCATGACTCTACTGATTACTATCCTACCCTTGTTTTGTTATATTTTAAATGGTCTGCAGTATGTACGAGAAAAGTCTTTGATTCCAATGATTCCGCTCATTGGCTATATGATTGCGGAAATGCTGTCTGAAATGGAAAACAAACCATCTCGCAGGCTGCTTTGGATTTTACCGTTTTTATTCCTTCCTTATTTCTTTATTGAATTGGAAAAGCTGAAGCTTCTGTATTTGATAGACGCGTTCTTTTGTTCAGGAATTTTTATATTATATACGGTCACAAGAAAAAAATATATATTTGGTATATATCTGCTGTTTCCTTTGCTTTTAACAATGCCGACAAATAAAGTTGAGAATTTCGTAAAACAGTCTCAACTCTCAAAATTTGAAAATACAGATAAAAAAGCACAGGTGAAAGCTGCGCTGGATCAGGACTCTTCTCTTTATCGCTTTGATGATCTGCATTATGCTTTACGTACATGTAATCAGGTTCTGGATAGCCGAATGTATAAAACATCTCTGTATTCTTCAAATCGAAATCAGGATTACTCCTATTTTACGGACAAGGTGATGGGGATGCCGGGACCAAGCACGAATAATGCAACCGTCACTGCGGAAAAAAATTCTTTCTTTCAGTCACTGATGTCTGTTAAATATCTATATGGTAAGGGTACTGTTCCATTGCATTACAGCATCCTGTCCGGTGATAAAAACGGTTATGTAGCCGTTAATGAGAATGTATTGCCGATGGGGTATGCAACATCGGATTTGTTATCCAAACAGCAATTTCAAGACCTGAAATATCCTTATTCTATGGAAGCTGTATATAACAACGCAGTTGTTGAAAGAGCTGATGTGAAAGAGTGGAAGAGCAGCCTGCAGGAAGTGCAGCTTTCATATAAGCTTTTGCACATGGATGATTCTGTTACTGTAAAGAAGCTTAAAAATGGCTATCAACTGACAGTAAGTAAAAAAAGCACGATAAACTTACGATTGGATCAAAGCATCGACGGGCAATTGCTTATTTTGGATCTGCCGATTACTGAAATTAAAAAGCCGTCGAGAACAGTCGTAGGTATCGAAATTAACGGCATTGTGAATAAGCGCGGATCAAACAGTGATATGTATGGCAACAATAGAAATAATTTTCGTTATGTTCTGGATAGAGACAAGCCATGGAGAGATATCACTTTAAAATTGGAGAAAGGGGCTTATACAATTCAAAATCCCAAGGCATACCTTATGGATGGCAGTGTCTTAACCGAGCGAAATAAGAGCATAGATGCATTAAAAGGTGAGCGCATGTCAGGTAATAATGTATTAAAGGGAGAAATAGACGTTAGAGATGACGGTTATTTTGTAACCTCTATTCCGTTTGATAAGGGATTTACAGTACGTTTGGATAACCAAGAAATAGCATATGAAAAAGTTAATACAGCATTTGTTGGATTTCCAATAAAGAAAGGACATCATACTGTAGAAATTACGTATCAAATGCCAGGAAAAAGCGCTGGAATTATGGTCAGTATACTCTCTTTGCTGATTGCTACAGCACTATATCTGAAACAAAAAGATCCATACAGCGGTGGAACAGATTCGAAGTCTTTCCAATAAAATGTTTGAATATTTTTTGGTGTTTGAAAAAGAAGAATCTCTGAATCTGGAATTACAGCCGCTTTCCGATTTATTGAATTATATTAGAGAAAATATGAGTTTATGCAGCAGGATGATATGAATATCACCTATACACTGGAGGATGAACACTATCAGATTGCATGTAATATTGAAATGCTGCAAAGAGCAATGGACAATTTATTCTCTAATATGCATAAATATGCAGGTCACAGTGCTACAGCCATTGTGCATGGAATTTGCGAAGGCGATCAATACCAGTTATACATGAGTAATCAGATTTGCATAGATGATGAAAAAGTAGAAAGTAACAGAATTGGATTGAAAAGTGTAGAAAAAATAATAATGATGCATAATGGAACAGTGAATATTGATGTAAAAGGGAATACATTTACCGTTGTATTAGAGCTGCCATTGGTTATTGCAGAATGAATCGCAGAATCATGGGAACAATGAAACTAATGCAATGATTTGCAGATTTTAAGAAACCTTAAGATAAAGCTGATAGCAAACAAAAATTATGAATGTTAAAATATAGAAGGAAGCTGGCTTTCCTTTGCTATAAATGTTTAGTTTTATAATCAGATATGATTTCTTTATTACTGATTGCTGATAAAAGACTGGAAAACATAAGGAAAATGGCGTATTCTTATATATAGCGTATATAAGCTAAGCAGATATAAAAGAGGTATTTTATGGATGAGAAGAAGAAAAATATAATAGAACTGCTAAACTATGTCGTTGTTGGTGGTTTGACAACACTTGTGAATTTTGTTGTGTATTTCTTCTGTACACATATACAACTGCATTATTTAATAGCAAATGTTATAGCATGGATATTTGCAGTGCTGTTCGCCTATATAGCGAATAGAAAATATGTGTTTAAGAGTGAAGGAAATGATCAGAAAGCTGAATTTATACAATTTGTGTCTCTGCGTGCTGTAACACTTGTTGTGGAAAGTCTTCTGCTGTTTGTCTGTATCCAATTAGCAGCTATGAATGAAAATATTGCGAAGATTTTTGTCAGCATTGTTACGGTTATAGGCAATTACGTATTTTGTAAATTTATGATTTTCAAACCAAAAACGCAGGAATAGTGAAACGAGGGATGTATTATGAAATTGTCGCTGGTAGTGCCTTGTTATAACGAGGCTGATAACGTAGAGTTATTTTATGAAAAGGTCGAAGCTACTTTTCGGAATGAAGCCTTTGATTATGAATATATATTCATCAATGATGGTAGTCGGGATCAAACTTATGTTAAGCTAAAAGAGCTTGTAAAGACATATCCGGACGCTCATATTAACATCATAAACTTTTCACGCAACTTTGGAAAGGAAAGTGCAATGTATGCAGGGATGAAAGAGTCAGTTGGTGATTATACCGTTATTATAGATGCTGATCTTCAACAGGATCCGGCCTATGTTCTTCGCATGATGCAGATTCTTGATGAGGATGACAATCTGGACAGTGTTGCAGCCTTCCAGGAGAAGCGTAGGGAAGGAAAAATTTTACGAGGCTTCAAATCAGCATTTTATCATATGATAAATCGTGTTTCACAAGTAGAATTTGTTGATGGAGCCAGTGATTTTCGTTTACTTAGCCGTCCTATGGTTGATGCCATTTTGTCATTGCCTGAAAATAATCGGTTTTCAAAGGGGATTTTTTCCTGGGTCGGATTTCATACCTATTATATGGCTTATGATGTTCAGGATCGTGTAAACGGACAGTCCAGCTGGTCCTTCTGGAAGCTGTTTAAATATGCAATAGAAGGCTTTGTATCATTTACGACGATGCCGCTGCGTATAGCGACGGTATTCGGTATCACTTTTTCAGGACTGGCATTTCTATATTTAATAGTGGTATTGGTACAGAAATTGATTATGGGAATCACGATTCCAGGCTATGCGACAACTATTTGTCTGATTTTGCTGATTGGTGGTATTCAACTTTTTTGTTTTGGAATCATGGGGGAGTATCTTGCCAGAACGTACATGGAGACAAAGCGAAGACCAATCTATGTACAGAGAAACAAAATTGATTATAAGGAACGAACAAAGTAGTATAGGCAATATGCATGTGCTGCTTTTTTTGTGCTGTTTGTACTGTTATTCGCTAATCGAGCAAATATAAAGAAATCTTAAGAAATAAGTGCTGCAACGAATCTTTATGATATTCTACAAGTATGAACAGGTGGTTTAAGAAAGGGAAAGAAAATGAAAAATAAAAAAATAATTACAGCGGCTTTGAGTGTTATTGTCTTGGAGACAGTTCTTATGTCCTCCTCTGTATTTGCCAGTATAGATCAATAGGGGATTGATTTGAATTCAGTATGAATAAAGGCATATTTAATCCGAAGTAAGGGAAAAACAATAAATTAAGATCATACTTGGATAGCATACTTTAAAAACAGTGAAGAAGGTGATCGACTTATACAAAATCTGGATTAGGATTTATTTCATAGTAACTTTTAGGAAATTAGCTGAATAGTCTGAAATTTATAACTCTTAAATAGGAGGGCATACCATGGAAAAGAAACACAAGCTAGTAGCTGTCGTGCTTGGCATAGCAGCAGTATGCACAATTGGAATAATTGCTACACAGAATAACAGTAAGGAAGCGCTGGTTTCTAAGCAGGGTAGTGTATTATCCAGCCTGACAGACAGAGTCGTAATTGCGGGAGACAAAGAATATGTAGTCGGTGAGGATGGCTTTAAACCTGGATATTATGACGTTTCTACAAAGGAACCGGTTAAGACGAATGCATTTGAGCTGGGATATGATCAAACAATTTTAAATAACAAATATTACGACCGTAACAAGATATCATTATCACAGGGTAGCTCTGTGATAATGACTCGATCTAAATTCGAACCATTGAAATTTCATGATGATATCGCCGTATTGGACAATACCACAGGAGCATTTCGCTGTGGTGAAGAAATTGAAGCGGGCACATACGAAGTAAGCGTCGAAGGCAAGCATAAAAACGCAGAGATATTTTTCCAGGTGGAAATGAAAACTGAAAATAAATGGGAGGCAATGGATATGGCACAGGTTAAAAATAAAAAGAGTGCAATACTCAAAATTCAGGGAAACGAGTATTTGAATATCGTAAATTTTTATCCTGAATATGGCGATTTTAAGATATATATCAAAAAAGTTGAATAAGCAATTCTGAAGCCATAGAGGTATAATCATTACATTCCCTAAGGGTACTGCTTAAAGAAATACAGAGTTGGGTCTTCACAAAGGATATCGAGTAGCCTTATTCGTATGAGAATAAGGAATTGTATACATTTTTACAAATTATAAATCATACGAAATACGACGTTTAAATATAGAATAAATGGAAAGAATATCAGAGAAATGCTCGGATATTCTTTTCTTTTAAAATTTTCATAAATCGTGGAAGCGGTATCCTTTCTTTCTGTTTGTCACAAAAGAGAAGATAGACCATAAAATAGCAGGAGAAGGGAGGCTTTGCGCACTTTACGTACAGTTTTTGTATTTGTAATTACGTGTAAAATAATGTAAAATAAAAGGCGAGCTGGAAGGAGTAGTTAAAGTTATGGCTAACGAATTTAAAAACAAAAATGAGTTCAAGGAAGAGTTTCAAAGAAGAATTATAGAGCGCTACGGCCGTTCTTTTGAACAGGCCCACATCACTGAAAAATATATGATTCTGGGGGAAATGGTTCGTGACTATGCAAGCATTCACTGGAACGCCAGTAAGAATGTCGTAGCCGAAAAACAGGAAAAGCAGATGTATTATTTTTCCATGGAATTTCTTATGGGAAGACTGCTGACAAATAACCTGATGAATCTGGGAATCTATGAAATCGCCAAGGAAGGTCTTGCCGAGCTTGGACAGGATATCAATGAACTGGAGGATCTGGAAAGCGATGCAGGTCTTGGAAACGGTGGCCTGGGTCGTCTGGCTGCCTGCTTCCTCGATTCACTTGCTAGTCTGAATCTGGCGGGACATGGAAACTGTATCCGCTATGAATACGGTCTCTTCAAACAGAAAATCGTAAACAACGAGCAGGTGGAGGTACCTGACCAGTGGCTGTCTTTAGGCAATGTCTGGGAAGTGCGGAAACCGAAGCATGCAGTTAATGTCAACTTTGGCGGACATGTGGACATGTGGATGGGAGAAGACGGCAAGGCAATCGTTAACCATGTGCCGTCCCTGATTGTACGTGCCGTACCTTATGACATGCCGATTGTCGGACAGAACACCAACCTGACAAATACACTTCGTCTGTGGAGTGCAGAGGTTGCGGATGATGCCTGTGATGCGAGCAGTCTGAACGAATATGTAAACGAGGTGCGTGAAATCTGCCGCAATGTTTATCCGGATGATTCCACCGAGCATGGCAAGATTCTGCGTCTGAAGCAGCAGTATTTCTTCGTAGCCGCAGGATTGAATAATATTATCGAATCGCACATGTCTACCTATCATACACTGGATAACTTCTCGGAAAAGGTTGCGATTCAGCTGAACGATACCCATCCGGTACTCTGTATACCGGAGCTGATGCGTATTCTTATGGATGATTATAAATATGACTGGGATCAGGCTTGGGATATTACAAAGAATACCATGGCATATACAAATCATACTGTCTTGAGCGAGGCTCTGGAAAAATGGCCGATTCAGTATGTACAGGATTTGCTGCCGCGCGTATTCATGATTATCGAGGAAATCGATCGTCGCTTCAAATATGAGGTAAGTCATGATATGGGCAGATCTGATCTGATGAATGAGTGCTGCGTGTTGAAGGACGGACAGGTTCACATGGCAAACCTGGCAATCATCGGCTCTCACAGTGTCAACGGTGTAGCTGCACTGCATACGAAAATTCTGAAAGAGGATGTTATGAAGAACTTCCATGACATCTATCCGAATAAATTCAACAACAAAACAAACGGTATCACACACAGAAGATGGCTGCTGTACTCCAACCCGCAGCTGAGCAACCTGCTGGAAAAGACGATTGGTCCTGATTTTAAAGCAAACCCGGAGCGTCTGCAGGATCTTATGAAGTATGTAGATGACAAGGATCTGCAGAAGGAATTTATGGATGTGAAGATGGAGCGCAAGAAAATCCTTGCGGCTTATATTAAGGAGACACTGCACATTGATATCGATGTCAATTCCATTTTCGATGTACAGGCAAAGCGTCTGCATGCCTATAAGCGTCAGCTGCTGAATGTCATGAACATTATCGATCTGTACTTCCGTATGAAGCAGGATCCATCCTTCCGTATCTATCCGAGAACCTTTATCTTTGCGGCAAAGGCAGCGCCTAGCTATACATTTGCCAAAGAGGTAATCAAGCTGATTCACTGCGTGGCGGACAAGGTAAACAACGATTCGGATGTTTCTCCATATATGAAGGTTGTCTTCATTCCCAACTATGGAGTAAGCATTGCGGAAATTCTGATGAATGCCGCAGATGTTTCCGAACAGATTTCCACTGCCGGTAAAGAGGCAAGCGGTACCGGAAACATGAAATTTATGATGAACGGTGCGATTACACTGGGGACCATGGATGGTGCCAATGTGGAAATCGTGGAGAAAGTAGGCTATGATCATGCGGAAATCTTCGGCTTACGTGCAGATGATGTAGCCCTTGTCAAGCATGAAAACACCTATGATGTATGGCGGAAATACAATGAGAACGCCAACATCCAGAAGGTGGTAAACAGCTTTGTGGATTCCACCTTCTCCAATGATCCGAAGGACTTCAAGCAGATTTATAACGAGCTGATGTTCAAGAATGATGAGTATCTGCTGCTGGCGGATTTCGAAGCTTATTCTCACGCACAGAAAAATATTGAAGAGCGTTACCGCAATAAAGAGGAATGGGCAAAAACCTGCCTGATCAATATCGCACAGTCCGGTTACTTCTCAAGTGATCGTACAATTAAGCAGTATGCGGATGAAATCTGGAATATTGAACCGGTAAATATGAAATAAACGAAAACAGGAAAGAACTGGACATTCAGTTCTTTTTTCTGCTTTCATGACATCTTGACTTGAAAAATATCTGTTTCGCCTATACAATGGTGAAAAAGGAAAGAGGGATGATATGAAGGAACAGCTGAAGCATTATATACAGGAACATATGGAGGAATACAAATATCTGGTTAATGATCTGTATGAACACCCGGAAATCGGAAATCAGGAGTTTCGTTCCATGCGTGTCCTGTGCAAGATGCTGCGCAAAGAGGGATTTGAAGTAACGGAGGAATACGTGGTACCGACCGGCTTTCTTGGTGTATGGAACAGTGGAAAACCGGGGCCTGTCATAGCCTATATGTGTGAATATGACGCCTTACCTGAGGTTGGACATGGCTGTGGTCACAATCTGATTGCCGGAATGTCACTGGCAGCGGGTTGTGCGTTAAAAAGCATACTGTCGAACATCGGCGGAGAGGTGCGCATTATTGGCACACCGGCAGAGGAAAATTTCGGAGGGAAGGTTTCCATGGCTGCTGCACATGTGTTTGATGATGTGGATGCGGCGCTGATGCTGCACCCGGATACAAAGAACTCCCTTGGGGGAAGAACACTTGCCATTTATCCACTGCGCTTTGAGTTTTTTGGGCAGAATGCACATGCCTGTACACCGCAGAACGGAAAGAGCGCTCTGGATGCGGCAGTTATGAGTTATATGTCAATCAATCTGCTGCGTCAGTTCGCAGAACCGAATACATTTATCCATGGAGTAATCGCGCATGGAGGAGAAGCTGCAAACGTTATTCCTGCGTATGCGAGTCTGGAATACTATTTCCGCGGGGAAACGATGGAATATGTAAAGGAGCTTTGTGAAAAAGCAAAAGCCTGTGTAGAAGGCGCCTGTACGATGAGCGGATGTACAAGTCGTATTACCACCTATGAGTGTCCGTATGATGACTGTGTTATCAACTATACTCTTGCGGATATGCTGAAGGATGAGTATGAGGATTTCGGTTATCCATGGGAAGGGGTGGACGAGGTTGCGCAGGGAAGCAGTGATGTGGGAAGTGTCAGCTATTGCTGTCCAACCCTGCAGGGCTATATCAAAATCGCGGACAGCTGTGTAAACGGTCATTCCCGTGAAATGGCAGCTGCCACGATATCACAGCAAGGCAGCCGGGCACTGTTCGACGGAGCACTTGCATTAGCTGATATCGGCAGACGTCTCATTATGGAGCCTGATATCATGGAGAAGGCATGGCGGGAACTTAAGGCCAATAGAAAATAATCCCAATTGCCGCTTTTCTGCTGCCAAAGGTGCAAAGGAAACCGAATCCAAATAGCGTAAACAGAACAAGGGAAAGGTTCTCTGCCATCTTGTGCTTATAAGAATTTAAACCATGATGCATCAGCTTGATAATACTTAAATAGTATCTGTACAAACGGTGGTATGCCGAAAAACTATCCTTCGTGCAGGTGCTTTTTTCAAGCCAAGATAAGGAGCAGATCAAGCAGCTTTTTTTCCTTTTCAATAAGAATACAATGCTTACTATTTCTATGACTTTGTATTACAAAAAGGTATAAAATTCCTTACCTTTCTACTGCTGTCGACTGTCTTATGTTCCTGAAAGCTGAAATTGTAATCCGTATGATGCCATAAACACCCCTCATTTCCCTGTAATCTGAACAGATTAGCAGAAGAACAGCACCTGTTTTACCTTTCTGGTGATAAACCTGGAAAACTCTGGTATAATAATACATGGTGATAAGTATGCGACAGGAAAAGTATTACGAGGCATATCTGGATGACTATGACAAGGTCATTGTATTTATGTCAAGAAACAGCTATGAGGGAGTCAGCAATAAATTCTATCTGAAGGATGATCAGGGGCATCTCTTTGACCTTCACATTCAGTCCATAGAAACAACACAAAATAATTACAATAAATATACACTGTCATTATACGATCCCATCGAAATCGGTGTGGAATATCAGGTGATGCATCAGCATGCACGGGGTGTGGTGCTGGAATACAGCGGTATCGTCAAGACAGAGCGTTTTGATGAACAGTTTTTTTATGACGGTAATGATCTCGGCTATACCTATGACAGAGACCAGACTGCATTTGCCTTATGGGCACCGACAGCCAGCAGAGTCAAGCTGGAGGTCTGCAAGAACAACCGTCTGTATACGTATGAAATGAAACGGACAGACAAGGGGGTATACCGCTATACCATATTGGAAAATCTGGAGAATGCGACCTATGTCTACCTTGTCCGGGTAAACGGTGTCTGGCGGGAAAGCATTGACCCGTATGGGACAGCTTCGATTGAAAATTCACGCAGAAGTGCGGTTGTCGATTTGGATAAAATCCGCGTGCGGGACGTACCCCTGCCGAAAATGACCAGTGCCTGCGATGCCATTATCTACGAAACGAGCGTGCGCGATTTCACGATGCAGAAGGGAATCGGTGTCACAATGCCTGGAAAATTCCGTGGGTTTGTAGAGGAAAATGAAATAACGAAGCAGCAATGCAGCGGATTTTCTTATCTGAAGACATTGGGAATCACGCACATTCAGCTGATGCCGGTCACGGATTTTGGCTCTGTGGATGAAAACTATCCGCTGATGCATTATAACTGGGGCTATGATCCGGTGCAGTATCGTGTTCTGGAAGGCAGCTTCAGTACAGAACCGGCGAATCCATACGGCCGTATGTTCGAGCTGACAAAGCTTATAGAGGAATGCCACAAGCAGGGGATCCGTGTCAATCTGGATGTCGTATTCAACCATGTATACGATAAGGAAACACATGCCTTTGAAAACACTGTACCGAATTACTATTTTCAAATGAATGAAAACGGTGACTTCTCAAATGGTACCTATTGCGGAAATGATGTGGATTCCCGCAGAAACATGTGTCATAAATATATTGTGGATGCCTGTACCTATCTGGTAAGAACCTATCATATTGACGGCTTCCGCTTCGATTTGATGGGAATTCTGGATGTGGCAACCATCAATGCGGTATATGAGGCCTGCAAAGCACTCAATCCGGATTTCATGGTTTATGGCGAGGGCTGGGATATGCCGAGCTTTCTGGATTCCGGAAAACGTGCCAGTATTTCCAACAATGCACAGATGCCGTATGTCGCTCATTTCTCCGATCGCTTCCGGGATGTTGTCAAGGGACGTACGAATACCAACGAGGTCAGTGTCAAGGGCTATTGCACCGGGGCAGTCTACCTGCTTGATATCATGAAGAACTGTCTGAGCGGCAGCTGTACGAATATCGGAATGGAGCCGATGTTCACCCATCCGAGAAACGCTGTCAATTATGTGGAATGCCATGACAATATGACGTCCTGGGACAAGCTGAAGGAATGCTGCAAGGAAGACAGCAAGGAGGTGCGCATTGCCCGTGCCAAAATGCTGATGGCGGCAGTTCTGCTTGCGCAGGGTATCCCTTTCATCCACTCCGGACAGGAATTTGCCCGCAGCAAGCACGGGCTTCCCAACACATATGAAGAAAGTGATGAAATCAATAAACTGGATTATCTGCGCAGAAACCAGTATCAGGATATGGTGAAAATCACAAAGGATCTGATCCGTATCCGCAAGGAGCATCCGATTTTGCGTTATTCCATGAAAGAGGATGTGGAACAGCACGTGTCCTTTTCGGATATCGCCCAAAAGGTACTGCTGTATAAAATCAGGGACGAGCATGATGATATGGTGATTATCTTCAATCCGACAGGAGAATATTTTTCCTATGAATTTGAGGCGGCATATCCGCTGCTATATTATAACGGAGCATCCGAGGATATCCTGATTAAAAAGGTCAATATCGAGCCTTACAGTACGATTGTATTCAGTCGAAATGACTTTTTGAAACCCGGCATCCGATAATTGGAAAGCAGAACATGGTGATTCTCGTTTGACTTTCAAAATAAACTTGGTATAATGAAACAGGATATTTTTACACGTCTGTGTAACTGACCGTATTGAAAACCCTGCATTCGCGAGGGAACACGAATACAGAAAAGGGGCGAGTCTTATGAAAATCGCAATCGTAACCGACAGCGGCAGCGGTCTGACAAAGCAGCAGGCCGGCGAATTAGGAATTTATTATCTGCCATTGCAAATCATCATTCAGGACAAAATGTTTCTGGATGGAGAGAATATAACCGTAGAAGAGATTTATGAGTATCTGAGAAACGGCGAAATGCCGACAACCTCCATGCCTCCTATGGGACTTGTGGAGGAGCTGTTTACACAGCTTAAGGCAGAGGGCTATGAAGCGGTCATTGCAGTTCCGCTGAGTGGCGGCTTATCCTCCACCTCCAGTGTCATGCAGGCGGTAGCCAAGGAGCATCAGGTGAATCTGCATGTCATCGAATCGTATACAACCTGCAATATCCAGCGCTATCTGGCAATCAGTGCCAGTCAATTGGTCGAGCAGGGACATGATCTGGAAACGATCGTGGAGCGTCTGCGTGCGAGTGCGGCAGATAGCGGGACACTGATTATACCGGATGATTTGCAGCATCTGAAGCGTGGAGGCCGGCTGACACCGCTGGCAGCTGCACTTGGCGGACTGCTGAAAATCAAGCCGATTTTGCGATTGGATCGTGAAAGTGAAGGCAAGGTGGATGTGTACGATAAGGTTCGTACCATGAGCAAGGCACAGTCCAAGGCAATCTCCACATTTCAGGAGCGCGGCTTGAATGAAGCCTACACGCTCACTGTTCTTCACAGCGGGGCGCCAAAGGAAGGCGAAAAGCTGAAAGCCATGATGGAAGAGGCGTTTCCCGGACTGGATGTATACTATGGTCTGATCGGTGCAGTTATCAGTGCACATACCGGTGTAGGCTGTCTGGGGATTCAGTATATCCGCAAGGTGGAAATGTAAAAGGTGCCCGGTGCACCTTTTGTCTTATACAAGCGGAAACCGTCGAACCGAAGGAGACACAGTTTTTTTTGAAGAGAAAATAAGGTATAATAGAAACAACAGGAGGCTGAATCATATGAAAATAGCATTTGTGACAGACAGTGGGACCGGGAAATCCGTAGGGGAGCTTGCGCAGGCTGAAATCTACAGCGTACCTCTGCAGGTCAGCTGTGACAATAAAAATTATCAGGATTTGGAGGAGCTGGGCATTGATGAAATTTATGCTCTGATGAAGGATGGAAAGATGCTTTCCACCTCCCTGCCTTCTCTTGGAAAAATTGAGGAGCTGTTTCAGGGACTGAAGCAGCAGGGCTATGACATGATTTTTGCGGTACCGATTTGCAGCGGATTAAGCGGTACGATCAATGCCATGGAAATGATTGCACAGCAGCAGGGTATCGCGTTTGATTATGTTGACTGCCATGTAACAGCGGTAGTGCAGGAATACATGATCAAGCTGGCGAAGCAGCTGCATGAGGCTGGAAAAAGCATTGAGCAGATCAAGGAAGTGCTGCAGCGCATCGTGCATACAACCAATACCATACTGTTGCCAAGCGATTTGCAGCATCTGAAACGCGGCGGACGTCTGACACCGCTGGCAGCCACATTGGGCGGCTTGCTGAAAATCAAGCCGATTCTGAAAATCAATGAGGAAACAAGCGGTAAAATTGATGTGCTGGACAAGGTTCGCACGATGCACAAGGCGATGGACCGTGTAATTGAAATTATGAAGCGTGAGCATGTGGATGATTCCTATCTGATCACCGTTGCCCATGCGGATGACGAGGCTGAGGCACTTGTGTATATGGACAAGCTGAAACAGGCTTTTCCAAATGCAACGCATCAGATCATCAAGCTGGTAAGTGTGGTAGGTGTTCACACGGGACGCGGCTGTCAGGCGGTTCAGTATTTTAAACAGATCAAGGAATAAGGAAGAAATCCCGGACAAAGCAATCTGTGAGCGATAGTATAAAACGATTCCTGCATAGGCATCGAAAATTTCTGTCATAATCAAAAAGCATAAAGCACAGAACAATCATATAACATGAATGCTCCGTGCTTTTTTTATGAGAAAACTCCAGCAGAGCCGGGGTGTTTGTTTTATGTAAGAGTGTTATAAGCAACAGACATATGTTAGTTGCCCACTCCTTTTCTCTGCTCTTTCTTTTTCAAAAGGCTGTAGTCCCATCCAATAGGCTGTGTAAGCTGATGGTATCGAAATCAGGGAATAGCTTTAGCTGCCGTGATGGTGCCCTTTTCTCATCTGCCTTCCATGGCATCCTTCCGGTACTGCCGAAGGATCATAACGCTCCAAAACGGAATACAGCTCCTTCATGCTTAGCTTTTGCAGCTCCTCGACACTCTTTGCAGAATCATGCCGAAGGATTTCATCAATTACACGATACTTGCCGGCAGACATATGATGCTGCTGTGCTTCCTGATGCGTATCATCATCCAAATGTGAACAGTGAAACTGATTTTGCGGCACCGCTTCCTCCAGCTGCTGATTGATCTGCTGTTCCAGATCCAGAGAAACACTGCTGTTTTCAGAATACACGCTGACCTCCAGAAAGCCTGTTTTCATATAAGCGGAAAACTGTTCATTGTCCAGCAGCATCTGAAGTGCTGTATCCAACTGCTTTCCCTCCAGCTGCAGCTCAGTCAGAATGTTGTCCGCATCCTTATTGTAGGCAGTGACCCTCACCACCCGCTGCTGTTCATCCAGCTTCCATTCCATACTTGGATTGATATCCAGAGTCACATAGCTGTATACTGCCAAAGTAGGGGCAGGAGCCGGTGCAGGAGAAGCCTCCATCAGCCTCCAGGGCTGAAACAGAACAACCAGAAGGCAGGTGACACAAAGCGTGAGAGCTGCTGTCATACCGGTTCTTTTCTTTCTGCTTCTTTGCTTCATGACGTTGTGAAGGGTTTTCTGTTTGATTTCATCACTGGCATGAATGCCGTCAAACTCATCGAAAATCATCAAGCTCACCTCCCAGTTTTTCACGCAGCGCTTCCCTGCCTCTTTTCAGCCAGGTATGGATTGTATTTTCATTTTTTCCTTTGATTTCAGATATTTCCCGCACCTTATAGCCTTCATAATAAAACAGATACAGGACATCACGGTAATGCGGAGGAAGCTGATTCAATGTATCCAGCAGGAAATAGGAAGCCTCGCTAAGATCGGCACAGGCCTCCACCTCAGTCTGTAAATCTGCATGTTTATGGAACCAACCGCGAAATCTCTCCCTGCATGCATTCATTGTTACCTTTAACAGCCATGCCTTCTCATGCTCACGGTCCCGAAACGGTTCACTCTGCGCATACTTCAGAAAGACTGTCTGGAACACATCCTCGGCATCTGCCCGCTGCTTCATATGCAGAACACAGATTTTCTGTACCATATCCGCATACAGCTCTATGGCATTTTGTATTTCCTCTTCACTCTTCATACCGTTATCATCCCTCTATGCCTCCATTATACCGCAATTTTTGAAACCATGTTTGTTCTATCGTCCGTGATGGCCGTTTCCATTGCCGTGATGCGCTCCCTGGCCACGACCTTCACTATGGTGATACCCCTGCATACCGTTATTGCAGTTTTCATTCAACTGGTGAGTTCCATCACAGTTTTCACTATGCTGATGAATTCCGTCGCAATTTTCGTGATATGGGCAAGGGTTGGATGCAGTATCTGCGACCTGTTGTGCAGTCTGTGATACCGGCTGCTGTGAGCTGTTTGCGTTCGCTGTACTCACTGCTTCCGGCTGTACCGTGGTGTTGGAAGCAGGTGTTGTTGACGCATTCTGTTTCCGTGTCGTCTGCGCCTGTCTCTGTGCTGCTTCAGCCTGACATTTGGCAGCCGCATCTCTTGCCGCCTGCTGTTCCTTTAACGTACGCAGGCATCCATCCGCCGCAGAATGCATATGAGAATGATAGCCTCCGCATAGATAAGCTGTATCCTGTGCATGAATCTGTGTACCTACACCTGCCGCAAGTCCGATTGCCAGCAGGGATGCTAACATAACTTTCTTTTTCATTTTGTTTCCTCCTTAGGGTTTCCATCTATAACATGCCGCAGCCCTTAAAAACCTTTCAAAGAAATTTAATTTTTTTCCAAACTTTGAAATTCCTACAAAAAAGATGCGAAATCTTAGGCTTTTTCGGGAATACTAATGTATAATAATATGGTAAGTTTGGAGGTAATGATTATGAATCATGACTATATAGATATCAAAGGCGCTAGAGAAAACAATTTGAAAAACATTGATATCCGTATCCCGAGAGACAAGTTTGTCATCATGACCGGTGTATCCGGTTCCGGTAAGACATCTCTTGCATTTGATACGGTCTACGCAGAGGGACAGCGGCGGTATGTGGAATCGCTGAGTGCCTATGCACGCCAGTTCCTTGGCAACAGTGAGAAGCCGGATGTGGATTCCATTGAGGGACTTTCCCCGTCCATTTCCATCGATCAGAAGACGACCAGCAACAATCCGCGTTCCACGGTCGGAACGGTAACGGAAATCTATGACTATTTGAGACTTCTGTATGCAAGGGTGGGTATCCCCTACTGTCCGACACACAATGAACCCATCACATCACAGACGATCAAGCAGATGGTGGACCGTATCATGGAAATTGAGGATAAGACACGACTGACCATCTTATCTCCAATCGAGCATGGCAAAAAGGGAACCCACAGGGATTTGTTTGAGCATCTGCGCAAGGAAGGCTATATCCGTGTCCGCGTTGACGGAGAAATGAAGCTTCTGGAGGATGTGGAGTCTTTGGAGAAAAACAAAAAGCACAATATCGATGTGGTGGTAGACCGGATCGTAAAGGGGAGTGATCGTTCCCGCCTCCACGATTCACTGGAAACTGCGCTGAAACTGAGTGATGGACTGGCGGTTGTTACATATAATGAAGAGGAGATTCTGTTTTCCAGCAATTATTCCTGTAAATACTGCGGCTTCAACATTCCGAAGCTGGAGCCGCGGCTGTTTTCCTTCAATGCACCGTTTGGTGCCTGTGACCACTGCAAGGGACTTGGCATCACGCAGAAGGTGGATGTGGATTATCTGATCCCGGATCGCACCAAGTCCATACGACAGGGCGGTATTATATATTATAAGAATATTGTCGGAACAGAAAATCTGGAATGGCAGCGTTTCAAGGCACTTATTGACTATTATAAGATTGATATCGATAAACCGATCAAGGATCTGAAGAAAAGCGAACTGGACATATTACTGTATGGCTCTAAGGATCTCATTTCCTATCGGCTGGCAAGCCGCAGCGGCAATGTCATGAAAAAGACGGAATTTATTGAGGGTGTATGTACTCTGATTGAACGCCGTTACATGGAAACCAGCTCTACAATGTCCAGAGAATGGTATGCGACCTTCCTTGCGGAGGCACCATGCCCAATCTGTAAGGGACGCCGCTTGAATGAACAGGCATTAAGTGTTCGCGTAGGTGGCATCAACATTTATGAATGGACAACCATGTCTGTCAAGCAGGCAATCGAATTTATGAAGCAGCTGGAGCTGACACAGCAGCAGAAGGACATCGCTAAGCTGATCCTCAAGGAAATCGCAGATCGTCTGGGCTTTTTGAGCAATGTCGGTCTCGGTTATCTGACGCTGGATCGACTGGCAGGCTCTTTGTCCGGAGGAGAAGCGCAGCGAATCCGTCTGGCAACCCAGATCGGTTCCCGTTTAAGCGGTGTTCTGTATGTACTGGATGAGCCGAGTATCGGTCTGCATCAGCGGGACAACGACCGTCTGATCGACACCCTGAAAAATATGCGGGATCTTGGCAACTCACTGATTGTTGTAGAGCATGATGAGGATACGATGCGCGCCAGTGATTATGTCATTGATATCGGTCCGGGCGCCGGAATTCATGGCGGCAATGTTGTCGCAGCCGGTACACCGGAGGAGGTCATGGCAAATGAAAACTCCTTAACCGGTCAGTATCTGAGCGGGAAACGAAAGATAGAAATCCCTACGAAACGACGTAAGGGAAACGGCAAGAAGCTGGAGATTGTCGGTGCCAGCGAAAACAACCTGAAAAATGTCAGTGTGAAAATCCCTCTGGGAACATTAACGGTCGTTACCGGTGTGAGCGGCAGTGGAAAATCATCCCTCGTTAATGAGGTGTTAAGCAAGGGTGTCATGCATGCACTTGGAAGAACAAGAATCCGTCCCGGCAAGCATAAGAAAATCAAGGGGATTGAAAACATCGACAAGCTGATTGATATTTCACAGGATCCAATCGGAAGAACACCGCGGAGTAATCCTGCGACCTATACCGGCGTATTTGACGATATTCGTGATCTGTATACACAGACCCCGGAAGCAAAGATGCGCGGCTATGAAAAGGGACGCTTCTCCTTCAATGTGAAGGGCGGGCGCTGTGAAGCCTGTCAGGGAGATGGCATCCTGCGCATATCCATGCACTTTTTGCCGGATGTCTATGTCCCATGCGAGGAATGCGGCGGCAAGCGCTACAATGAAGAAACCCTGCAGGTAACCTACAAGGGAAAAAATATTTATGATGTTCTGGAAATGAGCGTGGAGGAAGCGATTGACTTTTTCTCCAATATGCATAAAATTAAACATAAGCTGCAGACGCTGAAGGATGTCGGTCTGGGCTACATCAAGCTGGGACAGAGTGCAACCTCCTTGTCCGGCGGTGAAGCGCAGCGTGTCAAGCTGGCAAGCGAGCTGCAGAGAAAAGCAACCGGTAAAACCCTGTTTATACTGGATGAGCCGACAACCGGTCTGCATACCCATGATGTGAAAAAGCTTCTGGAGGTATTGCAGCGGATTGTGGAAAACGGTGATACGGTCATTGTCATTGAACACAATCTGGATGTTATCAAAAGTGCGGATTATATCATTGATATCGGTCCGGAGGGCGGTGACGAAGGCGGTACGATCATTGCGAGCGGAACACCGGAGCAGATCATCAAGGTAGAAAACAGCTATACCGGTCAGTATCTGAAAAAGGTACTGGAGAAAGGATAGTGCATATGGAAGAACAGAATATCGTGAAAGTCAGAACGCTTGTCGAAAACTTTGACTTCATACAGATAACCGGAGATGATGCATCTCTGGAGCGTCCCATTGTCATTGCGGATACCAACCGCCCCGGTCTGGAGCTGGCAGGCTATTTTGAGAATTCCCAGCAGAAGCGGCTGGTTATCCTCGGAGATAAGGAAATCGCCTATATTGCGACAATGAGCGTACACAAGCAGCGGAAATCCTTTGACTTTATCACCAACGAACAGACACCGGCCATTATTGTGACCAAGGGACATAAGTGTCCGGATGTATTAAAGCGCTATGCGAAGCGGAAAAACTTTCCGATTTTCCTATCCAGCTCCCCGACCTACCGTCTGATTGTCGATATCGTGGCGTTTCTGGATGAGCAGCTGGCAACCAGTATGTGCATTCACGGAGGACTGCTCTCCATCTATGGAAAAGGTGTACTGATTCGCGGGGAAAGCGGAATGGGGAAAAGTGAAATCGCATTGGAGCTGATCAAGCGCGGTCACCTGCTGGTGGCGGATGACCGAGTGGACTGTTATCGAATCCACAACAAAATTGTAGGGAAGGCTCCGGAGCTGTTGCGGGAAATGCTGGAAATTCGTGGAATCGGTGTCATCAATGTATCCAGAATGTTCGGCGTCAGCTCTGTCCTGCCTAAAGCAGAAATCAATTTCCAGGTCAATCTGGAGCCGTGGAAAGCGGATCAGGATTATGACCGCGTAGGAATCGAAGAAAAAAAGCATGAGAATATTCTGGGCATCGACATACCGAAAATCGTTGTCCCGGTGCGTGAAGGCCGTTCTATGGCAGTCATTATTGAATCTGCGGTAACGAATTATATGTTATCCGTCATGGGGATGGACAGCGCCAAGGAGTTTGAGCAGCGTGTCCTTGACTATATCGAAAAGAACAAGAATGAACAATAGGAGGCTTTTATGACAATTTTTCCCGATATGAAAACCGTATTGACGATAGGATCCTTACAGGTCACATGGTACGCCGTGCTGATTCTGTCCGGTGCCTTTCTGGCATATTTTTTATCTCTTCGTCAGTTTAAGAAATGGGGGTATAAGGAAGATGTATTTGAAAACTTCTTTCTGATGATGCTGCCGATCGCCATCATCGGTGCCCGTCTGTATTATGTTATCTTTGAATGGAACAATCTGTATGCGGCAGACCCGATCCGTATCTTCTATATATGGGAGGGCGGTCTGGCGATTCACGGGGGTGTGATTGCCGGAACGATATTCGGATGGTTCTACTTCCGCCGCTATCAGTATAACGGACTGCGTATTATGGATGTTGTTTTTCCGAATATGATGCTTGCGCAGGCAATCGGCCGCTGGGGGAATTTCATAAATCAGGAGGCGTATGGCGGTGTGGTAAATGCCAGCTTCTATGATCATTTCCCGGCCTTTATCCGTGATCACATGTATATTGACGGTGCATTCCGTCAGCCGACCTTCCTGTATGAAAGCGTCGGAAATCTGATTGGCTTCGTATTGATTACCGTTGTTTATAAAAAACACGGCAGAAAAAAACGCGGGGATCTGGCATTTGCCTATCTGGCATGGTATGGCATGATTCGCTTCTTTATTGAAGGAATGCGAACCGATTCCCTGATGCTGGGAGGACTTCGCGTCGCACAGCTGGTATCTCTGCTCGGTGTCCTGATCGGCATTTTAGGAATACTCGGTGTCTGGGATAAGGTATTTAAAAACATCTATCCGTTTAAAAAGCACAAGCCGGCGGTGATCTTTGATCTGGACGGCACACTGGTGGATACCAAGGAGCTGATTTACAAGTCCTTTGAGCATACCTTTGCACAATACAAGCCGGGCTATACATTGAGTGAAGAGGAAAAGCAGTCCTTTCTGGGACCTACGCTGAAGCAGTCCTTCTTGCGCTATTTTAAGGAGGAACAGGTGGATGAAATCATCGCCTGCTATCGTGCTTTCAATCATGAGCATCATGATGAATTTGTCAAGCCGATTCCCCATGTGAAGGAAACGCTGGAATATTTAAAGGCAAACGATTATCCGCTTGCCGTCATGTCCAACAAGCTGCAGGACATTGTCCGTATGGGATTGAAGCAGTTTGATCTGGAATCGTATTTTGAGATTATCCTGGGCGGTGCGGACGTTGAGCGGCCGAAGCCCGATCCGATTGGTATTCTGACTGCCTGTGAACAGCTGCATGTTCCGCATGATGATGTTGTCTATGTAGGGGATGCACCTACGGATATAGAGGCATGTAAGAAGATGGGCGCCTTCTCGGTAGCCTTTGTCTATGAAGAATCACGGGCACAAGAGATGCAGTTATGCAAACCCTGTGCTATCATTAGAGACATGTCTGATCTGATTACGATCATAAAGGAGGATCACGAATGGAGCGACGTTACGATTTAATAATCATTGGTGCCGGACCTGCCGGCATGAGTGCGGCAATATATGGAAGCAGAGCCGGCTTGAAAACAGCAATGCTGGAAATGGGTGCTCCCGGAGGAAAGCTGATCAAGACGGCGGAAATCAGCAACTGGCCGGGCATTATTGAAACAAACGGTGCCAAGCTGGCAAGCGATATGTTTGAGCATTCCACATCCTTTGGTGCGGAATACCTGTATGGCAATGTCATCCGTGTGGAGGATGGCGCATATAAAAAAATCGTCTGTGAGGATGGAACGGCGTATGAGGCAAAGGCTGTCATTGTGGCAACCGGAACACAGGAGCGTATGATGAATGTGCCGGGGGAACTGGAAAATGTCGGACGCGGTGTATCCTATTGTGCAGTATGCGACGGTGCATTTTTCCGCGATCAGGAGGTTGTGGTCATCGGCGGCGGCAACTCTGCGCTGGAGGAAGCAAATTATCTGACACAGTTTGCCAGCAAGGTGAATATCATAATACGACGGGATGTATTCCGTGCAGACAGCATTGTTCAAAATGCAATCAAGGATAATCCAAAAATCACGGTGGTGACAAAGCATGTGCCGGTGCGTGTTGTCGATGACGGTATGCGCGTTACCGGTCTGGTCATACGAAACGTGGATACGAATGTGGAAACAGAAATGAAAACACATGGCATATTCCCGTATATCGGACTGGATCCGGCAACCTCCTTTTTAGAGGGGCTGGGTATCCTGGATGAGCGCGGCTACATGATCGTGGATGAAAACTGTGAAACAAAGGCAAAGGGCATCTATGGTGCCGGAGACGTCATTGCGAAAAAACTGCGCCAGGTTGTTACGGCAACCAACGACGGAGCCATTGCGGCACAGCATGCATTTCATGAGATAAAGGGGATCTGATTATGGCAAAATACGTTTGCGATATCTGTAACTGGGAATACGATGAGGCGGCAGGTCTGCCGGATCAGGGAATTGCCCCGGGTACAAAGTGGGAAGAGCTTCCGGAGGATTTCAAGTGTCCTCTGTGCGGTGCACCGAAGGAAATGTTCACACAGCTGTAAATCGAATGGGATAAAGAAAGACAGTCATCCGCAATATCCTGCATGGATATTGGAAGACCTGTCTTTTTTTCTGCATTGATGCTTCTCTTTCTGTCTCTTAAAGTATCTTGTATAGCGAACAATCATCTGCTTTATGAAAACAGACTTTCTTCATGCATACAATGTAAAACTATGCACATACAGCTTATCATTTCCTGATTGTCATGGCTTTCTGAAACAAAAAAATCACAACAGATACCTCATAATATAAGGAAGAGTAGATAAATACCGCAAGGGAATACATTCCATGGCATAAAGAATGCTTCAAATGTGAAATCTGTTATATTGCCGGCTGACAGGATATGCTAAAATAGAAGAAGTGATGCAGTGAAAGGTGAGAGAATATGAAAAGGATAACAGGAATTGGAATCATGGTATGTATGCTGCTTCATTATTTGTTACCGGTATATGCGGCTGATAGCATACAAACGGAATTTGAACGCTTTCTCAGCTTTGTACAGGAGCATCCGCAGGGCGGGACATTTGAAATGCAGGGTGACATGATCATCAATGCGGATATCATCACAAGCAGAGAGATTACCATTCACACCAATGGCTATCAGGTAAGAATTGAAAATAACATCGATGGGGATTCCAACGTTAATATAGATAATTTCAATAACGATGCTGCATGGGGGTTTGTCGATAAAGAAAAAACACTGACGATAGAGGGCAGCGGAAAAAACAGACCGCTGGTATATATGAATACCGGTGTAAGTGCGTTTGGTTTGCGCATTCACAGCACAGAGGGCACAGCTCTGGAAATAGCCGGCGGTGAAGGATTATATGCAAAATATACAGATAAGAAGAATTATATCAGTGCTGAGGGTGACAATGCAATCGGAGTATTAAATAAAAATCCGTATCAGGAACATTATTATTCCGCAAGTATGGCGGATGTTGATATCTATACCAACGGAGCCAACAGCATCGGCGTGCTTGCAGACTGGTTTCAAATTGAGTATTCACGCATTGAGGTAAACGGCACTGGTTCAAAGGCGATTCAGATACCGGACGGATACTATATCGGCAATGAGGTTATTATCGTCGAAAACAATCAACCGCTGGAAAAGGAATGGAAGCTGGACACTCCCATGCCGGCAAAGGAGATTGCAGCCCTGCAATCCCATACGGTGAATGATCTGCCATTGCCTAAGCAGGTTGAAGTGACTGCTGTGTCAGAAACCGGAGAAGAAAAAAGCTTTCAGATATCCCTGCAGTATGATACCACAGCATATGAGCGTGGCATGCAGACACACAAGCCATTTTATTTGTATGGTATTGCGGATGAAAGCAGCAGGGAACGAATCGATATCATTGAGCATGCGTTTCCCTTTTATATCATCCCCGACAGCGAACCTGTATTTGATATGTCACTGTATATGATTCGCAATGATACCGATTATTATTTTCATATTCCCCGGGCATATAATGCCAAAGCGATTCATCTGTATACAAGCACTGACAGAACGCATTGGAAATTTCAATACGACAGCATCCCCAGCATGTCGCAGTATGCACCGGGAAGCATTGTCCTGCCACCGTATATTGTTGTTTATATGCTGCAGGTAACAGAACCGTTCACCTATGCCAGAGTTGAAATCATCGGTGGATATTATGATGGACGAAGCTATGTGCTAAAGGTGCATGATGCTGCCGGAAATCCGATTCCGGATGCTTCTGACCAGAATAAAAATGATGGCGGAGGAGAAGGAAATGACGGGCAGGGCGGTGGAAGAGGAGAGTCTCCCTATGTACCGGATACACCGAATGACAAAGACGAAACGATACCTTGGACGATTGGACAGGATGCCTCACAGATAAGCGAAGCTGTAAAAAAAGAACAGAGAAAAAAAGAGAAGGTGACCAGGATGGAGAAACATGAAGGAAAAACGGATGCAAAACAGACGACAACCCAAGCAGATTGTGCGGATACAGAGCAATTATATACAGGGAAGAACAAGAATACAGGCTCTTCACAGATAAAGCAGTCGCAAAGCGCCGTACTGCGGGAATTTCTTACATTGAATCCGGCTGCCTTAAAGGACATGATAACCGGTGAACAGTATGAAACGATTTCTCAATCCGGTAAAATCATGGGGGAGGTATGGGAAAGCAGTGCTCCCTTCCTGCGAATTCTGCAAAGACTGTTTCAATGATACAGGCCAATTTACATCCTGAACCAAAGCCAGTGCGGTTATACATGAAAAAAGTACACTCGGGTGATGCCATGGTGCACTTTTTGTATTATATGATTTGGACGCTGTCTTTTTCAATCAGCTGCGGCTTCAGACAGATATCCTGTTTACGATGCGCAGGGTCACGCAGCTGTGCCAGCAGCTCATTACAGGAAGTTTTTGCCAGCAGCCCGACATTCTGATCCACACTTGTGATCTCAGTACCCAGCGTAAACCGGTTTAATGTGTTGTCATAGCTGACGATGGATATATCCTGCGGTATGCGGACATGATGCTCCTGGAAGTAACGCATGACCCCCAGTGTCATCATATCATTACAGATAAAGGCAGCGGTAACATCCATCTTCATCAGCTGCTTTGCACAGGTATATCCACCCTGAAAGCGATAATTTCCATCGAGAATATAATCTTCACGAACCTCCAGCTGGAACTGCTGCATAGCTTTGCGATAGCCTGCAACACGGCTCGCCCCAGTTTTGCTTGCGGAAGAAATTCCGATGCATGCGATTTTTTTGTGGCCGCTTTTCACTAGCTTTTCAATGGCCATATAAGCACCTGATTCGTTATCAAAATAAACCTTGCTGCAATTCAGATCGGGATACATACGGTCAATCATCACATAGGGGATGGAAAGGGATGCCAGCTTTTTGCGTATCGTTTCATCCTGATAGGATTCATTGCTGACGGTGATACCAAGACCGTCAACCCCTCTTGAAACAAGGAGATCGATGAGCATGCTGTCATCCGCTGCATGATCATTGGAATTCACGATCATGAGTGCGTATCCCAGCTCCCGGAGGTATTCCTCCATCCGTTTGCATAATGCGGAGAAGAACAGGTTTTCGATATCCGGAATGATGAGGCCCAGAATATTCGATTTTCTGGTGACCAGACTTCTTGCGGTCTGATTGACCTTATAATTATACTGCTTCGCAATGTCCTTGATGGTGTCGCGTGTCTGCTGAGCTACACGGCATGGCCTATCGTTCAACACGAGCGACACCGTACTGACACTGACACCCGCTTTTTTTGCGATGTCCTTAATGGTCACTTTCATATATTCCTCCTGCACTGTAATTTTTAAAAAGGTAATTACCCTTCCTGATAATTACCTTTATTTTATCATAATCCTGCAGGGATTGCTGATGATTTTACAGGAACATGATCATGGATAAAACAAACATGGTAACAACACCGGCGATCATAGGAACAGAGGTACGCTTAACAATATCCAGAGGGTTCGCTTTAATCGTACCGGCAACAATGACAACAACGGCTGCAACCGGGGATACCGCACGCATCAGATTACCGCACAGTCCCATCGGAATGGATACGGCGATGGCAGAGATTCCGGCAGCTTCAGCCAGTGGTACCATCAAAGGAACCATGGCATAGAACAATGCTGTTCCACTTCCGCTCAGCAGTACGATCAGAATCGTCAGTCCCATCAGAATCAACGGAAGTACAAAGCCCATTCCTGATCCCTGAACACCAAGCATGGCAGTCTGTAAAGCATCGATTAGACCAATGGAATTCAGACCTAATACAAATACACTAGCTGCAACCAGCAGTGCAACGATTGGCATGGAACTTCCCATTCCCTTGAAGAAATCTTCTGTTTGCTTCAATACCTTTCCACTATCCTTCGTACGTATAATTTCACACACGATAGCGATCAGGAAGGAGAGCAGAGAAGCTACCTCAACACTGATATCAACATTACTTCCGGTTACGCTGCGAATGATATAAACAACGATAAGAAGCAGAATCGGGAAGATGGGAAGCAATGTATAAACAAAACGATACAATCCGCCTTCCGGAACCGCCTTAACCTCGTGAACCTCAACATTGTCTTCCAGCTTACCTGTGTTTTTCTTGTCCATAAACTTCTGCCAGAAGAAGTGCACAACGGCCATAACAATCAGGGTCGGTACGGAAATCATGGCATGGTACTGGATAACATAGTCGGTAACACTCATACCTGCAAATGCAGGATATTTTGCAAGCTCTGTTGCTACGGCAACATTGTCACCGCCAAGAGGAGTCGGCATAACCGTTGCGGTAGTGGCAATGACTGCCGCTGCGGTCAACGGAGACATACCGGCCTGACGCAAAACAGGATACAGTGTCGCAAGCAGGATGATGGCAAGGTTGGAAGCACTTGGAATTACAAGAGACAGTACATTTCCTATCAGGAATACCAGTGGAACAAGGATATATACCGATTTAATTTTCTTGATTGGCTTGGTAAGAGTATGAACCGTAACCTCATTGGCACCGATGCTCGTCATATAGGCGGAATAGCCGCCCAGAATCAGGATGATGAAGCCGGCAGCCGGAAGTGTACTCTTGAATTGATCGATTACAGCCTTCAGCGGATCCAGTACGGTAAGACCGGTTGATTCAAATTCCTTGATTGCGATTGGATTTCCCATGGCGATTGCGATATACATCAACACAATACCCATGGCAAACAGTGTGATTTTAATATCCATTTTTTTGATCAGCATGATAACGACGATAATAACGGCAATCAGTGCAGATCCATACATAATGATATCATTCATATGTGTTCTCTCCTTTTATATTATACATTCTATCTGCATTTCGCAATGGCTTCCTTGAACCATGTACGGAATGCATTCCCGTCGATATCCAGACAAACTGTGGCATTCGGCTCTTTCCCTAAATAGCCCTTCAGATCAACCAGCGTACAGCCGGCAGTCATCGTGCCATGCAGCTCTACATCCAGATACGTTTCCACCGCCTCAAACAGCTCCGGCTTCAACAGATAGGCAACTGCTGTTGCATCATACATTTTCAGGCCTGTGCGAAAGCTTCCCCCGCGGTATTTCTTAAACAGGCAGTATGCCATTTCCCCGGTTTTGTTCATGGTGCGGATTTCCTCACTGTCTTCCGGCAATACCAGAGCCTTTAATCCGACATCCAGTCCAACCATTGTCAGCTTTACCCCGCTGTGGAATACCATATGTGCGGCTTCCGGATCCAATGCGATGTTAAATTCAGCCATGACACCCTTGTTTCCACGGCTTGCGCTGCCTCCCATGAGGACGATTTCACGAATATTCCGCTTCACCTCGGGGTAGGTCTTCAACAGCAGCGCGATATTGGTCAAGGGTGCAATCGGAACCAGAGTTACCGGCTCGCTGCTGTTCATGATGACATTACGCATGGCATCAACGGCATTTTCCTTTAACGGCTGCTGCGTCGGCTCTTCAAAATCAAAGCCCTCCATACCGCTTTTTCCATGTACACTGCTGGCATCTTCAAATTCACGAATCAGCGGTCGGTCGGCACCCACAGCCACCGGAACATCCTCACGCCCGAAGTATTTCAACAGGCGCAGGGCGTTGTAGGTTACCTTATCCAGACCGACATTACCTGCAACGGTTGAAATCAGACGGATATCCAGCTCCTCTGAAAATAATGCAATGGCAATGGCGAGTGCGTCATCAATACCCGGATCGGTATCGATGATAATCGGACGTTTGTTCATATCAGTTTTCCTCCTTGAAGTAGTGCTCTACTTCCTTTTTATACGGGATGGATGCCTGTGCGCCTCTGCGTGTTACGGTGAGTGCCGCAACTCTGGTCGCAAATTCCATGGCTTCCTTCATATCCACATCCCTTGACAGGCAGCTGCAGAGAGCTCCGATAAAGGAATCTCCGGCTCCTGTAGTGTCAACGGTTTCCACCTTTTGTGCAGGTACAAACAGATACCTGCCAAAGGCATTGCACATACTGCCGTGTGTTCCAAGCGTGATAAGCGCATCCACACCTCTGGCTTCAAAGCTGTGCATGGCTTCCATACAGGTCTCCTCATCACTTGGATAAATCCCAGTCAACAGCTCACATTCACTCTGATTCACAACAATCAGATCCAGATGCTCATACACATCACTGTCCAGAACACGGGCAGGTGCGGGATTTAACATCGTGTACATGCCCGCCTGCTTTGCATGACGCAATGCGTTTCTTACCAGTGCATAATCATTTTCCAGCTGTGTCAGGAAGATATCATCCTTTCGTGCCAGCTTCTGCAGCATTTCCACGAAGGCCGCTTCCGGCAGTGTATGGTTTGCTCCATTCCCCAGAATGATACGGTTATCTCCATGACTTCGAATAATCATTGCAACTCCGCTGGTTTCATGCGCATCACGGAAAACGCCTTCGGTATGAACACCATAGCTCTGTAGTGCCTCCAGCAGCTGTTCTCCGAACACATCATTGCCGATATTGGCAATCATATGCGTTTCGGCACCCAGCTTGGCTGCAGCTACCGCCTGGTTGCCACCCTTACCACCCGGATTGACAAAGAAATCAGATCCGTTGATGGTCTCCCCGTTCTTTGGAAGATCGACACACTGTATGGTCAGATCCATGTTTAAACTACCTAATACAATCACTTTTTTCATTTTCTCACCTCACAGGGATCATAAAATTTCACCATACCCGGTCCCATTCCGTCACATGGACGCTCCAGAAAGCCATGCTTTTTATAGAAGGGAACACAGTTCGGTGTGGACATGAGACCAATATAGGCACCCTCACAGGCAGCGCCTGCAAGATATTCCTGCAGCTTCTGCATCAGAAGATTTCCGATCCGGTTCTTCTGATAAGCAGGATCCACCACCACATCCTTGATAAAGAAGGCGATACGGCCGTCTCCGACAATACGGGCAATGCCGATGGGACGCTTATCATCAAATACCACAACGGAGTACAGGGAATTGGCAATCGCCGTTTCCACATCCTCTTTTCTGTATTCTTTGAAATTCACTTTTCTACGCAAATCAATGTAGATGGATGCGGTAAGCGCATTATCCTTACAAAGGAACCTCATGTCTTTCATCTCCTTGATAAAACGTTTTATCACGTTTACGGGGATATAATATCACGGAGTGAAAGCGGTGTCAACAGTTTTGATAAAACGTTTTACCATATTGATACGGTAATGTTAAAACGCTTACATCGAAAACTGCGGTAAACGCTTTCTGAGATATGGTAGAAATGCACATGCAGGCAGGCTATGCCATAACGCTCCTATTCGCATAAAAAGAAAACGCCTTGTACCAGTTACGTGTATCTGAACACGAACAAAACGTTTTGATGAATGTGCAGGCATTCATTAAAAGCCGCTTGCTCTATAGCTGGCGGTAGTTCACAGCCAATTGAACAAACGGTCTATCCATGACAGAAAACAGGCGGGCAGACAGACAAAGCACCATGTGAACAAAGCCGATACATTTACGTATCTGCTTTTCTCATAAGTGCAGACAGGAAGGTTCACATTCTTATATTTTTGCTTAAAAACTGGCGCACACCTGTATGCTGTGGTAAACTTATGATATGAGGTGGTAGCAATGAACGAACAGAACGTAGTATTGATAACAGGAATGTCCGGAGCCGGTAAAACGACGGCCATGGGTATTCTGGAGGATATGGGATATCACTGCATTGATAATTTCCCCGTGCAGCTGCTGGAATCTCTGGGAAAAATCATCAACGCCAAGCCGGATCCGCGCTACAGCAATATCGCTCTGGCAACGACTGCGATCGATTATCCGAAGTTCCTGCAGTATTTTGAGAATATAGATGTAAATGTACGCGTGGTTTTTCTGGACGCATCCAATGAAAAGCTGCTGCTGCGCTATAAATTCACAAGACGCCATCACCCGATGATGATGTTTTCCAAGGCGAATACGCTGGAGGAGGCTATCGAGGTGGAACGTGATATGTTCAACGCGCTGAATGAACGTGCGATCCTTCACATCGACACGACCATGATGGATCAGCACGGCTTGAAAAGTGTGCTGATGGAGAAGCTCTCACTCAACAGCAAGCCGGTCTTCTCGATTTCCTTCGTATCCTTCGGCTTTAAGCATGGCGTACCGATGGATGTAGACCTTGTTTTTGATGTCAGATTTCTTCCAAATCCATATTATATAGAGGAGCTGCGTGAACAGACTGGCGATGATGCTCCGGTCTATGATTATGTCATGAGCTTTGATCAGACGAAGGAATTTATCCGTCATCTGAAAAGCTTTCTGGACTATGTGTTTATCCAGTATAAAAATGAAAAGAAAAATCATTTAACCGTGGGAATCGGCTGTACCGGAGGGCACCACCGAAGCGTGTCTGTCACCAACTGGCTGTATTCCCATTATAAGGACCAGTATCATTGCTATAAATCACACAGAGATAAGAAAGTAGGCTGACCGAATGAAAAATGTAGTCGTAATCGGCGGAGGGACTGGTTTATCTGTTATGCTGCGTGGTATGAAGCAGATTGAGAATATCAATCTGACAGCCATTGTCACCGTAGCGGATGACGGGGGAAGCACCGGGCGGATCCGACGTCAGTTTCATATCCCTGCCATGGGAGATGTACGCAATGTCATGTGCGCCATGGCGGAGGAGGAGAGTATCTTTACGTCTCTTATGAACTATCGATTTGACGGGGAATGTGATGATGTCGGCGGACACAACCTGGGAAACCTGATCCTGACCGCCATGACAAAAACAACCGGAAGCTTTATGGAAGCTATCCGTACATTCTCAAAGTTTCTCAACGTGAAGGGTCAAATCATCCCAAGCTCGCTGCAGGTCATCACCCTGTATGCCGTAATGGAGGATGGAACGATTGTACGTGGGGAAAGCAATATTCCAAACTTCAACAACCGGATAGAAAAGGTGTTTTATCAGCAGCGCGTGGAACCGACCAGAGAAGCCCTGCAGGCAATTCATGAAGCGGATGTCATCGTATACGGTATCGGAAGTCTGTATACCAGTATTATGCCGAATCTGATTGTTGACGGTGTTGTGGAGCAGCTGCGCAGCAATCCGGTAAAAAAGATTTACTTCTGCAATGCCATGACCCAGCCGGGGGAAACGGATGATTTCACGCTGGAGGACCATGTTGCGGCCATACAGAAGCACTCCTTTTCGGAGGCGGTGGATATCGTAATCACACACAACAACCGTGCCCAGCGTCATATTCTTGAAAAATACAAGGATATGGGAAGTGAACCTGTACGGGTTGCACAGGAGGAGCATTCCTATCAAATTCTATATCGGGATGTATTGAATTTCGATGATGATCTGATCCGCCATGATTCAAATAAAATCCGGGATGTTCTCGGAGAGATTATAAACAGTAAGGATGAATAGAAATGTCGTTTACAACGGAAGTAAAATCGCAGATTGCGGCAAATGAGCTGCATCCCTGCTGCATGAAGGCGGAGCTGACTGCTGTCTTGCAGATGTGCTCTACGATGAATTTTACATCGGAGGGTATGCATCTGACGGTAAAGACGGAAAATGCCAATACCGCCAAGCGCGTGTTTCGCTTTTTAAAAGAGCTGTATCAGGTGGATACACAGCTGTCTGTCATAAAGAAGATGAAGCTGAAGAAAAACAACATCTATGTAATCCGCGTGAAAAACAAGGCGATGGAAATACTTCGTGATCTGGAAATTATGACAGAGCGCGGACTGCAGAACCATCCCTCCAGCAAGATGGTACGCAAGGAATGCTGTGCCAGAGCATATCTGGCGGGTGCGTTTCTGGCCGGAGGGTCTGTGAATTCTCCAAGCAAATCCAACTACCATCTGGAAATCAGTACCCAGAATGTGGATTTGGCCAAATTCATATGGAAGCTGATGCAGCGCTTTGATCTTCCTGCCAAGCAGATCCGGCGTCGGAATCAGGAGGTTGTCTACCTGAAGGCCAGTGATAAAATCAGTGACTTTCTGCGCTGTGTGGGAGCAAGCGATGCGGTATTCACCTTTGAGGACAGCCGCATTCAGCGGGATTTCATGAATTCCTTAACACGGTTGGACAACTGTGAGCTGGCAAATGAAATGAAAAGCATAACCGCCGGCAAAAAACAGCTGGAGGATATTCAGTGGATTGAGACCTATCGCACCCTGGACAGCCTTCCGGAAAAGCTTCAGCATGTCGCATATGCCAGAAAACAGCTGCCGGAAGCCAGCCTGAACGAGCTGTGTGAATACTGTGCAGAGGAATTCAATGAAACGATATCCAAATCCGGTATGAAGCATCGCCTTGCAAAGCTGCGGGAACTGGCAGATCAGTATCGCAAGGAATAAAATCGAATAGAAAGTGCAGACTATAAAGGGTGATCTTATGAAATTAAGACTGTTTATTATGTTTGCACTTTTTCCTTTCCTGCATGCGACAAGCTATTCTGCAAAGCTGGTCAGCTGCAGCAAGGATCAGATTGTTTTGAAAAGTCAGGACAGTGAATTCAGAGTTTCGCTGTTCAATACGAAAATAACAAAGGAGGAGGGCTGGCAAAAGACCTGTGAGCTGCTGGAGGATGCAACATCCATCCGTTTTGAAATTGATCCTTCCAGCAAGATCGAAGAGCCGGTTCCCGTGTATCTGTTCGCTGATGATAAGCTGGTACAGGAGGAGCTGATGAAGCAGGGGCACGCCTATCCGATGATCCGCAATCCGGAATATACGTATGAAAAACGTCTGGAAAGTGCCTATGATGCCACACAGACGATGGCTAAGCCTGCCGAAGTGAAAACCAAAAGCCGTCCTGCACTTGTCGGCCCGCTGTATTTCGGTGCTGCTTTACTGCTCTGGCTGCTCATGCTGCTGTATATGCTGCACAGACGCAAAAAGAAGCAGCGGACTGTGGAAAAAGAACAGACAGATGCCGAGGCAGGTTAAGTTTTTACGCTTTTACATTCACAGATGTGCGGTTTTATATTATAATGAGAGAAGAAAGCGAGGAAATCGTACATGGATGTTATCATTTATCTACTCTTTATCTGCCTGGTCATTTATATTGTGATAACACTGCTGCCGGTGATATTGCCGATCGTAGCAATTATTGTGATTGCATTTTCCATACTTATCTGGTATGCCAAGCGAAAGGTACGCAGGCATATGGAGGAATATGAAAATGAATGGAACCAGCAGCAGGAAGAGTATACAACCGGCAACAATTCCAATCTGGATTCCGATGATGTCATTGATGTGGAATTCACAGAACGGGATGATGAGTAACGTATGCTGAGAGATGCAGGGAAGCAGGACAAGGCAGAAATATATGAATTATGGAAGCAGTCGTATCCAAATCAAAACCGAAATTATCTGAATTTTTATTTTAAAAATATATTCGACAAGGGACGCTGTATTGCTCTGGAACAGGATCAGCGCATTATTTCCAGTCTGCAGCTCAATGAGCATATCCTTCGTTTACGCGACAAGCAGCTGAAAATCAGCTACATACTCGGTGTGTCCACGCTGCCTGATTATCGCAGAAGAGGACATATGCGCAGACTGATGGAATCGGCGCTTGATGAGGCGGGACACAATCATCTGGTAACACTGATTCGCGGCTTTTATCCAAAGCTGTATGAGCAGTTCGGATTTGAGACCGTGTATGAGAGAAAGCTGTATACGGTTCCCAGAGAATGTCTGCACAAGGTTTCGCTGACAAACATATCCTATGCGGCTGAGCCGCAGGAGCTGTTACAGGCCTATCAGAATTTTACAAAGCACTTTGACGGCTGCTATGTGCGTGATCAGGAATATTATGTACTTCTGCAAAACGAAATTGTGGTTACACAGAAGCAGATGGTGGTATATCGGAACCGGCAGGGGGAGGTTTGCGGCTATCTGATTTTCCATAAGAAAAAGCAGGAGATTCATGTGGAAGAAGCAATCTATCTTGAATCTGTCGTATTGATGCGTCTGTTGAAGGCGGCAATCGGCAGGGAACAGGAGATACTTGTAGAGGTATCCCAGAGTGAGAAGCTGGAAAAAATATTTCCGCTGCTGATTCCAAAAAAACAGCCATTCATCATGGCCAGAATCAATAATCCGGAGCTTTTCAACAAGCTTTACAATCTGGAGGTGAAATCCGCTGCCGAGGCCTTTGCTTCTGCACTGCGGCCGCTCTGGATTCATGAATATTATTAAGGATATGCATCCGGCATATCTTTTTTTGTTTACCTGAAACACAGGCCTTTCCAGCAAAGGGAAGCATAGTCATCCGGTTGGAGATCATCTGCGAAGGTAATGGAAATCCTAAGGTGCATTCTGAAAACAGACACAGGCACTCATAGGAGGAAGTGCTGGCTGGCTCATATGAAAATCCATACATCCTTTGATAAAGGAAGACAGAAAGGGATAAAAAAAGATATCCATATAGCGGATATCCGTTCATTACTTATTTCTTATCTGTCAAAGAAGGATTGGCTTTTTTATAAAACAGAGCGCGAACCTGAAACAGTGAAACACCGATTGCAAGAATGCCCAATGCAATACACATGGCTTTCATCAGATCATCATAGCCACCCTCCGAGAACGGAAGCAGAATGATCAGAATGCCAAACAGCAGATAAGCGGCTATTTTCATATAAATTTTCTTTGTTTCTTCACTTGCGGCAGTCAACAGTCTTGGCGGGCGCTCCTTCGGCTTGAAATTCGGTATCTGCGTCTGCTTTTTCAGAAACAAACGAAATTTTACCTCCATCAGTGCATAGGCGACAACACCGATGATAATGGAAAGCAGAGCACCCAAATCAAAGGAGTATGCCAGAATACCGCCAATCAGACCTACAATGAAACGGGAGCTGTAGGTTTTGTATTTTGGAATATCGTTCAGAATGTAACCAACATGATCGAAAACATTATAATACACATAGCGGTTGTGATCATCCTTATAGATATGCATGCCGGCAAGCTCTTCACCGTTCATGCCTTTTTTATTCTTATTTACAGCTTTATTAGCCATGTTATCACCTCTAGTTTACATTATATATGGAAACGCTTTTTTCGTCTAGCAAAACAAGAATATAAATTAGCAATAATTTTGTACAAATTAACAACATTTTGCGCACCTCGTTGTTTTTTTATAAACGCTGAGCTATAATGAATTCGTAATGAAAAGGATTTCAAATCCGGAAAAGGAGTGAAGGAACATGATCTTTGGAAAAGACACAAAAGAATGGGAAAGTTTAAAAGGAATTTACACGGCAACAGAAATTAACCAGCAGCCGAACACCTGGAAAAAAACAATCAAGCAGGTAGAGGAACACAAGGAAGAAATCAAGGCATTTATCGAAAACGTAACGAAACACGATGACTATGATATCATTCTGACAGGCGCAGGTACCAGTGAATTCGTTGGAAACGCCATCTTCACATATGTGAGCAAGAGAACAAACTATAAAACAAAATCATATGCCACTACAGATATCGTGGCAGCTCCGGAAAACTATCTGTCACAGACAAAACCAACCCTGCTGATTTCTTACGGACGCAGCGGAAACTCACCGGAATCTGTAGGTGCAGTAGATGTAGCGGATGAAGTATGCGGTAAGAATCTGTATCATCTGTTTATTACCTGCAATCATGAGGGTGCTCTTTCAAAGGCAGCGGAAAAAAGAGAGAATGCATATGCAATCAATCTGACTCCTGAAACACACGATCAAAGCTTCGCTATGACTTCCAGCTTCTCTAATATGATGCTGGCTACCCTGCTGTGCTTCAGTCTGGATAATCTGGATGAAGTGAAAGCAGAGCTGGAGGACGTTATAAAGGCTGCAGAAAGAATGCTTGCCAACAACTGGGAATTCTTCAAGGATGCTGTAGGCGCATATGACTTCAACCGTATCGTTTATCTTGGCGCAAACTGCCTGAAGGGAATCGCACAGGAATCTCAGCTGAAGATTCTGGAGCTGACTGCCGGACGCGTTGCGACAATGTATGATTCTCCAATGGGATTCCGTCATGGACCGAAATCCATCATCAATGATGACACCCTGACCATCGTTTATCTGAGTGACGATTCATATACCCGTCAGTATGAAGTGGATCTGATTAAGGAAATGAGCCCACAGCGTAAAGGAAACAAGCTGATGGCAATCATGAATAAGAGAGATGAAGAGGTTGCAGGTCTGGTTGACTATGCATTCTCATTCGATCTGGACAATGAGCATGAAAACGCATTCCTTGGATTTGATTACATCGTTGCTGCACAGGTACTTGCATTATTCAAATCTTTATCATATGATATAACTCCGGATAACCCATGTCCTACAGGAGAGGTTAACCGTGTTGTAAAGGGCGTAATTCTGCACCCTTACACAAAGAGATAGGAACGGAGGATATAAAGATGATCGGACTAATCGTAACCGGACACGGTAATTTTGCATCCGGATTGACCAGCTCATTGAAGCTGATTGCCGGAGAACCAAAGAATTATGTAGCAGTAGACTTCCTGGAAAGCTATTCTGTAGATGACCTGGAACGCGAATTAACAAAAGCACTGGACGAGCTGAAGGACTGCGAAGGCGTTCTGGTTCTGTCTGACCTTGGTGGAGGGTCTCCATTCAAAACTGCAGTTATGGTAGGATACCCGAGAGGCAATGTTGAAGTTGTTGCCGGTACAAACCTGCCGATGCTGATTGAAGTCAATATGGGACGCCAGTTTGTAGAAGAACTGGGTATGCTAACTGAAATGGCAATGAACACTGGAAAAGATCAGGTTGTTCGTTATGAATTTAAGCCTGTTCAGCAGGAAGAGCCAACAGACGGAATCTAAGAGGAAGCTGATGCATGATTGATTGGCATACCATACTCTGGTGCTGCATCACCCTTGGTTTTCTGCTCATCTGCTTTCTGCTCATCTATTATATCGTGAGCGCACGTATGATGAAAAAGAAAAGAGAAGAACTGAAGGATCAGCTCAATCGTATGAAGCCGGGGAAGGATATCCTGTTCGCAGGCGGTATCAGGGGAAAGATTATCCGTGCAAAGGAAGAGTACCTCGATGTTGAAGTGGCAAAAGGAATTGAAATTACAATTTCCAGACTTGCGGTCAACCAGGTGCTGGAGAAAAAAAACTCTTCGAAAACAAAATAATGAAAAGCACACAAAACCACGCTGGAATTGTGTGCTTTTTCTATGAATTCGACACTAAAGTTTCAGAAGTCTTTCCTATGTGAAAGAATATCCCTTTGTGATTACCACAGAGCTGTTGCAGAATCACATGATTGCTTCTATTCTTCTGCTACCGCTGGCATAAACTTTCCGCATATAAAATACATTTTCCTGTTCTCTCAGAAGAATAATTCGCTTTTTCATCCAAATTCATATACATGAGGACATAAAAACCAGACAATACAAGAAATCGTCTGGTTTTCAGCTACCTTTTATGAATCATTGTTTGAATATGAGTTGATTCTTCCTTCATAAACTAACTCATTCCATATTTCAAATAGGAATCTGTGAACATATCTGTGTGTTGTGATAACCATACGCTTTACAGATGCTGCTAATTGTAAATCGTCTTTGCATAGTCTGTCGGAGTGATACCAAACTGCTGCTTGAATTTCCTTGAAAAATAGTGAATGGAGGTAAATCCCATCATACTGGCGATTTCGCTGATTGTGTAGACACTCTCTTTAATGAGCAGCTTGCTTTTGTTAAGCTTCAGGTCACTGATATACTGCTTCGGCGCAACCCCAAGGTTATTTTTAAAGAGCGTCTGCAGGCTGGAGCGTGATATTGAGAATTTCAGACAGATTTCCTCGATGGTGATCTGTTCATAGATGCTGTCATTGATAAAAATTACGATTTCATTTAACAGCTCATTTTCAAACCGCTGCTGCATCGGTGTTGATGCGACAGGGGAACTGGTAAGGAAATCATATTGCAGAATTTTGATAAGCAGCTCCTTCATGTAACACAGCATCAATTCACTGTCATAAAGCATATCATTGCCGGAGACCTTAATAAAATTGTTTAAAGCGTTGTGGATATCACGGTGGGCATTGTAGACACGATTCGTGACAAGATAGGAATCGGGTATTTCCATATCAAACATGATGGTGAGATAGGAACATGATTTTGCGTGACCGGTTTTCTGAGTATGGTACTGCCCGGGAGCATATAAAATAAGATCCAATTCATCCAGCTGATACGTTTCTCCATCCACAGTCGTTTCCAGCTCGCCATTGTCGATGAAGGTCAGCTCCCAGTAATTGTGCTTCTCACCTGGAAAGGTATAGCTGGCATTGCGGACCTGATAATAATAGGCTAGAATTTCTTTTATCTCAAAGGTTGGTACGATTGGCTCATAGACGATTGGATTATGGTCATAGGTAGACATCTGTCTCTTCTTTGCCTTGAAATCCATCTCCACTTCCAGCTTAGCACTGGAGGATATGCATAGAAAATTAAATTTAACGCCCTTTCGTATTTTGATATGACGATGTACTACAAAACGCTCATAGCTTCTGGCAGTATCATCCTTTGTGACGACCAGCATAACGATTCCGCTCTGTACGCGAACATAGATGTCACTGGTATAGAACATGAAATTATCAAAGCTCTTGTCCTTCAGCTTTACAATTGTGCGACTGAGCTTCGGTGTCTGGTGCTTTGTGAGTTCATTGACGATTTCACCGTATTTATTGAAAATAAAACTTGTTGTTTTATTAAACAAAGCAATCACCCTCTCATTACTATTAGTATATCAAATTCAGATTTGATATAAAAGGAAAAAGGAAGAAAATCAAGCAGCAATGAAATCACTGAAAACTCTATATTTTTATGTAAGTGTTTTCATAAAATGGAAATGGTAATAAAAAAAGACAAATTTAATTTATTTATCACACAATTAACAAAAATCATGGGAATATGTAAAATTTTGATGCTGGTATGTATATTTCTGATAGTTTGCATTATTTACCTGCAAAATCTCCGGAAAATTACTAAAAAGTGCAAAATCGCTGATAAAAAGTGTAAAGAATTATGCTGTTTTTTGACATAGAATCTAAGTGAACTGAAAGGGTTTACTTATCGAATCCACCTCATCAAGGTTCGGTAAATTAGTTCATGTCTAATGGTAGAAGGGAGAGAGCAAAATGCCAGATATCGTATTAACAAGAATTGATAACCGTTTGATTCACGGACAGGTTGCAACACAGTGGTGTGGAGTTGTAGGAGCTAACCTTCTGTTAGTAGCCAATGATGCAGTGTCTACAGATGAATTCCGTCAGGGATTGATGAACATGGCTGCACCGGCTTATGCGCAGACACGTTTCTTCTCAATTCAGAAGACAATTGACATTATCGGAAAAGCAAGTCCAGCACAGCACATTGCAATTATCTGTGAAACTCCACAGGATGTACTAAGATTAGTAGAAGGTGGAGTACCGATTAAGAAAGTCAATATCGGAAACATGCATATGGCAGACGGCAAGCGTCAGGTTGCCACCAGCGTTGCTGTAGATGATGACGATGTTGCAACTTTCAAGAAACTACAGGACTTGGGCGTAGAGCTGGAAATTAAACGTGTTCCAGATACACCTGTAGAAAATCTTGATAAATTATTCAAATAATAATTTATCGAAAAATTAAAAAAATCTTATCTTAAATCATTGATTTGAAAGGAGAAACAACATGGATGTAAATATCATTCAAGCTTTACTGGTATTCATAGTGGCGTTCATTATGGGTATTGACCAGTTCAGTTTCTTAGAATCCCTGTATCAGCCTATTGTACTGGGACCAATTATTGGTGCTATCTTAGGTAACTTTGAATTAGGTATCGTTGTCGGTGGTGCTTATCAGCTAGTACAGATTGGTAGTATGCCAATCGGTGGAGCACAGCCGCCTAACGCAATTATGGGTACCATCATGACAGCTGTGTTCGCAGTTTCCATGAATCTTGAACCGACTGCAGAAGGTGTAGGTCTGGCTGTAGGTCTGGCTATTCCATTCGCAGTATTCGGGCAGTATGCAGTAACATTAACATTTACTATTATGTCAGGTTTAATGGCAAAAGCTGATAAAGCTGCTGAAGAGGCAGACGGAAAAGCAATCGCCATGATTAACTTTACAGAAATGGCTATCCTGGGTATCCTGTTTGGTATCCTGGCTGTAGCTGGTGTTTATGGTGGATCAAAACTTGGTGTAACACTGAAAGACCTGTCCTTCCAGTTCTCTTGGGTAATGGCTGGATTAGACGCTGCCGGTGGAGCTATGAAGTTTGTCGGATTCGCTATCCTGATGAAGGTTATGATGTCCGGCGAAATGTGGGGATTCCTGTTCGCAGGTTTCGTTATGGCTAACATCTGTATGGGTATCGAATCTGTTAGCAGCGCAACACTGTTGCTGTGTGCATTCGTAGGTCTGGCTATTGCATTATATGACTACCAGATCAACACAAAAATCAAAAACAGTGCAGGTTCAAATGTAGGAGGTGTTTCTGATGGCATATAATATTCCTGAAAGATATAGCGATTTAACTCCGGCAGCTAAGCTGGATAAGAAAACACTGAATAAAATGGTATGGATGTCATGCTTCCTGCAGGCTTCTTTCAACTATGAAAGAATGCAGGCCTGCGGATGGCTGTGGGGAATTCTCCCAGGTCTAAAAAAGATTCATACAAACAAAGAGGATTTAAAGGCTTCCATGGCTCACAACCTGGACTTCCTGAATACGCACCCGTTCCTGGTAACCTTTGTTATGGGTATCGTATTATCTCTGGAACAGAACAAGGCTGAAACAGCTACAATTCGTTCCGTACGTATTTCCGCTGCCGGTCCTCTGGGTGGTATCGGTGATGCGCTGTTCTGGTTAACATTGGTTCCGATTACAGCTGGTATCACAGCTAACATGGCGTTGAATGATAAGAGCATCATCGGTGCGATTCTGTTCCTGGTGATTTTCAACGCAGTACAGTTTGCAGTACGTTATTTCCTGATGCACTGGTCCTACAACCTTGGTACAAAGGCTGTAACTATGCTTACAAGCAACGCTAAGGAATTCACTCGTGCTGCTAGTATTCTTGGTATCTTTACAGTAGGTGCATTGATTGCCAACTATGGTTCAACTTCACTTCGTATCGCTATTGCAGATCCTGCTATCAATGTTCAGAATCTGTTGAACGGTATCCTGCCGAAGCTGTTACCGCTGGTTATCACAATCGGTCTGTTCTTCTTAATCAAAAAGGGTTGGACACCGATCAAATGTATCCTTCTGATTCTGGTGGCTGGTATTGTGGGATGCGCATTTGGAATCTTTGCCGGTGACTCTAAGGCAATTGATGAAAACGGTGCTTCTATTAATGGTGGATATAATCCACTTGTTTCCTGGTATGACTATCCTGAACCTGCAGCTGCAGAGAAAACAGGGCAGCAGGCATATGATGCAATTCAGGGCGTTGTTGATCAGTTGAATAAAGCTGGTGTCAGCGTAACAATGCCTGAATAAGGTTTACGATTATCTAAAACTCTCTCATCCTACTTAAGATACATGAATGTGTATCGAAAGAAAAAGATCATAGCACTTCGGTCTATGGTCTTTTTCTAAATCAAATAAACGAGGTGATTTAATGGACGGTATGGCAATTGTTATAGCAGTAGGTTTTATCGTATGCTTTCTGGCATATCAAATGATAAAAAATCATGTATTATCCAAAGTCAGTAAGGCAATGCAAAATCAGAATTATGATCTGGTCCTGCAACTTTCAGAAAAGTCATTCTATAAACGCTTTATGGGAAGCTTTATCTGTGATCTTTATATTTTGCGTGCACTACTAAATAAAGGAGATGATACCGGTTTTAAAAAATATCTTTTGGAAACACTGGAGAAGCCGTATACTCTGGAAAAGCGTAAGGAAGTATTGGATATTTATTATTATCATTTTTTATTCCAAGAAGATAAGGAATGGGCGTTCAAGCTATTGGAGAAAATCAGGGAAACAAATGATACACAGTATATAAAATATAATGAAGAAGCATATTCTGTTATGATAGAGCATTCTACGGATCTGCTGGATTCCATGATAGAAGGAATAGAAAATAAGAAGTATTCAGGTTTAGGACTGGGAATTGCTGTCTTCATGGTAGGAATGCAGTACCAGCTTCTTCAGGATAAGGATAATGCAAGAACATATTTCTATAACAGTTTGAGCTGCTTTAACAAAAAATCCTTTTACTATGCAAAAGCAAAGGCATATGTGGACCAGTTGACGAAAGAACTTGGTGCTGATGATTTAGATTATTGATACTTTTACTTCCAGCAGCGTCAAAAATTGGTTTTTTCATGGATCCTGCTGCATAATCTGTAGCAGAAACCTCAGAATAGAAAAAGGAAGTACGCTTTATAAATTAAAAGAAGAAATCTGTAAAGCTTTATCATGCTTTTTCACCTCAGATTTCCTCTTTTTCTTTACTATAGTGATTAACAAATCATTGTATATTTCAATAATCTAAATCCACTTCATCCATATCCTCTGTCAGTTTATCCACCCAGGCCTGTGCATGTGCAGCATAAATTGATTTTGCGTGAAAACAGCTTAGACTATTGTAAAAGAAAATACGTGCATTTTTTATATCTTCTAAATAATAGTATTGCAATGCTGCCAGATATAAAGTAATACCTAAGGCAAGTCCATGATATTTTTTATCATCGATGCCCTGAATCATGTCCTCCAGTAGGTCTGTATGCTTTAGAATCATTACCTTATAGGCATTTGTATTGTATTCAATATAGGCAGCATCATTGGTCTCTTTAATTCGATCGAGCAGCTTTTCAGCATAGTCTGCATCCTCTTTAAATAAGAACTGATAATAGTAAATATCCAGAATATCCTTTCTTTTCTCCAGCGTATAAGGCTTATCCAGTACGAGGTCTAAATATTCCTTTAATTCCTCTATCTGCCCTGTCTTGAAGAGAACGCGCAGCATATATAAATCACATACATAAGGGGATAGGATTCGCTGGTTCAAGGACTTATCGGTAAGTTTGCGGATTGCCTCCTTATCGTTCGCTGCCAAAGCCCTGTTCAAGCTGTTCAGCAGTCTGTTTTTCGTAATCTGGTAGGCCAGGATAAGTATACCACCGATAATAATAATGACTAATAAAATAGGGTTCATAAAATACCTCATTCCTTCATTGAAAACGGTACAAGCATATATATCATACTTGTAATGCGCTACAGATGCTGTAAGTAAGCGTGCAATATTCAGAAAAAAGGTTTCCGAAGAAACCTTTTCCACGTATGAACTGTACGTTAAAGTAGAGAGAGCTTTTTACTATTTATCTATAACAGCAATACTGCTATTATTTCTGTTCGTAACCAGAACCGCCGTAGCCTAAGTCACCAATAGCGTCTGCAGTAGCATCAATCTTGATACCCAGATCCTGCAGCTGCTTAATGATTTCCTGAGTTGCGTGTTTCTGCTCTTTAGCAGAAGGTTCTTTTTCACCGCCATCGTAAGTGTACCATTCAACCAGCGGGTTGTATCCACCTGCGATTGTGTTTCCATCGTTATCCATAGCTTTGGAATCACCAGCCCAGATACCAAATGCACATCCAACGATACCTGTAACCAGGATCAGAAGGATACATTTAACAGGTGTCCAGCCTTTTTTAATCAGCGTATAGATACCAAGTGTAATCAGTAATGGAATCAGCTTTGGCAGAATGCCATCGATCAGACTCTGAATGTTGATTGTAGGAGAACCAACAGTAATACGCAGAGAAGTAGCACCGTAGTTAGCAATCAGACCACCAACAACGAAGATACCAAGAATAGAAGCGGCACGGGTGAATTCCTTAGCATTGCTTGTAAGCATAGTTACAGCCTTTGTACCAAGGTTGTAGGACCAGTGCATCAGCCACCAACGAACGACAAACTGTACAGCATTGAAGATAATCAGGAACAATACAGCCCCCAGAATATTACCTTCCATTGCGATATTTGCAGTCAGACCTGCAGTGATTGGAACTAATGTTAACCAGAACAGCGCATCACCGATACCACCCAGAGGGCCGGCAGCGGAAATACGTACAGAACGAATGGTCTGTGTTTCCGTTTTGTTCTGTTCCAGAGATAATACGATACCCATAACAAAGGTTACCAGGAACGGGTGCGTATTCAGGAAGTCCAGGTTGTGAGCCATGGAAGCCTTCAGGTCATCCTTGTTTGTATGAATTTTCTGAAGACCCGGGAGAATACCCCACAGCCATCCACAGGCCTGCATTCTTTCATAGTTGAAAGAAGCCTGCAGGAAGCATGACATCCATACCATTTTGTTTAATGTCTTTTTATCCAGCTGAGGTGCCGGAGTTAAGTCACTATATCTTTCAGGAATATTATATGCCATCAGAAACACCTCCTACATTTGAACCTGCATTATTTTTGATTTTCATGTTAACCTGGTAATCGTACAGTGCGATTGCGATACCAACGAAAGCACACAGAAGCAGAGTTGCTCCGGAGATTGCGGAAATATTGCTGCAGATAACAGACATAGCGAAGCCTGCAAGCAGGAATCCCCACATTTCGCCGGACATCATAACCTTCATCAGGATAGCGAATCCGACAAATTTCATAGCACCACCAGCAGCGTCTAATCCAGCCATTACCCAAGAGAACTGGAAGGACAGATCCTTTAATGTGATACCTAATTTAGAACCACCGTATAAACCGGCTACAGCCAGTGCACCGAACAGGCAGCCCAAGATACCCATTTCGATGAAGTTGATGTTACGGATTCCCTTTACATCAGCGTTTTCAGCACAAGCATCAGCTTTCGCCATCATACCGGACATAATAGTGAATGTTAATGTAACTGCGTACTGTCCGAATACTGCGAATGGAATTGCAAGACCCATAGCAGCTCCGACACCTTCTGCAGTTGCCTCCATGTTCATAGAAACTGCGAATACAGTCGCCATGATACCACCCAGAATTGCGTTAGGCGGCTGCGCTCCACCGATTGGCATACTACCAATCTGAATCAGCTGATAAGCACCACCAACTACGACACCAAGCTGGAAGTTTCCAAGAATTGCGCCGATAATCGGACACAATACGATTGGCTGATACAATGATTCCAAGAAACTAAACTGGTCAATACCCATAATGAAGGCAACAACGAATACCAGTAAAGCCTGAATAATATTTACATCCATGTTGTTTCTCCTTTCAGATTATTAAAGATAATTGTAAGCAAATTGTTATTTGAATAATTCACGGAATACGGCATATTGGTAAGAATAAGCGCTATATAAAAAGGTGGTATGCGATAAATAGCAGAATACCGTATGTTAGCTACGTGTTCGCAACCAATCATTTCATGATTGCAATTCCATCCTTGACATTGTATGGTTTATATGAGGACAGGCAGTTGGAAGGTGTAAGGATGAAAGGGAAATCAGTAGGTATAAAAAAGGCAAACGGGATGGGCAGTGTATACAAGCTGCAGGGAAATAGAAGAAAGCCATGGGTTGCATGTGTGACCGTATCCTATAAACGAAAGGATGGCATGCGGCATCAGAAGCGTAAAATCATCGGATATTATGAGACAGAGGAAATGGCGGAGTTTTCGTTATGGAATTATAATAAAAATCCTGCTTTGTATGCGGAAATTGAAAAGCTGGGTACGATAACGTTTGAAAATGTTTATATGGAATGGTCATCCACCAAATATCGGAATATATCACAAACGGCGATAAATGGTTATAAGGCAGCCTATGCACGCTGTTCCAGTATATGGAATGTCCGCATGAGTGATCTCAGGGCAATGCATTTCCAGCGAATCATGGATGAAAGTACATTGTCGCTGTCCAGTGATCTCAAGCTGCGCTCTTTGATGATGCTGGTATGTGAATATGCTGTGCAAAACGATATTATTCAGAAAAACTACGCAAAATACGTGATTATCAATAGGAAAGAGGATCACCCCGAAATTCACAAGCCATTTACTGAATGGGAAATTGAAAAGCTGTTTGATCATGAAAATATTCCGTTTGTAGATACGATTCTTATTATGATCTACACCGGCTTTCGCGTAGGAGAGCTTTTTAACATTCGCAGAGAAGATGTAGATGTGCAGAATATGACCATACGCGGGGGAAGTAAAACAGAAGCTGGTAAAAACAGACTCGTTCCGGTGCATGAAAAAATTCAAAAATACGTGATGGATTACTATCTGCAGGGTCATGAATATTTGATCAGTGATGCGGATACACGTAAAAAATTTAATTATCATATGTACCGCAATCAGTATTTTGATAAAATAATGGATATGCTGGAAATGGAGCATCTGCCACATGACTGCCGTCATACGTTTGCGACCAGATTGAGTAATTACGGCGCAAACAGTACCTGCATCAAAAAGCTGATCGGGCACAGCTCCTATACCACGACAGAAAAAATCTATACGCATAAGGATGTTGCACAGCTGCGGCGGGCCATATCTACCCTGAAATGATGATAGCTACGTGTTAGCTACCAAAAGAAAGCAGTTGGTTTTGCGCGAAAATCCTATGTGTGAAAAAAACACTGAGTCGGCGTTATAAGACTCAGTGTTTTCTATATGTTTGAAGGACAATACAGCTGTGAATTTATATGAGGCAATAAAAAGACTTATCTCCTGCATGCTGGTATACATGCTTGGATAAGTCTTATACTTTCCCTATCATGATGTGAAGGGTCTGTAAGTGCAGTATTTTTATGATACTAATCCTTGCCCTTTGCAATATTTTGCAGCTGCAGGCGGATTTCTCTTCGGCGAATGCCTGCCTGATACTCCTGTTTTTCCTCTTCGCTATCACAAATCAGCCCCGGTACAGTAGTCGGGCGGTCTTCATCATCCAAAGCGACCTCTGTCAGATATGCTGTATTGACAAGTCGGCGGACACCGTCCCTGTTTTCCACATAGCTGTCCACGCGGATTTCCATTGAGGTATTTCCCACATAGGTCACCTTTCCATGAAGCACCATCAGCTCATTCAGATGTACTGCTTCCTTGAAATTCAGGCTGTCAATGGATGCGGTTGTAATATTGCTGTTGCAGTGCCTTCTGGCAACCACACCCGCAAGAACATCAATCCATTCGGCAAGCTGTCCGCCAAACAGACGACCGCTGCCATTCAGATGGTTGGCCATGACAAGCTGAACCTGCTCTGCTTCAGATTCACATACCTTCTTTGCTTTACGTTCCATAGTATCACTTCCTTTATACGATTATTTTACCATAACATATAAGGAAAGGGCAGAATTTTCTGCATTAGATGATGGCATCAATCAAGCCATAGGAGAGTGCTTCCTTCGCATCCATATAGTAATCTCTATCACAATCCCGGCGTAGTGTTTCATTGCTTTGCCGGGTATTCTCACTGAGAATGCTGTACAGACGCTCCTTCAGCTTCTGAATATGCAGTGCAGCGATCTCCATATCCTTGGCCTGTCCCTGCATACCGCCCATAGGCTGATGAATCATGATTTCACTGTTTGATAATGCGCTTCGCTTTCCTTGTGTTCCCGCACTCAGCAGCACAGCAGCCATACTTGCGCAAATTCCCATACAGATCGTACTGACATCACAGCGGATATATTTCATTATATCATAAATAGCCAGTCCCGCACTGACACTGCCGCCGGGAGAATTGATATACATTTGAATCGGCTCGCTGCTGATGCTGGACAGATACAGCAGCTGTGCGCAAATGGAGCTGGACATGGCATCGTCAATCTCTCCCGTTAGTATGATGATTCTTTCCTTCAGCAGGCAGGAGTACAGATCATACACCCGTTCACTGCTTGCGTTTCTTTCTATAATTGTCGGTACAAAGACCATACTATCACTCCCGTCTCTATACACAGTATGCTCGAAAGAGGCGTTTTAATACCGTATGTCAGCAGTGAATTGATGTAATCGTTTACAAAATATGACGCTTTGTTATACTGAAAAAAGCCCTTTTTAAGGGAGAAAATCGCAATTTTCGCCGGATGCCGTCCAAAACGGAAGGAAGGCTGAAAAAAACTGCAAGTGAAAAGATTCTCAATTGACATTTACCTATGAAATACGTATAATAAGAGTGTTAAAAGGAGGACTTTGAAGATGACAGTAAAAGTTGCTATTAATGGATTTGGACGTATTGGGCGTCTTGCATTCAGACAGATGTTTGGGGCTGAAGGTTACGAAGTAGTTGCAATCAACGACCTGACTTCTCCAAAAATGCTGGCTCACTTATTAAAATACGACTCTACACAGGGTACATACGCTAAAGCTGATACAGTAGTTGCTGGTGAAAACTCTATCACAGTTGATGGAAAGGAAATCACAATTTATGCTGAGGCTGATGCTAAAAACCTGCCTTGGGGAAAATTAGGTGTAGACGTTGTTCTGGAATGTACAGGATTCTACACTTCAAAAGACAAAGCTTCTGCACACATCGAAGCTGGTGCTCGTAAGGTTGTTATCTCTGCACCTGCAGGAAACGATCTGCCTACCGTTGTATTCAACACAAACCACGATGTATTGAAACCGGAAGACACAGTAATCTCTGCTGCTTCTTGTACTACAAACTGCTTAGCTCCTATGGCGAAAGCACTGAATGACTTAGCTCCTATCCAGAGCGGTATCATGTCAACAATCCACGCTTACACAGGTGATCAGATGACACTGGACGGACCTCAGAGAAAAGGTGACCTGCGTCGTTCCCGTGCTGCTGCAGTAAACATCGTTCCTAACTCTACTGGTGCTGCTAAGGCTATCGGTCTGGTTATCCCTGAACTGAAAGGTAAACTGATCGGTTCCGCTCAGCGTGTACCTACTCCTACAGGATCAACTACAATCTTAGTTGCTGTTGTTAAGGGGAAAGTAACTGTTGACGAAATCAACGCTGCTATGAAGGCTGCTTCAAATGAATCTTTCGGATACACTACTGACGAAATCGTTTCAAGCGATGTTATCGGTATGCGTTACGGATCACTGTTTGATGCAACTCAGACAATGGCTATGGAAATGGAAGACGGAAATACTCAGGTACAGGTTGTATCTTGGTATGACAACGAAAACTCTTACACTAGCCAGATGGTCAGAACAATCAAATTCTTCTCTGAATTAGCTTAATTCCCAGACGAAAAGTATAAACAAAAGATCACTACGGTGGTCTTTTTTATGCATTCATGCGAAGGAAGTTAAAGCTGAACGCACTTCCGGATATGGCGTGAAAGAATGACGGAAACAATTACAAATATCGCCTCTGAGATGGAAGCTACTGATATCGGCAGAATAATTGTAATGTTTTCTGTTTCCTCGTTGTTTTCCTTTCCATGTGCATGCTATAATTGATATAACAAATTTGGGGAGAGAACTATGGATAGAAAACGGCGAATCAGCAGAGTAGATGTACAGGTATCCATTGTGACAGCTGTTCTTGTGACAACAGCTTTGATCTGTGTGTATTTTTTTAACTACTTTATCACACATGAGGATATGATCAACAGTCTCAAGGAGCGCTCTCACAGCATCTATCAGTATGTGGATGATTATGTGGATAAGACCACATTTCAAAATACAGAGGCATTGACGAGAGATAATCCTGCCTATATACGTATGAAGGAGAAACTGGAAGAAGTAAAAGCCAGCACGAATGTACGTTATCTATATACTGCAGAAAAAAATATACAGGGGGAGTATGTATATCTGGTGGATGGTCTGCCGTATGACAGCTCTGATTTTCGTAATCCCGGAGATAAAATCGAAGAGGAAATCATACCGGAGCTAACGGCTGCTTTACATGATAAAATTATTTTGCCGAATCAGATAAAAAATACGGAATGGGGTCCTATCTTTATCTCTTATTTCCCGATTCATAAGGGTAATGAGGTCGTGGGTGTGCTAGGAATTGAATTTGATGCCACCCATCAGTACCGTGCTTTTCAGATAATTCGCATCGGTACACCGATCATTGCGGCAATTGCCTGTCTGCTCGCCGTATTCATCGCTGTTCGTTTGTTTAAGCGTATCAGCAATCCCATGTATAAGGATATGGCGAATACAGATTTTTTGACAGGTCTGAAAAATCGAAATGCATTTGAACTCGATATCCAGAACAAACAGGATGAGGTGCTGGGGATACTGATTGCGGATTTGAACGGATTAAAGAAAATCAATGATGAACAGGGGCATCAGATCGGGGATGAATATATAAGGAAGGCGGCAACGGTGATTGGAAAATGTGCCAGTACCTGTCCGGTATATCGCTTCGGCGGCGATGAGTTTGTTGTTTTGGTACCCGATGCGGATGATAAGAAGATGAAGTCTTTGTGTGAACGTATTCTGACCTATGAGGAAACCGTGCCTAAGGACTGTGACATACCGATTTCCCTATCGGTTGGGTATGCGCTGTATGATCCTGTACAGTGTGCATCGCTGCAGGATGTATTCCATGAGGCGGATGTGCAGATGTATAAAATGAAAAACAGCAGAAAAATATAGCATCTCCTCTTTTCAAATGTGACGGAAAGGTGTAAACTATAACCACAGTTCTGAGTGAGGTGAAGATCATGGCATTGCGTACAAAGCTGAATACCAATGATGAAGGAGATACAAATGGTTTCAAGGAGCTAGATGATTTGGATGCAGTCTATGTGGATGAAATGAAAAAATACGGACTGAGTGATGACCTGATGGCTCAATTCATGAATATATCAAAAGCGCTTGAGAAGGAAAAAAGCGAGGGAAATGAGCGGTAGTATTGAAATCCGCATAGTTCCCTGTTATACTAAAACAAGATAAACCTGTGACAAGGATGAGTACCGGCATATGTATGGAAAGACAGCGATTTCTGAATGGTGGAAGCAGAAACAATTCATGCGGGAAATGCCCCTTGGAGGGATTTTTCGATAATGTAGAAGAATACGTAGTTCGGCGTTAACGTACCAAGTGGAAAAGCATTTTTCAAATAGAGTGGAACCGCGCGAAACAGCGTCTCTATAATATAAGTGCTTTTTTTATTTATAAGGAGGAAATGATATGAAAATATTCAACAGTATGAATCAAAAGGTGGAAGAATTTAAACCCCTGCATGAAAATGAGGTGCATATGTATGTATGCGGTCCAACAGTATATAACTATCCCCACATCGGGAATGCCCGGCCCATCGTTGTATTCGATACGCTGAAGCGCACGTTTCAGGCGATTGGGTACAACGTTAAAATGGTCTCAAATTATACCGATGTTGATGATAAGATCATCAAGGTCGCAAAGGAATGTGGAGTAAGTGAAGCAGAAATTACAGAGAAATTTATAGATGCATATAATCATGACCGTTTATCCCTGCACGCTGCAATGCCGGATGCGGCTCCAAGGGTTACAGAAACTATGGATGCCATTATTGCTTTTATTAAGCTGCTGGTGGATAAGGGACATGCATATGAAATGGAAGGCGATGTGTATTTTAGAGTAAACAGTGTGGAAAGCTATGGAAAGCTGTCCAATCAGCAGATCGAGGATTTGCTTGTTGGTGCGCGTATTGACGAGAACAGCAAGAAGGAAAATCCGCTGGATTTCACATTGTGGAAAAAAACAGAAGAAGGTATCAAGTGGGATTCTCCATGGTCTGTGGGACGTCCGGGATGGCATACGGAATGTGTAGTCATGATCAATCAGGAGTTTGGCGGTGAGCATACGATTGATATTCACGGCGGTGGTATGGATTTGAAATTCCCGCATCATGAAAATGAGATTGCACAGTCTCGTGCAGCTTACGACTCTCCGATTGCTAATTACTGGATTCATAATGGTATGGTGAATATTGATGGAGAGAAGATGTCCAAAAGTCTGGGGAATGTGATCTGGGCAAAGGATATGATTGCGAAAATCGGTGGAAATGTATTGCGCTGGGTCATGCTGTCTGCACACTATCGTGCACCATTGAATATCAATGAGGAAGCAATCGAAACGGCGAAAAAGGAATTGAACCGCGTGGCTACTGCAATGAAGCAGGCATATGTTAAACTGGGTCTTGCCGATGTTGACATGGATGAGACCTGTGATGAGGATCAGCTTGCGCCGTTTCTTGATGCTATGCAGGATGACATGAATACACCGAATGCTTTTGCGGCTGTGTTTGAAACTGTTAAGGCTCTCAATCAGGCACTGCGTCAGAGAGAAAGTGATCTGCAGGCGGTGAAGGCACTGGTTCGTACCCTGGAGAAAATGATGGATGTCCTGGGCATTGAGCTTTTGCGTCTGACAATGAGCGAGGAAGACAAACAGCTGCACCGTCAGTGGAAGGCAGCCGTTAAGGAAAAGGATTTTGAGACGGCTGATCAATACCGTGCGAAGCTGATAGAGAAGGGTATCCTGTAATGGATATTAAGGAGTATAACGGAACATCGCTTGCCTATATGGGAGATGCTGTCATGTCGCTGCTGGTTCGGGAAATGCTGCTGGCACAGGGCTGGCAGAAATCCAAAATTTTACAGAAGAAGAGTGAGTCCTGGGTGAGTGCGAAGGCACAGGCGTATTTTCTGATTCAGCTGAAGGAGCGTGCATTTTTCAGTGAAGAGGAATATGCAATCGTCCTGCGCGGACGCAATACCCATTCCGCAAGCAAGGCAAAAAATGCGGATGTGACAACCTACCGTATGTCAACCGGTCTGGAGGCATTATTCGGCTGGCTGTATCTGACGCATCAGGAGGACCGTCTGAAGGCCTTGTGGGAGGAAATTCAGAAGATAGGAGAATACCAATGACGCAGTATGTATATGGAAAGAATGTTGTAAAGCAGCTTCTGCAGGACGGGAAGCCCATTCATGAGGTTCTGATACAGGAGGGTATCCGTGATACAGCACTGGAAGGTGAAATCAAAAAAAGACGAATCCCTGTAAAGGTTCTGGGCAGAAAGAAGATGGATCAGCTGCTGAACGGAAACCATCAGGGCATTGCCGCCTGTATCGACGATTACAAGACCTGGGAGCTGGAAGAGCTGCTGGAAAGCGTTCCGCAGGGAAAACAGCCGCTGCTGGTGATGCTGGACGGCTTGGAGGATCCTCATAATCTGGGGGCGATTCTACGTACCTGTGACTGTATCCGGGCAGATGGCGTCATCATTGGAAAGCATCGCAATGTTCGTCTGACACCGACGGTTGCCAAGGTGAGTACCGGAGCAATTGATACCGTAAAGGTAAGCGTGGTCACCAATCTTGTACAGGCAATCAAATACCTGAAAAAGCAGGGCTACTGGGTGGTCGGAACAGATTTTGAGAACTCCCGCGATTACCGTGAAGGACAGTATGATGTACCTCTTGTTCTTGTGATTGGCAGCGAAGGCTTCGGTATCAGCTCTCTTGTGAAAAAGAATTGCGACTATTGTGTCCGTCTGCCGATGGAGGGAAGCGTCAGCTCTTTAAATGCTTCCGTGGCAGCAGGCATCCTGCTTTACCAGATTCACGCACAGCGCCATCCTCTGTAATTTTCTGCTTCCCTTTCAGGGAGAGAAAACAGATGGAAGAATATTACGAAAACGATTATGAATTACTATATTTAATACGACAAAAAGACGAAATGGCATTTGCAGCCCTCATGCATAAGTATGAGGAAATAGCTGATAAGCTGATTAAGAAATATATCGGAGCCTGCAAAAGCGGGCTATCTGAGGATGACTACCTGCAGCTGGCAAGACTCAAGCTTGTACAGACGATCGATGACTATCGCGAGGATCAGGAGGCCAGCTTCTATCATTATTTTTGCAGTGTATTTCACAATCTGTTGATTGACTGTTACCGGCAGTCGGCACATGAACGACGTGTGCTTTCCCTGGATAGCTGTATACGCGAGGATGCGGGAGGCTACTGTCTGCTTGATATAATGGAAAAGCCTAATGAAAGCTTTGCGGTTTCCTATGAATTTCAGCATCGTGTGAATACACGCAAGGAGGCTCTCAGCGATTTGGAAAAAAGAATCGTCGATTTGCGTGCACTTGGATATACGTACCGCCAGATTGCGAACACGCTTCAGGTCAAGGTGAAAAAAGTGGATAATACACTTCAGAAGGTACGAAAAGACAGGGAAAGGGAGGAAATGCGGTAGAATTCGCAGCATTCCTGCTTGGAATTGGAAATTAAATTGACGAAACCACTTCTTTATGATAAAGTAAATAGGCAAAGAAAGAGGTGTTCCTGATGAGCGATAAAGTCATATTAACCTGCACCGAATGTCTTTCTCGAAACTATACAACTACAAAGAACAAAAAAACGCATAATGAGCGTATTGAATTGATGAAGTTCTGCAAGAAATGCGGTAAACATACACTTCACAAGGAAACGAAATAAGGAGGCAGCTTATGAAATGGTTCAGTATTAACGGGATTTTAACCGAAATGAAGAGAATACGCTGGCCAAAGGCAAAGGATCTTGCCAGAGACAGTGTAACAGTATTTGGATTTGTAGCATTCCTGGCCTTATTCTTTTACCTGTGTCAGGTTGTATCATCCGGTTTCTTGAAACTGATTGGAATCGTGTAGGAGGTAAAGCATGGCTGAGGAAAATAAAAAGCAGTGGTATGTGGTCAATACATATGCCGGACATGAAAATCGTGTAAAAGAAAATCTGTTGCGTCGTGTGGAATCCATGGGACTACAGGATTATTTGTTCCGTGTAATTGTCGCAGAAGAAAAAGAGATTGAATACAAGAACGGTAAGGAAGTAGAGAAAACGACCAACCTGTTCAGCGGTTATCTGTTTGTTGAAATGATCATGACAGATGAAGCATGGTATATCGTACGTAATACGCCGGGCGTTACCGGATTTATCGGATCCAGTGGTGGTGGTGCGAAGCCGTTCCCTGTTGCTGAAGAGGAAATGGAGAGCATCCTGCGCCGTCTTGGTATGAGTGAGCGTAAGGTACAGATCGATTTTGTTGTTGGAGACCGTGTACGCATTCTGAGCGGGGCTTTCGCCAATGTTGAAGGAACTGTTGAGGAACTGCATGAGGATTCTCAGACAGCTGTTGTACTGACCATTCTGTTTGGGCGTGAAACTCCGACGGAAATCGGATACGGCGAATTGGAGAAAGTGGAGCTTTAAAGCGCTGCGAATTTCTATAAAATAATTGAGACGTAGAATACCTGCGTCTTTTTTCGTTTACCTTAATGAGCACTCAAAAGACTTTTCAGGGCTTCCTTTAAACAGCACAGGAGCATAGGATAGAAACTGTTTCCTTAATAAAGTGGAAATAATTGACTGCTGTGCATATATGCAGCTGTTTAAAAAAATATGCAGACATGGCGGGAAACTGACAAAATTCGTCGCTGTATCTTCCTATAATAGAGGCAGGAAGTGATAAAAATGCGGGAACGGGCAGGATTTATCATTGGAATCAGTGGTGTTGTGCTTCTTCTCAAGCCTAATTTTGATCCGGATCAAATGGCAATGTATTTCAACTATCTTGTGGGGAATTACTGGCCGGCTATTCTGATTATTATCGGCCTGCTCCTGGTTAACCCGAAAAAGAAGAAAACAAGAGGGAAAAGCAGATAGGTGCCACTTGACAAAAATGGTGCTTTCTATATCATTAAAGAGTAGAAAGCAGGTGGCAGTATGAAAAAAACATATTTCATAGATCTCGATGGTACCATGTATCGCGGATCACAGATTATAGAAGGTGCTAAGGAGTTTATCGACACGCTGACGAAACGGGGCGAGCGTTTTGTTTTTCTGACGAATAATGCAAAGCGTACAAAGCGCCAGAATGTGGAGCATATGGAACAGATGGGATTCACCGGTATCCGGGAAGAGCATTTCTTTACCTCCAGCATGGCAGCGGCTAGGTATGCGGCTGCGCATTATGAGGGAAGAAACGTCTGGTATATCGGGCAGGATGGACTAAGAGAGGCCTTGGAGGATAACGGCTTTACCGTTACAGAGCAGGATGTTGATCTGGTCTTTGTTGGTCTGGATAACACAGGTACCTATGAGAAATATTCTAAGGCATTGGATTTTCTGTTGAAGGGAGCGAAGCTGATCGGTACCAATAATGACCGCCTGCTTGCACAGCCGGGTGGATTTGCGGTAGGCAATGGTTCCATTGTAGCGATGTTTGAATATGCAAGCGGGCAGGTTTCTCCGAAAATCGGGAAGCCGCATGCTCCGATTCTGGAGGAAGCATTGAAATATTTTCAGCTGAATGCGGATGAGGCAGTAATTCTGGGAGATAATCTGGAAACAGATATCCTGCTGGGTGTGGAAAACCATGTGGATACGATTTTTGTGACCAGTGGTGTGCATCAGCGCGAGGATGTGGAAAAACTACAGATTTATCCAACGCGTACCATTGATGATCTTAGAGAATTACTTGCGGAATAAATTGTGTGAAAATGTGTTAGTTTGAGCAAACTCCTTTAGACAAAAGGGGGTTTGTGCTATACTGTGCATGTATAAAAAGTGTAGATAAAGGAGGACATAGGTTATGTCATTGATTACAAATGTTCATGCCAGAGAAATTCTGGATTCTCGAGGAAATCCTACAATTGAGGTGGAAGTGGAAACAGCTTCCGGATTTGTAGGTCGTGCCATGGTGCCAAGCGGAGCATCCACTGGAGAAAGAGAAGCACTGGAGCTGCGTGACGGCGATCCTTCCCGTTATGGCGGTAAGGGTGTACTGCAGGCAGTGGAGAACGTTAACAATATTCTGATCGATGTGGTTTTGGGAATGGATGTTACCGACCAGGCTGCAATTGACAAGGCGTTGATTGATGCCGATGGAACTAAGGATAAATCCAAATACGGAGCGAATGCGATTCTGGGAATCTCCCTTGCGGTTGCACATGCTGCTGCGGATTACTATGGGTTGCCACTGTATCGCTATTTAGGCGGTATCAATGCCAAGACACTGCCGGTACCTATGATGAATGTGTTAAACGGCGGAAGTCATGCGGATTCTTCTGTGGATTTTCAGGAGTTTATGATTATGCCGGTAGGCGCAAAAAGCATTCGCGAAGCAATTCGTATGGGTGCTGAAACCTTCCATGCCCTGAAAAAAGTGTTGAAGAGCAAGGGACAGGTCACTGCTGTCGGTGATGAGGGTGGATTTGCGCCAAACCTGGAAGACAATGAAGCGCCGCTGAAATGTATTATGGAAGCAATCGAGGCTGCCGGCTTCCGTGCCGGTGAGGATATCTGCATTGCGATGGACGTTGCGGCCAGTGAGTTCTATAATACAGAAACAAAGATGTACGATTTGAAAAAATCCGGACAGGGCTCCAAGACAACAGATGAAATGATAGCATGGTATGATGAACTGGTTGAGAAATATCCTATTATCTCCATTGAAGACGGTCTGGGAGAACGCGACTGGGATGGCTGGAAAAAGCTGACGGAGCATCTGGGTAAGAAAATTCAGATTGTCGGGGATGACCTGTTTGTCACAAATCCGGCAATCCTGCAGGAGGGAATTGATAAGGATATCGCGAATTCCATCCTGATTAAGGTGAATCAGATTGGTACACTGACAGAAACCTTCGATGCAATGGAGCTCGCAAAGAAACACGGCTATACGGCTGTCGTATCTCACAGAAGCGGTGAAACAGAGGATGCGACAATTGCGGATATCGCAGTTGCCTTCAATGCGGGACAGATTAAAACCGGATCCATGTCCAGAACAGATCGTATTGCGAAATACAATCAGCTGCTTCGTATTGAAGAAGAGCTGGGTGATGTTGCTCTTTTCCAGGGAAAATCAGCATTCTATAACATTTACAAGCATTAAGCGTTCATTCAGCGTTTATAAATACATCATGGGGTGTTCTCGAATTTACTGGAGGATACCCTTTTGTTGTGAAATGGTTTTTAGCACAGTGCAGCGGATTCAGGCAATGCGGTAATAATGTGGCCCACTGCTTATAGAAATTAAGGACAAGCTGTTGCGAAGAGTGCTTCAGGGCTGCTGCTTATATTCTTTTCCTGTCGCATACCAAAGAAAGGTAATCCCTTTACCTGTTTCCCAGTCCATGAGCGACCTGCAGAATTCTGCGATTTGATACCGGCTATTGTCTGTTCGAGCTTGATCAGTCCATCAGGGCCTTTTCATATGATAAGGATTTCTAGCATTTCTCTAATGAATTTCTATCATACTTTGCGAAACTATATCGTATATAAAGTTTATCTAAATAAACCTGTGTATGAATTGACTATTTTCGCTGGAAGCATAAAATAGTGTCAGCAGATATTTTCTGCATGCTTCATAGAAATCGAGGGAGTAGCTATGTTAAAAAAAATAAAGCATCTTGTGCTGGGACAATCGCTGCGTAGTGATGCACTGGATCATGAGAAGTTCAGTGTGATATGGGGACTTCCTGTCCTTTCAAGTGATGCGATTTCATCCGTTTCCTATGCCTGTGAGGAAATTCTGATGGTATTGATTCCTGTATTGGGAATGGCATCCTACGGACTGTTGATGAAGGTAGGCTTTGCAATTGTATTTCTTCTTTTTATTTTGGTATTTTCCTATCGGCAGACCATCAATTGTTATCCGCAGGGAGGAGGTTCCTATATCGTTGCCAGTGATAATCTGGGAAAGGTATTCGGATTGATTGCGGCGGCTTCTCTGGCAATTGACTATGTGCTGACAGTGGCAGTCAGTGTCTGTGCAGGAACAGCAGCAATCACCTCCGCATTCCCACAGCTGCTTTCTATGCGTACGGGCATCGCGCTGATAATTATCAGCCTGCTTACGATTGGCAATCTGCGGGGAATGAAGGACAGCAGTGTTCTGTTTGGTATTCCGACCTATCTGTTTATTATCACGATTTTACTGTTAATTGTCACAGGCTTTGTAAAGGTGCTGATATTCCATGAAACTCCGGCTGTTTCCGCAGCTATGCCGCAGTATGTGGAGAATGCAGGTCTGCTGCTGTTTCTAAAGGCTTTTTCCAGCGGCTGTACGGCACTGACCGGCGTAGAGGCAGTAAGCGACGGAATTCCTAATTTCCGTGAACCGGCGCAGAAAAATGCCAAGCGTGTGCTGTACCTTCTGGCAGGGCTGGTCTTTGTGATTTTCCTTGGAATCTCTGCACTTGCTTCCCTATATCATATTATACCAAATGCGAATGTGACGGTGATTGCCATGATAGCGGAGGCTGTTTTCGGAAACGGGACTCTGCTGTTTTATCTGGTGCAGGTAACGACCGCAGTTATTCTTACAATGGCTGCAAACACAGCCTTTGCTGATTTACCATTACTGTTGTCCATTCTGGCAAGGGATGGATTCGTGCCAAGACAGTTTATGTCAAGGGGGAGCCGTTTAAGCTTCTCCAATGGAATTCTGTTGCTGTTTTTCCTCTCTGCCGCACTCGTGATCTATTTTCATGCGTCCTCCCATCTTTTGATGCCGCTGTATGCAGTCGGTGTATTTCTGTCTTTTACATTATCACAGGCGGGAATGTTTGTACGATGGGTGAAAAGAAAGGAAGATAAGTGGAAGCATAAGGCATTCATCAACGGAGCCGGTATGGTGATCACCGGAATTACCTGTGTGATCATCGCAGCAAGTAAATTTCTGCACGGTGCATGGATCGTGTTGATCTGCATTCCGGTTCTTGTATATATCATGGAGCGGATACACCGGCATTACCACTATGTCAAGGAGAGCCTGAAAATCCGTTCTGCCGAGGAATTGCAGCCGTATGATCTGCAGATCCATGGAAGAGTCATACTGCCTGTTGATTCCATCAACCGCAGCTTTCTGAAGGCTTATCATTATGCATGCTCCCTGCAGGTGAGGGAAATGGAATTCTATCACGTAAATACGAATGCGGAGGCGACTGAAAAGCTGCAGGAGCTGTATCAGCAAATGCGGCTCAATATTCCGCTGATCGTCGAGGATGCTCCATACCGGAATGTGAATGGAATGATATTGCATCATGTCGAGGAAGCGCAGAACGATTTGAAAAAGAAGGAAAGTGTAACGGTGATTCTACCGCAATTCGTTATGAAGAAAAAACGTTTTCATGCTCTGCACAATCAAACCTCCATGCAGCTAAAGCTGCAGCTGAGCAAATTGCGCAATGTTTCCGTTGTCAGTGTTCCCTATATCATATAGTGAGAGCGTTAAGCAGCTGTTTTTCGTCCTGTCTGTGGGGGAGAAGCTGGAGCGTGTTCAGATCGTGGAGGGAGCATCTGACAGCATAAGTCTTATGTACAGCATACAAGATACATCCATTATGCCTTGAACACAGGAGAATCTCGTCCTTTTACAAAAAATAAATTGTTTTTTATCCGTGTGTTTGTTATAATGATTAAGAACGTATTGAGAAAGGAGGATTATTATGGGCATTTTAGACACCTTACTGATGATTGCAGCGGTCGTTTTAATAATACTCTCCTTATTGCAAAGCGGAAAATCTGACGGGTTGGGAAGCGCCTTCGGTGGAAGTGAAGGACTGAATCTGTTCGCAAACGTTAAGGAACGTGGCTCTGAAAAAGTCATGTCCAATGTCACTCTGGTGACAGGAATTGTGTTTTTCGCTCTTGTTATAATCATTCGTATTGTTAAGTAAGTAAGAAAGACCGTCTAAGGTCTTTTTTTAATGGTATAATATTGTTATAGGAAAAAAGGAGGGCTGATGAGCTATGAATAAAAAAGAAGAACTGCTGGCGCTGATTCATGGAAACGGTTATCGAGGTATGCATGCGGCACAGCTTTCAAGAGCCCTGGATATGGAAGACAGTGCATCCTTCACACAGCTGATGAAGCTGTTAAATGATCTGGAAGCAGAGCATATACTCGCAAGAGACGCCAAGGAGCGTTATTTCACAAGTGAAGAGCTGGGGTATGTTACAGGTACACTACGCATCAATCCGAAAGGCTTCGGCTTTGTGGAAACAGCGGATACCAGCTATTATATAGGTCGGGATCACCTGGGTCTCGGTATGGATCGGGATATTGTTTTTGCGAAGACATGGACAAACAATGATAAAAGTGTTGAGGGAGAAGTGATTGAGGTTCTGGAGCACAGTGTCAGACAGCTGGTGGGAACCGTGAAAATCAAAGAGGGCAGAAAATATTTCCTGTCGGATGCATTTTTGAATTACCGCAAGGTTAGAATAACAAACTTCGATGATTTCCGTCTTGTGAATGATTCCAAGGTTCTGCTAGGAATTGACAGCTATGGGACTGTACTGAAGTGCCATATTGAGAAGGAAATCGGTTATAAATATGATCCGGGTATTGATATTTTATCAGTTTTACTGGAAAAGGATATCAATCCGCAGTTTCCTGAGGATGTCATGCAGGAGGTACAGCAGATACCGGAAACCATCCAAGAGGATGATATTGCACAGCGCAAGGATTTGCGAAAGCTGCTGACCATTACGATAGATGGAGAGGATGCCAAGGATCTGGATGATGCCATATCTGTGGAAAAGCTGGAGAACAATAAAGGATACCGGCTGTATGTTCATATAGCGGATGTTTCCCATTATGTGAGGGCGGGAAGTGCCATTGATCAGGAGGCCTATGCCAGAGGTACCTCGGTCTATGTCGTTGACCGTGTGGTACCGATGCTTCCCCACGCCCTATGCAATGGAATCTGTTCCCTGAATCCAAGAGTGGATCGGCTTACGCTGACATGCTGTATGGATATCGATAAGAAGGGTGAAATCGACAATTATAAGATATATCCTTCCATTATATGCAGTGATGAGCGAATGACATATAAAAAGGTGAATGCGATTCTTGCGGGTGATGCGCAGTCACAGAAGGAATATCCGCACCTGTTGAACTTATGTCTCAACATGAAGGTGCTTTCCGGTATCATCCGACGGCGAAGAGAGCGTCTGGGAGCGATAGATTTTGATACGAGAGAAGCAAAGATTCTCGTTGATGAAAAGGGGAATCCGACAGATATCGTGTTGCGGGAGCGCGGAGAGAGTGAGCGGATCATTGAAGATTTTATGATTGCCGCAAATGAATGTGTCGCCATGCACATGAAATGGATGGAGGTCCCTTCCATGTATCGAATCCATGAAGCTCCGGAGCCTAAGAAAATGCGTGATTTTGCTACTACTGCAAAGTCACTCGGCTATAATTTTCAGGGCGGTATACAAAATGTTTACCCCGCACAGCTGCAGAGTCTTCTGAATGAGGCCAGAGGACAGGAGAATTATTTTGTGTTATCGAGCTTTATGCTGCGGGCTATGCAGAAGGCACGCTACGATAACCGCTGTATCGGGCATTTCGGTCTGGCATTGAAAAATTATCTGCATTTTACTTCGCCGATTCGGCGTTATCCGGATCTGGTAGTTCACCGAATGCTTCGGCGTTATATCTTTACATCCAGTGATGATGTCGAGCGCATGAAGCAGGATGAGCTGTGGTGTGAGGCTACCGCTAATCAGGCAAGTGAGCGGGAACGCAATGCAGTGGATGCGGAGCGGGAAGTAGACGATATGAAAAAGGCGCAGTATATGGAGCGCTTTGTCGGGCATATGTTTGACGGTGTTGTCAGCGGTATCACCAAATTCGGTATGTTTGTCGAGCTGGAGAACACGGTTGAGGGTCTTGTACATGTGACATCCCTAACGGATGATTATTATCATTATGATGAAATGACGAAATCTTTGATTGGTGAGCATACGGCTAAGGTGTATAAAATGGGACAAAAGGTACGTGTGAAATGCAGTGGAGCGGATCGTTTCAAACGGGAGGTTGACTTCGAGGTCGTAGAGAAGAAAAAGCGACAGCGCAGGAAGGCATCTCGATAGAATATAGAGGGAATAGTATGAAGAAATTATGGATAGTTTTGGGGTGTGTGCTGCTTGTGACAGGCTGTTCGGGGAAAAGCGGTACGAAGGAAACGAAGCAGGAAAAGGCTGCGGACCCCGTTGTAAAAACAGAGGAAAAAGATGATATCCGCGATGTATCCTTTGTTGCGGTAGGGGATAATCTGATTCATGGTGCAATTTTCTATTACAATGCCAAGGGGGATGGCACCTATGATTTTAAGGATATTTATGAGCATACAAACCGCTATACACGCAAGGCGGATATCGCCTATATCAATCAGGAGACGATTTGCGGCGGTACGGAGCTGGGATTGAGCCATTATCCATCCTTTAACGGGCCTTACGAGGTGCTGGATGCGGTTGCGGATGCAGGCTTTGACTGGATGGCGGCTTCCAGTAATCATACACTGGATGCCGGTGTACAGGGTATCTTGAATCAGCTTGCTTACATGAAGGAACATCATCCGGATATCAGGGTGACGGGAAGTCATGCAACAAGAGAGGAAAGTGAGCAGCTGCAGGTTATCACCCGTGAGGGTGTGAAGTTTGGAATACTTGGATATACCTATGGGTTGAATGGCTATGTTCTTCCAAAAGGTAAAGAGTACATGGTTGATTTGATTGATAAGGATAAAATAAAAAATGATGTGGAAAAGCTGAAGAAGGTCAGCGATGTCCAAATCGTTAGTATGCATTGGGGAACGGAGTATTCCTTTGAGCCGAATGAGGAACAGAAAGAGCTTGCACAGTTCCTGAGTGATCTGGGTGTGGATGTCATTATCGGTGAGCATCCGCATGTCATACAGCCGATGGATTATGTGACAGGAAAAGACGGGAATCAGACTCTTGTCATCTATTCACTTGGCAATTTCCTGTCTGCACAGGATGATCATGAGAATATGCTGGGAGGCATGGCAAGCTGGACCCTGTCCTATAATATAACGAATGGTGAAGTGAGCTTTAAAAATGTGGAGTTTCTTCCAACCGTTACTCATATAGAAGGGAATTTCTCATTCTTTCGTACATATACTCTGAAGGATTATACAAATGAACTTGCTGCACGTCATACACTGACGACGCAGTATCATCAGGATAATACAAGGGAGTATTACATAAATCTTGTGAACAGGGTTATGAATGATAAAGTGAAGATCGTATATTAGAAAGGAACACAGGCATGGCAGGAAGAAAAATTGTTGTATTTAATCGCAAGGCCTCTCATGAATATTTTCTGGAGGAACGCTTTGAAGCCGGACTGGTTTTGCAGGGAACGGAGATCAAATCCATTCGCCAGGGTCATGTCCAGATTCGGGATGCGTATATCAGCTTTACCAATGATGAAGCGTATGTAAAGGAAATGCATATTCTGGGGTATGAGTTTGGCAACCGGTTCAATCATGATGAAACCAGAATACGAAAGCTGCTCCTGCATAAGGAAGAGATCCGTAAGCTGCAGCAGAAGGTAAAGCTGAAGGGCTACACAGTGATTCCGATTTCTGTATATCTGGAAAAAGGAATGGCAAAAATGGAGATTGCTCTGGCAAAAGGGAAGGATCTGCATGATAAGCGTAATGTTCAAAAGGAAAAAGATGCCAAGCGCGAGATAGAAAAGGCGATGAAGAATCAGTATTAGACTGGAAAATTCGCCAAAAAAGCAAACGGCATTGTAGTTTGCGGTATTTTGTGGTAAACTATCAATGCCTGAAAACCGGGGGTGTACTGGTTTCGACAGGGATATGTCTGGTACAGACTGCAGTCGAGTGGTTACGTAATAACCAATTAAATTTAAACGGAAAAACTAAATTAGCTAACCTCTTTGGTGGAAACCAGAGAATGGCTTTCGCTGCTTAATAACCGATATAGGTTCGCAGCCGCCTCTGCATGCTTCTTCCTTGACCATGTGGATGTGCGCGTAAGACGCAAGGGATAAGGAATCTGGTTTGCCTGAGATCAGATTCACGAAAATTCTTCAGGCACATTCATCAGCGGATGTTCATGACCTGCTGATGTCTTAATCTTCATGGACTAAACTGTAGAGGTCTGTACGTGGGGCTGTTTCTGGACAGGAGTTCGACTCTCCTCACCTCCACCAATATAAAAATAAAGCCTTTGTTTAAAGGCTTTTTTGATACTTTTTTTTGTTGAAAATATTTCTGTACCACACGCTATACCACAAAAATCGTTGATTTTTTAGCATTATTGGGATATATTGGGTACAGAGGTGATAGTATGGCAACGATTAAACGTGATGGTAAATGGTATATTAAGGGTAGAATACAAAAAGAGGATGGCACGTATTATCAATATACAAAACTTGCCCGTGGATGCAAGTACGTTGATGAAGCGCGAGAGTATGAAACCGAGTTTGTAAAACGATGGCAAGCGATCCAAGTTGCAAAATATAATAAAACATTTGCCGAACTGGCAGAAGAATATCTGGCACAAGCTGTAAATGTTAAAGTTGTGACCATCCGGACAGACCAGGATATTGTTGATAAATGCAATAAAGTATTCGGAAAAAAGAAAATAAATTTATTCAATAAAGAGTACCTACAAAAATTTATAAAAGGACTGGAAGAAAAGTACAGTAAGTCGTATGTATCGAAGTATTACTACACCATAAACAAAATATTTAAGTATGCCGTTGATGAGGATTATATTGTCATAAATCCTATGACAAAAGTACGCAGATCGGCATTTAAAGACGAAGTAAAAAAAGAAATGCTGTTTTGGGAACCATCCGAATTTGAGACATTTATACGCTATGTAAAAAATCCAGAAATGCAACGTTTTTATGTCTTTTTGTATTATATGGGAACACGAAAAGGAGAAGCTCAGGCATTACAATGGAAGGATATAGATTTTGATAAAAACACAATTAGAATTTATAAAACAGTAACAAACAAAATTAAGGGTAAAGCGTGGGAAATTACAAGTCCTAAGACACAAAACAGCATGCGTACTATAATTATGCCTGATATTGTAAAAACTGCTATGATAGAACAGAAAACGTATTGTGAAAGGCTTTATGGATATAACGTGGATTGCTTTGTATTTGGTTTCGACAGACCGCTTCCGGCCGAAACAATCCGTAAAAATCTTATTCGTGGAGTGGAGTCTGCAAATGCAGACGGAAATCCACTGTGCCTTATACGTGTGCATGATTTTCGCCATTCTCATGTGTCGTACTTGATCAACAATAAAGCTGACCAGTATTCTGATTATGAGATAGCACAAAGATTAGGAGATACCGTCGAAACCATCAGAAAAACATATGCACACCTATTTAAAGACGCTGACAGAAAGATTATTGAATTTATGAATAAAGACACTAGCAAGGACGAAACAATGCCAGTACAGCCTAAAACAAGTAAATACGATGAACTTAAGGAGCTAAAAGAATTGCTTGATATAGGAATCATAACGAATGAGGAGTTTACTGCAAAAAAGAAACAGCTTCTAGGTATATAAAAAACCGCTAAGATCAGCGGTTTTTTAGCTATAACCCTAATAATTGTTTTTTCTTTTCTTCAAACTCATCTTTAGTGATTATACCCAAATCATAAAGCTCTTTCGCTTTTTTTATATCTTCATATGGATCACTGATATCCTCTGTTTGATTTTCAGATTGTAAGCCTGAATTTTCACACTGAGCAAATATCAGATTCAGGCACGCAATTGTATTTCTAGCATGGCTCAACGCTTTTGTGTACTTAGAGCTCCTTGATTTTGTTTCACTTTTTATATATGAAATTATGATACTAGGAAAACAAAAATTAGTAGTTGTAATTTGTAAAGCAAGCATGTCAATAGATTTACTGGTCTTGCGCTTAGCTGTTAGTCCTCCAATAATACCACCTGTAGGACCTGCAGCAACACCCCCAACGACAGCCATTCCAAGGCCTCCGCTTTCCACCGATATATTATTTTCGAGCAGATCGTAGTCTTGTATTTCATCATAGCTAAAAATCACATCCCCAGGCTTTAAGGCCATTTCAATAGCAAGCGATGCGCCTAGCGTATACATTGCAAGAACGCTCTTACTTAAGATTTTCATCTTACCATTTTTCTTAATATTAGAGCTAGCGTTATTGATCTTTAAAAGCTTGTTGACTTCGTCTATTTCGATGTCACCCATTTTCTGTGTAGAGCGAAAAATAGATTTATAGGCAGCTTGCTTTTCCTTAAAGTCTTCTCGTTTCTGTCGAGCTAATTCAGCGTTTTCCTTTTTGATTTCAATAGATTCGTTTATACTTTCTTTTGTATTTGATGCTATATCCTTTGCGACACCCCCAATCCCTTTTTCCTTGACTTCGCTTGTAAACTCCGCAACACTCTGAGCTCTCCTTTTTGTTTTTGCGTAAATATCATAGATTCCCATTTTCATTTCCCTCCATACTGTTATTTATTACATTATATCACTTAATAACGAATCACAAAATACTTACTTGCATATAATATACTGTCATGAAACTGTTAATATATGAGCGGCGTACGGAAAAAGAAAAATCTTTGCGGGAGTTATCAAAGCTAACAGGGATAACTAAGAGTACTCTGAATAACTATGAAAACGGAAATACATCACCTACGATACACCAGCTCGAAAAAATCGCGGAGGCGCTACATATAAAAATAACGGACCTGTTTGAGTCCGATTTTAAATGACATGTATGTCCAAAATATTGGACATCGGCGGAAGTTGCTGTCAATATTAACAATTTTTTAGCGTTATGCGCTATAATATAGCTACAGAAAATATTACCAATTTACAGGAGGACAGAGATCATGGAAACAGAAGATTACTACATAAGGCATATCGTAAAAATGGTAAGGGAAATTAGGTCGATAGGTATATTAAGGGAGCTGTATTATGAATTGTTGCATATAAAATTGAATCAGTAATTAAAAAGGCAAGGAAATCACTCCTTGCCTTCTTTTTGCAGATTTTCTGCCAACGTTGTAAGAAAATTTTCGATTGCTTCTTTTTCATCATCCGGTGCCTCCAGATAGGTTTTCAAAACCATCTGGCTTTTTTTGTTCAGATTATACCGCTCTGATAATTTTTCCATTAACGTACTTGGCATTTTCATGAACATATCGACGTCTGCACCCTCAGTGAGCCAGTAATAGTCAGTGTTAAATTCTCGACAAATTGATAACAATGTTTGCTCTGATGGATTGCGTTCACCACTTTCTAATTTGGATACAGCAGTATCGCTAATACCGATTTTCTTACCAAATTCCCTTTGACTTAGACCTAGTGTTTTACGTAATGACTTTATACGGTCGTTCAATACTTCCACCTCCTTGACATAATAATATACTTAAAATCGTACTTAGTCAATAAAAATAACAAAACAACTTGACAAATGTGACTAAGTACGATAACATGATGGCGTAGTCAATATTGCGGGAGGTGCAAATATGAGAAAGGATAGAAGAGAATGCAGAAGACTGGATGGAGTTAAAATAACAAAAGTTATAATAACAATTCTATTACGCGGAGAAGGGACAGAAAAAGACCCAGTAAGATATGTTTATCAGTACTGGGATATGGAAGGGAAATTTCTTTTTGAACTTGACGAAATAGATTATTTGGATGAAGTGAGTGTTAATGCTTCTTCATAGGCAGTTTCGTATTCGATGTAAGCAATCATTGACTTGATAAAAGCCTTAAGGTGCTCTATATCATAGTCTTCGTGCTTTCTTACATAGTGTGTTTCATCATTACCTATCCAAGTGGCAGCAAGTGCTAATGTTTTGATTTTCTCATTTTCGATGTAATCTTTGATGCACTGTCCGAGAGGTTTACTCTTAATTGTATCAATGTCGTCGAAATTCTTGTAACAGCAGTAATCTTTGATTAAAAATTCTACTGCTTTTCGATAACCAATACCACACAGATGATTGAGCTTTAATTTTTCAGCTTCTAGAGCTTGATGATATATATCAATAAATGTGGTTGATATCGCTTCGATTTCTGATGGAAATTTATCCGCTGCTGCTTTCGGTAGAGGAAAAATATCAGTAATTGTATCAGCATCACTTGAAGTTCTGTTTAAACTATAAACAACCATATAACATGTATCACATGCAGGGCAAAAATATAGTAAATATGCCTTGTTGTTATATCTCGTCGAAACCGAATAAAAAGCGGAAACAATTTCACCTCTACTAGCTGTATTGCACCTGGGACAAATAGGCTGGAGTTTATATCTTATTTCTTTATGCTGCTTTGTATTAGCCGCATTTATTGTATCTTTTATTACATCCATAAACTACCTTCTTTCTAAAGAAAATTATAACATAAGCCGAAACCTATTTAAAGGTCTACAGGGGTTAGCCTCCCTGTACTGATGATGGCAGGCTAGGAGGTGATTAAATGACAGCAAATGAATACCTTGAAATTGTCAAGCAGAATGGCAACGAACGAGTATGCAAGTTGATTAAATTTTTGCAGGACAACGGATATGACTATTCGGAATTTGATATCGCCGTGCTTTTAAGCGGTCAAATCAGACGGGAAGCCGCAAATTGCCGAACGCCTACACACGGCAATGCACGTTAGAAAGGAGGAAAACTATGCCTATTGCAAGATATGTGACGGCTAAAGACATTCAGCGTATTCACAACGAACGTAATCCAGAGAATCATATCGGTTACGCTAAGGCATGCGATATCAAGCAGAAGTGCCGAATGAAATTTGAAGAGGAATTTGGTAAAGTTGAACTTTACGACGAACGCAGAATACCTCTCTCGTGGTATGAAACATATTACAGCGAGGATGTATTTGATCCTCGAAAGAAACGCAAGCAGGAAAGGACTACTCTATGAGAAAAAGAGTATTAAAAAAGATGCTCCATAGACTTGGCGGTCAGAGCATCTAAACCACGAACCCTTATAAAAAGATTCATCTTTATTATAAGGGATACAAGCAAATAATTCAATCTTATATCCATTTCTTTTCTGCAATGAGCTAGGCTCACGGAGGAGAAAACAAAATGTTAATGTTTATTATTCAAGCGATTTTAATTGTAGCAGTGCTTGTAGCCTTTGTAGGCTCAGGTCTATACGACGATGATTATGGAAATTTTGCAGGCTGGAAACCTAAAAAGAAGTGCCTTCTTGCATTGATTCCATTAGGTATCTGGGTGCTTACGCTATCGGTTGCTTTTGTCCCAACAAACACAGTTGGTGTTAAATGGTCAGCGTTTGGAGGAACATCGGAAACAACGCTTAATGAGGGTGTCACACTTAAAATACCATTTGCGGACAAAATTTACATGATACCTACCACAGTGCAGGAAAGAACGGTTAAAAATGTATCTGTCCAAACCAAGGACGCACAATTCATCAAAATGGAAGTGAATGTAAAATTTAATGTCAGCAAATCTAATGCATTTAAGGTATACAAGAGATATGGCGATATTGATAGCATGAAGCAGAACATCATCGGCAATTATGCACAGAAATCTGTAGAAACAATTGTAACCCAGTACAACGTGATTGAAGTACTAGGCGAAAAGAAAAACGAAGTCTACACCAGAGCTACTGCTGATCTAAAAGAGAAGCTTGCAAAAGAAGGTGTGGAACTTACATCACTTACCATCAAAGATATGGATGCCGGAAAAGAAATCGAAGAGGCGATTTCCAAGGAAGCTGTAGCAAAGAAAGCTGTCGAAACTGCAAAGCAGGAAAAAGAGAAAGCGCAGATTGTTGCCGAGAAAAAGAAAATCGAAGCGCAGGGTGAAGCTGATGCAAATGCAATCAAGACAAGTAAACTGACGGATGCAGTACTGCGTGAAATGCTCATTAAAAAATGGGATGGCAAACTGCCAAAGGTATCTGGTGGTGACAACATGCTAGATATTACATCATTACTTAAATAACAAAAAAAGAAAAAGAGCCTAGCTCTTTACAGGGAAGAAATGGCATAAGGGAAAGGAAGATTATGAACAAAGAAATCACTATTACATATGACAATGATCATCAGCAGCCAGTTGTAAGTAGCTTACAGATTGCTGAGGACTTCAATAAGAAACATAAGGATGTTTTAGAAAGTATCCGAAATCTCGTGGCGGAAAATTCCGCCGCCAAATCCTGGTTTTACGAAACCACTTACGAAAGTAGAGGAAAGCAGTATCCTATGTATCTCATGAATAAAGATGGGTTTACCTTTCTGGTCATGGGGTTTAATGGAAAGTTGGCCAATGAATGGAAAATCAAATACATTCAGGCATTTAATGCAATGGAGCAGCAAATCAAAGACGGACTGCCAACCACACCAGAAGAGAAGCTGGACTTGCTTGTAGAAGTTGCGCATAACCAGAAAGCAAAGGTTGAGAAAATCGATGAACGTGTAACCCATCTAGAAAAAAATGCAAGAATAGACCCTACACAGTACGGCTATATCGGAAACCTTGTTAATAAGCGCCTGCAGGCTGTGAAAGAAGTGTACAAGTATCAGTGGACGAAGCAGCAATGCGGAGCTTTACGACATGGAATCAATCGGGATATCTGTGACGCAATGGACGCTCGGCCACGAACGCAAATCAGAGCCAAGGATTTTGATAAGGCATGTCACTTTGTAGAGGGGTGGAACCCATCCAGTGTAACACTAAAGGAAATCGAAGAACTGGGTAAGTAATATGTGGGAATACATAGTAATCGGTCATGCAGTATTAACTATATATCTGGTTATCAGCATGTACAACACCCTGCGTATGGGGGTTATATGCGACCCCATTGTATTACTGGAGGCGCATCATGAAAACCATTTATAATCACATGGACCCAGACCATTATGACGAAGAATTGGAGCCGTCAGCTGAGGAAGCGGCAGACCTGCAGGCGGAAGCCGAGGAGGAAGAAAGAAAGGAAACAGCAGTGGAGAGATATATCAGATCCACTGAGGAGGTGTTCTGATGAACAAAAAATTACAATCTGTGACTGAGCGGTTAGTGTTATTAATCGCACACAGTAAACCAAAAAAACGCATAAGCTATCATTTACAAATCGGAGTCGGAGCGGGTGAGGGGATTCAGTTCATCGTGCATTTGTGGGACAGCGAAAAAAAGGGAGAAAGATGTATTTTGAAATCACATTACGTTAGTTTTGACGGATTTGATGACCTAACAATTGCAAAGAAGATGGAAAAAGTAACAAAAATCATGAATGGGGAAATTAACCCATTTGAGGAGGAAAAGGATGAACGAAAATAAAGACGAAATCGCTGTTGTTGAATACAGCGTTGAAGGAAGTAATATCAGACTTACTCCAAGTATTGTGCAGAATTTCATTGCAGGAAGTGATGCAGGAGAGATTACAATTCAGGAGTTTAAATTCTTTTCGGAATTGTGTAAGGTCAGAAAGCTCAATCCATTCACAAAAGAGGCGTATTTAATCAAATTCGGGAATCAGCCTGCGCAAATGGTTGTCGGAAAAGATGCTATCTTGAAAAGAGCCATCATGAACCAGAATTACGATGGAAGAGAGCAAGGCATCATAGTGAAACTTTCTGATGGCTCTATAGATTTCAGGAAAGGAACATTCCGCTTAAATGATGAACAGCTTGTTGGCGGATGGGCAAAAGTGTATCGCAAAGATATTAGTCATCCTACGGAAATCACAGTATCATTTGATGAAGTTGCACAGCGTAAAAAGAATGGAGAACTCAACAGTAACTGGGCTACGAAAGGCGCAACTATGGTAGAAAAGGTTGCGCTCGTAAGAGCACTGAGAGAAACCTTCGTGGAAGATTGCGGAGGGATGATTGATGCTGATGAGGCATGGGATGCATCGGAAATCAACGGAAAATCGCAAATACAGAAGCCCAAAAAGGACGAACGCCTCGAAGATGCGACAGAATGGTATGGTAAATTGCGCAAAGAACTGACTGCAAAAGGATATGATTTTCGAAACAAAGAAAATAACGACTTTATAACGATGGCAGCTGGTATCGATACACAGGATATCAGCGTGTTAAATGTAGATCAGATAGAAAAACTATGTAATACCTATGAAAGTATTTTAGAACAGGAGGACAATGGATGAAATTATTGAAAACTGATAACAGTCTTTCGATTGATGCAGAAAGAAAGATTATTGCATTTAAAGAGGCTATGGAAGCTATCCAAGAGCAAGAAAAGGAGTTTAGAAATCAGCTTCTGCAAGAAATGAAAAAGAGAGGAATCACCGGTTACAAGGATGAGAACATCACTATTTCGCTGGTACTGGAAGGTGAATCTGAAAAATTCGACACAAAAGCATTTAAAAAGAAATTCCCTGCGATGCATAAAAAGTTTGTAAAAATAACGCCGATAAAAGAGCATGTACGATTAAGCATTAAGAAAGGAGTGACATCAGATAATATGATTACTGAAGTTACTCCGGAAGTCGAACAGATAAAGGTAGTCACCAATGGCGAAATCGAAGCGTTCTAAAGCCTGCGCAATACCAACGAAAGTAAAAAGGCTTGTATGGGAAAGAGATAATCACAGGTGTATTCATTGCAAATCACCTTATGCTAAGCCAGAAGCGCATTACATCCCAAGAAGCGATGGAGGATTAGGGATAGAGCAAAACATCGTAACAGTGTGTAGGGACTGCCACAGAAAGATGGATCAGACAAAAAAAGAAATCAGAGAACCGATTTTAGAGGCCACTAAACAGTATTTGAAATCACAGTATCCAGATTGGGATGAGTGCAAATTGAAATACGATAAATGGGGGTGGATGCATGAATGAACGTTTATATCTGTTCAATCCCTTCCGAATTAAGGAATGGCAGAATTAAAGGGTATTGAGATAAAGGAGACGTAAAATGAATAAAGAAACTTTGGACAAGGCAGTGGAATTGGACGAAGAAATTTGCTGCATAAGAGAAATGCTAGGGGACGAAACTCTTTATATTTGGAATGGTGTGTACAGACAGCACGCTGGATACAGAAATTATACGACGATAGAAATTGATACAAAGTTACGGGAAATATTAACAGCTGAATTAGAGCGGAAGGAAAAGGAATTTGCAGAATTGTAGATTGCAGAAAGCTAACAGATTGAGGTGGTGAGGATTGGCGAACAAAGGGTATATTCTGCTTGCCAGAGCGATAGAAGATTCGGAAATATGGTCCAAGCCACCATATTATTTAAAGGCTTGGATACACATTTTATGTAAAGCAGCATTCAAGCCTTATGGCAATTTAAATACTGGAGAATGCATTGTATCAACCGAGGAGCTGCAGGAGGTTTGCTCTTACAAAGCAGGCCGCAGAACCGAGAAGCCATCGACCAAACAAATACGTGATTTTATGGATTTTTTGAGGTCAGATGAAGGTCACAACGAAGGTAACAATGAAAGTCATACGAATGGCGCAATGATTGTAACAATGAAAGTCAAAGGCGGAATGCTTGTAAAGGTGCTTAATTACGAGAGATATCAGACATCAGAAAGCTATGAAAGTAACAATGAAAGTCAGATGAAAGTAACAACGGAAGTCGTAAGAAAGTCAGATGAAGGTACAAATCAAATAAAAGAAGCATTAAAAGCATTAGAAGCATTAGAATCATTAGAAGATCATTTAAGTAATAAAACAAGCTGTACAACGCCGTTTCCAGATGTTGAAAAACAGCTTGATGAAAAAGAGCAGGAACAGCAAAAGCTATACGGTACACCAATTATAGAGCTGTATGAAGAACGCTTTAACCGTTTGCTGTCACAAAGGGAGCTTCAAATAATCTGCCAGTGGACAGAGGAATATGACGATAAGCTATTACGTTATGCATTCAGGGAAATGTTAGTACAGGATAAAAACAGTATTGATTATGTTGACCGTATCTTGTTGGATTGGAAAAAGAGAGGACTAACAGCCGAACAGTACGAGGAAGGAGAGAGATAACCACGGACAATACAAAAGTCGTAAAAGCGATGGAACGTATAGAAGCGTTATACCATGATACCGGTGGTAAGTGTTATGTATCATTTAGCGGAGGTAAAGACAGTACAGTTATACTTGCTCTCATAAAAATGTGTGAGGAAATATATACACTGCCGCTCAATGCCATACCTGCTGTATTTTGCAATACTGGCATAGAGCTGGGAGCTACAGTTGAGTTTGTACAATGGGTAAAGGATAACTATTACTCTAATGTGCAGATTATCTTGCCAGACACTAAACGACCGTTTGATTGGATTGTAAAAAACAAAGGTAAACCGATAAAATCAAAATTAAAATCAGAAAATATCGGTAAAATGCAACGTAATGACAATCCCTATTATCTACAACAATTACTAGGTGATGACACAGGACGTTACAAAAACACAAAAATCGCTAATAAGGACATGCATATATTACACCCAGATTTTGACATTAAAGTCAGTAACAAATGCTGTGACATACTCAAAAAAGACCCATTTAAAAAGTACGATAAGATCAATGGCATTTTAGGCAAATTACTGGGTGAGCGAGTCGCTGAGGGGGGGGCACGCAAGACAAATATGGAAAGTAGAATAGCAAAGGGTGGTAAAGCCTGTACTAGATACAAAAATGGTTTAATTACAAAAATGCCTTTGATTGATTGGACAGATAAAGACATTGAGGACTTTATCAACGAGCATAACGTACCTCTATCCAAAGCGTATACTGAGCAAGGTTACGAGCGTACAGGATGCTTCCTATGCCCTTATTCCTTGCAACTACAGGATAACTTAGTCAAATTACATAAGTATGAGCCATTACGCTATAAAGCTGCTATGTACTGGTTAAAGGATGTGTATATAGCGCAGGGTGTGAGCCTGCCGTTTGATGTTGAATATGAAGCGGAAAGAATTAGAAAATGGAATGACATTTACTCGCAAATGCGGTATGAAATGTTGCTAAAATACAGGCCGCTATCAGTGATAAAACACGAGAATGAGCAGCAAAGTTTATTTTAAATAAAAAATGGTGTCCTCCATCCATGTGTTGAGCAAGACAACGACTCTTATTTCATGCAGAAGATGGTCAGATAAAAAGGCAAATGGCTCGCACAGGTACATGCGGGAAGGGAGGGCAGTTTGACGCATGGATGGAGGACATCAGGAGATAAAAAGAGGTGTAACATATGACATTTGAAGAAGAATTGAAAAATGAAAAGAATCCGGCGCTGCTGCAGGTTGGAAGATATCTGGAAGAAAGAGCAAGAACAGATAATTCTATTGCCGGAAATCTGCAGAAAGAAAAGAAGTCATTAGCTGAATGCTGGAGGTACATAAAAGGTTGTGCCGAGAAATTAGCTAATAATGGCTGTGCATGTATCGCTGATGATGAGGTCTACAGTTGGGCGATACACTACTACGATGAGGATGATATCAAAGTAGAGTCTCCTGAAGTGAAACACCGCGTTGAATCAGAAGAGCAGAAAACGAGCGAGAACGCCGTTTCCGCTTTACCAGAACCGCAAAAGAAGAAAAAGGCAGTAAATACACGTCAGAAGAAGAATGAACTCGTAGAAGGACAAATGAGCCTATTTGAGGTTTGATATGGCATATGTCAGAAAAGCAGATCGAGTCATCGTAGATATGCTGCGTGATTTAAAGTATGTAGCCATCCCTCAAAAGGATATCAACGAATGGCTACATGAGCTTACTCGAAAAACGAATTACATCATAGGAGAGCCTTGTAATGTCGGTGTACGCATGACATGTACCTATTGTGGAGAATCACATATGCTCATACAAAGGCCGAAACTGCATCAAAAATGCACATGTCCTCATTGCGGAAATACCTATGAGTATCATAGAGCAAAGTATTCGCATACCTGCAAGAGTTTACCGATATACTACACAGTCCTTCAAAAGGTAGATGGCAACATATTCTCCAGATATTTTGAAGGACAAAAGTACATCCCAAAGGGACAGAAAGCGTATAGGTTTGTGGCAAGTGAAACAAAGCGAAAGCTGTTAGGCAGCGATGTTACTTTGCGATATTCGCAATACACATCAGATCCAGATGGATTCGTTGTGGAAACGAATTATATTACACGATATGGCTATTTCGGAGGGTACTCTTGCTTCAAAGAAGAGCTATCGTGGGTGTACGCAGGTGGTATAAAAGAAATGTTCAAGGATACGGAATACAGATATTCTGCTATAGAGTGCATCGCCGGCAGTGATGTGGAATTTCGCCCATTTGAGTATATACGTGATAGTCTTACCGAGCCCACAAAAGAAAGACTTGCAAAAATGGGGTTATTGAGACTGGCAGCGCAGTATCAAGGTAGTACAGCAGAAAACAGAATACTGGAAAAATTGAGGTCGGACCAAAAACTATTCTTACTTGCGAAAGAAACGCAAATGGGATTTAGCGGATTTGAAACGGTAAAAGTATGCGAATGTGAAACAGCAGAGGAAGTGCTTTGTGCTTTGGAAAATAGATGGATCAACTACTATGCTGACGTACGTAAATATATCAGCAGGGCAAAAGCGTATGAGTATCTAAAGGATAAGGATATAGGCATCTATGCAGATTATCTTCGATGTTGCGATGAGATCGGCGGAAACATAAAGGATAAGCGGGTCCTGTTTCCGAAGGATTTAAGGCAAGCGCACGATGAAGTGATGGCAAAGCGCACAGAGATAAGAAACAAAAAGCTGAATGAAGATATCAAAAAGAGAGCTGAGAGTTTAAAAGCACTTGCCTACAAGGACAACAGATATATCATCAGACCTGCGGAAAGTAACGTTGAATTGATAGAGGAATCTAAAAAGCTGATGCATTGTGTCAGAAATTATGCTTCTGATGTAGCAAGAGGAAAGACTGCGATTTTTCTTGTAAGAAGCAACAAAAATCCCGAGGAACCATTTGTAACTGTCGAGTTGAAGAGAAACAAGGTCATACAGGCAAGAGCGAAGAAGAATGGACAGCCTTCAAAAAGCGTAGGAGATTTTATACGCAAGTGGGAAGCGCAGTTTCATTTGAGTGGATGGTAATTTTAAATAAGAGGCAGCAGTCAGTAATAGCAGGTCATGCCATAGTAAAAATTGAGGATATACTCAAAAAGTGCGGTCTGGAAAATGTAATTGTTACTGTTAATGATAAAGAGTACGTAGCACTGGATGAATTAAAGAAGGCAATAAGAGCATTGCATGAAGGAGAGTGAATATAAATGCCAGAAGAAAAACTGCTGATTGAGCATCGCAGCGAAGTAATACGCGAAGTAATGGATAAATATATCGGAAGTATTGAAGCTGTAGGAGAAACCAATACAGATGGTAGACGTTTTAGTAATTTAAAGGTTTTAGAGGATGTTTTATATCATATCGTTGTGGACATTGGAGAAGAAGCTCTTAATATAAAACGTTATGAATGGAGCATGAAACACAGCGGAGAATACGCTGTTTCCGTTTTAAAAGAAATCCGGGCAACTATCGACGATATGCTGGAGGAGAGTGAAGAAGAATGACAATCAAGAATTACACTACGACTAAAACAGCTGCACAAACGGCAGGAGATATACAGGCTATTCTTGCAAAGCATGGAGCAAGGCAAATTATGTTTGATTATTCGGACGATGGTCACATTTCCTGTGTCTGTTTTACGATTGTAACATCACAGGGGATACAGGGCGTTAAATTACCAGGAAACACAGATAAGATGCTGGAGGTACTTCGCCGACAAAAAATCAAAGCCGATTATCAAAAAGCAGAAAATGTGGCATGGCGAAATATAAAAGATTGGTTAGACGCACAACTTGCAATTTTGGAAACAGAAATGGTTACAATAGATCAAATCATGCTGCCTTACTTTGTAAATAAAAACGGGGATACAGCATATGAGCTGTACCAGAACAAACAACTTCTGTTAGGGACTGGAGGCTGAAATATGATCAACAGAGTGGTATTAGCTGGCAGGCTTGTAAAAGACCCAGTACTGCGTAAGACTGCAAACGGTGCATCGGTTGTTTCTTTTACTGTAGCATGTACCCGCCGCTTCAAGCAGGAAGGACAGCCGGATGCTGATTTTATCAACACAGTTGCATGGAACAAAACAGCAGACATTGTACATCAGTATACACACAAAGGCTCACTGGTCGGCGTGGAAGGAAGAATCCAGACACGCAGCTACGATGATCAGAGCGGTAAACGTGTGTATGTAACAGAGATTGTCGCAGACAGCGTACAGTTTCTGGAAAGTAAAAGTGCTGCTGCAAGTAATGCGAACAGTGCATATGTACCAGATGCAAACAATCAGGGCTATCAGAGTGACAACAGCAGCTCCCAGTCCTGCTCTAATGACTTTACAAGCAACAGTACACTGGATATCGCAAGTGATGATCTACCATTTTAGGAGGGATATGAAATGACTAAAGATGAATATTTATATGCGTTAGCAAGTGTGAAAATGGATGGAGATTATTGTGACGAAAAGCAATATTCTGTACTTCAGAAGTTAATCGAAGAACATTTTGACAACCCACCTCTAAAATTTGAAGATTTGCATGAAGGTATGTGGGTTTGGGATGATAAAACAAAGTCATATATCTACATATTTAAACCATTAGAATGGGAACCGGTAAGAGGCATTAGGTATGCAAGTCATATCATAACAAACAGCGTAGAAGGTTACTATATGGACTTTGAAGAAAACCGTTTCTATCGCAGGGAAGTACCACAAGAAGGGCAAGAAAATGAGTAATGGAATAAACAAAGAAATAGTATTACATTGTTTAAAATCAGCAAGTGATTTTCACGATGAAATCTGTGAAGAGTGTCCAATGTATTCTAAGTGTGATCATACATGGAAAAGCAAAGTGTATGAGCGAGCGCTTGAGCTAATTGAAAACCAATGGATACCGGTAAAAGAAAGGGTACCACTCTTTGCAGGATGTGCAGTGTTAGCAATATTGGAAAATGCATATGGACAGCGAAAAGTAGAAAAGATATTCACGGGATACGGATATGGCAAGCGATGGTATTGCAATAATAAATGCATAGACATGGAAAAATGGAAAGTAATAGCATGGATGCCATTACCGGAGGCATATGGAGGTGGACAATGAAAAAATACAATAGCATAGACGGCCATATCCATACAAACAGCCGGTTGTGGTACTTTATCCTGATGGCAATAAAAAATTGGAGAAACGCAGAAAAGGAGCTGAAAAGGAAATATGGTTGATCTATCACTATGTATCCTGCTATATCTATCATTTATGTTTATCTACATTTTGGATGAAAGGGGTGATGGAATGAAGTTTAAAGATATCGGAAAAGACGATTATTTTGAAATTGTCGGACTTGAAGGCTATTACAGGGTTGATCACAACAAGAGAGAGGCTAAAGCGTATCGCAAACTAAGCACCGGCAGAATGATGTATGACGGAACGGTAAGAGGATTGTATGACAATCTGGAAGCGGGCAGGTGGAAAATCAAATGATATGGGAAGAGGAAGCATTTGAATTTGATAAAGAGAAACATATGAAAAAATACATAAAGGGAGAGCTCATGAGTTACTACCTTTTAAAATCAAGGTGGTATGAATTACTTGATAAAAAATATTTCCTATACCATAAGTCGCCTGGCGGCAGCATTGTACGAGCTCCAGAAGGGCAGTGCAGCAAAGATGGTATCCAACATCAAGCAGCCATGAACGAAAGTGCCATCGCTATGGAGCAGGAGCCATTGTATCAACGTATGGAAAAAATCAGAAATTGGATGGATTGCTTAACTGAATCGCAATGCAAAGTGATTTCGGTATATGTGATGAAGTATCAATGTGACAACTTACGTGAAGCGGCGCGTGAAACCGGATTCTCAATAGATACAGTGAACAAATATACAAAGCGAGCCATCAACCGTATATACACAAGAAATAGCAATATTTTGTAAAAGTGTACCGTCTTAGGATAGGCTTGACATGATATAATGATAGCGTGGAAGTACGGGGGATGAGGTGTGATTCTCTTCCTTGTGCTTCACTTTCCCCTTACGGTTTACTTACGCGGCATCTTAGGATGCCTGCCGTAATCTACAGGTGATCCCCCCTTTTTTCCCATATATCGCCTGTAGATTACGGGAGCAATTTTATTGCTTTGCAGATACCGTTACAACCAAACAAAGCAAAAAGCCTGCAATGCAAATGTACGCAGTGTATTGCTAAACAACCTTTCCTAAAGGCGATTGTCCGTACAAATAATCGCCAGTGACATATGCGTGGGTAGGATTGGCTTAACGGCGGTATGTCACAAATCTATGAGAAATAGCGGTAAGGAATCCTAAGCGGACTTACCAGCGTAAAGCGTCTGAAAAGGGCGCTTTTAATTTAGTTTTGTTACATAGATAATGTAATAATATAGTTTATAATTCAAAAGTGAAAGGATGTGTGATAAAATGTACTTAAGAAAAAGCAAATTTAAAGGGGATTTTATCATGATATCTGAAAAACTTGTTATGCGGTTTGGTGGGGAGAATGATATTGATTTAGAAACATTGTCTGTATCGTTAAACGCCACAGTTGATACATTGAAGAATTTATCTAACAATCTCATAAGCGAGAATGATTTTTGCAAGTTTAAAGTTTTGAATATACAAAAAGGGAGCTTTGTAATAGACATTGAACAAATAATGGAAATTGCTCCAACAATTATGCCTATGGTGCCGACTGTCATAAAAGCGTTTAAAGAAGTGTTAGAGATAAGAAAGTTTCTAAAAGGCAATCCTCCTAAAGAAATCGTCAAGAGTGATGATGTAACTAAAATAGAAAATAAATACGGCGATATTTATTATGCTAATACAATGACCGTAAATATTTACAATAACGATATTGAAAAAGGAATGGCTACTACAGCAAAAACAGTTTTAAACGATAATGATAGAACGGGCCTTTCTTATGAATTTGTTGATGAAAAAGGAAAGAAAGATTGTTTGGATTTAAATAGAGAAAATCTATCTTATTTATCAATACCTCAAGATGTTGATAAATTTAATAAAGGGATAGAGGAAAATGAAGTTATAACATGGGTTAAAGTGAATAAACCAGATTTAAACGGTAAGTCGCAATGGGGGCTGACTCTAAATGGCAAGAGGATATCTTGTATCATTAGTGATCAGGAGTTCCTTGATAAGGTACATGATGACGAAATCCCCTTTTTGAGTAATACAAAATTATATGTGAAAATGGTAGTGAGATATAAAATCAGAAGCTTTGAAAGTGGTGAATCTTCTGAGATAATCAGTAGAAATATTATCAAGGTATTTGAAATACAGAATGATTAGCACCCAATGAGGTGCTTTTCTTTTACCCAGAAAGGATGATAACATGCAGGCTATACCTATCACGCAAAAAAAAGCAAACGAGTATGTAGCGCAGCTGCACAGGCATCACCCTCCAGTACGGGGAGATATATTTAGAGTTGCATGTGTTTTAGATGGCCGCATATGTGGTGTGGCGCAGGCTGCAAGACCTGTATCCAGACACCTAGACGACGGTAAGACAATAGAGGTGGTAAGATGCTGCACTGACGGGACATATAACGTCTGCAGCTTTTTATATACTCGATTGGCCAGAATCGCAAAGGAAATGGGATACGAGCGGATAATCACTTATATTCTGGAAAGTGAATCAGGATCAAGCCTTAAAGCATCGGGATGGCACAAGGAGGCTGATGTAAAGGGTCACAGTTGGTCATGTAAAAGCCGGCCAAGAAACACACAAGCACCTACGTGCAATAAACAGCGATGGTGCAAGGAGCTGAGAAAGGGATGATAACGTGATATACATAAATAAAAAAACCGGAGAGAAAGTCAGAGCAGAACAATTTTCACAGCAAAACATCATTGCCAGATACGCCAGTGTCAAATTAGAGAGCAAAGAGGGCGCTATCATTAACATGGAGGCAGGAGATTGGATTGTACAATGCGGCTCTAAGGTTTTTGTCGTACGTAAAGAGACATTTAATAAGCTGTATGTACGTGCTGCACCACGGCAGAGGTTAAAGTACGCAGATGCTGATACAGTAATTGACTGGACAGGAGCTGTACTTATGCCAGCAACGTAAGAAAGAAAGGAGGTTAATCTATGCCAAGACAAAGAAGTCCCAGCAGAGACGAAGCTAAGCGGATGTATCTTGATAGCAAAGGTAAGATGCTGCTAAAGGATATTGCTAAAGCTGTAGGTAAGCAAGATACACAGATTCGCAGGTGGAAATCATTAGATCACTGGGACGAGGAATTGAAAGGTAACGTTACTATTCGGAATGATAACGTTACTAAACGAAATAATGGCATAGAGAAGCCGCCTAAAACAGAGCTATTACCAGAAGAAATAGAGACGCTGAACAATGAGGAGCTGACCGAGAAACAGCGCCTTTTTTGTTTGTATTATGTAAAGTATCGTAACAAGGTCAAAGCATATCAAAAGGCATTCGATTGTAGTTATGTTAACGCCTGCGGGCATGCGGCAACATTGTTTAAAAAGGTTGCAATTCAACAGGCTATCACAGAATTACTTAATGAGATGCGTAACGAAATAAAACTGGAAGCAAAGGACATTATCTTAAAGAAGATGCAGATAGCATTTGCAGACATCACGGACTACGTGTCGTTTGGTGTCAAAACCAATGATGCAGGAATCGAATATAGTTATGTAGAATTTAAGGAAAGCAGCGAAGTAGATGGCACCATCATACATGAGGTAAAGCGTGGCAAAGATGGCGTGTCTATAAAGTTGTATGATTCTGACAAAGCTCTGGATTGGCTGTATGATCATCTTGTTATAACTGAGGAGCAGAGAGCACGCATAAATATACTTAAGTCCAAAGTACCAGACACCAATGCAACAAACTTCAATGAGCAGATTCACTCCATTGCAGACTTGATTAACAACCCTGTGCCAGAAAGGAGCCTAAACAGTGATACCGTATGCACCTCTGACGATAAAGCAGAGTGAGTACGTAAAGCGTTGCATGACGTGCTGGCTCAATGTTGCAGAGGGTGGAAAACGAGCTGGGAAGAACATCCTTAACACGATGGCATACGGTGCTGTTCTGGAGGACCATCCTGACAGGTTGCATTTGGTTGCAGGCGTTACACTAGCAACCGCAAAAATGAATGTCATTGACAGTAACGGCTTTGGCTTGAAGCACATATTTAAGGGACGGTGCCGTGAAGGAAAGTATGAAGAGCGGGATGCATTATACGTTCAGACGCGTACTGGGGAAAAGATAGTCATATGTGCAGGCGGTGGTAAGGTAAATGATGCGGCACGTATCAAAGGCAATTCATACGGCACTGTATATATAACTGAGGTCAATGAGTGTCACCAGTCATTCGTGCAAGAGGTATTTGACCGTACACTGGCCAGCACAAAGCGCCAGTTGTTTTTTGATCTTAACCCTATGTCACCTAGTCATTGGTTCTATAGCGATATCTTAGACTATCAGGATGAGCTAAAGGTACGAGGCGAAAACACAGGGTATAACTATGAGCATTTCACGATTGCGGACAATATGAGCCTCTCTGATGCAAAGCTGCGCGAGGTATTATCAACTTATGATAAAACATCACTCTGGTATCAGGCGGACATACTCGGTAGGCGCACCGCTGCATCTGGACGCATTTATGAGAGATACAGTTACAAGGATGTTGTGGTAACGCCTGATTATATCAGTGATAAGGAGTTCAGGGACAAGGGTAAACGCTTTGTACAGTTTTCTATTGGTGTGGATATCGGCGGTACAGATGCTACGGTTGCAACCATCACAGGCTTTACAGAGGGGTATAGGGAGGCAATAAAGCTTGATGGTTATTATCACAAGCAAGGTAAAAATACATCAGGCTACACACATGACAAGTATGCAAAAGAGATTGTAGATAAGATAGTAGAGTGGGAAAGGACATATCACTTTTATGTACCTTTCTTTTTTAATTCATGCGATATCTTCTGCGAGAGTGCTGATAAGCTATTCCGGCAGGCGCTGAGCAACGAGCTACAGCGTAGAGGGATATACATTACTGTAAACCCCTCGTATAAAAAGGACGGCATCGTTGCCCGTATACGCCTAGAGTCTATCTTGATGAATCAAGGACGGTTAAAAATCATGAGTCATTTAAAACCTTGGATTGAGGCATACGAGAATGCCGTATGGGATGCAGACGAAAAAGCTAAGGGTGAGTGGGTACGTGTTGATGATGGGAGTTATCCGGTCGATTGTCTGGATAGTGGAGAGTATGGAATGCAGCCATACGCAAGATACCTGGAGGTGTAGAAATGGGGCGATTAAAAAATATGTTGCAAAAAGCAGCGATTCGATTGCTGGACATAAAACCAGCAAATCCTAAAACAATAACGATTTACGAACGAGACACATACGAAACAGAAACGCTGCGTAACCGGCTGTGGTATCGCGGTGATCCCAACGAATTAGAGCAATACTTTAAAAGAGTGGCCAAAGAGTGGAAGGGCTCAGCAAAAACAAAATTCTGGGCTGCTGAACCGTCAAAGGGTAGTGCCATACGTAAGATGCATACCGGATTGCCTAAAATGATTACAAATAAGCTGTCTGATATTGTTGTTGCAGATATGGACAAGATAGAGCTTAAAGAGCAGGAATTGTGGGACAGCATATCAAAGGATAACAAATTCCCGCAGCAGGTGGGCTCGTGTATCTCCGAAACTCTCGTGGATGGTGATGGTGCTTTTAAGATATCTGTGGATACCAACTTATCAAAGTATCCAATCGTCGAGTTTTACGGCGGTGAAAGAGTCAGCTATGTGTATAAGCGTGGCCGCCTGCAGGAAATTGTATATCACACATCGTATACGCAGGACATGGCAGAGTATTGTCTGCACGAGCATTATGGACGTGGATTTATTGATTATAAGCTCTACAATGCTCGCGGTGATGAAGTTGAATTAAATAAGGTGGAGGAATGCGCATCTTTACAGCCTCATAATACTTTTGCTGGAGATTACATCATGGGCGTGCCTGTGATGTTTTTTAAATCCATAAAGTATAAAGGGCGAGGCGAAAGTGTGTTTACGTCTAAAAACGATGATTTCGACGCATTAGACGAGGTTGTGTCACAATGGATAGATGCCATACGCAAAGGCCGTGTATATAGATACATTCCCAAGCATATGCTCCCGAGAAACACTGACACAGGAGAGATATTATCTCCTAACGTATTTGACAACGACTATATTGAGGCAGGAACAAGCCTTGCAGAGGATGCAAAAGAGGTTGTAACGCTATCTCAGGCAGATATCAATTACGCAGCTTATGTGGAGTCCTACGCAAGTTTTATGGACATGTGTTTGCAGGGCATTATCAGCCCCGGAACACTAGGCATTGACCTAAAAAAGACGGATAATTCCGAGAGTCAACGCGAAAAGGAAAAAGCTACGATCACCTCATGTAATAAAATTGTCGATGTGCTTACAGAGATTATCCCGGAAGTGGTTTCCGTCTGTATGATGACTTACGATAACATGTGCGAAAAATCTATAGGCGAGTACGAGGCATCGGTTAAATTCGGTGAATATGGAACACCTACCTTTGACAAGGTTGTCGAAACTGTAGTGGCTGCTAAGACTGGTGGTGTAATGAGTACAAAGCAGGCTCTGAAACAAATGTATGGAGATACATGGACAGATAAAGAAATCGAGGAAGAATTGCAGCTTATTGAAAAAGACAACAGTGCTTCATTTCCGGAGCCAGGCATAAATGAGTTTGATGATCTAGGCGGGGATGCCCCGAAGCCAGACGATTATCCGCGGGATGAATAATGGCAAAGAAAGAAAAGGATCCATATGCTCTGAGAGACATATTTGCGGAAATGGAGCTGGAGCTGATGGCCTCTTTACGTCGAAACTTTATCAATCACAAGATGGAGGAGCAGACGAAAGGATTTAGCTGGGAAATGTGGCAAAAAACCAAGTTGCGTAATCTACGAGAATACCGCAAGGAGACAACCAGCGTCATATACCGATTCCGTAAGCGTATCAGCGCTGCAATCGAGCAGGTCCTGCGCAATCACTTTAGCGTAGGAGTGCGTAAAGCTGATATCAAACTGCCACAGGATGGAGTCAACACCGGGCTTCCCGGCGAAGAACCGCCACAAGAAACACAGTTTTTTGGCATGAACAAGAAGAAGCTCGATGCACTGATCAAGTCAACAAAAAATGACTTCGAGGACGTGCAACAAGCTGTATACCGCAAGATGGATGACGTGTACAGGCAGACAATCTTTAAGACTGAGTTTCAGCTCTCCAGTGGAGCAATTTCGCTCGGCAAGGCAATCGACAAGGCCACAGAGGATTTTCTTGCAAAGGGCATAGATTGCATAGTTTACAGCAACGGCCGTCATGTCAACATCGCGGACTACGCAGAAATGGCTTTGCGCACAGCAAGCCACAGAGCAACTCTGCTCGGTGAGGGTAGTAAGCGCGACGAGCTCGGTGTGCATCTGGTCTTTGTATCAGCTCACGCAAACGCTTGTAAGCTTTGTTTGCCTTGGCAGGGGCAAATACTTATTGATGATGTTTTTAGCCATCCTAGCAAGGAGTATATAGCGAGATACAAGGATAAGTATAAGCTGCTGTCTGATGCTATTAAGGCAGGGCTCCTACATCCAAACTGCCGGCATACGCTTACGACTTACTTTGAGGGTGTGACAAGACTGCCAAAACCGCAAGACCCAAAAATAGCCTTAGAAAATTACAACAATGAACAGAAGCAGCGTAAGTTGGAACGCGAAATCCGCAAGCGTAAGAGAATCCTTGCTGGAACTGTGGAGGATGGAGACCGGAAAGAGGCGAGGGCTAATCTAAGGCAAGCCCAGAAAAATCTCAGAGACTTTTTGGAAGAGCATCCTGAGTTTAAACGCAGCCAGAGGAAAGAAAAGGTGCACAGTCCTACGCACAAGGTCGTCTCAGAGCTAGATAATTTTCAGAGCTCAGCGTTGCAAGGCGTTGATAAACGTACTATACTGGAAGTGGATAGAGCACTTACACAGATATACAAGGAGTACCCTAATCTCAAAGGCATTATAAGCGATGTACACACGATGGATAAAGGCACTGCAGCTGCAGAAATTAGCATTTCCAATGACGGCATTAAGGTCAGTCTCGGAATCAATAAAGGCCTTACCGTCGAAAAGGCAGAACTACTCACTGAACGAAGCTACAAACGGCACAGATGGACAAAGAAAAGCGGCATCGCGGGTATCATACGCCATGAAATGGGGCATGTCCTAAATTACGATTATTATGTGCGCAAGCACGGACTGCTGTACGACAAGGCGTATAGTGATGAGTCCTTGCAAAAGCTCATTGACGATTTATCCGAAAATAGGATAGCTAAAGAGATAAGGCAAGAAGTCTTTGAGCGGCTGAAAGTAGAGGATACACCGGAAAACGTTGAAAGTTATTTTTCCGCATATGCAAACGTTGCAGGAATGCTGCCAGCTGCAGAGTTTTTCGCTGAGGGCTTCTCTGATGAATCTGATTCCAAGGCTAAAGAGATATTCTTTGAAGTGCTAAAAGAGAGGGTGAAGTGATATGTTGACATCGCCGCCAGAAGAAATACAGGACCTAGTGAGCTATGTGTATGATGAGGACGGCTTGATTATCGGAGAGCAGATATCGAAGGATGCTACTGCTGAGCAAAAAGCCCTCTTTGAGCGCTATATGCAGGAATGCCGTGATTTAAGAAAACAAGCGTTTAAGATTAACATAGGTAACGAGCACTCATAAACTGGGTGCTTTTTTAGTGGCAATCCCACAAGGAGAATGAAATGAAGAAACTATTTATATCACAGCCTATGAAAGGCAAAACAGATAAAGATATTTTAAAAGAAAGAGAGTTAGCGATAAAACTAGCGAAACAACATTTAGGAGAAGAAGTTGAAGTTATTGATTCGTTTTTTCAAAATGCGCCTGCTAGTGCGAAACCTTTGTGGTTTTTAGGAAAATCGTTAGAGTTGTTATCTACTGCCGATGTTGTTTATTTTGCTAACGGGTGGCAAGATGCACGAGGATGTAGAATTGAGCATGAATGCGCAAAAGAATACGGTATCAACCATATTGAATAAGTGTCACCATGCCTATGTGAGAGTAAGTCATTGTTATTACGATAAAAGATTAAGCTGCAGGGTCGTTAAATATCACGATACCTGCATTTTTTGTGGCCGCAAGTCGGCAGAAAGGACCAGCTACGTGAATGACCCGCCAAAAAGAAAACTGCCCTATTTTGGGGCACACCTGAAATAATAATGCTCCAACGTAAAAGAGGGTAAAGAACGGATAGTCAGACAGACTTTAAACGGAGGTTTTTTATGAGACAAAGATTAAGATTTCCGCTGGACATACAGTATTTTGGTGATGATCCAGCACCAACTCCCACGCCTGCATCAGTGCCGGCCACTCAGCCCAATGCAGGATATACACAGGAGCAATTAGACGCCATTGCAGATGCGCGCGCAACAAGAGCGTCCGATGCAGCTCTTAAAGATTTTTTCAAACAGCAGGGGTTATCAAAAGAGGAGATTACAGCGGCACTAGATAAATATAAGTCCGATAAAGCCGCTAATACTCCAGACCTTAATGCAATACAAGCCCAGATGCAACAGGCGCAGCAGGAGGCGGCAGCAGCACGCCTTGAAAAGCAGGCAACGCTAAAGGCGTTAGAACTTGGTATTGATATCAAACAGATACCTTTTGTATTGAAGCTTGCGGATATTCAACTGCCAGAAAATGGCGAAGTGAAAGACGAGGATATCGCAACGGCTATCAATACGGTATTGGAAGCTGTACCGGCTTTTAAACCACAGGAACCGCAGCCAAAGCCAGGTATTGTGCTTGGTGCTAATGGCAGTCCAGAACCAAAACCTAAAGGCAACGTGTCCATGTATGATGCGATTGCAGCCAAACTTGGCAAATAGTTGGCAAATAGAAAGAGAGTGAAATTATATGCCAGTAACATTATTAGAAGCAAAGAAGAACGTTCAGGATGACTTACAGCTGGGCGTTATCGACGAATATCGTAAGTCAAACTGGTTATGGGACCACCTGACATTTGATGATGTCGTTTCCCCAACGGGTGGAGGGGCAACTATGACATATGCCTATACCAGACTAAAAACACAGCCTACGGCAGAATTTCGTAACGTAAACGAGGAATACTCCAGCCACGAAGTAGAAAAAGAACGTTTCAACGCCGACCTGAAAATCTTTGGTGGCGCGTTTGAGATTGACCGTATTATTGCAAATATGGGCGGCATCGTGTCGGAGGTAGACCTGCAGATGAAACAGAAAATCAAAGCTGCATCTGCACTGTTTAACGATACTGTAATCAATGGGGACAGTGCTGTCGAAGTAAAGGCGTTTGACGGCTTAGAAAAGGCTGTTACAGGGTCAAGTACTGAGTACACACCACTGGAGATCATAGACCTGTCAACAAGCGAAATGGTGGATAAAAATTATAAATTATTCCTTGACCTGTTAGACGAGTTCCTTATGGGGCTTGATGGAACACCATCATTTATTGCAGGTAATATCAAACTGATTGCCAAACTTAGAGCCTGTGCACGTCGTTCCAGCATGTACCAGACCGCGATGAATGAGTTTGGCCAGCAGGTGGAGTCTTACGGGAACATTCCTTTCATCGACTTGGGTGCCAAGGCTGGAACAAACGAAAACGTATCAAAAATCATTACGACTGGCGACGATACAGGGTGTACATCTTTGTATGCTGCGCGGTTAGGATTGGATGGCTTCCATGCATGCTCTATGGCAGGCGTAGCTCCAGTACAGACATGGCTGCCTGACTTTACAACTGCAGGAGCTGTAAAAAAAGGCGAGGTCGAAATGGTATCAGCCGTTGTCCTGAAAGCCACTAAAGCAGCAGGTATAATGAGAAAGATTAAGGTGCAGTAACATGAAAATAATTGCACCTAACAAGAATTACACCGGTATCTCTGCCGGTGTAGCCTTTGCTAAAGGCATAGCAGAATGTAAAGACCCGCGTGTCATTGAATGGTTTGAAAACCACGGATATACCGTCACTGATACTCTGCCAGAGGACGGCAATGACAATGCTATAAAAAACGAGCTCTCTGCCCTGCAGGCTGAACATGATGAGGTCCTTGCAGAAAATGTATCTCTTAAGGCAGAAATCGAGAGCTTGAGAGCAAAGCTTGCAGAAGCAAAGAAACCTCCAAAAAAGTAGGTGATCAAAATGTATGCAACACCTGAATACTACACCGCTGATTACGGCGGTATACTCATAACACAAGACGAGCTCCCCAAAGCCCTAAAAGATGCGGAGTACAGCATTGACCACCTTTGCTTTGGCCGTATCAAGGGCAAAGGGTTTGATAACCTATCACCCTATCAGCAAGAGCTCATACGCCGTGCTGTCTGCCTGCAGGCTGATTATATTAAGCTGTATGGTCCGTATATCAATAGCCCGTTAAAAGGCTATAGTGCAGGCAGCACAAAAGTCGAGATGGCCAACGTGACCTATGGCGGAATCAGCACAACGCAGGAGATAATCAATCTCTTAGAGGACACAGGACTCAGATGCCTGGTGTTGTAATCGCGAGCCCCTTCCCGTTTCCTGATCACGAAGCTACAACAAGCGTTGCGGTATATCAGGATCAGGACACGGAGGACCAGGGGCCTATATCAACCGTGTTATATGATGGTCCTGCCATCTACGACGAAAAGGCAAAGACTGTATACAACAAGGATAGCAAGCAGATATCCCTCAGTGGCATGCTTATCATACACGGTGATGTACAGGCTCTGGATGGTAAGATAGCTTTCCAGGGCTTTGTACAAATCGGCAAAGAAAAGAAGCAGATATACGCTGTGCGAAAGCCAAAGCTGCTAGGTGTTATCTACAGCACGGAGGTTGATTTGTTATGAGAGTTAAAAGCGTAAAAGTTAAAATCAATCGGGAGGCGATGGCACAGCTTGACAAAGCAAAAAAGCGAGCCCTCGTGCTCACGGCACATGCGATGCTGTCAGATATTGTATCTCGGGGTGTAGCACCAAAAGACATTGGAGAGCTAGAACGTAGCGGTTTTGTGGATGATGGGCATATTGATACAGAGCTAGTATCAAGTATTGTATTTGACACACCATATGCGCGCCGATGGTACTTTAACTTAGATGACGCTACGTTTCAGCGTACTAAAAACCCGAACGCACAGGATCACTGGATGGACTTCTATCTGGATGGAGAGGGATTACAGTGGGTACAAAAAACATTTGCTGAGTTTTTAAAGCAAGAAAGTGGAGGTCTTATCAAATGATGACTTTAAAAGACGTCAAAGACTGGCTCAAAACACAGGTCTCAGCGGATGTCTGGAAGATAGGTACTTATGATGCCTCTAGGGATAAAACGGTCTGTGTGCGTAACCTAACAAGCAATCGTAGCAAGCTGGCCATAGGCGGCTTGCAGAACACCAGCATGGCCGTGAAAGGTGTATCCGTAGTGTTGCACTGGAATAAAAACCCGGATGAAACTGAGCGTGTAGCACAAAGCATACATGCTCTTTTTTACGGGAAGCAACCGGTTATTGGTGATTATCGGGCTATAAAATGTGATATGAGAAGCGACGAACCCATAAGTGTTGGAACTGACACAAACGGGATATACGAATATGTAATTGAAACATGGCTCACATATGATGAGCGGAAGGAGTAATTTATGGCAAAAGTAAAAAGTGGAGTCTTTCCGGTATTTGATCTCGATTTTAAAGTTGGTACAAAAGGCAAAGATTCGACAGAACAAGATATGGTAACAATTAAGGATATGGAATCCTTTTCACTATCGGTCGAAGGAAACACCTCTAAATGGAATCCTATGGATATGAAAGGATGGGGACGTGCTTTGATGACTGGAAAGGCCATGACAGTATCTCTAAAGGGAAAGCGTAATGTAGGTGACCCAGGCAACGATTATGTGGCGTCTGTGGCCTTTAAGGACGGGCTAGACTGTTCAACCAAGGCGGCTGTAGAGTTTCCTGACGGTAGCAAATTAACATTCGATTGTGTTCTTGATATCAAGTCATTCTTGGGCGGCGAATCGCAGGATGTTGCACCACTTGAATTTGATATGATTGTTGATGGTAAACCTGTATTTACAGAGGCACCTACGCCATCAGTGTAAGGGAGGTCAGTTATGGCAAGAGAATACAACATCATTGAACGTTTAAAACGTCGTAATGAGAAACCAACTGTGGTATTAGATGCTGACCACAAGTACCCAATTAACACGAAAAAGACGAATGTCTTGTGCATGATGGCTTATATCCGGAAAACAGAAAAAAGAGGGAAGGAAGAATCAGATCCAGTAAAAGACATGGAAATGATGGACCATATCATAAAGATGGGGCTCGGCGAAGAAGCATCTGCTTACATCGCTGAGCAAGATTACACCTTTGCAGTTGTCCAAGATATTATTGAGGTTATCATGGCGGCGATTGGAGACGAAGAAACAGGCTTCGAAAAAGAGGAAAAAACAGAAAAAAAGTAACTGACCATTGGTATGACATATTTGAGGACTGGGATTTAATCGAGGCATCGTTTGCTATGCAATACCCGTCTAAAGATTTGTTTGCTTTCGGAGATGCTGACATGGAGTGGCGCGAGTTTGTCACCCTATTATCAGGCATTATGCCAGAGACGCCATTGGGTCAAATAATCAAAATACGTGCTGAGGACGATGATGATATCTTACAGCACTTTACGGATGAACAGCATCGTATCCGTAATGAATGGCGTAATCGCCAGTTACAGGAAACAATCAAACAGTCAAATAAAAACGAGGTTATGAAGCAAATGAAGGCTATGTTTAAGTCTATGGCAACATAGCCTTTTTATTTTTTTTTGGAAAGGTAGGTGATGATATGGGAGCAACGAGTGCAGGGTCTATACAGATGGATCTGGAGATAAAATCAGACCTAGACAAGGATATACAGGCAGAGTCGAGTAAGATAGCCGACAGGATACGTAAGCAGGTAGACGCTATGAGCGGTGATATGTTTAAAAACCTGCGGCAATCTCTTGTGGCCAGTTTAGACAAAATGAATGAATCAGTCAAGGCAACGCTCGACCGCACTAAACTTGAAATGCAGGCCTTTATTGAGCAGATGGCGGGCATGGTCAAACAAATGTCTGGCGCACAGATGCCCTATCAGCAGGCTCAAAGCGATACGGAGCCAAGCACAACAGCCTCACAAGGCCCCAGTGTGAGGGGACCTCCGGGAATCAGTATCTGCAAACCTAAAATAAAGTTTGACCCTCAATTTGACACAGATATGTTTAAGCAAAAATATGCCGAGCTCGAAAACATGATGGACATGTATGACAATCAGATACTCGCTAAACAAGCACAGCGGAAAACGCTGCTGGAATCCTATAAGCCTAACATGGGAGCACAAGCAGAGGGAGCCTTGGATAAGCAAGTAATGAGTCTTGATATGCAGATCGCTAAGCTACAAGACGCTGCAGCACGGACAAACATCACTCTTAGCGCTATGGATAGACAAATGGAGGTGACCTCTGGGTCCACTGGTCAAGCATCAGCCTCCATCAGTAAGCTGTCCAGCAGTATGGGTGGACTAAAGGGCAAGATTGCGTCTGCTGCACTAAACAGTATGCAAAAAGGACTACAATCAGTCGGGAGCGCTGCCAGAGGAGCAGGTAATGCTATTATGCAATTTACAAAACGTTTATCCTCATCAGCATTGCATAAGTTTAGTAACGGCATGAAGTCAGCAGGACAGCATGCGACGTCTTTTGCGAGCCGGTTACTTGGTATAGGGGCAGCAGGTAAAAAGGCATCCAGTGGATTGGGACGCGCTCATATGGGCGTAGGTCAGCTAATAAAGTCATTCACGATTTTCTCGCTGATTTTTCCTTTAGTCAGTCGAGGCATCATGGCTCTTGCGCAAAATATCGGCGCTACCCTTATGACAAACACTGCGTTTGCAAACAGCCTAAACCAGATACGCTCAAATCTGGCCACTGCATTTACACCTATTTTTCAGGCGATTATGCCAGCTCTAAACGCGCTTATGTCTGCATTGGCTACGGTGACCGGTTACATAGCGGCTTTTATGTCTGCGCTATTCGGCAAGTCAATGGCGTCTACAAAGCAGGCTACATCCGGTATCTATGCGGCAAAGGATGCAATGGGTGCGTATGGCTCATCTGCTGATAAAGCAGCTAAAGCGTCGGAAAAAGCTCGTAGGTCACTTATGGGATTCGACGAGATCGAAAAACTGGATGATAAAGACGATTCTTCCGGTTCTGGAGGCGGCGGTGGCGGCGGCAGCGATATGCCAATCTACACACCGACTGATGTCGATGACGGACCAATCAAAAAATGGGTCAAGCAGCTCAAAGACCTTTGGGCTAAGGGCGACTATGCCGGTATCGGAAAGCTCATCGGACAGCAGGTAAATAAGGCTGTAGCATCGTTTACAAAATGGATATCATGGGATAACTTAGGAAAGTCTATCACTGAGTTTTGCGATGGGTTTTGCGAGCTCTTTAACAGTTTGATAGATACCATCAACTGGGAAAATATCGGGCGAATGTTTGGCACTGGAATCAATACTATTGTCAATACTCTGTACCTACTGTTTACCGGTATCGACTGGGAGCGGATAGGCAAAGCATTAGCTCAGGGACTTAACGGTCTTGTATACAGCGTTGACTGGGATAAGCTAGGTCATACGTTTGGTTCATTTATGCAAGCGCATATCGACGCACTATATGGATTCGTGACAACCGCGGACTGGCCTGCTATCGGTAAAGCTCTGGCTGACGGTGTTATGGGGATTGTGTATAGCGTAGATTTCCCTAAATTTCAAGCAGCTCTCGGCAGAGGTCTAAGTGGAGCAATAAGCTCAGTGCATACCTTTGTTAAAAACATTAACTGGCATAAACTGGGAGATACGATTGCCAAGAGTATAAACGCCTTTTTTAATAATATAAATTGGGCTGACTTTGGCATGACACTGAGCGATGCAGCACAGGGCATCTTTGACACATTGCTTACAGCGTTAAGAGGTATAGACTGGGGGCAAATCGGTACCAACATTGCAACCTTTATCAAAAATATTGATTGGTGGGGTGTTGCAGGCTCTTTATTGCAGACGATCATTGCAGCTGTGCATGGCATAGGGTCCGGTATCCTGAGCTTAGCTGCGGACCTCGGTAAGTGGCTGTGGGACGGCTTTTGCAATGGAGTGAGGGATTTCTTTTCTGATCCTATAGGGTTCCTGCGTAGTGTAATAGTTGACCCTATCATAAACGGTATAAAAGAGCTGTTTGGTATTCATTCGCCAAGTACCGTGTTTTCGGAGATAGGCGGCTACCTCATTGAGGGCTTAAAAAATGGTATCACAAAGACCATAAAAGGGCTTGTTACCGCAATACCTAAACTGTTTTCTGGTTTTGTTAAAGCAATAGGCAACGTCTGGGACGATGTCAAAAAGAAAGCTGGCAAGGCGTGGGATGGTATCACCAAGACTATCGGCGATACGTGGACAGACCTTAAAGAGGGTGCAAGTGACGTATTCGGCAAAATTGGAGATAAAATATCCAGTGTTTGGAATGGCTCTGACAAGGACACAAAAAGTGCTTGGGGGAGTATAAAGGGCGTAGTGGCAAATTCTATTGATACAGTGCGTAATGATGTAAGTGTCAACTCAGAGAAAGCCGGGAAAGCGATTGAAAAGAATTTTAACAATGCGCGCGACTCTCTAATCGGTGCAAACCGTGGCATGAGCAATGATACCAAAAATGCATGGGGACCTCTGGTCACCTTTATGTCTGACAAGTGCGGATCAATTAAAAATGATATTTCACGTACTTTTAAGGATTCGAAAAATACTGTAGACTCAAGCAGCAAAAGCATGAAGTCATCCGTAACAAGTAATCTGAGTGCAACAAGCAAGTGGATTAGCGGTACGATGTACAGTGACATGTACAACAAGGCCAAGGGTATGATGAATAACTTTAAGAATGGCTCTGGATCAGTTAATGTTAAGTCTACCGTACAGAGTTGCGTAAATAAAGCTACATCATGGCTTAGTGGACTTGGTGGCAGCTCTTACACTTGGGGCGGACACATGATTTCAGGGTTTGCAAACGGTATCCAAGATTATGCCTACAAAGTAACCAATGAGGTAAAAAAAGCTGCAAACATCGTGGCATCATGGTTGCACTTTACACGTCCGGACATCGGACCATTACGAGAATATGAGCAATGGATGCCGCACATGATGGAGGGGCTCGGTAAGACCTTGGCAGCAAGTACACCGAGGTTTATCGGGCAAGTCAAGAGCTTATCTCAATCCATGTCAGGGGCCATGCAGGCGGCGCTACAGGAGCCGACAATAGCCTTTGCAGGTGAAAGGTCCCTGAACGTGCAGCATGAATGGAAAGAGTCTCAGAGTGATAAGGATGAGGTGTCTATGGCCGATGTCGTGCAGGCAATCAAAGACCTGCGTGAGAAGTTTGATGAGGTCACACAGGCCGTGCAGGATAAAGACACTACGGCATATATCTCACCAAAGGTTTTATTTGAGAGTGTAACAGATGAGCATAACAAGGACGCTCGCAAAAATGGCAAGAGCCGTTTTAATTTATAGGAGGGGCGGGTATGGCAATACTCACAGCAAACGGTGTGGCGCTGCCTGCGCCTACCGTCATAAAAATTGACAACGAGATTATATGGTCAAGCAACACCGGACGTACGTCAAGCGGCGCTATGGCTGGTGACGTCGTGGCCGAGAAAAAAACAATAACGATTGAGTGGGGAGTGCTCCGGGAGTCAGAAATGAGTTTGATTAGGAATAATCTGATTGCAGGGTTCTTCCCTTTTTCATTCAATGGCGGTGGAGGGGCAAGCCTCTCAATCACATCATATCGGGGCACGATCAACGAGGAGCATATAGGGCTCTTAGGTGATGGTATCTATTGGTATAAAAAAGCGACTGTAAAAATAATACAGCAATAAGGAGGATAATTATGGCAGTAACTACAAAATCAAATAAAAATATTGAGATTACAAAGGATATTATGGTGGACAATGTACAGGTTAAGCAAATCCGAGGTGTTATCAATACCAGCAATCCGGAAAATGCTGTTGTTACAGATTACACAAACAATCAGACTTTGTACAAAGAAAATCGGTCAGAAGTACGTGCAGTTGCATCGGCAGCAGAGGATGAGATTTATGCGGAGCAGGATGCAATCATCGCTGATCTGGCAGGAGGTAAAGAGTAATGTTATTAAAAAACAAACAGATTGTAGACGCACAGTCAGCGCTTGGCAAGATGCTTAATACTGCTTTACCAGCTAAACAGTCTTATCACATAAAAAAGACGCTGGAATCCGTGAAAAAGCAGGCTGTATTTTTAGAGGAGCGGCGCACAGATTTAATCAAAAAATATGGTGTCGAGAAAAACGGCAATTACTCTATACCAGATGATGACTTAACAGCTCGCAAGAAGTATTTTGATGAATATAAGGAGCTCTTGGAATTAGAGGAAGAAATTGACGTGCGCCAGATTACCCTCGACGAATTGGATCGCGTGGAGCTGACAGCGAATGAGCTTGAATCAATCGAGTTTATGCTTAAAATCGAAGATTAGCACAGGGAGGTGGTACGATGATAACCACATCCGATAAGTACAAAACGGAGGTTAGTAAATATGGCCGCCACTTCCGGCTGAAAGTTGACATTGGAGGTACTGAGTATGCAGGCATAAAGAGCTTTAAGCTTAAAGGAGGAACAAACTCATCCGAACAAATCACGTTTGGGGATGCTGTGTCCTCCTATATTGAGTTTATCCTTACGGACGTGCCAAAAAACACTATTTTAAAAGGACGTCAAGCGATACCATACATCGGCTTGGAGCTGGATGACGGTACAGTCGAGTGGATAAAAAAAGGTGTCTATAACCTCGAAAAGCCGGTACGCTCTGGAGAGTTTATAAAACTAACAGCATATGATAACTTTGCCCTTTGCTATAAAGGGTTTTTTAGTGCTCTATCTGGCAATCAAAAGATAGCCGCTATCCTGCAGGAACAATGTAAAAAGATAGGCATTGAGTATGCAGGCGGGGCGGATGATGTTACCTACAATGTTGATAGCCTGCAGGGGCTTACCATCATTGAGGCTATAAGTGTACTTGCCGCGTACTGTGGCAAAAATGCTATTATGGACAAAGACGGTAAGCTCAGGCTGGTATGGTATACCGACGCAGGTCTTACAATATCCCCAAGCCGATTTGCAGATCCATTTGAAATGGACGAGGAAGACACCTTTATTAATCGGCTGGATTGTACGATCGACGAAGAGCACTCTGTATCCGCTGGAACTGGCGTTGGCATCTATTTTAGCTGCCCAGGCATGACCCAGGAGCGTATCACTGTCTTATACAACCGGATTAAGGGCTTTACGTACAGAGCCGCCAAATTAAACTGGCGCATGGCTCAACCTGATGTTGAGGCAGGTGACCTCGTGCGTGTAATGGATAACGCCGGTAATGCTTATGTTGTCCCTCTCATGGATTATGAGTTTAATTGTGACGGTGGATTTTACGGCACCATACAATCTAAAGGAAAAACCCAGCAGGAGCAAGACACAGGTTATAAAGGCCCTCTGCAAACAAAAGTAGATAGGACTTACTCTGACCTCGTAAGCACAAAACAAGTCATCACAGACAAAATCACAGCCTTTGAGGGCGAGTTTGAGACTATCAATACCAATTACTTGGAGGTCAACAAAAAGCTCTCTGCGCTGGATGCAGAAATCGAAAATCTGGACGTCACGGAGCTTATTGCAAAAGTCGCGAAAATTGAAACATCCTACGTATCTAAAGAGTATGTACAGGACCTATATGCCACTAAAGCTGAGGTGCATGTACTGGATGTAGACCTAGAGCGTGTCAACACCCTGCTCGCAGGCAGTGTAACAGCAGGTAGCACACAGACCATAGTCTTAAACGCTGCCAACACAACGATATCCAATGCGCTGATAAAATCGGCCATGATTGACAGCGTAGCAGCTGATAAAGTCACGGCCGGCACGATTGATGCCAGCAGCATACACTTTAAGTCACAGTCTGGACGGCTAGACATATATGGCGAAACCATCCAGATAAAGGATGCAACAAGACCAAGAGTACAAATCGGCAAAGATGCATCCGGAGATTACAACATGTATGTCTGGGATGCGGCAGGCAAATTGATGTTTGATGCAACCGGAGTAACAGCTAACGGTATACAACGGCCTATTATCGTGGATAGCATGGTGGCTGATAACGCCAATATATCAGGCGATAAGATTAACATCACATCACTGGTAAAAGAGATTAACGACGGTACAGAGGTGATAAAGTCGAGCCATATTTTAGTAGATGGTGCAAATCAATCTTTGTCCGTCGTGTATAATACCATCAAAGGAGACATAAGCACGCTGAGCACGGCATTGTCTGTTGAGCAGGGTAAAATCTCGTCACTAATTACCGACGTGTCACAAGCTAAAGGTGATGTGTCAACCTTGCAGACCAATTACAGCAGCCTCATACAGACTGTAAACGGCATTAACAGTACGGTGTCTAGTCACACCTCCACGCTGACAAGTGTCACATCAAAACAGACTCAGTTAGAGCAGACAGTCAATGGATTTGATGCTCGTATCACCTCAGCAACAAGTACAGCCGGTAATGCTCTTACCAAAGCAAATGAGATATCTGCCACAGTCGATGGATACAATATTCGGATATCAACCGCAGAATCAAACGCAAGTGCAGCTCTCAGCAAAACCAACACGTTAGAGCAAAAAGTTACGGCCACATCCTTAATCACTACTATAGCATCCGGCATCAGCGGTGGCACAGCATTATCAACGACAAAATTTGTAATGGATGCATCTGGATTACATATCAAAAACGGTGGCTTTGACATCAGCAATAACGCTGGTACAAAGGTGTTTAGCGCAGATACAGCCGGTAACCTGAGCATTACTGCTGCTATAAATGCGGCCAGCGGTAAAATAGGCAAGTTTACGCTTAATGATGGACTGGCCTATACTGGTTCGTCCACGTATCTAGGTATGGGGGGCAATGTGACAGAAACCTATAGTTTTATCATAAGTCCTGATTCTACTCATAAAAATCTTGGTGACATGGCAAGAGATTTTGTATCTGGCTGGAAAAACCCATTACTTAAAGTAAACACATCGAATGAGAATAGTTTTGAGTTGTATCCTGATGGCTGGTTAAGAGCAAGACAAATCAAAATGGGGGATGGTCTTGTAGAAGGAACACTATATTTTGGATCATCACAGTATTCAAACAGTGCATCTATAAATTCTGGAGGTAATATCTGGGCTGCTGGGGATGTACAAGCCAAAAATTTTGTTGCTGCTAATGGTCAGGGGCTAAGAGTCTTGAATTCTTCTGGAGTCCCAACAACTCTCATTTATACAGATAGCAGCGATAACGCGCGAATCCCTAATAATGATTTTATTGTATCTAAAGCCATGACGGTTTACGGCTCACTTTATGCAAGAGCGTCGTCTTGGATAGGCTCGAATTATTCAGCTGGTGGTTGGATTGGCTTCTATGACAAATATGGTGGTACACGAAAAGGCTATATTGGTTACGGATCCGTCACTGAAACTCAGTTTAACATTTATAACAACGAGGGTGCTCATAACGGCGTAGCTCTGGATGCTACCGCGAATGGTAACTGGACACATGGGCGATTTATACCACTTTATGGCGGCATGGCACTTGGTTCATCCAGTAATCGTTGGTACAGGCTCTACTCCTCGGTGGGGTGTGATACATCATCGGACATCAGACTTAAAAATAGCATCAGAGGATATGATGAACGATACGAAGCAATGTATATGGATATGCAGCCGGTCACTTTCGAGCTTAATGCGGTACCCGGTCAACGGCAAGGCGGTCTCATTGCACAATGGACAAAAGATGCCATGACAAAGCACGGTATAACTGACAGCGAGTTTGGGGCATACAATTACCATCCTGAGGACGATACATACGGTATCATATATGAGCAGTTGACATCCCTAAACATGCATATGGTACAAAAGACTATTAAGCGTGTGGATACAGCGCAACAGGATATAGAATATCTAAAAAACAGAAATGTTGAATTAGAGAGGAGGGTGGATACATTGAGAAATGAAGTAATCCGTTTAAACAATGAATTATTTGATACAAAATCCGCTTTATCTGCTTTGCGAAGCTGAGAAAGGAAGTGATCCAAAGGTATCTCGTTTTAAAGGGTGTACGTCAACACCCTTTTAATTTGCTCAAAAGAGCGAAAGGAGAAGAAACATGGATATGCTTTACACTGTTTTACTGGCAGACTTTAGTATGGTGCTGGTCTGCTACGCTATTTTACTACTGGCCTTTACGGCCAACGTGGTGTTGAGCCTGTACCACAACATCAATATCACAGGAGAGACGTTTGACGCCAAGCGACTGTGGCAGGGAGTTAAAAAAGCCTTGGTGCTGGTAATCGGTACTATGCTGATGGTTGCCGCTGTAGATGCAGCCACAACGCTGCTTACTCAGTACGTACCAGATATCAATAATCAGGTGCACGACCTCATCACCGTGGCTATGATTGCCGCTACGATTGGTGTAGCAGCATGGCGCTATATCAAGGATGCGTACAGCACGTTTATCAACATTTTAAATGGTAAGCCCTCTGAGGTCGCAGCTGCGGTGGATGCTAAGGAGTAAGACATGGAGATACTGCTCGCCTTATTAACCGGTTTTCTACTTCCAGCAGCCCTGTTTTTGTTTAAAGATCGTACAAATCAAAAGCACAAACGTGAAGAACTAGAGAAGAAATTGGAGCAGAAGCATACTGACGAGCTTAAACTGCTAACAAGCGGTATGTGCCTGCTCATCCGGATAAATATCATTGATTACCATAAGCGCTATATGAGAGAGGGGTGCATCCCTCTTTATGCGCTTGAAAATGTAAAAACACTGTACAGTGTGTACAGTATGTTTGGAGAAAATGGAATACATGATTTGATGGAAGAATTAGGCGATTTGCCTATTAAAAATTAGGAGGAAAATAACATGAAAACACCTATGGATTTTAGAAATAAAGTTATTGGAAAGAGATATGACATGGACGGGGCATATGGCAGTCAATGCTGGGATGGATATGCGTACTATATGCAGTGGTTAGGATATCCATACGCAAACTGCACCAAGTCTGGATATGTAAAGGATATCTGGACAGATCGTAAAAACAACGGAATGCTGAAATACTGCGATGAGGTCAAGACCATGCAGCAGGGCGACATTGCAGTCTTTAAAGAGGTGAGCGCTACTCCAGATAGTCACATTGCAATCTTTATGGCTGACCTTGGGGGCGGATACGGATTATTTTTAGGCCAGAATCAGGGCGGTGCAGGCGGAGCCTTTAACGAGGTGAAATTGCCGTACAGCGCAACGTATGACACAGCTTTCCGGCCCAAATGCTATAAGGATCTGTTTGCTGATAAAAAGCCAGCAGAGAGCAAGACAGTGTTAAACAGCAAACCGAGTGACTGGGAGGGGGAGACAGCCACGTTTACGTGTACTGTAGATAAGCTTAACATCCGTAAAGCACCAAGTACAAAAGGTATGCTCACAGGTGACTGGTACGAAAAGGGCATGTCTGTAAAATATGATGGATTTGTTAAGCGTGAGGGCTATATCTGGATATCTTGGATTGGAAAAGACGGTACACGACGCTGGATGGCTGCGGGAACGCTTGGCAAAGACGGATACCGAGATAAGTCCTACGGCACATTCGGAGTATAAAATAACCACTCATTCCTTAGGGAGTGAGTGGCTTTTTTTTATAGTTTTTACTTGATTTTGATAATTTTTGTTGATATTTTATAAAAATGACATATAATATAAGTGACCGTAGTACCCGCACCTCTTACTATTTGCATGTAATGTGGCCCAGGGTACTCTTTTAATTTATAGGAGTAATCGATGGAAAATATAATTGAATTGAAAAAAGCTTTAACATTCGAAGAACAACTAAATCATTTAATGCGTGATAAAAAAATGATTGTGAAAAATAAGGGAAATGCTTTAGCAATTTTAAAACATGAAAATTATTATAGATTAAGTGGATATATGATAGATTTCCTAGATGAGAATGATCATTTTAAAGATGGAACCACCTTTGAAATGATATACAATATTTATATAGCTGATAAAGAACTGAGATCTATTTTGTTTGAACTGATCAATGATATCGAAGTATATTTGAAAACACAAGCTGCTAACTATTTCTGCTTAGAATACGGGCCGACCGGTTATCAAAATCCTAGTAATTTCAGTATGAAAAATAGTCAGGAATATGATGCTATTATAAGTCTATTAAAGAAATGCAATGATATAAGTAAGCGTAATCCTGAGAATTTGATTGTTAAGCATCATAATAGAAAATATGGAGGTTTCATGCCATTATGGGCATTAGTAGAATTGATGTCTTTTGGAACCATATCTAAATTATTTTCTATTATGAAAACGGCGGATAAGAAAGGAATTTGTAGAAAAGGTTACTATGACATTACATTTGATAAGCTAGAAAGTTTCTATCACTGTATAACATATTTAAGAAATCAATGTTGTCATTATCAAAGATTTTATGGAATTAACCATATAATAAAACCCAAAGAATACATACCTACAGATTTTGAATTAGGGAAATACAAATTAAATTCAACATATAGTTTAGTTTTAGCACTTTTGTTTGTGAATCCAAATAAAAAATTGGGTGAAAGAGCTATTTATAAATTGAAAATGTTGAATAATAAATCTGATATAGATTTAGAAGCTAATTATGGGTTTAATGAAAATTGGAAAAATATATTATATAAAGTAAATGGGTATTGTATAAACTAGCTACTCTCCGCACTAGAGAGTAGCCTTTTTATTGCGAAAAATCGTTAACTATACTATAATATCGTTATACCGCACCACACACTAAGGATGATATCTAGGCAGTATCTAACTTGCGGTATTGACCACCTTAATGGTGGTCTTTTATTATTTTATATAGGTGGATGGGGAGAGCCTATATAAACGGAGGGGTATAATTTCATGAAAAGAGAAGAAATGATACAGTATATCATTGAACGCCTAGAAATGCTGAATGAAAAAGCGTTACTGGCTATCATGGACATTGTAAGACTATTGACTAAGTAATAAAAAAGTACGGGGTTTTTAACAAGAAATCCCGTATTTGATGATTTATTTACTTTTTTATTTTTTTATGTGAGATAATGTACACGGCAGCAAAGATATTTTACTCCCCCATAAAAATACGTATCATATCTTCTTCCTAGCTGCCAGCTCCTGTTATGATTTCCAGGAGTTTTTTTATGCCTATACCGCAAATATACATAAAAACTACGTTTTCAACTAATGACAAGTGATGATAAATGATGATAAATAATAATATATAAGGAAGAATAAGCATAAATGTAGATAAATACAGATAAAAAAATCTTTAAAAATACAAAATATAAAATCTCCTCACCTCCACCAAATTAAAGTGCCAAGTTGGATGTCATCGAAATAAAGCCGATAAATAAAGGTTTATTCGATGATTTGTCCAACTTTTTTAATTTCTGCTTTACCATAGATATAATCCGTATTTTGGGGAAATGATGGGGGCGAATTCAAAGGACAGTAACTGCATGGATAAGGTATAAAACACTGTACTTAATTTATGAAATATAAAAGTGTTGCAAATAGAAATATTATTAAATGGTAAAATAGGTAAAATATGGAATAGTATCGTTAACTATATATTGACTATATATCGTTTTAAGGTTATAATTAAAGCAGATAAATAGATAGATAAAAAAGAATGGGGGGAGAGAAATGAAAAAGAAATTTTTAAAGAAAAGTCTATTTTGTTCAGTAGTTTTAATGTTGATGTTGGGTATTGGTATTAATGTTAAAGCTGCTAATTCACAACAATTGGTTAAATCATATACATATGACCATAATACCATAACTGGTAATCTATCCAATTATACAAATTATACATATGTGACTGCTCCAGTAGATGCTAGATTCGATTATTCAACATCTAAAGTTGTTAAAACAGAATGGAATTACAAACGCATAAAAGTTACTAGATACTATCTCGCTAACGGAGTGCGCTATTAAAATCTTGAATTCGAAATAAAAAAGAGATAGGTAGTTGTTAGTTGATTAAGCGATACCTATCTTTTTTATAACTAACTTTATAGTGATATTCTCTAAACCTTAAAGCTATATCTATTTTATATATTTCGTTATGACTTATGATTAGATTTACCACCCAAAATGATATTGCCAAGGTAAATCATTAATAGAAAAGAAATTTGGATATAAAGTAAATAATGTTAAAATAGACTTAACATGAAGAAGATATAATTTGAGGAATAGATGAGTGACTTTAATAATTGATTATATGAAAGAAGGTATTGCTATGATTGAATTGAAAAACCTAACAATTGAAACTCGACATCCAATAGTGTCAAATGTGAATTATACATTTCTCGATAATATGATTTATGGAGTAGTGGCGGAAAATGGTACAGGAAAAACAACGCTGTTTCGTACAATGGTGAATTTATTGAATGCAGAAGGTGGAGAAGTCCTTTTCGATGGTGCTAATTCAGAAAAGATGATGAAAGAAATTTTTTATTTTGAAAGTGTAGAATGGTTAGATAAGAACTTATCCGGTTTAGATTATTTGTCATTTGTGAAGAATACTTGGAAGTCTGATGTAGATATTAAACAAATCATAGAAGAATGGGATATGGGGGGATATATTAAGATTCCAACACGTAAGTATTCATTAGGTATGAAACAGAGATTAGTCATCGGGTTATATCTTGTTAGTAATGCAAAGTATTTGATTATGGATGAAATAACGAATGGACTTGATGAAGATAATCGAAAGCACTTTTTTAAACAGATTTTAGAATTAAAAAAGCAAGGGAAAACGATTTTGATTTCTTCTCATTATAAAGATGAAATTATTGCATATTGCGACACGGTTTTACAAATACATAACAATGAACTTGTTGAGGTGTCCTTATGAATTTTTTGACTCTTTTATTAAAGAAAAATGGGAAAAAGAAATTAAATATCATCTTATTATTATTAGTTATATTTTTTATTACGCTTATGTATAGAGGGAATCTTTCGACAGCGTATATGTTTGAAAATAAAGATTATCGTACACAGGAACTTACAGATATAAAAAAAGCGATTGACGTATCTACAGAAGCATTAGAACAGTATGAAAAAGGTTCTGAAATATATAATCGTATAGTTCAAGATTTAAATAATTTTAAACAAAGAGAAACTTATCATGAAATAAGAACACAGAGTTTTGAGCAAAAAAATTGGAAGAAGTATTATGAAGCAGATGCAAAACTGATAGATCTTGAGATTGAGTTTAACGAAATGTTTGAAAATACAGATTATGAATTAATTAATGTAATGAAAACAGATAAGAAATATGCTCAGTACATGGCTCAAAATCAATCATATTTTGAAACACGGTTTGATTCCATACATGGTGTATCTTTTTTAATCAACATGATAAATGCATATTTTCCATTGATTTTTGCTGTTTTGATTATATTTCTTGCATCGAATGTATACTGTTCTTCTTATATAGATCATATAAATATACATAATGTATTGCCGCTAGGTAGGCTTAAAAAGCAAGGCTCAAAGCTTTTCGCTGGAGTAGTTTTAGGATTGGGTTTATTTATATTCTTTGCAGCTTTAATAATTATCTATTGTACTGTGATAGAAGGTTTTGGAAGTATACACTCTCCAGTTTTAACTTATACAATAAAAGGCGAAAATAATTTTGTTTCTTTTATGACACTCCTTCCGCAATTAATAATATTAGGAACGTTGGCTATCCTGTTTATCATAAATTTAGTTTCTATTATCTCCTCTTTTACAAAAAGGAATATCGTATGCTTGATCATATCACTAGCAGTTGTTTTAGGTGGTATGTGGGTTTCGACAAATATCGCTCCATTTCGTAATATTGCATATCTGTTACCAACAACATATATTAGCTCGTTAAAAGTCATTACTGGAGAAATGATGTTTGACATTGGAATAACAAATGTGAATTTTTTGAATGGTGTGATCGTTCTATGTGTGAGTAATGCATTTTTGTTTGCGACTTATTATTTTTTATCAGATTTTTCTAGGAAGAGAAAAAAAGTTTTTACTTCATCTTCTTATGTTGTAGATGATACATATCGCAATGGTAAAAATTTAAATGGCACGTTTGGCTATATTAAATTCATAAGTAAGCGTGTATTTTATAGAAAGTCTAATATTATTTTGGTTTTATTGACGATTGGTATTTCATCTATATTCCTTATAATGAATTTAGGAAATCAATCACTGCTTAAAAAGAATATGGAACAACAAATCGTGACAAACAATGGATCCATAGAAACCAATGAGGTACAATTATCTAAATATCCAAAGGATAGTGAGGAATATGTAATTTATAAACAACAAATAGAAGAACTACAAAGTGAAAATGAAGAATATAAAGAGCTGCTAATAAATATTGAAAACAATGATTGGACAGAGGTCTATAATACTTATCCCAAAATATTAGAAAAATATAAAGAAGTCAGTGCTCAAAGTAATGCGGAAGATATAGCTCAAAATCAGCAAAAACAGATTACCTTTTTCAAGTATTTAAAAGAACATGATTTAAAATATGAAAATCCAGAATTCCCGATCTATGGTTTAAGTTTTATCACATCACTTGCAAAGATTATTTTACCTGTAATCATCACTGCTTGTTGTATATATCTTTTAGCTCAGTTTTATACACTGGAGTATGTTAAGGGATTGGATATTGGCATACTATACCCGTTTAATAAAAGAAAAACATTTATTACAAAAATCATTTTGGGAATCGTGTTTTCTGTAGCCATGTATTCTGTGATCTTGCTATCTATATTTTTAATAGCAACTTTATTTACGGGTAATGCAGGGCTGCAACAGCCTTTGATGATGCAAAATGCAAAAGGCGTTTGGTATGCAGTTAGCATGATTTCAATGTTTAAAGGATGGTTTATAATCGGCATTTTGTTTATTGTCAATTTAAGTATCTTTATGTACATATTATCCTACTTTATTCGTGAGGATATGTTTGTGCTTATCGTAGCATTGTTAATGGTTTTAGGACTTGCATACCTGCCAACATTTGTAGGCGGTTTAACACAGTATTCACATTTATTGCCGACAACATATATGAATAGTGCCAGTGTAGCAGATGGAAGCCTTGCTCAGCAATTTTCTAATTTAAATATTGCAGTATCTAGTGGTATGCAGATTCTATCGGTTTCTATTATTATTCAAGTTATCGGTTGTGTAATCTTAAATAATTCACATAAAATAAGATTTAAGAAATAGTTTTATCATCTCAAGTGAGATGTGTTTTATGGGAAATGACAGCTTTTGAAATAATAGAAGTAATTGCTGGGAAAAGAACATTATGTATGAAGTGAAACTTGTTGTTATTTCTCAGCTCCATTTTATATAAGGTGGAAATATTTCCACCTTGCAACCCTTGACAATATGTGCTATGATTAACATATATTGATTATAGAAAATCAACATATGATTTGGTTAAGGGAAAAATTTAGATTATAAGTGCAAGTCACTATTTAGATTTCTGGACGGGCGTCTGAAAAGGGTCACCCGCACCAAATAAAAGTGCCAGGACGGATGTTATCGTAAAAAAGCCGATAAATTAAGGCTTATTCGATGATTTGTCCGTCTTTTTTATTTACCGCATCACCGCGGATGTCATCTATATTTTCTGAAAAATGAGCTATTTTTGGATATGTATCTACAAAGAATAGTGCCAACTTGGATATCACTATGAAAAAAAGCGAAGCAGGATTTGATGACATCCATCTTTCATTGTAGATAAGCACAGAGTGTGCTATGATATTTTTATCAGGATGATGAGTGAAAAGGACGGGATATATCTGTCCTTCCTTATCTAAAAGGCTAAAAACAGCATATACATAGCTAATTTCACAAGAGATATATCATGGGTTAATTATCTATTACATACACGCATTGGTAAAGGCCTTGGAAAAGATATGCTGAAATTGCTTTAAACAGGATATTTTCTCTTTCAGACGCCTATCGAATCCTACTGATATTGATAAGGAGAATCATGCTTCTGAAAAACACTGCTATCCTGCAGCTTTACCTTACAGGACCGGTTTAAGAGCCGGTACATATTGTCGAAACAGGAATTCATTGAGACGTAGTTAGCAAACCGGTTGCGATATGGATTCTTCTCAGGCAGTGATGCTGCAGCAGTTATTGGTATACTATGCGATAAGGAGGATGCTTATGAAGCTCACAGATTTTTCTGATACATTTCACGTCCGCAGACTCTGTCCAGAGGATGTGAAAAACATATATGCGCTATGCAAGGCAAATAAAACCTATTACAAATACTTCAAAACAGCGCCAACACATGAAAATATCATGGAGGACTTATCCCGCACTCCACCGGGAAAGACTGCAGACGATAAATACTTCCTCGGCTTTTTTCAAAAGGATCAGACACTTATTGCGATTCTGGATTTGATCTTCGATTATCCGAAACCACAAGTTGCATATATCGGTCTGTTTATGTTGGATGTTTCAGAGCAGGGAAAAGGAACAGGCTCCAATATCATGAAGGGAGTTTTTAAACAGCTTGCGAATCAGGGAATCACCTGTGTGCGTCTTGGCTGTATACACGGGAATGTGGAAGCTGCTTCCTTTTGGAAACACAATGGATTTTATACATTTAAAGAACAATTACAGGCTGTTGATGATCAGGTTGATTTAATGGAAAAGGCGCTGTAAAAACAAAATATAAACCCGATAAAATCAATTCTCTAAACATCGGGTTTTCTTATGCGATTCCGGTTATACTTTGAATGAAAGGAGGATGGTGATGGAGCTGATTACAGGAATCAACAGGGTCATGGCTTATACGGAGCAACATTTGAGGGAGGATTTGGATTGCGCTAAGCTTGCCCAGCTTAGCGGGTGCTCCTATGCGGATTTTCAAAGAGTATTCTCATTACTGAATCATATGAGTTATCTGGAATATGTCAAAGCGAGAAGGCTATCGCAGGCTGCTGTGGAAATTATTCATAGCAGGAAACGCATACTGGATATTGCATTGGAATACGGCTATGAAAGCGCAGATGTATTTGCGGCAGCTTTTCGCAGAGCCTTCGGCTGTTCACCGAGCCAGGCCAGAAAACAGAATCTGCAGCTTCCGCTGTTTCTGCCGAGATCCTTTGCTATCACTGTGCACGGAAATACAGAAATGAAATATGAAATAAAAAGGAAAGCCGGTATGCATCTGTCCGGTCATTCCGTGATTTCTACACAAAATGAAAATCGTTCAATAAAATTTTGGTCGGATGTAAAGGCAGATGGCACATTGCAGCGTATGATGCAGGAAGCAGCTACGGCAGTTTCCTACGGCCTGTGCTTCGGATATGATAAGTACGGCAATAACCGCTATATGATTGCGGTGGAAGGTATGCTGTCAGAAGAGTATGAGGCCTTTGCGCTTCCCGCGGCAGATTGGATGATATTTCAGAACACCGGACCAATAGCTGAGGGCTTGCCTGCATTGTGGAAAACTATTTATGCAGAAGTGCTGCCAGCGAGCGGCTATGACCGAAATGAAAGCATGCCGACCGTGGAGCTGTATGGAGAAGGATCATGTGAGGCAAAGGATTATCACATGGAAATATGGATTCCGATTATTCGGCGGTGATGCTGTACAGGCATACTTATAAATTCATGAACCTGTTATACTTTCATGTTAGTAAAGGATTCACCAAGCTGTAAAAGAAACGCAGCCGGTGGATGTAAAAACATAAGCATACAAAAGGAGTGCTAATGATCGTTGCCGTGCAATGGTTGTGAATACCCCTTTTTTGTGTGTACAGGATAATGCGATGTGCTGGTGCGTTAAGGTAAAAAAAGAAGATTTCACCTTGTCGTTAAACACGAAAGGGATTGATCTTCTAATCTCAATGGATATTTTCCGGCTTACCTTATGCGTCCTTCAACGTATTGAAGGAAGGCAGAACATGGGCTCTTTGTTTTGCCAATACTAAAATGATTGTGGAATTCGCTGAAACACCATTATATGCTGCTGAATTTATAGGCTGTCAGCTTTCACTCAGAGCATTGATATATTTCTGGAATGCTGTCTGATACTGGCTCAGCTTGTCTGTTTTTAAATCCAGATCGGATTTCGCCTTAATTTCATTGCTTTGAACGATTTTATCGGATTCCTTGATGCCCTTATACAGCTTTTCCCATGCAAATTTCACATCATCGTACTTCTTATCCTTTAATCCGTTCACAAAGGTGTTGTATTCCTCAAGCTTTGCAACAGCTTCGTTATACTGCTTTAATGTCAGTTCGATGTCCAGCTCCTCTCCTGTCGCAGAAGTACCGCTGGAAGTGTAATACCCGATATCACATAAACCGACATTCCAGATATTTGTAACATACCAGTCATTGATTTCACGCAGCTTGGCACTCACTTCCTTTGTAGATAATTCTGTTGAGCTTTCATCATTGCTTTTTGGTGCTTCCCCGCTCTTATCATCATTTCCTCCACCGCATCCGGTAAGCATAAGCATTCCTGCAAGTAAGACAAATAACAGCTTTTTCATAGAAAACGCCTCCTTTTGTTTATCATATCATGTTTTATCCGGTTTGGTGCAGGAAATCGTATGGTTTTGTATGTAAATATTACCAGTGAAATAAAAAAATCCGACAGCTTTTTACTGTCAGATACCTAGGCAGGCCGTCATCAGATACTGATTTGTGAGAATGAAGTTAAAAGTCAGGTATTCTGATGACGGTATCGTTATTATAAACGAATTTTGCATAAAATGCAATCATTTATTTATAATGTAGTAACTAAAAAGATTCTAAAATACTGTGTAAATATTACATATAGCATAATATAAGTTTAAATTTAGATGTTATGGTAACACTTATACTATAATGAACATATAAGTGGTGATAGTATGCAAAATGACGTGATGACTGATAAATTTATAGATTATGTGAATGACAGAATTGAGGATCTGGATATGACGAAGTCTTCTCTCGCAAGAAGTGTCGGGCTGGATAAAAACTCTGTAACAAAATATCTGAAAAAGGAACGGACGATGCCTCTGCATGTCGCTTTGAAAATAGCGAATTATCTGAATATGGATATCAGCAGAATCTGCGGTATTCAGACTGAGCAGGTGCTGATGCCGATAGAGCTGAATCTGATGCGGGAGCTGCGCAGTATCCGGGATGAAACATCACAGGTGCGTCTGACGCTTGATTTCATAAGTATTACCAAATCCTTCAACTCCTCTCATCGTTAGCACCGAAAGAACAAGACACCGGTTTGATGGTGTCTTTTCTGCTGTCTTGGCTTTTTTGAAGCAATCAGCTATAATGTTCATAATCAGGAGGTAGCCTATGAGAATCAATGAGAAGCGTTTATGGAATCATATACAGACACTGGGGCAGATTGGAAAAGCAGAAGATGGAAGTGTAACACGGCTTTCGTTCACAAAAGAGGATGAGGCGGCAGCTTTTCAGCTGACGGAATGGATGCGGGAAGCCGGTCTTCATGTAACGATTGATGCCTGTGGTAATATCATAGGTACGCTGAAGGGAGCTGAACCAAACCTGCCTCCTGTTGTTTGCGGCTCCCATTTCGATACGGTAAAGGAAGGCGGAATATTCGATGGCTGTCTGGGAGTGCTGACAGGTATTGAAGTATTGCAGACCATACGGGAAGCAGGAATACAGCCGCAGCGTTCCATCATGGTCATTGGCTTTCGGGATGAAGAAGGAAACCGTTTCGGATATGGCATGATTGGCAGCCGCTCGATTTGCGGGAAAGTGGAAAAAGACGGACTGCTGTCTGTGGATCATAAGGGAATTACACTTGCACAGGCAATGACACAGGCAGGCTATCATCCTGCGTGTTATGCGACCTGCCAGCTGTCATCGCTGGAAGCATTTTATGAGGTACATATTGAGCAGGCTGATGTTCTGGCAGCACAGAATCTCTCCGTGGGAATTGTTGAGGGGATTGCCGGGCTGGTGAGATATACGGTCACAATATATGGCAGAAGTGCACATGCGGGGGCAACACCGATGCATCGTCGTCATGATCCGGTAACCGCCATGTCCCGCTGGATTCTGCACATGACGAAGCTTGCGCAGCAGCAGCCGCATACGGTGGCTACAATCGGGGAAATTCATACCTACCCCGGCGCCTGCAATATCATTTGTGATCGTGTAAGCTTTTCTCTGGATCTGCGCTCTCTGGATGATGCTGTCATACAGCAAATACTGGATGTAATGCAGGAGTTTGAAGAAATGCTCGAACAGGAACAGGGAGTACGGATTGAACGCCGCCTGGAACAGCAGCTGCCGGCGGCGATATGTGATGAAGGCCTGAAGCAGGAGCTGGAGGTCTGCTGTAAAACACTGCAGCTGCCGATTCTGCGACTTGCCAGCGGCGCCGGTCATGACTGTATGAACTTTCAGGGCATTTGTCCCACAGCGATGATCTTTGTACGCTCTCAGCATGAAGGAGCCTCCCACTGTAAAGAGGAATACAGTACACAAAAGGACTGTGCAGACGGGTGTCAGCTTTTGCTGGAGGCATTCCGGAAGTATTTGTAAGCATTCAGGAAACAATTACCTATGCATAGACGTTTACAGTTTTGCTTCCTCTTTGGTATAATGAACACTGTTGTGCTCACCATATAATGTCGGGATATGGCTGACAGTCTCTACATCTCACCGTAAATGAGATACTATGGTGCTTCTTCTTTCATGGATATCATGGAATATGGTGAGGACATGGTTAAGGAGGAAAATATGAGCAAAATCGCAGATTTTTTCAAATTTAGGGAACGCAATACCAGCTATAAAAAAGAGCTTATCGCCGGTATCACCACGTTTATGACAATGGCATATGTTCTGGTTGTACAGCCCGGGGCAATCGTCGGCTATGGGGATGCCGCATTTATCATCGATGCCAACGGCGTCATGATTACGAAGGAGGCGATTGTTGTCACCTGTGCTATTATCAGTGGGCTGATTACGCTGCTGATGGCATTGTATGCAAACCTTCCGTTTGCACTGGCAACCGGTATGGGAAGCAACTTCATGTTCGGGGCACTGATTCAGAGCCGGCAGCTGTCCTTTGGCGGTGCTATGGCAATGACTCTGATTTCAGGTGTTATTTTTCTGTTGCTGACAATCTTCGGTATCCGTGACTTGATTGTTAAGGCGATACCAAAGAACATTAAAATATCGATCGGTACCGCAATCGGCTTCTTTATCGCCTATCTGGGATTCAAAAATACAGGGATTGCAGCCTTTACGGAAAGCGGAATGGGCATGGGGAATTTTACCGATCCTGCTGTTATGTTGGCCGTTCTGGGGCTTGTTATCATCGCTATTCTGACAGCGTATAAGGTAAACGGTGCTATTCTGATCGGTATCGTTATCGCTACGCTTCTGGGTATACCGGCAGGGGTTACCACAGTGCCGTCTACCTTTGCCAAGGTTCCTGATTTCACAGGGCTGGGCAATGTCATGTTTAATCTTGATTTTAAATCCGTATTCAGCTTCTCATCCGTCATTTTGATCTTTACGGCGTTCTGCGGAGATTTCTTTTCTACGCTGGGGACAATTCTCGGTGTCAGTGCAAAAGCCGGCATGCTGGATGAAAACGGGGATTTACCGAATATCCAGCAGCCGTTTCTGGTAGATGCCATCGGTACCTGTGTCGGTGCGCTTACCGGTAATACGGTCATCACCACCTTTGTGGAATCCAGTGCTGGTGTGGAAGCAGGCGGACGTACCGGATTTACAAGTGTTGTAGTATCCGTTATCTTTATGATTATGGTATTTCTCTCCCCGCTGGTGCTGATGATTCCCAATGCGGCAACCGGACCGGCTCTGATTTTCGTGGGCTTTTTAATGATCAGCGGCTTTAAGGATATTGATTTCGCAGATTTCACAGAATCCTTCGGCCCCTTTGTCATGATTATGTTTACTGTGTTTACAGGCTCTATCGCCAGCGGTATTTCTGCCGGTATTCTGGCATTCGTACTCATCAAAACAGCAACCGGTAAATTCAGAGAAGTACATCCGATTATGTATGTTATGGCGATACCACTGATTTGTTATTTTATATACGGGTAAAGCAAAAGATGCATGAGAGTGCATCTTTTTGAGAAAGGAAGTGTTGTATATGAAGCTGCAGCCAAAGGATAAGAAACAGCTGCTCAAGGCGGCTCTTGGTGAAATTCCAAGCGATTTGCTGATCAAACATGTTCAGCTGGTCAACGTGATTACCGGAGAAATCTATCCGGCCAATGTATTTGTTTATGATGGTATGATTGCACATGTGGAATATAAGAATCTGGATGCGGATCTGGACAAGGCAGCGACCGTTGTGGATGGACAGGGACACTATCTGATTCCCGGCTTTCTGGATGCGCATGAGCATATCGAAAGCTCCATGATGACGCCGCGTAATTTCGCAAAGGCAGTTCTTCCTCACGGGACAACGACCGTGATTACCGACCCGCATGAAATTGCCAATGTATGGGGCATGGAGGGCGTGCGTTATATGCATGACAGCGGAGAAGATCTCCCCATGCGTCAGCTGATCGATATTCCAAGCTGTGTGCCTGCCGTACCCGGTCTGGAGAATGCGGGAGCGGATTTTCTGGCAGAACAGATTGAAGAGCTTTGCGGCTTAAAGCGTGTCATCGGACTTGCGGAGGTTATGGATTTCCTTGCCGTTATCCATGGTGAGGACCGTATGATGGATATTCTGAAGGTTGCGGAGGATCGCGGACTGTATATGCAGGGACATGCACCGTATGTCAGCGGGCGGATGCTGTCTGCCTATCTGTGCGGTGGTCCGAATACCTGTCATGAAACACGGGCATCGGATGAGGGCTTGGAAAAGCTGCGCAGTGCAATGTATGTGGATGCCAGAGACAGCTCCATCACAAAGAATGTAAAGGATATCTGGGAGGGTGTTAAGCAGGTGAAATTCTTCGATCACCTGTGCTTCTGTACGGATGATCGCGAAGCGGATGATATTCTGAACAACGGACATATGAATGATGTAGTCCGCAATGCCATTCGATGCGGTATGGATCCGGTAACAGCTATTAAGAGTGCTACCTATAATACGGCACGTGAAATCAAAATCGAAAACCTGGGAGCGATTGCACCTGGCTTTGTGGCAGATATGCTGCTGGTGGAAAGCCTGGAGGAATTGAAGCCGAGTCATGTATTTTACAATGGTGAGCTGGTAGCGGAAAATGGAAAGCTGCTGGCAGACATTAAGGATGAAAGCTATGCTATTGAGCATCGCAATTCCATGCATGTGAAGAAGTTAAGCGTTGAGGATTTCCGTATCCAGGCTCCTGTGGAAAACGGGACGGTTAAGGTGAATCTGATGGAGTATAAGGATCTGCTGTTGTCCAGCACACTGGTAAGCTGTGAGGAGCTTCCTGTGGAAAACGGTTATCTGAAGCTGAATGATGATGATTTGAAGTTTGTAGCTGTCGTAAACCGTCATGAGGGGCACGATACAGTTGCACTTAGTGTTGTGCGCGGCTTTGGTACGACAACCGGAGCTCTTGCTTCAACGGTTTCTCATGATTCACACAATCTGACGATTGTATACGATACTGCAGAGAACGCGTTGCTTGCCGCAAATGAGCTGATTGCCTGTGGAGGCGGCATGTGTGCGGTAAAGGACGGAGCTGTGCTTCATACCTTGCAGCTTCCGCTGGCAGGACTGATTTCGCTGAAGCCTGCAGAGGAGCTGGCAGTTGACAATGCACTGATGAAGGATGCGAATCGTGCGCTCGGTCTTGTGGATATGGAAAACCCGCTGCTGAGAATCGTAACCCTTGCTTTACCGGTTATCCCGGAGGCGAAAATGTCCGATCTTGGACTGATTGACGTTTTAAAGAAGGAGATTGTACCGCTGTTTGCATAAAAACAAGGCGAGTTAAATGCGCTTAGTTTGTAATAACAACAACAGTGACAGCTGTTCATCACTTAAGGAGCAGGCTATGGGCGCTCTGCTTCTTACTTGGAAGCAGCGAGACCAGAACACTTTGAGAGATTGGGAATCAGGCTTATCAGCTTCGTGCGATGAGTCTGATTCCTTTGTTTATAACTGATAACAGCGGATAAAGCTCTGTTTTATAAAATCTGCTTCCTGTATTAAGACACGGGTATAAAACGGTAGTTAAAAATGGTATTTAATTTCAGTAATGCAGAAATGATTTATGGTACAATGAAGCTGTAATCGTCGTGCGTATGGCATGGGGAGGAGACTGTTATGGAGATAAGCAGAGAGGATCACCGTATATTTATAGAGGAACAGGGACAGCTGCCTGCAGAGTTTACATTCCCCTTTGTGGACAAGCAGGTCGTGGATATCAATCATACATTTGCCGATGTATCCCTGCGCGGACAGGGGATAAGAGGCGCACTGATGAAGGAGGCGGCAGCTGTGATAAGGAAGAAGTGCTGGAAATGTATGGCATTTAGTCCCTATGCACTTGCCTGGATGAAAAAGCATGAGAAGGAACAGGATATTTGGATGAAGGAGGAACCACGATGAAGCTGGCCTGTATATATATCAATGCACTGCATTTTCGTGATACGGTAAGCTTCTACGAGCAGCTGCTTCAGCAAAAAGGGAAGGAAGTTACTGCACAGCGATGGGTGGAGTTTTCCTGCGGGCATACGCTTGCCGTGCTGCATGCGGAATATGATGCGCAATGCGTACAAAAAGAACAGGATGTGGACGAACACTATAATAATGCATATGTCGAAGACTGCATACAGACGGTGAACCAAGGGAATGATATAATGGTTCAGAATTATGTTTGTGAGGATTTGCAGTCAGAATATACGCGTTTGAAAAATCTGCAGATCGGTCCGCTCTCTCCCTTATATTATGTTTCAATCTCGATGCCTTACTGGTATTTCAATATCACAGACCCCGAAGGAAATGTCTTGGAAATAACCGGGCCGTATGCTTCAGGCAAAGAATCGGTATAGTCAATCCCTTCCGGACACATACTAAGAATGGAGTGTGATGAACATGGAACAGAAGAAAAAATCCTGCTGTGACAGCGAAGATCTGCTGCATGGTGAGGAAGCAAAGAAAACAGCCGGCAACAATCAATGGACGAACAATAACCTGAAGTATTATCCGGATGAAAGAGATCGTCAGGACGGTCCCGGCGGAAATTGAGAAAAAGGAAAGACTGAGCCTTCTATATCGGAAGATTCAGTCTTTTTCTTATCACGTTAGGACATCGTGTAAAGGAAAAAAGAAAAGCAGCTTAACAATCAAAGAAAGCTGCCTGGATTACCTATGGCTGTTACATGGTGAGTAAAGTGCAAATGACTCTGCCAGTGTTAAAGCCCCGGCTGTAGCTTTTTTTTATTTTCTTTTTAAAGCAAGCTTATAAAATAGTTTATGTAAGAAATATTATCATTTCTGATATGATATACAGCAGCATGAACATGTCTTGCGGCTGTTATTATCAGACATCGGATAAAATTTGCTGGATGGTGATTTCTTTTAATTTCTTTCGATATTCCAATTCCGCACCATGCAGATAATGCATGATTTTTTCTTCCTTTTCCTTTACCTGCTTTCTGGAATCAAACACCCGATCGACAAGGCTTGTACTCACAGCAAATTGCTCCTGCCCCTCGATGGCATTAAACAGGTCCAGAAAGGTGATGCGGGAGGGGGTTTTCAATAATACAAAGCCGCCGTTTTTACTGGCGATTGAAGAAACGATCTTCGCTTTGACCAGCTGCCGCATGATTTTTTTTAAATAGGAATCTGATACGTTCAGCTTTTTACTGAGCTCGCTGCTTTTTACCGGCCGGCTGCTTGTACTTATCAGCAGCACGATACAGATTGCCTGCTCCAGACTGCCGCGTATTCTCATACTCTCACCTTCTATCATGTATAGTATAGCTGTTTTTTCTTTGTCTTTGCAAGCCTTTTCCTTAAATCAAGCCGTCTTTTTCGTGTGAATTTTTCATAACAATTCTAAACTTTCTGTAAAGAGCGTTGACACAAGCATATAATGTACTATAATTCCAGTATTCCGTGGATATGGTATATCTATGGATAGAAAAGAAAGAAGAGGATATTATGAAGGAAGAATGGAAAAATATAGCAGGCAGTACATGGATCAAGGTTGTACTGGCAGCGATTATTGTGATTCCCATGCTGTATTCAGGTATTTTTCTGGGTTCTATGTGGGATCCTTACGGAAATGCGGATAAAATACCGGTTGCAGTAGTAAATGAAGACAATAAGGTTACCTATAACGGTTCCAGCCTTCATATCGGGGAGGATCTGGTTGCGAATCTGAAAAAGGCAAAGGAAATGGATTTCTGCTTTGTCGATGCCGAAAAAGCCAGCCAGGGCTTAAAGGATGGCTCTTATTATATGATTATAACGATACCTGAAAATTTTTCATCAAATGCAACAACGCTCATGGATAAACATCCGAAAAAAATGGAGCTCAGGTATACAACGAATCCCGGTACCAATTATATTGCCTCGAAAATGGACGAGACAGCGATTGCAAAAATACGGGAACAGATTTCCGCTACTGTGACAAAAACCTATGCCGATACATTATTCTCCAACGTTCAGGTGTTGAGCAGCGGCTTGAAAACAGCGGGAAAGGGCAGTCAGAAAATTCAGAACGGATTATCCGACAGTATTGCGGGGAATCAGACCATCACGGATAGTCTGAACACTCTTGCCTCCAGTACACTGACCTTTCAAGACGGAAGTGAAACACTGAAGCAGGGACTGCAGGCTTATACCGATGGAGTGGCACAGCTGCAACAGGGAAGCAGGCAGCTGCGAAGCGGTATCCGCACGATGAATGGAAAAAGCGTACAGCTTGTTAACGGCGCATCCTCGCTGCACACAGGAAGCGGTGAGCTGCAGCAGGGGGTAGAGGCGTATACAACCGGTGTAGCTGCCCTGCAACAGGGAAGTGAGCAGTTAATGCAAAGCTCTGTAGTTTTAAATCAGGGGGTGAATGCTCTGGCGCAGGGAACCTCCGATTTGCATAAGGGCAGCTCTCGTGTTCTGTCTGGTATGCAGGAGCTATCCACTGCAATAAAATCAAGTACCGACAGTCATGCTGATCTACTTGCTTATTTGCACGAAAAAAATACCGGCAGTGCAGATAGTCTGAAGCAGGTTACACAAGGGGCGGCGGCATTGGAGGCTCAGCTGCAGACAATCATAAACAAGAATACAGATGCGAGTCAGAGATTGAATGCAGCCGCACAGAAATTGAAGGATTTGCATGCTTATGAGGATACTGTGAATCAGCTAACAGAAGCGGCAGCGGATATGAATGATTTAAATCAGCAATATGCTGTGCTCAAGACAGGGCTCTCTAAGCTTTCCAAAGGAAGTGAGGAGATGACAGCTCTTCTCAGCGGAAACGATCAGGCATTGACGCAGCTGCAGCAGGGTCTTTCCACTGTACAGCGTTCACTGGATGCACAGGGCTCCACCGCGGAAGCCATGGGTCTGATACAGGGTATGCAGCAGCTTCAAAGCGGCCTTGCAGATGCTGATAAAGCCTTATCTGGTGAACAGGGACTGGCTTCGGGGATTCATGCTTATACAAAGGGCGTAGATACGATTAGAAACGGTCTTTCCACCTTATCACAGAAATCTACGGCTTTAACAGCCGGTGCAGCTCAATTACAAACAGGTACGACACAGCTGAACTCTGCAATTCCTGCTTTACAGGGCGGAATCACACAGCTGCTAACGGGTAGTGATTCTCTATATCAGGGAGCCTCAGCATTAAACAGCAGCAGTCCGACATTATTAAACGGCTCTGCTCAGCTGCAGGGCGGCGCTTCTCAAATCAGCAGTGGTGCTCAGCAGCTTGCGCAGGGCTCCAATACACTGGGAGGCGGACTGTTACAGCTGAAGGACGGTTCCCATACGCTGACAAGCTCGCTGCATAAGGGAGCTGAAGAAAGCTCGGTATCAGCAACACAGAATACAAAGGAAATGCTGGCACAGCCGGTGGTCACAACTCATCAGGAATTGAGCAATGTGGAAAACAATGGTACAGCGATGGCGCCCTATATGATGTCTGTCGGGCTGTATGTTGCCTGCATGGCCTTTACTCTTATGTATCCGCTGTTGAAAAACACAGGTAAAACGACGTCCGGTTTGCGTATGTGGGCTTGCAAGGCTTCTGTTATGTATACGGTCTCCACATTGATGGCAGTCATTATGATCAGTGTGCTGATGCTGGTTAACGGCCTATCTCCCTATCAGACGCTGCTTACCTTTGCCATGGCGGCACTGGTTTCCGCAGGCTTCATGTCCATGATCGTTTTCTTTAACATCACCTGTGGAAAAATCGGAAGCTTTATTGTTCTGATATTCATGGTATTGCAGCTGGGGGGAGCGGCAGGTACCTATCCGATTGAAACATCCTCTGGATTTTATAATGCGATTCATCCGTTTATGCCATTCAGCTACAGTGTGCATGCATTCCGCAATACGTTGGCAATCGGCGGATCCATTACACCGGATATTCTTGTCTTTGCAGGTATGCTTGTAGTCTTCTCTGTTCTTTCCATTCTGTTTTATCGCTGGAAAACAAGTGTCAGTGAAGAACATTTTGAAAAGACATTGCTGGCGCAGTTTCATTAGTGCTTATGTAAACCAGCATACTTTGAACATATTATAAGCAATCTGAAAAGGACTTATCGAAGCGATGCAAACGTTCTGATTACTTTGCGGCCGATAGGTCTTTTTTCATCTGCTTCCATGCATAGAGAAATGAATTTTTCATCTTCTATATGCTTGTCCTATGCCTGTTATCAGTATTTTCATATTATGCAGTGAGGTGAAAGCCTCAGGTTAGGAGGAACTTATATGAAGTATGCGAATGGTGCGTGCTGTCCATGGATTCCCAGGGAGCGCGTAGCTGATAATGAATACTGCTATGATGATGTGGACTTTATGGAGCAGCAGCCTAAACATCAACGGCAGCAGGCACAGATGCCTGGTATGGCATATGTACCGATGCAGGTATGGAAAAAACCGTATGAAAGAGAGATTGGGTTTCAAAGAGGAACGATTTTTCATGCTCTTGATAAACCCTTTCTCGGTGATGAGGGGGCGTGCTGATGATGAATAGAAAGCAACTGCTGAGAAAGCTTCAAATGCTGGATTTTGCGATTCAGGAAACAGCACTGTTTTTAAACTCACACCCTGATGACAGACAGGCAATGCAGTATTATCAGTCTGCTGTGAAGGAACGCGAGAAGGCTGTAAAGGAGTATGAACATCTTTGCGGACCATTGACAAATCGGCAGAATCACTCGGATAGCTGGGAGTATAGCAAAGGGCCCTGGCCATGGGAAAGGGAGGATTGATGTATGTGGACATATGAAAAGAAGCTGCAGTTTCCTGTGAATATCAGAAAACCGGATCCTGCTTTCGCAAAAATCGTAATTTCGCAGATTGGCGGTCCGGATGGAGAACTGGCTGCCTCAATGCGTTATCTGAATCAGCGCTATGCCATGCCGTATGACAGTGTACGTGCGATGTTAACGGATATCGGAACAGAAGAGCTTGCTCATCTGGAAATGGTATCCGCAATCCTGTATCAGCTGACCAGAAATCTCAGTGTCGAGGAAATAAAAGCAGGTGGATTTGATGCATATTATGTTGACCATACAACCGGCATATGGACACAGGCAGCCAGCGGAGCACCATTTACTGCTGCATATTACCAATCCAAAGGCGATCCGCTTACTGATTTGTTTGAGGACATGGCTGCGGATGGTGCAACTGTGTAAGAACAACAATGAGTATTTAAGAGATGTCCTTGATAGTCTGGCATACTGGACACCAGATTATCAAGAACTTAGAAATTCCAGTGTATTTCGATAGGTACTTCCTTAGTTACAGGGTCTTTCTTTCCAACTAATATATAGTCAATCAATGTTTCAACGATTTCCCTGTCTAAGTGTTCAAGATTGGTGTATTGCTCGATTAACTGGCGTTTGTTATCACCAGCCTGTATTTTTCTTTCAATAACGTCAAGCTGTTTTTGCGTATCAATAACCAGTTTTTCAAGCCTTTCTTTTTGAGTAGAGAAGTCTTTGGATAAATCCAAATAATCTTGCTCTGACAAGATACCCTTAACTTTGTCTAAATACAATTCTCGGATACCTTTGGTGTATTCTGCAATCTTGCTTTGATATGCAGCAATTTCCTCTTTCAGAGCGTTTTGTTTGCCTTTTACATCACTGTTAAAGGTTACGTTTTGTTCCAGTTCATCCTTATCCAGATATGCGGCAGACAGCTTGTTGATTTCAGCAATCACCGCCTGTTCCAATTTAGGTACAGAGATAAAAGAACCTATACAAGCGTCCTTAGAAACATGGCGGCTGGAACATCCTAAATAACGTCGCCCATCAGCCTGTTTGTTAGAACGCATTACATAACCGCAGTTCATGCAGCGAGCTTTTTTAGCGAATAACCCGATTGTACCTACTGTAAATGGTTTTGCCTTTTGAGCTATCAACGCTTGCACCTTATCCCACAATTCACGGTCAATAATCGGTTCGTGCGTACCCTCGACAATATACCACTCACTTTTAGGGCGTGGCTTATTTTGTTTCGTCTTGTAAGATACGCTCCCATATTTTCCCTGTACCATATTGCCAATATAAATTTCATTTACCAGCATATCGGAAATAGCATAATATTTCCAGAGGGTACTGTTCTTGCCTTTGGGTGTTCGCCAGCGTAAACCATGAAGCCGCTTGTATTCCGTTGGATTGGGGATACCTCGGTCATTCAGCATACGGGCAATGGCTGTTTTGCCATAGCCTTTTGAAAACAGTGTAAAAACTTCTCTGACGACCTGTGCAGCTTCTTCATCAATAATCAAATGCCCTTTTACGTCAGGGTCTTTTTTGTAACCGTAGAGTGCGAACGCTCCAATATGGTGACCGTTTTTTCTTCGGTCTGTCAGCACACTCTTGATATTCTCCGACATATCCTCTAAGTACCATTCATTCACCAGACCGTTAATCTGTCTTGATTTCTTATTCCCTTTGTTGGCGGTATCAGCATTATCTACAATACTGATGAAACGGATACCCCAGATAGGAAATAGACCGTGAATATATTTTTCCACCAATTCAAGCTCTCTGGTAAATCTGGATTGAGTCTTACATAAGATAATATCAAATTTGCGGTCTTTTGCGTCATTCAATAACTTGTTAAACTCTGGTCGTCGTCGATCAGAACCAGTGTAATCATCATCACTGTATATGTTATAGACTTCCCAACCTTGTTCTAAAGAATATTGAAGCAGCATAGACTTTTGATTTTGAATACTGTTACTGTCGTCTGTTTCTGATTGTTTGTTTCTATCTTCTTCTGATAAGCGGCAATATATAGCAACCCTTGACTTATTCATCATGTTTTGTTCTCCTTTTCAGAGAAGACAAAACAAACTATCACTGCTAATGTTATTATAACACTTGGCAGGATAGTTTGTCTATCATCTTGCAGGAGTAGGCTGCCCCTTACTTTTTTCAAATTGATTTATCAGCTCTATCCATTTCAGAGTAAACATTTTTTGCAAAGCCGCCGTATCACTATTCTTAAAAACATTCTTGCAAACTACTTTTGCGTCATTCGCCATAAAACCACCTCACTACACTATATTTACAAAGTATGCAAAAATGCTTGTACATTATGAAAGATTTTGTCTATCTGTATATAATAAGTAATCAGACGGCTTCGGAAGCTCCACTGGACTTTCACCATTCCCATTCTGATGGGTGAACCGTGTCATACGGGTGTATCATTATTCTGATATACGGGTCATGGCAGCAACCTTTCCAACAGTTGCTTGCGGATCACTGGCGTGGTCGCTCGCCGGTATCCCTCCTTTCAGTGGTCGTGGCGTTCCAGTCCGCAGGCTCGCCGCATATCAAACGTATCTGATTACTTTATTCAGTTTTCAAAGAACGGTAAAGAGTGGAAATGAGGTGGTAGACACTCTCTGTTACACTTATTTCACTTTGACTTCAAATCCCAAAATTGCTTCAATCAGCGCAGCTCTTATTCTGCCTTTCAGTTCCATATCGACCACGATATACATATTTCCGTGTTCGTCATAAAACGGGCGCAAACTGGCTTTTGATATGTAAGCGTCATAGTGGTTTAAAATCTTTCCGATTGCTACCTCGTCACCGTCAGCAGCCGAGCTGATCGTGGAAAATAGCGGGCACTTCTTTGTAGACTTCATCATGTTTTATCCCTCCTCATACATATCTCTGATTAGCTTTAATGTGTGCAGCCTGTTTCTACAAACGGAAAATCGTTCCATTTCCATGACCTCTGCAATTTCAGCGTCGGTCATCTCAAGAAAGTAGGACATAAGCAGAATGTTACGTCGTCTTTCATTTAATTCTTTGATTGCTTCACATAGCTGTTCATCATAGATAAGGATTTCATTGCCGAATACGTCAAAGGCTGTAAATTCAACCGAGTATTCGTCGCAAGTGCCGATATGGTTTAATTCCATTTCCGGCAGCTCACAGAATGGAGTTTCACGCTTTGCACGTCTGCCAAGCTCACGGTTGTAGTCCTTTACGGTTGTACCTACAACCTTGCGAGCCAGACAATCAAATTGAAGTCTGATAGCGTTCTCGAAAGAAGATGGCTTCATAATCTCACCTCCTTTCCAGCTAAAGTTGCTAAAGCGAAAAGGCTTCTACCTCTTTTCGCACTAACACTCGCCGCAAGAGGTGGGATTTGATACCTAACCGCAAAAACTTTTTGAAAAAGTTTTGTGCAGCAAAAAAGCACAAGGGCAATACTGACGTACTGATCTTGTGCTATCTGAATTGTTCCTGCTGTATGACGTGAAAAACCATATACAGGAGTATAGAATACCGCAGAAATTAAATGGATTTTTTTAACGCTCTACCAATGATCGAATGTTGTCGAATATGCAGGCGTTCCATGCGGCTGCCTCCTAAAGCCGCTAAAACAAAACCATCCAGTAGTCTGTCCACCGTTAGGAAAAAATAAAACGGCGGCTGTATAAACCGTCGTTTTATCGAAATGGGCGTATAAAAGCGTTACTGCTGACAACGGTTTTTTTTATTACCGCCAAGCAGCATATAAATTTGTTGTTTTCCTATACAATAGGAACTAATAAACCTTACAATACGTTTTACTGTACCTGTCGCAAATTCTTTAGGAACAGTAAAATGTAGTGAGGTGATTAACTATGCGTAAAACAGAAGATAAATACGATTTCAGAGCCTTTGGACTTGCCATTAAAGCGGCAAGGATGAAACAAGGTCTGACCCGTGAACAGGTGGGAGCAAAAATTGAGATTGACCCACGCTATCTGACGAACATTGAGAATAAAGGGCAGCACCCAAGTTTACAGGTGTTTTACGACCTTGTAACTTTACTCAATGTGTCCGTTGATGAAATTTTCCTGCCGTCCAGCGACAAAGTGAAAAGCACTCGCCGCAGACAGTTGGAGCAGCAGCTTGATACTTTCGACGACAAAGATATGGTTATCATGGAAAGTGTCGCTTCTGGTATCATCGAATCAAAGGAAATGGGGGAAGATTAGTTCCTCCATTTTTGTTTCGCACAGATCATATGGAGTATGGGGTAAGTAATAAAAACAAGCCAATAATTAGAGAATAGAAACTCTCAAATTATTGGCTCTGTGTCTAAGCATCTGGCTCTTTAATTACAGTTATAGCAAAATTCTTTACTGAAATTAAACTTATTTGTTTGCATTTGGGGCAATATAAAGGGTAGTTGATTAAAACTGTATCTGTCCTAACCTGACTTCGTGTTTTGCCCTTACAAATAGGGCATAGTATCCATTTTGTTTTTATCATACTTTTATTAGAGTTTCTTTAAGCTGTAATACATTTTTTTCAATCTGATTAATGACACTTTTGAATATTTCATCGTCCTGTCCAGTCGGGTCAATCAATCCCCAATTATCATCAAATGCTTTGCCAATATAAGGGCAACCGACATCACACCCCATAGATATTGCAATATCTGGTGTGGGAATATCCTCAATCAATTTTGAGTATTGGTCTTTCTCCATATCAATACCATAAATCTGTTTCATAAGCTGAACAGCATTTTGATTGATCTGTGCCTTTATTTCAGTACCAGCAGAATAGCTTTCAAAAACATCCGAAGCAAGATGTTTAGCTAAGGCTTCTGCTATTTGACTTCGGCATGAATTATGAACACAGATAAATGCAACTTTTCTTTTATTCATTTAAAAACCAGCCTTTCGTGTTATTTGCAATTTTCACTAAGAGCAACATGACAGGAACTTCTGTTAAAACGCCCACTGTTGTTGCCAATGCAGCAGGTGAAGTCGTTCCGAATAGAGCAATCGCCACTGCAACGGAAAGCTCAAAAAAGTTTGACGCACCTATCATACCAGCAGGGGCAGCGATATTATAGGGCAGTTTAAATATATGACACGCTATATATGCGATTGCAAAAATTAAAAATGTTTGTAAAATTAATGGCACCGCAATTAAAACTATGTGCAATGGATTTTCTAAAAACACTTTACCTTGAAATGAAAATATCATCACAAGTGTTAGCAAAAGCCCTATACTGGTTACATTATCAAATTTGTGTATAAAAATATTTTCAAAGTAATTTCTATCTTTATTCTTTATTACATAATATCGGGTAGCCATTCCGGCTATTAGCGGTATAACTACAAATAATACTACCGATAATATGAGCGTATCCCAAGGTACTGAAACATTGGATACACCAAGCAAAAATTTTACTATTGGTACAAAAGCCACAAGAATAATTAAATCATTTGTCGCTACCTGTACTACGGTATATGCAGGATTTCCTTTCGTAAGTGAACTCCATACAAATACCATAGCTGTACAAGGTGCTGCCCCCAGCAAGACCGCTCCTGCAAGGTATTCTGTTGCAAGTTCTGGCGTGATTAAAGATTTAAAAACCACAAAAAAGAACAAACTGGCAATACCATACATCGTAAAAGGCTTGATTAACCAATTCGTAATCCAAGTGATAAATAGACCTTTAGGATTTTTGCTAACATTTCTAATGCTTTTAAAGTCAACTTTCATCATCATTGGATAAATCATTAGCCATATTAACAATGCCATTGGTATAGAAACTTTTGCATATTCAAACTTATTCAAAACGGCAGGAATGCTCGGAATATATTTACTAATAAGTACCCCTGTAATCATGCATATAATTACCCATACAGATAAATATTTCTGAAAAACATTGATACTCTTTTCTTTAGACACAGCAACATTCCTCCTTAGAAGCCTAATCTATGCAATAAGTTTTCAACTTCAACAGGTTTTAATACTTTTCCCATAGAAACAACATTTTCATTAACTACTAAAGCTGGCATACTCATAACACCATATTCCATTATTCTCTGCATATCGGTCACGTATTCCACTTCCACAGAAACTCCCATTGTCTTTATAGCTTCTTTTGCACTTTCTAGCAGAGCATGGCAACTCTTACATCCAGAGCCAAGTACCTTAATACAACAGATACCGTCGTTTGCTGCACCACAGCAAGAGTCAGTGATTTCCTTTGCTTCACTTGTACAACAACTACCATTACAAGCGCAAGCTGGCGTTCTTGTTTCTTCCTCTTTCTTTTTTCCACGATTAAACAATGACATAATAAAATCCTCCTTTAAATTTTTATATTATTATATAAGTAGGTATTGAAAAACATTGAAAAAGTACCCTACAATAATAATTCCAAGCGTACAAATTGCTACAAATATACCTAATAATTTTGGTTTTACCGCTTTTTTTAACATAACCATTGATGGCAAAGAAAGTGTTGTAACACCCATCATAAAAGATAAAACCACACCAAGCATTGCTCCTTTTGCTAGTAATGCTTCGGCAATAGGAATTGTGCCAAATATGTCAGCATACATAGGAACACCTGCAATAGTAGCAATAATAACTCCAAAGGGATTTCCTGTTCCTAACGCTTTCACAATCAAGTGTTCTGGTATCCAGTTATGAATGAAAGCACCGATACCAACGCCTACTAATACATAAGGTGCAACCTTTCTTGCAGTCGAAACTACTTGTTCCCAAGCATACCCCATTCTGTCTTTAAATTGTAATTCTTCTTGCGGTACATCAACTGAACTACCTTTACGAATAAATTCTTCAACTTGATCTTCAAGGTGCATTTTTTCAATCAATGTACCACCGACAACTGCAATTACAAGACCTAATATCACATAAACAATGGCAACTTTCCATCCGAATATACTCATTAATAAAACAAGAGAGCCTAAGTCAACCATTGGTGATGAAATCAAAAAAGAAAAGGTTACTCCAAGTGGTAAACCAGCACTTGTAAATCCAATAAACAGTGGAATGGACGAACACGAGCAAAAGGGCGTTACCGTTCCAAGCAAAGCAGCAAGTATATTCGCCCATATCCCATGAAATTTCCCAAGAATTTTCTTAGTTCGTTCTGGTGGAAAATAACTCTGAATATAAGAGATTATTAAAATCAAGACTCCAAGTAATACCATAATTTTAATGGTATCATACAAGAAGAATTGTACGCTGCCGCCTATACGACTCGTAGTATCTAAACCAATCGTATTTAGCAGAACTCCTATAAGTCTATTTAACCAACCCATTCCAAGGATTTCATTCTGAAAAAAATCCCATCCTAATTCTAGTGTTTGCATAATCAAAATCCCTTTCTGATATATAGTCATATTTAAATCTATCTATATATTGCTGTTTTATTATGTCGTGTTGAGAAGTGTTAATTTTACTTTCCACAACACGACAATTCGTTATCTTGAATTTCTATTTTGGTAAGAGCTTGTAAACAGTTCATTGCGTAAGCTGCACCCTCTGGAGAGATAGAATAATGTGTCCATTTCCCTTCTTTACGCCCTTTAACAACACCAGAGTCGCAGAGAATTTTCATATGGTGCGATAGTGTAGGTTGTGTTACGTTGATTTCTTCTAATAACATACAAGCACACTTTTCACCTGTTTTAAGTAACTGCAAAATTTTTATACGGTTTTCATCACAAAAAGCCTTAAAAATAATAGCAGTTTTTTTTGCGTCTAAATCCATTTTATCACCTCCCATAGACAATCATCTATATGATTATTATATGCAACACATAGATGATTGTCAATATGTTTTTTTGATAATGGCGGCAATGAATTTCACCACCCAACAATTTTGTTACTTTACAATCTTCCAGTTACCGTCCATTTTTACCAGTATCAAGTCAAACTGTGAAATCTGTGCCGCCTTTGTCCTCTGGTCGAGATACTTCACCGATACCGACACCTTGACCTTATCCCCATCCATTGTAAACAGCGAATTGATTAGCTCGGAGTACAGATAATCAGTGTTTACAGGTTTCAGCGCATTGCCAGCCACATAGTAGGAAAGCTCCTTATCCGTAGCCGCCGGATACAGCTTGAAGAATGTTTCCAAGAACTCGGTCACTTCCTCTGTGGTGGTAGCGTCCACCGTTCCGTCACTTTCCGCTGCCTTTGGCTCGTAGCCGGATTTTGCTGGTATCCGGCTGATAGTCGGGTTCTTTGTGATTACCATGTTCCCGTCGCCATCTACATGAACCACCACCGTGTAAGAAGCAGCATTACGGCTGGTCTGGTCGCCCTCTATGATGGTCTGATCGACCGAATAGAGGACGGTATACTCGTCTGTGCCAGCCTGCTCCAAGTTCCAGATTTTCACCTCATTCACCATAGAACTGGTGGGAATATCGCTTCTCACCGTGTCCACGTTCAAGTCCTGCAAGCTCTTTGTTAGATACTGACTGATGGCTTTTGTCCTTGCTTCAATGGCTTCTTTGTTATTCCCCCATGAATAGTAGGCTTTGGCAAAGTCCTTGACAAAGTTTTCAATCTTGTTGGTATCCACGATACGCTGCTCTATGACCTCCTTTTCATGGACGGTGTGCATATCAATGGCAGTGAAATTCTTATAAACCCCGAAGCTGACACTGGCAATCAGCACCAGCCACAGGGCAATCACGGATTTCTTGTGCGTGCCTGCTTTTAGAACACGCACTTTTTTCGTCTTGTTAGGTTTTGTTTCTTTCTCTTTTTTCTTAAATCTCATAGTTACCATTTCCTTTCTGTCTTAGTTGGATTTCACACGTCCGGCACCAATGATGTGTTGCTGCCAGTACGAAGTGTTTAGGTCTGCATAGCCAATCGGGTTTCCGGCGTGATACATACGGTTATTTCCTGCATATATGCCGACGTGGGTGACATATGTACCAGCATTGTAGGTACTATGGAAGAATACCAAATCACCAGCTTTCGCCTGTGACAGTGGGATATGCTGTGTTACGTCGTACTGGTCTTGTGCCACCCTCGGCAGGCTGATACCAGCCTTTCCATAGCACCACTGCACCAGACCGCTGCAATCAAAGCTGGTGTTCGGGTTATCTCCCCCAAACACGTACGTCCAGCCTTGATATTTGAGAGCTTCATTGAAGATTGCCTGTACCGTAGCGTTGCTGAAATTAGGTACTGCCAGATATTGCGCCACCAGACGGACGTAAAACATATTTCCGTACTTGTACCGCCAGCCGCCATTTTCCTTGATGGAGATTTCATTCTTATAGGTCACTTTGACGCCGCCGGATTTCTCCCTTGCGAAGCTGACCGCCAGCTCAAAGGTATACTTTTTTCCGTGGCTTGCCACATAATCAACAAAACCGCCGCCATAGTTGTAGCTCTGGACGACGGTGTTTATATCACAGCCTTTTGCTTTTGCTGAAGCAAGCAGAGAAGCAAAATACTTACAGCCCTGTTCAATGGACTGCTCTGTTCCTAAAGAGTTGGGCGGCAGACCTAAAGACTCGCTGGACTGCATAACGTCCACCGCTGTGCCGCCGGACTCCACCTGCATGATAGCAAGCAGGTAATTCACATAGTCTGAAATGCCGTATTGCTTCGCATACTTTTCCACGGTCGGCTGGTGTTTCAAGACCTCTGCTGACAGGTTCATGCCCGAATAGTCAAAACCAGAACCACCGCCGCTTTCCTCGTCGTCTGCTGTGACAATAAACAGAAACAACAGCAGGCTGATAATCACCGTGAAAATCCCACCAAGCAGTGCTAAATGCCGCAGCTTCATTTTTTCCGTCCTTTCTTCGTTGTGTGGGTGGAGGATTTCTTCACGGTGTTGCGCTGGATGTTACGGCTCGTTTTCTGTGAACTGGTTTGCCGAATGGTCTTAGTTCCGGCAAAAGCTGGCTCTTTTACCGCCTGTGGCTTTGCAGGCTCTTTGACTGTCTGGGAACGTGCCCCAGACTCCCGTATCACTTGCGTGCGCTGTTCCTGTGGTTTTACCGCTGACTCTCTGCCTTTCGTGGTTGTTGGCTTCTCATAGCTTTCTCTGGATACTGCCGCCGGACGTTCCTTACTGGTCGGCTCTGTCTTAGGAGCTGCACCTTTCGCAGCGGTAGCCTGTGGTGTTGTTGCACTGGATACAGGCATTGTGGCTGGTCGCTCATGGACAGGGGCAGTACCTTTCGCCGCTGATCCGGTCGGCTTTGCTCTTTCCATTGCCATGCGTTTTTCTGCTATGGTCTGCCTGTGGCTGTCCTGTTTTGCCGCCCGTCCTTGTTGCCGGGTGGTTTTTTCTTCCACCATGCCACGCTTGAAGTCGGACACGTTTTCCTTTGCCCGTTCTTTCACGGAATGGACGGCGTAGCCAGCCTGTATTGGCATATCCTTGACCTGTTCTTTGACGGACTGTACCTTGTCCTTGACTCTCTGCTTTGTATCCAGCACCGCACCCATCTTAGAGCCAGCACGCTTGCCAAAGGTAGCGGTACTGCCGGATTGTCCGGTATCGTGGTTGGGGCGGCTGCCTGTGGCGTGGTTCTGCCTGTCTGCTGATTTCCTTGTATCGGGTTGACGGCTGCCAGAAGCCACCGCAGCACCCACCGCACCGCCAGCCATGCCAGCGGCTAACGTCCTGCCGACACGACGCTCCATGCGTCTTGCCCCTCTGTTTAATAGCATATAAGGTCGCCGGAGGATACGCCTGCCGACCTGCTGTGCGTCGCCGGACTGCAAGCTGAACATTCCCATCAAATCACCCAGTTTGAAATAGATACCTGCAAAGGTGACGATCTGCAAAAAGGCAATCATAAAGAACGGATAGCCTGCCGAGATAGAGTAGAACATGGTACTCACGCTAAAAGCGGCGGTGATAATGAGGGTAATGCCTGCCCTCATCATGATGGTGTTGAACAGCTTTGTGATGGCTTTCTTTGCCATGCCCTCGTAAGAGGGTATCATGGATAAAATAAAGCTCACGGGCAGGAACATGGCGTAGATAATGAACAGCACTTGTGAGAAAATCATCATGCCCGTAAGCAGGAATACAAAGACGGAAATACCGATATTGAACAGGAATAGAAAGACCACCGTTCCCAAGCGGCTCATGGTCTTTGTGACGCTCATGTTCGGATTGTCCTTGTCCTCGATTTCCGCAATCACCGTATCCTCTCTGGTGTCGGTGTCCGGACTGGCAGAGAGCAGGCTCTCCACACGGTCTGCACCCAAGTCCTCCATATCGGAGTTGCCGTACTGCAATAACAGCCACGGCTGCTGCACCTGTATGGAAAACAAGCTATCCCGTATCAAGTCCACACTGTCTTTCCCTTGACTGTCGGAGTTGGGGAGGGTGATTTTCGTACCCAGTGACAGTGCCGCACTGCTGATGTCCGAGGAAAAGTCATTGATTTTTGTAATGTAATTGGGAGCGTAGGCGATAAAGGACGCTGACAGGACGAATACAACAAGAAAGTTCACGACCGCATGGACAGCCTTTGTGGTTTCCCTTTTGATAAGACCTGTGTATGCCACATAGATACCCACCAGCAGCACAAGGATAAGCAGGAAACCCACGTAGAACCCCTGTGCAGCGAAGCCGCCTGCATTTACCCCTGCAAGGGTCTGGATGTTTGTTCCGATTGCGTTTGCGGTATCGGAGATAAAGTCCAGCTTATAGGCTTCCTGCACCACGTACCCTGTGGCATTGGAGATATACATACTCACCGTCCAGACAAAGTTGGTGATAGCGTACAAGCCGTACTGGATACTCTTGCCGATACCGTCCAGCCAGTTCCAAGGCAGCCAATCCCATGAGCTGTCCACGTAGAAGTCAAGCTGGTAGTTTTCCAGCGGATACTTAGAATACTGGTTGGCAGCGTTCACCGTGTCGTCCACCAATCCGGCAGCATAAGCCACCGTACCTGTGATAGATAAAAAAGCGAGGATACCCACAATGACTAAGAGGACGATACCTGTATAGCGCAGGATTTTATGTTTACGCATAGGCTTCACCTCGTTTCTTCTGTCTGAATTGGCGGTCTGGTATCAAAGGCGTGGAACAGGTCGGCAAAGACAGGATGTATCTGGATCACGCCCACCCGACCGTAGAGGTCTTGAAACAGGCATTGCCCGTTCTCCAAATCACGCAACCGCTTTTGGTTGTTCTCGTCGTCCTTATCCACCCCGAAAAATTCAAGGGTGTTCTTGATCTCGCTGATGTCCGTGGAGCGAAACGCAAATTTCAGACCGATATTGTTTTTCATCTTCTCGTCGTCCACATCGCCGGAGTTCTGTGTCACGAAATAAACGGCGGCGTTCATGGAACGACCTGCACGTATCAGCTTGTTGGACAGCGCCTTTCCCTGTGCCACCTGCAAGAACGTCCACGCTTCATCTAAATCCACCATCTTAAAAATGCTCCGGTCAGAGTGGATATAGTCGAGGGCAAAGGTACTGATTACAATAAGCATAGCCACGGAGAGCAGCTCCATTGTGGTGTATTCTTCAAATCTGGTGTCACGGTCTGGCAGTACCAAATCAGCCACCTGTATGATGTTGAGCTGTTTATCTAAGCTGATGGACTGTTCCACCGTACCGTCGGAAAAGAGCAGGTGGGAAAAGTCGTAGTCCACCATGCTCTCGATATGCTCCGCTATGTTGTTGGCAACAGGCGTGTCCTCTTTCCGCAGCTCGTCAATGACGCACAAAAGACCACGCCTTTTGCCCTGTGTGACAGAGCGGATTGCCTTTCTAAGTACGGGGAACTTGTCACCATCACGGCTACTGATACCTGTTAAAAAGGTCAGGATGTCGATTGCAAGGCTTTCAGCGTCTTTTAAGTTCTTCATAATCACGTAAGGGTCAAGTAGTCCTTTATTTTTCGCTTCACTGGTAAGGTTCACGATATTGATTTCCTGTGCAATCTCCGGCAGCGTTTCTTTCCAGTTTCCACGCTCGGATTTTGGGTCTACAATGACCGCACTGCCGCCGAACAGCACCGCATAGTAAACAATGAGGTTGTTGCAAAAGGACTTACCGCCCCCTAGTGAGCCAAGGAACGCCGCAGCAAGGGCGTTTGTCACAGAGCCTTTGACTCCCTGTGCCGCAAGGCTCGGTTTCAGATAGACGTTCCTGCCCGTGTCAAGGTTGTAGCCAATATAGATACCGTCGCTTTCCCCTAACTGCTGTGTCGCACCAAATCCAAGACCTGCCAGAAAATCGCTTGTCACGTACTGGATATAGTCATTGATATACCTCTTACTGGCTGGAAGAAATTCCCCATGCAGACCAAGCATATCCCCGAACGGGCGCACCAGCTTCACATTGAGGTCGTCGTAAAAGTCCTTGACTTCATCACAGCGGCGTTTCAGCTCGTCCAGGCTGTCAGCCGCCACACGCACCACGTAGGACAGCTTATACATGGACTCTTTAGATTGGTCTAAGGTGGTTTCCAGCTCATTTACAGAGTCCAGAGCGTCCACCACGTTGTTGCTGGTTTCGTTGTTGGACTCCCAAGCGTGGTTGTCCAAGTCTTTCAGCTCTTTCTTCTTGTTCCTTACCGTCGTCAATGCTTTTTTGTTGGTGACGATTTCCACATTCATAGACGTGGACACGGGGAACGTGAATTGTTGCTGCTGGTAGTAAAATATCTCACTGGATGGAAAATCCAGCTCCCCGACGATATTGTTAATCGTGAAGTAGGCAGCATAAGTCGTCTGTTCCTCACTGTCCAGCTTTAAGTACCGCTGGTTCTCCGTAATCTGGCAGCGTGTCGGACGGATAAGGTCAAACCGTTTTACCAGTGTTTCTTTTTTCAGCTTCTTTACCGGGAAGTCGTAGGCATAGTCCTCATAGGCAACACCTGTTTTCCCGTAGATATGCTCGATTAGGTAGCCAAAGTCGTGCTTTTCTAATCGCCGGATTTTGAACCGGCGGGAGATTTTGCTCTCCAAGAGTTTTTCCATCTTTTGGAAACGGGCAATTTCATCATTGCTCATGGATACAAAATCCCCCATGAGCTGGTGGTTGACCTCGTACAGAAAATCAGCAAAAGTCATAGCAGCGGACTTTCCGGCGTGCTTCAAGCTGATTTCTTCCTCGTTCACCAGCAGCTTAAAGCCAAGAAAAAAGCGGTAGTCAATCTGATTTTCCCCAATCATTTCAACCAACGCTTCGGTCTGTTCGTCTATCTTTGCACAAGCCACCTCACGGAGCCGGCCTGTGACCTCTTTTTTGGAGCGTTCCTGTGTCTGCCGGATACTGGACTCGGTGCTGATCTGCAAGGCGTGTATCTTTCCATCACGGTTCTGTGCGATAAGCTGCCGGAAGTTGTCATGTACCATGTACTTTTCCTCCGGCGACAGGAACGAATAATTGTAGGGTATCAGCTCATAGTAGGCAAAGCACTCCCCGTCATGGTTGAACACCAGATTGTTTTCGATATATTTAATGGGGAACATACACATCACTCCTAACTGCCGTTATGGCGGTATTCAATAATTCCGTTTTCAGCTTCACCGCTTTTCCGGCATAGGTCACTTTCGGGTGCAGCAGGTAACTGATACTGGATTTTAGGAAACCGTAGGGCTTCTTTCCGTCAAAGGTTTTCTGGCTCATGAACCACGTCACCGCCACAGGGATACCAAAGTATTTGAGGAACGCCCCGTCAATCATGTTTAGGGGCGGCAGCTCCGCAAATACGATCACCGCAAACAGGGATACCACGAACCAAGCCATCTGTGTGAATGTGATGGGGAACGGGAGCTGAAAGTCATTGATAGCGTAAATGACCTTTTCCACGCTCCAAATGCTGGTATAGCTTCTTATTTTCTTCAATGTTTTGTACCATTCCTTTCTTCTAAAATGGAAACAGCAGCCTGCATTTCACAGACTGCTGCTATTAAAATAAGCTGCCAGAATCACACGTTTGTGCAGGTCTGCCAGCTTGTTAATACGGGCACTCAAAGACTCCGTATCTGGTTTCTATGAAGCACCCCTCCAAGTCAATGTCACGGGCAAAGGCTTCATAGTCTATGTAGTTACGCAATCGGTCGGGTATCTCGCCCAGAACGCCGCACTCGTCAATCAAGTGGTAGGCAACGTCCACCATGTTGTCGCAAGGGTACTGGATGATGTCGTCCTTGTGGTCGTAGAGTTCCTCCACGCTGCAAAAATGGCAGAGCAGGTCGTCAATCACCTCATCCAGCGGATAGTCCAGTTCTTCCACCATAGCGCACAGGCGGTTGACTTCCTCAATGGGCGTGTACTCGTCGATTTCAAAGGGCAGCTCATAGTCATGGATGGCGTATTCTTCGTATCGGTCATTCAAGCCAATCCGTTCTGCCATCTCGTCGTAGTCCACAGGCGGCGTGAACCAGTCGCCTATAAGCTCCCCCTCGTTGTACTTGCCAAGGTTGGCAATATAGATACGCATTTCCTCCAAAGGCAGCCACCGCCTTACCGATAGCGGAATACGCCGCTGGTCGTAAAGAGGTATTCGTCGCTTTGTTCCAGCTCATGACCGTAGGAAATGAAGTCTATGTGCTTCATAAGTTCCGGCGGCAGCTCCCCGAAGCGGCGTTCCTCCATGACAAGGTATTCTGCAAGAGAAGCGGAGTCCGGCACATCATAGTGGCGTATCTCGTCCTTGTGGTCGAAAAAGTCGCTGATGTTGTGAAACCACTTTGCCTGTATCTCGCTTAATTCATTGCCAAGGGGCGTGCCCTCGATTTCCTGCACCATGCGGCACAGGGCGTTGATTTCCCAAAGGGGCATATCAGGACTTAGGGAAAAGGGCAGCTCGTAGTCCTCAATTTCAAAATCTTCCTCTTTTTCCACGCCTAACTTTTCCTTGATTTCCTCAAAGGTTACAGGGCAGGGAAACCATGCACCTGTATACTCGTCCTCGTCGTCGCTATAAGGCTTTGTGGTGTTGAGGATATATAATCTCATTTCAAACATTGTTATGAATCACATCCTTTTATTGGGTAGGTTTGCGACAGGCGCAAACCCTTGATTTTAAGCTCCGATAATCTTGTTGAACAGGTTTAAGAGTACGTCTTTCACACCAGCGGCATTAAATACCAGACCGACAGCGATTAAGGCAATCACCAGAAAGCCAATCAGCTTGCTAAATTCTCTCTTAAAGCCTAAGTAAATGCCAATCACCACGATTGCCATTAGCACAAGGCTCTGAGCGTTACTCAAAAACCAGTTGTAAAGGTTCTGTCCAAAGTTCATTTTTCATTGCTCCTTTCCATTTTTTCTAAGTGGGTGTCCGCTTCTTTCCCGACTTGCAGGATACACATAAGCACCACGCCCATTCCCATGCCTGCCGATACCAGCAGCAGGTCAAACAATATGTGCCACATTTTTTATACCTCCTTGTCCTTGACAGTCATATCTTCCACGGTGACAGAGAGCTGCTGCAAGACCTTTTCCAATCGGTCGGAGAGCTTCGCATTTTTCACCATGTCTTTAATGATTGTCGTGTTATTCTGTTTATCCAGTTTTTCCGCTACCTGTAAGGTAGGGGCGACCTGCCTTGCCAGCCAGTTTAAGGTACGCTGGAAATTGTACGGTTCGGGTTCGGTCGTCAGTTTCAGCCGCCCACGCCCCTCACCGAGAAACCACGCCCAGCGGTCATTTGTCTGCCATTCGCTCCGTCGCTTTGTTTCGTCCTTATCGGCAAACCGCACATAGCGGTTGATGATGGAAAACGCAGTGCGTTCAGCGTCATAGTAGGTCAGCAGGTCACGCACCGCATAGTAAGCTCGCTCATTCTTCAAGCGGATTTCAAAGCGGTTCTTGACAGGCGTTTCCTCAACAGGGATGTCGTATTTCACGTACTGCTCGTAAGCTTTTTCATACACACAGAAGTAGACTTCTGATTTCAGCGAACCGATATAGAGCGTGTGCCCCATGCCGGACTTGTTTTCCTCGTGGCTCTGCACCAGCTCGCCGGAGCGGTAGGACTTGAAACTTCGGAATACGGAAATACATTCCTCATTCCTACATTTAGCGGTCAGCTCTGGAATGTCCAGTATCCCAACCATATCATTGATTGCAAGGTCTATCCGCTTGAACACGCCGCCCTCGCAGAGAGCGTCCGTGAAGAAGTCGTACCAGTTCCTATGCTGTGCCAGCAGGAAGTTTTCAAACTGGCGGCAGCCTTTTCCTTTCAGTTCCAGCAGCACCCCCTTTTCCTGTTCGGGGGAAACCAAGACGAATATATCCCCCATGTAGTAATGCTCTGGATAGGAGTAGAAGCCAAAGTCCTCATGTATCATAAAATCCAGCTTTAATTTAAGGATGGTTTCAACCACAAACCTCACGTCTGTGGTGGGAAAGCGTATCCGCACATAATCAAACAGCATGGTAAGCGGTGTTTCTGGATTGTACCGTTCCAGAGCTTGCAGCAGGTTTTCTTTAATTTCCTCGCTGGGAGCAGCACCGCCGGACTCTATCTTCCCAAGATACTGCCTTGTAATTCCAGCCGCCACCGCCAGCTTATTTTGTGAAACGCCATATGCCAGCCGTTTTTCTTTTAAATCCGTATTCCATTCTGTATCATTCAGTAAAAATCCCTCCATTCTGGAAAAAGTGTCAACTAGAAGCGTTCCAGTTGACATCCTCTGAAAGTAGAAAAAATCCTTGATTTACAAGGACTTTCCCAACTTCTTTGACTGTTTCCTATTGTATTTGTGCCCCCCTGTTAGATACCGGGGGCGAATGGTTGTGGCGGCAAGCCGCCCCAACACGGCTAGGACGAACCAGCGGCTTTCGCTTCGCACGCCGCCTGTCCGTCCTGCCTTTGGTCGTTTTTATTCAATCACCAATTCAAACTCCTGTGGATTGTCCACAATGTTATAGTCGGTCAGAGTACCCCCTTTTACTGTGTAACTAAGTCTGAATACGGGTTCACCTCGTTTTACGTCATGTTCAGATAAGTACACCGAAGCGTGCAGCTCATTGGGGATACCATAATCATAGCTGAACAGTATGTTGCCGAAGTTGTTTTTCCTGCATTTTCTGACGATCTCCCTTGCACAATCCATTTTGTCGGGGATATACAGCCTGTTCACCACGATAATAAGGTGTTCTTCCTTATAAGCTCCTGCCGTAAAGGAACGGCTGTTGTAAACTGACATTTCCCGTCCATTCTGTAAATAATCTGCCGCTATGACTGCCACAATAGATACAGCGGCAAGAACGATTGATTTCTTCCTGCCCATCCAGAATACTCCTTTACCCTGTATATACATACAGTGTACTGTAATACATCTTATTTTTCAATACAGTTGTATATATAATTTAACCAAAAGGACGGGTGTAAAAGAATGATGGTATACATTGATTTAGAGCGGCTCTTGAAAGAGAAGAATATCAGCAAGAACAAGGTATGTGAAGCCTGTAAGCTCCAACGCACACAGCTCAATAATTACTGCAAGGGCAAAGTCACCAGAGTAGACCTTGCGATACTTGCCAGATTGTGTGAATTTCTTGACTGCACGCCAAACGACATATTGAAGTTACGTTAAAGCTATGGGGATGTTCCCGTAGCTTCTTTTTTCACCTCCTTTCCTGCCAGCTCCCCAATCACCATTAAAAAGTCATGCCCTTTTGGTACGAGGGGAGTGTAAAACTCTGATATGACGCTTGTTCCCGTATCCACGTAGCCACGCCCTTTGATCTGCTTTAAGAAAAAGTTTTTGTCCACCTCACCGAACATCATAGAATACCCAAGCTCTGACATCCTGCCAAGTGCCACACGGAAATTGAACTGGTCACGGATACCGTCGCCAAGGTATTTTGCGTCGGGTCGCTGGCAGGCGAGAATAAGAAAATAGCCTGCCTGCCGCCCAAGCATGACAATCTGTTTCAGTTTATTCAAGACCAAAGCGTTTTCCTTTGTCGTCAGCATTTCCATAAACGCCACATACTCGTCAAAAATGAGGAAGTGGGGCGGCAGACCTAAATAGGCATAGTTTTCCCCCGTCTTGTAACCGTCCATGAGCTTCATGGTTTCGCTTCGTTCCATCATGCCATCATAGAACCTATCAATACATTCCGTAATTTCTTCCTTGCGGTAATAGACTTCGGGCATGACAGCGGACAGGTCGGCAAGGTCGGCGTTCTTCGGGTCAAGCACATACAGTTTGGCGTTGGTACGCAGGAGTGCTTCTATGATGGTAAGGATAAAATAGGTCTTACCGCCGCCAGTGCCGCCAGCAATGAGCATATGGGGGAGCTTGTCATATTCCCAATAGACATTTTTCATGAGCCGCAGGCTGCCACCTGCCGCCTGTACCTCGTCTATGGTAATACGGTTGGCAATGGTGTCATAGAGCAGCACATATTCCACAAAGCTGTCTTTCAGTTCTTTGGAAACCAGCTCACAGTACAAGCCTGTTTCCAGCTTCTTTTCCAAGTGCAGGAGCTGGTCTTGATATTTACCCAGCGTGATTTCTGCCAGTATGTGAATGAGTCCATTATCTAGGCGGTAGTACACTTTGGGAAAGTGGGTGATTTTCTCCTTTGACCTGCTGGCTGGCAGGTCTTTGAAAAATCCGCCATCCTGTGACTGCTCGGACTCATACCAACCATTTTCCAATATCATCCGTGACAGCTTTTGACGGTGACAGAGCTGTTTTATCCTGTCCGGCTGGTAGCGGGCGTACAGGAACGCAGACAAGCCGCACACCAGCACCGCTACTATGAGAGATACTATCATGTAGGGCGTGACCGTGAGCTTAATGCTGCCATTCTGAAAGAGCGAAACCGTGTTCCAGTCCGTATGCAGCAGCGTGTTGATATTCAAAAGCAGCACGACCGCAAGGAACAGGCACGCCAGCCGACCGCCCAATGAGCGCACCACCAGCGACCTGTCACTGGCTCGGATACGGTTGCCTTTTCTTTGAAAATTCTTCATGGCTTAGTCCTTTCTGTTATTTTTTGCCTTGTGGCTGCTGGTTATGGTTCTGTGGGCTGGCTACTGGCTGACCGCCTTTATTCTTCAATACAATGTCGTCGGCTTTGATGTACCAGTCAACATCTGCCCCTTGAAACGTGGCGGTTGCCACCGTGTCTGCCACAGGATTGATGATCTCCACCTCGGCGTTGTAGTCAAATTCTTTCAAAGGTACAGAAGCCGGGATACTCACCTGTATCATGCGCCCCTGTCCTCTGGACTTCAAATCATACGTGCGCTCCTTTATTTCCTCGGACGCTGTTCCATCTTCATTCTGGATGTGTACCTCACGTCTAAGGGCAGAGAATTTCAGCACACCAAATGTCTTTTCTTTATCAATGATAATTCCGTTTGCTAATCTCATAATCTCATGACCTCCTTATGCTTTCACCATGTCGTCAGCGGACAGGATATAGTTGGTAAATCCACGGGTGCCGATTTTGTAGCCGTCAGCCGTGATTTTCGGGTTAATAAGTTTTACCTTTTCCTCTACCTCAAAATTTTTCTCTCCGGCAGAAGCAGGCAGGATAACAACAATGTCGTCAGCTCTCTGTACGTCAGAGTACAGATTGAAACTTCGGGAAATGACCGTCATGCGCCCGTTTACCCGACGCTGCTCGGTCTTGCCCTCTCCGGCATATTCCAAGTTTCCGAATGTCTTTTCCATGTTAGGGATTACGTGTTTTAATTCCATATGTGTTTACCTCTTTTCTTTTTATGTGCGTAGCTTTAAGGAAAGAGCATGGGGGAGCTACAATCCCCCATACCCCCTAGTGGACTGTTTTTTTCTATCAATCAAAAAGACGATTGACAGAAAAGAAACAGTGTAAAGGTTTTGTCCGGCAGTCTGAACCGTCACAGCAGGCGGCGAGCGTGTATGCAGCTTCATAGGCAGTCACCTCACACTTTATTTATCACCGTCATGCTTTATGGAACGGCGTTTCTTATAAGCTGCAAAGGCAAGACCAGCCGCAGAGAGTCCAAGCAGGACAGCAAAGGCAGCCACATTGGTGTTGTCACCCGTTTTTGGGGAGTCCGTCACCTTATGGCTCGGCGTGTCTGGTGTTTCCGGTTTCTTTGGTTCTTCGGGCGCAGGTGTTTCCGGCACTTCCTTGATTGTGACCGTCTGCCCCTTGTCTGTGATGTCCTTATGTTCTGTGACTTTTACAGGCTCGCCGGGATTGGTGATGTCGTAGAGTTCCTCAAAGGTCACAAGCTGCCTGCCGCCCAACTTTGAAGCGTCGAACGTAAAGGAAATTTCCACCTCCATTTTGGTGTCGGCAGCGGTGAATGTGTAGTCATTTTCCACACGTTTCCCGTCAATGAGAAGCTCGGCATTTTCATCCTTTATCATCTGCCAGCCTTTGAGCTGATATTTTGTACCCACTTCCAGACCATCCAGCGTGACCGTATCCACGATTGTGACCTCTTTGCCAGCTTCTATGACTTTTTCACCGTCTTTGCTGGCGGCAGTGGTATGGATTTTGATTATGCGCTCCGTGATAAGAACCGTCTGCCCCTCGTCCTCAATGTCCTTATGCTCCGTAACCTTTACAGGCTTGTCGGGATTGGTTACGTCGTAGAGTTCCTCAAACGTCACCAAGTTCTTGCCGCCAAGGGCAGAAGCGTTGAATGTAAAGGTGACCTCCACTTTCATTTCTTCTTTGTCGGCAGTAAATGTATAATCACTCTCCACACGCTTGCCATCCATGAGAAGCTCGGTGTTTTCATCCTTTACCATCTGCCAGCCTTTGAGCTGGTATTTTGTACCCACTTCCAGACCGTCCAGCGTGACCGTATCCACGATTGTGACCTCTTTGCCAGCAACGATTACTTTCTCGCCCGTGGCTTTGTCCGCAGCAGTGGTATGGATTTTAATAACACGCTCTTTGATGGATACCGTCTGCCCGTCGTCCTCAATGTCCTTGTGTTCAGCCACTTTGACAGGCTCGTTCTTGTTAGATAAGTCGTACAATTCTTCAAAAGTAACCAAGTCTTTACCGCCAAGCGCAGAAGCATTGAACGTATATTCCACCTTGACTTTCATTTCCTCGCTATCAGCGGTGAATGTGTATTCACTCTCCACACGCTCACCATCAACAAGAAGCTCGGTGTTTTCGTCCTTTACCATCTGCCAGCCTTTGAGCTGGTACTTTGTGCCTTTTTTCAGACCGTCCAGCGTGACCGTATCCACAATCGTGACCTCTTTTCCGGCAATGATTGATTTCTCACCCGTGGCTTTATCCGCAGCGGTGGTATGGATAGAGATTTCTTTTTCGTAGTCGTCCGTGAGCGTTCCCAAGTCAATGACTACCTTATCTCTGGAAACCACAATCTCAAAAGCCGGAATGAGCTTAAACCCCTTATTACTGTCGCAGCGCAATTCCTCAATCTTGTAGGTATCGTACAGCAGCGCACCTTTGGAGTCGTCCGGTTCAGACGTACCGAACCAGATACCGTCCTCCCTGGTCTTGCCCCTGTTGGTATTCTGCTTATGGGATACCCAGTCAGAAGCGGTAGAGAACTGTCCGTTTTTATCAGTCACGACAACGTGGCTCTCACCTGTGGTCTTGCTGGTAATGCGGAACGGAACGTCAGCAAGACGCTTGTGTGTACCGTCGCTGATTTTCACACCCTCAATGTCGCCACGCTTGATCTGGTTGTAGATGGATTGTTCCGCACCAGTCAAATCCACGATTTTGCCATTTTCCTTAATGGTAAATTCACGGGAAACCGCACCTGTCGTCAAGTAGCCTGCCGGACTCTTGCTTTCATCAATGCGGTATGTTCCGTAAGGCAGTGTATCCGCAGCCGTAGAAGCAATACCGTCAATGCCTGTAAGGATGGTTTTCACAACCTCGCCTTTGTTGTAGAGCTTGCCATCCACCAGCACAGCGTTCTCATTTAGGCTGGTGATGGTGAACTCCGTATCTTTTAATGTTGCACCGCCCTGTGGCTTCGTGTCCTTTGTTTCAAAGTCACGCTTCTGGACTTTTACGCCGCCACGGATAACCTTGTCGGATACGGAATACTGGTTGCTGCCTGTAAGTACCGCCAGCTCCCCATCTTCGGTGATCTGTGCCAGATACATTCCCTTAATCTGTTCCTCACTGCCACCTGCCTGCATATACGCACCCTCTAATAAGTAGCCTGTCGGACTCTTACTTTCAGATACGGTCAGTGTTCCAAGCGGCAGGCATGGTACGCCATCCTGTAAGTAGAAGCTGTCGCCGGATACCTTATAACTATCTGTCAGCTTTGTGATGTAATGGGTCGCTCCGTCACTGCCTTTTTCAGCTACGGTCTTTGTCGTCCATGAACGGGTCGGCTTTGCTGGCAGGTTGTCTTTGTTGTAGTACCCATCATAATAATTCCAGATAAACTCTGCACCCTCCAAAGAAGCTGCCCCTTGTGCCGCTCCCTTTGATGTTTCCATGTCTATCTTAAAAAGCTCAATCAATGTGGTTGTGACTTTGGGTGTATCGCTGACTTTCAAGGTGGATGTTTCGCCAGCTTTGACGGTCAAGGGATATACCGTCTTGTCTAATTGGAAACCTGCCGCCGGAACGGACTGCTCTTTGATATAGACGTTACCAGCCTTTACCTCCACCGCTTCGGTGTTCCCGTCCTTATCTGTCGTAAGGGTGGCAAGCTGTTCCTTGCAGCCTTTATCAGCAAAGACACCATACGTCGCACCAGCGAGGGAATAGCTGTTGTTTCCGTTGGTAATGGTGGGATTGGAGGACACCTTTTGAAGTGCCGCATTTCCCACATCCAGCTTCGCCCAGAACTGTCCTAATTCCTGCCCGTCGCCGGAATAGATATAGCCGCCGCAGTCGTAGCGTCCTTTGTTGGCTTTTACAAATGCCTTTGCGCCAGCGTATACCTCGTCTTGTACCTCTTTGGATACCTCGTCATAGGCAGCTCGTACATTGTCGCAGTTCCATCCTAAATGTACGCTCAAACGCTGCCAGACAACGCATTGCTCCAATAGATAGACCTGTTTGTAATTCAGCTCCTTGTGGCTGGCTGCATACTGTTTGACGTATTCCAGTGAGAGGGCAACGTCAGCAATCTGGTCGGCACTCATACGGGAACTTGCGTCCGAACGAGTTTTGTAGCCGGACTGAAAATCTGTGTTGATGTCAATACAGTAGGCGGTTTCTCCCTCCACCTGCATAATGCCCTCATGGAATGTAGAACCGATACTGCCATCATTCATGACTTTTTCTACATAGCCTGCCTTTTCCTGTGCGTCTGTCCAGTATTGCTTCTCCGCAGCCTGTACCTGTGAAGCTGGTAAGGTGGCGAATACCGCAGCCAGACTTAGTACGCCAGCAAGCAGACGGTTCATAATCTTTTTCATATCGTTGTAAATCCTCCTTTCGTGATTTTGGTTAAAAAAATAGACGCTCATTTCTGAACGTCCGGTCTATCGAAACTATGGAATTTTTTGCAGGATAGTTTGCTTTATCTTCTATATAATATACTTTTTGTCCTTATGCAATCGCAGCTAGGGAAAGCCTGTACCACGAAAAACAACGTGTTTATAAGGCTTTTCGCCTATGTTGTTCTTATGAGGTTGCAGCAGAACAGAAAGCACGGACAACCTATGAAAATCTGATACGGGCTGCCAGTGACCCCGATGTCATTGCCCCCCTGCGTTTTTTAAGAGAACGTGAAATCGTACACTTCCAGAGGTTTGGAGAAGCACTTGCCTATGTTCAGAGTCAGCTGGATACGGAAAACTATTATCAGTGCAACCCTGCCTTTGACTGATACCAGCGGATGGTCTTCCATCCGTTACATACGATAAAGCCTTTACCTGCCCGATTTCTTTAAACATAGGAACACAGCATGATAAAAAAGATATCGTCATATAAACGATATCAAAGCTTTGGTATATTTTCATGCTAACATAAGATATAAGTAAGAACTAATCCAGTATCGCGTTTCCCAATATGGTATCAAATTCACGGATGTTACACTTTTTATCCACATTGATTTTGAAATGTCCGGCTTTTGTCCACAGCTCCAGCTCGGCATCGATATCAAACAATTTCCCTGCATTCTCTGTAGACCACATGTCAATAGAACGATAAGGAATGGAATAAATCTCGATTTTCTTTCCGGTAAGACCCTGTCTGTCAAAAATAATGATTCTTTTGTTCGTCAGTGCTGACATATCTCGATTTGTCTTATAGCACTGCAGAATCTCTTCGCCAGGTACCAGAACAGACAGCATCTCCTGTGCCGGCTCCGCTTTTTCAATGAATGACCATATTCTTCTAAATTCCTCTGCCATAGTTTTTTCCTCCTAGTATTTCTCATTTTGCATGATCCGCTTATGCAATCGCTCTATTTAGCATTGTATGATGACATGCTGTACGACAGAACATCTTTCTGATCGGCATACATGCTTTATCCTAACTGCTACAGGCAATCGATTTCCTGCCTTCTGCTGTACACATGCTCTATGCTGTTTTTCTTTATGATCTCTGCACTTTGATTATAACATGTTTCGTTTTCATATTATATATAAAACATGAAATATACAAAATAAATCTTGCAGAATAACATATCGTAATCAAAATATAGAAATATATGGAAATTTTAACAGCATCCTTATGACGGCGTGCGTATATATGGTCTTTTGATTTCTATTCATTCTGATGAACAGCCTCTGCTTTGCATATCCTTTGCTTATATTTTACAAAGATTTTTGCCCTCCTTCCAAGGAATGTGTACGTATCCAATGCAATATAAAACAGCTGTCAGATACATGGCCATCCGGAATAGCAGATTTATCTATCATAGAACCCGGTTAAAACTGTGCTGAATATATGGTTACATCCACATGGTACCTTTGGCATTCACGCATCATCTGAATTCATATATGCGATTTCATCAACAGCCGTTAAAGCAGCCAAAGACAGGAAAAATCGGATTCTATAAAAGTGGTATGGCTAAATTGAGACAGACATTCTCGTATTCTTAAAATCCCTGTTTACAAATTCCTTTTGTATAGTATAATACAAAGGGCGGGGTGATGATATGCAATATAAAATCGGAAAGATTGCAAAAATCATGGGGGTGACACCGGAGGCGATTCGGCACTATGAACGACTGGGGCTGATTGTACCCTTCAAAGATCCGGAAACGAATTATCGCTATTATACAAGTGAACAGATTGATCAGCTGCTATATATTCAGCGGTTTTCTCATATGGGAATTTCGCTATCCAATATACGTGAAAATATTCTTCGCGGCAATGTACAGACGCATCGTGAAATGGTACAGCAGAAGCGCAATGATTATGTGCAGGAGATACAGCGGCTGCAGCAGAAGCTGATGAACCTGGACCACTATATCAGCATATTGAAAATGACGGCCTATTGTCTGTACAACTGCATTTATATCCAAAGACCGGGTATCTTCTTTATCTCACAGGAGGACTGTTTGAACATCAAGGAGGATGCGCAGGATTCCATCCAATTTAATCTGTTTCAGAAAAATGCGGATTTGTTTTTCCAATGTGCCCTTATCTCAAAGGAAGAAGACGATGACCGTAAAGGGATCAGCGGATTTGGCATTTATGAAGATTGCGCTGCTGAAATTGGAGTGAGTGAGGAATTCGGCTTCTCATATCTACCGGGGTGTGCTGTGGTAATCTATGCGTTTGAGCATAATGACAAGCGTTCAGCTTTAACCCGTGAGCGCATCCGCACCTTTTTTCAAAGAGAACACCTCATTCAGAAAGGTCCTGTCTTCCAGCGGCTTGTATATCGAACCTTTGAAGACCATAAGGATGCGAATCTTGTTGAAATGCTCATGATTCCTTATATTTATCAATAGAAGGAGTCTTTTTTCTATTATCAGATTCTTACGATTCTTTCGGTTTTCTTGACTTTCTTCTTCCGTGTCGGGGATAATACTAGCATAAGATAGGAAGTGAAACCATATGTCTGGTAAAAATATTAAAAAGCTGCGCATGGAATATGAAATCAGCGTGCAGCGGCTTGCTGCATATATGCGTATAGAGCAGGAGGAGTTACTCGATTGGGAGGCAGGCATCCGTGTTCCGGATGAGGAACAGCTGGAGCGACTTGCCCAGCTTTTTCAGGTTGACAGCAGCGAGCTGATTGATGCGAAGGAGCGATCAGTCATGAAAAAGCAGAGGGAGTCAAAGCCTTCTGATCAAAAGAATAAGAAACAGAAGGCGAAAAAAGGCAAAACCAGAAAAAAGACCAAGCGGAAAACAAAGCATAGAACCGATCATAAAACAAAGAAGCAAACCGTTGTCAAAAAACGAAGGACATGGCCGCTGGCTCTGGTCCTGTTGTTGCTTGTGGCTGGTCTGGCGGCTGGAGGCGGATTCCTTTACTGGAAATACGGAAATGAGCTCTTTTCACAGAAGCAGGAATACCGTATGGAGGATATGGCCGGTACCTTTACGGACGAAAATGCTCATAACGGTGCTGCATCTGCAATTGTACTCAGGAGCGATGGTTCCTTTGTTTTCACACAAAACAGCTGTGAGGGAATGCAGGATGTGAGTGGAACGTGGAGCATTTCGGATCACAGCATCAAAGCAACCAGTACACAGGGGACCTATACCTTTGCAATTCGAAGCAGCAATCAGCTGAAGTATGAGGGACAAACGATTAACTGTGGTCCGTATAATAAGGACATCTTTACCCGTGGCGGTGCCAACGTGCAGACTCCGCAACAGGAAGAAAAGCCGCAGAAGCAGGAGGACATCGCTGGAACGTATAGTGGAAATCACAGTACACTTGTTATATCCGATGTAACAGATACCACCTTTTCCTATACTCTGACGAGTCTGAATCCGGAGAATGCGCAGCAGGTTGCCACTATTTCCGGCACTGCGCAGCGAAACGGTGATACAGCATCATTCAGCTTTTCGGATGACGGATACGGAACACAGGGAAATGGAAGCTTTACCTTTCAGGATGCACAGGTGGTATTTTCCATACAGAAAACACAGACAGATCCACAGGCTGTGTGGGGAATCTTCGAGGAGGGGACGCTGTTTCGCTAGACAATTTCATGACTTTGTCCGAATTGCAAAAAGGGGCTGTTTACAGAAGGGTCTGTATGCTTTACAATACAGGTAGAGATAACCATGAAAAATAAATGCAGAAAGGAATCGCGATTTACGGATGTCTGCATCGTATGAAGTCACAGGCTGGCTGAATAAACGTACAATTCCTATACAGCACAGCTGTATAGGAGTTTTTTTCAATGGAGGCGGTACTATGGAAGCTTATCAGAGAACAGTGGAAGAAGCATTACAGGAACAGCACAGCAGCATGCATGGATTGAGTGAAGCACAGGCACAGGAACGAAGCAGCGTATTTGGTCTGAATAAATTACAGGAAGAAAAAAAAGCATCCCTTTTGAAACGGCTGGCCAGGCAGCTTTCCGATCCGATGATCATCGTACTGCTTGGGGCTGCGCTCATTTCCGGAATCACCTCCGCATATGCACATGAATCCTATGCGGATACCTTTATCATCCTGTTTGTCGTCATGGTAAATGCGATGCTCGGCTTGTATCAGGAGGGAAAAGCGGAGGCGGCGATAGAAGCTTTAAAGCACATGAATGCGCCTGCCTGCAAGGTCGTGCGAAATGGTGAGATACGGGTTACTGCAAGTGAAGACCTTGTTCCCGGGGATGTAATCGTACTGGAGGCTGGAGATGCTGTACCGGCAGATGGCAGGATTCTGGAATGTGCCAGCCTGAAGGTGGAGGAGTCTGCCCTGAGTGGTGAATCCCTTCCGGTGGAAAAGCAAACAGAGGCTTTGCAGGAAGACAATCCACCGCTGGGTGATCGCAGAAATATGGTCTATATGGGAAGCAGTGTGGTATATGGCAGAGGACGTGCAGTGATCACTGCAACCGGTATGCATACAGAAATGGGAAAGATTGCAGATGCGATTCTGGTAAGCAGAGAGGAAGCAACACCTCTGCAGCAGAAGCTGAACCGGCTTTCCAAACTGCTGAGTCTTCTGGTTTTGGCAATCTGTGCTTTTATGTTTCTGTTTGAGCTGTTACGTAATGGTGATTTGCGTGCGGAATCTTTATTGGATACCTTCATGCTGGCTGTTTCCCTTGCTGTTGCGGCTATTCCGGAGGGCCTTGCCGCGGTAGTAACGGTGCAGCTTGCAATCGGTGTGACGCGCATGGCAAAGCGCAATGCAGTCATACGACAGCTGACCGCTGTGGAAACACTGGGCTGTACACAGGTGATCTGTTCGGATAAAACCGGTACCCTGACACAGAACCGTATGCAGGTGGTGGAGCATTTCGGTGATGATGAGCGTCTGCTTGCACTGGCAATGAGCCTGTGCAATGATACGCAGGTACATGCGGATGGAACCATGCAGGGAGAGCCTACAGAGGTTGCGCTGAGCGCATATGGGGAAACGCTGTTTCATATCAATGAGGAAATGCAGAAGTATCCGCGTATTCATGAATTTCCGTTTGATTCCCAGCGCAAGATGATGACCACGATGCACAGGCAGTCTGACGGTGTTGTTCTGCAATTCACCAAAGGAGCGACGGATGTTGTTTTACAGCGCTGTACGGGCATTTGGCGCAATCAGAAAATAGAACCGATGCGGGAAGATGATCGCGAAGAGCTGAACCGGATGAATAAACGCATGGCAGATCGTGCTTTGCGTGTACTATGTGCTGCCTGCAAATGGAATGAGCATATCGAAACAGATATGGAAACAGCAGAGTCCAATCTGGTATTTCTCGGTCTGTGCGGCATGATGGATCCGGTACGTGAGGAGGTAAAGCCGGCGATCGCCCAGTGCCGTAAGGCTGGCATCCGTCCGGTCATGATTACCGGTGATCACATTGATACTGCGGTGGCAATTGCGAAATCGCTTACTATCATAACGGATACCTCACAGGCGATGAGTGGCAGTACACTGGATACGCTGTCACAGGAGGAGCTGACTGCCCGCATTGATCAGACATTTGTATATGCCCGTGTAAAGCCGGAGCATAAGGTACGTATTGTGGATGCATGGAAATCCAGGGGATATGTTGTTGCGATGAGCGGAGATGGTGTTAACGATGCTCCCGCCATCAAGCGTGCAAATATCGGTGTCGGTATGGGAATCACAGGAACTGATGTTACAAAGAATGTGGCAGATATGGTGCTTGCGGATGATAATTTTGCGACGATCGTGTCGGCAGTTCAGGAAGGGCGTAGGATTTATGATAATATCCGTAAGGCCATTCAGTTTCTGCTATCCAGCAATATTAGTGAGGTGCTTTCCATATTCCTTGCCACGATGATGGGATTTACAATATTAAAGCCTGTGCATATTCTATGGGTCAATCTGCTGACGGATACCTTTCCTGCTCTCGCGCTGGGCATGGAGGAGGGGGATGAGGATCTGATGCGGCGGCCTCCGCGTCCTAGCAGTGAAGGGCTGTTTGCCAACGGCCTGCACATGCAAATCATATTTCAGGGCTGTGCTATTACACTGATTACCCTTTTTTCCTATATTGTCGGTCATTTTATGGAAGCCGGTGTCTGGGAAATCACACAGAGTGCAGACGGTATGACCATGGCATTTCTGACCATGTCGATGACAGAAATGTTTCACGCATTCAATATGCGTTCCCTGAAGCAGTCCGTTGTGCATATGAAAAAACAGAACCTGTATCTCATCGGTTCTGTCGTGTGTGCACTTTTCCTGACGATTGCGGTCATCTATATTCCTGTTTTATCCGAGCTGTTTGCGTTTGAACATATTTCCGTTGCGGAATTTGCTGTTGCGCTGCTCATGTCTGTCTCCATCATTCCAATCGTGGAAATTGAAAAATGGATACACAGAGCTTTACAGCGAAAGCACGGATAAGCCGGAATTCAAGAAAAGCGTCCTGTGCAAAAGGTGTTTATCAATCATTCAGCAGCTTTGTAGCTCAGTATTACATGCATAAGCATTGAGGTAAAGCGTTACAGCCTGATGAGGAATGGGAATTCATAGGGATTCCTTCAGCTATCGCATAAATTTTACATGATTTGATAAAGGCATAGAAAAGAAGGTATTCGCATTAGAACAGTGGATGGAAACAGTTCCACTGCATATTGCGGATACCTTTTATCAATTCCAGTGATTGTTTACGCGATTTGTTTCCATTCCTCCTCCAATATGGACATCAGGATATCATCGGCATATACACCGTTATCCCAAATGGCATCCCGCAGAATGCCCTCCACGCGGAACCCTGCTTTCTCATAGGCTTTTTTGGCCCGTATATTGAATGAGAACACATCCAGTGAAAGTCTGTGCAGCTTTCGCTCGCAAAAGGCGAAATCTCTTGTTGTTTGAATCGCCCAGCTGCCGATTCCCTTTCCGCAGTTTTTGCTTTTAAAAATACAGATTCTGAAATTTGCAGAACGTGCCTGCTCATCAATTTCATTGATTACGCTCTCACCGATCAGGCTGCCCTGCGGATCAAATATCAGAAAATCATATCGTGTGGAATCGTTGAGACAATTCACAAAATATGCATCCACTTCCTCTTTGCTGTAGTGCATTTTACTGCCGGTCATACGTGCAACCTCGCTGTCACATTCTGTGAATCCGGCTAAATAATATGCGTCTTTATCCTCAATCCGCGATGAGCGCATGGTATACCCCTTAAATTCCCAAATCGATGCTGTCTGCATTTCCATGTCTCCTCATCTTGATTCCTGCTTCCTTCTGCATGGCGGTAATGATTGCCATTTTATAAATCTCTTCTGTTGTTGCGCTGCGTGAAAGATCATTCATCGGCAGCCGTACACCCTGCAGAATCGGACCAAGTGCTTCAAATCCACCCAGATTGGCGACCAGCTTATATCCGATGTTGCCTGCATTCAAGTCCGGAAAGATCAAAACATTGGCATTACCTCCGACTGTGGAATCCACTGCCTTCAGCTCAGCTACCCGTCTGGACAATGCACAATCCACCTGCAGCTCGCCATCCACATCATAATCCAGCGGCATGCGCTGTAATCGCTGTGCGGCTTCACGTACAGTATCAACATCTGTTCCGCTCCCGCTTCCATGTGTGGAATAGGAAAGCAGGGCTACCTTTGGCTCCAGCTGAAAGGTCTTTGCACTCTCCGCTGCCTGCAATGCGATTTCCACCAGCTCATCCGTGTTGGGATTTCGGTTTAAAGAGCAATCTGCGAAAATATAATGCTCATCCCTTCTGCTCATAAGAAAACAGCTGGAGACGATGGTATGCGGCATGCGTGTTTTAATCAGCTGCATAATCGGACGTAGGGTATCGGCAGTAGAATTGGCAGAACCACCGAGCAGTCCGTCGGCATATCCCAGCTCAACATACATCGTACAGAAATACGTATCCTTTTTCAGCCATTCCCGGCATGTTTGTTCATCTGTTTTTCCCTTACGCAGCTCCAGCATGCGGCGAATCATGTCCTCACGCTGTGTAAACCGCTTTGGATCTACAATCTGAATTCCGGTGAGAGAAAGACCATATGCCTCTGCCTGCTCATATAGCTGCCGGGTATCTCCATACAACAGCGGAGTGAGAATCTGTTCGTTATAAAGCCGTATCGCTGCCTCCATCATTCGTCTGTCTCTGCCCTCTGTAAACAATATTCGAACGGAGCTGTCCTTTACACATAGCGGGATATTCATAAATAACACTCCTCTCTTTTTATTATAACATCTCTTCTGTCTTTCGTCGAAAAGATCACGGTATAAACCACAGGAAAATGTCCAGACTAAATAGCAAGGAGGATGTATATGAAAGTCATAAATTATATCGTTTTGATTATCAGTATTATCGGCTGTGTCAACTGGGGTCTGATTGGACTCTTTGATTTCAACCTGGTAGATATGCTGTTTGGTACCGGATCGATTCTTTCCAGAGCTGTTTATATTCTGGTAGGTATCTGTGGTATTTATCAGCTTTCCTTCTTCTCCAGTCTGAACAACGAGAGATAGGAAAGAATACGGCTTTCTGCAGTCTGCAGAAGGCTTTTTCTTTTTGCGCTGTGATTCATTGATAAAGCTGCAAATAGATGCTGTGCTATGAGCAGTGTAATGCTTCTGATTTATGAGAATTTGGCTGGTGCCTGCGGCCCTTTTGTCTTTTCTCTTATGGAAATACAGCGTTTACAGGATGGCAGGATTTGATGCCGTATGCTATACTTAATACAGAAATATATGGTTTCAGGAAGGAGTGTTGTCCTGTGAGAAAAGGCATCCTTGGACAAAAGATTGCATAGACCCATGTGAATTCCAATCAGATAAGCAATGCATAATTCGCATGGGAGGACATGAATATGAAAGAAAATAAATATGACGACGATGTATTTTTCAATAAATATAAGGAAATGAACCGTTCTGTTCAGGGACTGGAGGGAGCCGGTGAATGGTCACAGCTGAAACAACTGCTTCCGGATTTTGAAGGAAAACGCGTTCTTGATCTTGGATGCGGCTATGGCTGGCACTGTATATATGCTGCACAGCAGAAAGCTGCATCCGTGCATGGTGTGGATATTTCAAAAAAAATGCTGGCAGTTGCAGAAGAAAAAAGCAGAGATTACGCTATCACCTATCAATGCAGCGCAATGGAGGATCTGCAATTCCCCAAGGCATCCTTTGATGTGGTTATCAGCTCTCTGGCATTTCATTATGTAAAGGATTTTAAACAGCTTGCAGCCGCTATTTCCACATGGCTGACACCGAAAGGAAGCTTTGTCTTCTCGGTTGAGCATCCGGTTTTCACAGCCTATGGTACGCAGGACTGGTATTATGCTGAGAATGGGGAAATCCTGCATTTTCCTGTGGATAATTATTATTACGAAGGAAAGCGGGAGGCGAACTTTCTGGGGGAAAGAGTGGTTAAATACCATCGTACGCTAACCACCTATCTCGATACACTGCTGTGCAATGGCTTTGAGCTTCAGCACATCATAGAGCCGCAGCCTCCGGAGCATATGCTGGATATTGAAGGCATGCGGGATGAAATGCGCAGACCGATGATGCTGCTCATAGCTGCGATCAAGCGTTAATCGTAATATGGAGACAATTATTTTATAAAAGAAAAAGCCGATATACACAGCTGAATTCTTCCCTAATAAGGGAAGCTGCTAAACCTGAGAAAATCGAGTAAAGAAATAAGGGAAAACCTGAAAAAATGAGGAAAGTAATAAAGCTTCAGCATCATGTTATTTTCAGGGCGTTTGCAAAAAGAGAATTCAAACTTATCTATGAAAGATAATAGCGCTGAATTCTCCTTTTTTGATTTTCCCCATGAGTAAGAACCGCATTGGAATTTACTTCTTCTATTTTATTTGTGTATTGCATGTCGTAATACGAGTTAGATACAACAGCGTCATACCGTGCTTTATTACATTGTGCTGCATCTTAATAATTGTATTACAGAAAGCACGCAAATATAGCATTCCGTCGTCTGTAATTCTGGGGTCGTTCGCGTTAACACAGCGTCTGTTCCTGTGTCTGCGGCAGTGCGGCAGGTGCGTGCAGGGGATTTTTCATAAACAGGGCGATTCCGCAAAGAATCAGCTGTGCTGCAGGGTAGGCCATCCAGATTCCGTTCAGCTGAAACAGGAAGGATAAAGCAAACAAACTTAAGGGTAATAGTAAGCAGGGCTCCATGTAGACCAGAAAAGTGGAATTTCGTGTTTTTTCTGTCGCATAAAAAATGGCTGATGTAACTCTGGTAATACCGAGAAAGGGAAAAGACAGCGTAGTGATCAAAATAGCAGTCTTCGCTCCTTCAAAGATGGCATCGCTGATTCCAAACAGAGCGGTCAGCGGATTCAGGAAGAGGACTACCGCTATGCAGAGAATCAGAGAAACCGCAATCGTTACAAAAAAGGCTTTTCGATACAGAATATGAATCTTATCCTCCTTTTTGGCACCGTAATAAAAGCTGATCAAAGGCTGTACACCGTCGCCGATTCCCTGAAGCAGCAGCTGTGCACTGCACAGTACATAGGAAACCACCGAATAAATGGTAACCGCTGCATCACCGCCATAACGCAGACACATCCAGTTGGTTAATACGATAACAAGAGAAGGTGCCATTGTCTGTCCGAAGGGGGAAAGTCCGATGCGGACGATGGATTGCACAAGCGGTACGTCCGGCACAATATCCTTTCGGGAATAGCTTTTAAGTTCTCTGGCATACATATAGAGCAGCGTAAGGACAGCGACGACACCCTGTGCAGTGATGGTTGCCCAAGCCGCACCTGCCAGTCCCATATGAAAACGGAAGACAAATAAATAATCGAGGATGATATTCGTCATCAGTCCGCTGCTCATGATTGCCGTTGCCAGAAAGGTTTTCCCGTAATTGCGCAGCAGTGGATTCAATCCGTTGCCAAGAACAGGGAGCAGTCCCCCCATAAGTACAACTATGATATAGGAGCGGGCCTGTGCATACATGGCTCCCTTCGCTCCCAGCATACGCAGCAGCATCGGGTGCAGTGCAAGCAGTCCTACAGACAAAATGATTCCACAGACAAGCAGCAGTGCCAGTGTCGATCCCATGGCATGGCGTGCCTTGTCCTCTTTTCCATCACCACGGCTGCGGGACATGACAACAGATCCTCCAATCCCCAGTCCGATTGCTGTAGCATTTAATATTACCTGTATCGGATAAGCGAGGTTGATAGCCCCCAGAGCAGTATCCCCCACTGCATTCCCTACAAACAACCCATCCACAATCGCATAGAAGCCGCTTAACAGCATTGTGAACATGGAAGGAAGCACATAGTTCCAGAACTGCTTGTGTATATAATCTTTTTTCATTTTGACTTCACCTCCGTGCGGATGTAAGTATAAACCCTGAAGCAGCTCCAAGGTCAAGAAAAAATAATAAAAAATGAGGATTTACTCCTCACATATGGGAATATACAGCTCTGCATAATAATTCTGATCATCCTGATAGCTGGTAAGCGGTATCTCCCGCAGATACAGGGTATCCTGCAGGGTTAGCTTCTGCTTTGCGGCAAAGGTGAGCAGCGGTGCAATATCCTCAGGGTGAATCTGACTGTGAAGCATGTGAATCACAAGGAACACACAGGGCTGCTTATGCGCCTTTATCAGCTGTGCCTGCGGATAGTCCATGTGCAGTTCCTCCATGATATCCTGTTCCAGTGCAATGATGGTTTTTCTCGGCTGTATGTCACAGTTGTCGATATGATAGGTTTTAAACAGGGAGCAGAAGACAAACTGATCCTGTGTCAGATGGGCAATCTGCTGAGTGAAAAAATCACTTGTTTTTTCACTTTCAAACAGAATCACAGAAGCCGGAAAGGCTTTGATACTGCAGATGTTCTGATTGGATTCCACTCTTTGATACGTCTCGGATATGCAGGTGAGCTTTTTCAGAAGCTGCTGCTCATACCGTATTTTTTCTTCCGTTTCCTGTTTCTTTTTCAACAGCAGCTCATACATATTTTCCCTGCTTCTGCTGGTGCAGATGGATTGAATATCCTGTAAGGATATATCCAGATGCCGGTAATATATGATATCCAGCAGCTCCAGAATATTGTCCAGATCATATTCCCGATATTGATTGTCCGGATTCACAGAAGGGTGTACCAGACCCTTTTTTTCATAAAAGCGTATTGTGTCACTGCTTAATCCAAGTAGCTTTGCTATCTGTGAAATTTTATAGGTTTCCATAACTTCTCCAATTCTACCGAGTGCTATGCATGATATCCCATGCAGCTTCCTGCAGATTTCCATACAGGTCTTTATGTGACATATGTACCAGCTTCAATTCCTCCAGCAGCTGTTTCTTCCTTTTGATATAAAAAATCATCTGTTTTCCCTGCTGGTGCAGCAGCTTATTACGCAGGACACTCTGCAGCTCCTCGTCATCACTGGCATAGTTTCCACATAGGAAGAACAAGCCGTTTTGGCGCTGTATGCGAATGTTATCCATGGCTGCCTGCACAAGCAAAACCTGTCGTAGGTCACGCTGCTTTATATAGGGCTGAAAGGCCGGTAATTCCCGCTGAATTTCATGCAGGAGCATTGCGGCACTCACGCTTCCGGAAAATGCTTCTGCGTCTTCATCACGTAATGCTTTTCGGACATCCTCTTTCAAAAAGCCCAGACTGGAAAGCATACAGATCTTATCACTGTCCGGAAACAACGGGGCTTCCCTGCTCTCAAATACGAGAACCTGTCCGGTATCCCTTGTGGCATCCTCACAGGCGAAAAACAGTGCCACAAGAGGATTGGTTGTCAGGTCGAGCAAACGGGTGCACACCTGATAGTGCTGCATTTTCACCAGCTTTTCAAAATGGCTTCTGCTGTTATAAAAATCCATCGGATATTCAATCAGCGTCTGCTTATAGATGGCATCCTCCCGCACCGCCATGTCAGGACTGCGAAACAGGGAGGGAGTCATCTTATAATTCATATTCTGATGTCCGCGGAAATAGAAGGAAACATGCGCCCTACGATACTGTAGGATGATTTCCATATATTGCGGAAGGGAGGTGATTTCTACTAGCTGCACAGCATCCTTCTCATATAGAATAGCATCCTTAACCGCTATGTCTTTTTCATACCCTGCCTGTCTCAACAGCTCCAGCAGCAGCAGATGGCGTTTCTCCATCACCGCCGCGTGCTTTAAGGTGTAGTGCAGCAGTGTCTGATCGGATATCTCGGTAAGATATTGCAGCTGTGAAGCAGGGGTGTCCGCAACCAGAACATCTGCGCGGGTGATGCTTCTGCTGATATAGCGGTAGTCATAATATCCGTTGCTGCGCAGTGAGTATAGAATAACATTATGAAATGCAGTGCGAAAGCGAGGAAGCTTATAGAGCGTTGCTGCTTGCTTTTGAAGAACTTCTGTCATGGTATCATCTCCGTTTTGTTACCTTTATTATACGTAAGGTTTGGGGAAAATGAAAGAAGTATGCGTGGTTTTGCATAGGATGATGGATTACTTCAATGAGGCTTCCTCTATGACCACCTGCAATTGACCTACTGGCAGGGCAGCTTTCTCTGTACGAAGGTACGTGTATGAAATGGAAAGGCACAGAATCATCCACTGGATTCCATGCCTTTATACGTTGCTTTGTCTGCTGTTATAAGAGAACTTCACAATGAGAGGCTGTATTCTCTTTCTGCTTGGACAGCTGTTTTTTAATGTTCTGTATGCGGCATCTGCCAGGCTTCATGATCGGTATGCAGCAGCTTCTCCGCAAGCTCTGAAAGCGGCTTTCCTAGATATTCATCATACAAAGCATGAATGGAGGGATTTTCATGCGAATAGCGAAGCTTGGCGTTGCGATCCAGATGATACAGCGTATCGGCACGCTCAGCCGCAAGCTCCTCCCCGTCATGGATCGGCTGTCCGCCTCCGCCGCTGCAGCCGCCCGGACAAGCCATAACCTCGATGAAATCATAGGCTACTTCCTTCCTGCGCATGGCCTCGATGAGTCTGCGGGTATTTCCGAGTCCGCTGACGATAGCACATCGTACCGGGATTCCCTGTATTTCAAATGTGGATTCCTTCCAGCCATCCATACCGCGGACATCCGCAAATGCATCCGCATCTGCATTTTCATCGGTCACAAAATAATAGGCACTGCGCAGGGCAGCTTCCATGACACCGCCGGTAGCTCCGAAAATCACACCGGCTCCACTGGCCGTTCCAAGCGGGTCATCCAGTGGATGATCCTGCAGATAGCCGACATCGATATGCTCGGCATGGATCATACGGACTACCTCACGGGTTGTCAAAACGACATCCACATCACGGTAACCGGAATCATTCATGACCGGAATATCAATTTCATGCTTCTTTGCAACACATGGCATGACAGAAATATTATAAATGCTCGATGGATCAACACCAAGCTTTTCCGCAAACCATGTTTTCGTAACAGCACCAAACATCTGATGCGGTGATTTTGATGTGGATAAATGGGAAACCATATCCGGATACTGCGATTTCAGAAAACGTACCCAACCCGGACAGCAGGAGGTGAACATCGGCATTTCCTGCTCCTTATTATGGTGCAGTCGTTCCAGAAATTCACTGGCCTCCTCCATGATGGTAAGATCCGCTGCAAAATCCGTATCGAAAACATAATCAGCACCCATTCTGCGAAAGGCATCTCCCAGCTTTTCAATCGTTGCCTCTTCCCGACGCAGCCCGAGCGATTCCCCCCACGCGGCACGGACAGCCGGAGCAATCTGCACAATGGTAATTTTATCCGGATCGTTAAATGCCGCAAAGGCACGCTCGCTGTCTTCGCGCACATGCAGGGCATTCACCGGACAATGTGTGATACACTGTCCGCATAAGCTGCATTCCGCCTCTTCAATACTGCGGTTCAGGGATACATTCACTGTTGTACGGGAGCCGGTATTCTGCACATCCCATACCTGCAGGTTCTGTACCTTGTCGCATATCTGAATACAGCGCATGCACTTGATGCATTTGTTGCTTTCCCGAATCAAAGGAAAGCTTTGATTCCATGGGGTATACATCACCTTTTTTTCATATGGAAGGGAAGTGATACCCAGGTCGTTGCTTATCTTCTGTAGTGAACAATTTCCGCTTCGTGAACAGTAGGCGCATTCGCAGTCATGCTGAGAAAGCAGAAGCTCCACATTACATCTGCGTGCATAGCGTACCTTTGGGGAATTGGTATAAATGACCATCCCCTCCTGGACTACGGTGTTGCATGCGGTGACCAGCTTATCCTTACCCTGAAGCTCTACTACGCAGACACGGCATGCGCCAATTTCATTGATATCCCTGAGATAACAAAGATGAGGAATTTCGATATGTGCCTCTTTTGCGGCTTCTAGAATTGTCAGCTGCTCATCGACGGCAATCTGCTGATGATCAATCGTTATCGTTACCATTTTGTCGTTCTTCCTCCTTTGAATACACCGAAGCCGTAATGGTCGCAGCGCAGGCATCGTCCGCATTCCTGCTGTGCCTCCTCACTGCTCATACCATATTCAATCGGCTCAAAATCAGCATTTCGTATGGTGGTCTGTCGCTCCTTCAGCTGTATACGGCCGCATTTTGGACGATCTGCATAATTCGCCGCAGGAATGATCACATCGCATTCAATCGCATGATGATAGCCGAGATACTCATCAATATTGGCAGCCGCGACCTTACCTGCCGCAATGGCACGGATCACGGTAGCCGGACCGGTTACACAGTCTCCCCCGGCAAATATGCCTTCCATGTTTTCCACACCGGAATGATCCAGCGCGTCGATAGCACCATGGCGGATTGGGACACCCTCTTCCGCAAAATGCTGAGATTCTATACCCTGACCGATGGCCACAACGACGATATCACAGGGTATCCGTTTTTCCTCTGTATCCGCCTGCTTCGGTGAAGGACGTCCTTTGCGATAGGAAGAAATCATCTGCGGCTGTACCCATAAAGCCGCGACCTTCTGTTCCTCATCCAGTTCAATGCGCGTTGGTGCCTGTAAAGGCAATAGCTCACAGCCCTCCGCGAGTGCACCCTCAACCTCCTGCGGCAGGGCAGTCATATCCTCCTGTCGTCTGCGATAGGCGATTCCCACATAGGCTGCACCAAGCCGCTTACTGCTTCTGGCAACATCCATGGCAACATTTCCGCCACCGATGACGAGCACGCGTTTTCCCTTGAAGTCCGGCATGATGTCATCACCGATTTTCCGCAGCATCGTAACCGCTGAAATGACATTTTCTCCATCCTCTCCCGGAATACCCACTTTTTTATCTGTCTGTGCACCGATGGCGAGATAAACAGCATCAAATTCCTTATCCAGATCACACATGGCGATATCCTTACCGATATCCACACCGGTATGAATTTCCACACCTGCGGCTTTTATTACTTCGATTTCCTCATCCAGGCGTGCTCTGGGCAGCCGGTAGTTGGGGATTCCATAGCGCAGCATGCCTCCCAGGGATTTTCGTTTTTCATAAACTACTGTCTGATGCCCCATTCGCTGCAGATAATATGCAGCGCTTAAACCACCGGGTCCTCCACCGACAATGGCGATCCGCTTTCCGGTGGATTTTGCACAGGGCTCTGGCGGCACATAGCCGGCATGATCGACAGCATAGCGCTTGATACCGCGGATATTGATGGAATCATCCAGCATGTTTCTCCTGCATCGCGCTTCACACGGATGCTCACAGATATAGGCACAGACGGCAGGGAAGGGATTATCCTTCCGTATCAGTCGGACAGCATCGGCATTTCTTCCTTCCTTCACCAATGCGATATAGCCGGGAATATCCACACCGGCCGGACACATGGAAACACAGGGAACCGGCTGATTGAGACTGGCCGTACAGCGTCCGTGCAGGATATGCTCCTCATAATCATCCCGAAATCCCTGCACACCCTTCAGCACCATGTCGGCAGCCTCCTGTCCGATTGCACAGTCCGCACTCCATGAGATATTCTGTGCAGTCTTTTCAATCAGATCGATAGTGGAAAGCTCCGCTCTTCCCTCCAGTACATCCTCCAGCAGCATCTGCAGCTGTGCCAGACCGACACGGCAGGGTACGCATTTCCCGCATGTCTGTGCATGACACAGCTTCAGAAAAGCACTTGCCATATCAACCGGACAAAGGCCCGGCGGACTGGCGATGATTCTTCGTTCCAGATCCTTGTAGAGATCTTCTATGACCCGCTGCGCATTGGTAGCGGTCATAATCGTTAATCTGCTCATAGCATTCCTCCATAACTTGTTAACGGTTACATCTCCTTCAGTATAAAACAAAACGGGAACTTTTCCAACTGCTTTTGAAAGAATTCCCGTTTCTATGTCTGGTGTTATCAATTGCTGTTACATACTGCCGCTGTTATATGACCTCCACATCCTGTGTCAGTACCTCCAGTGTCCGTACGATACCATCACCTTCATTGCTGTGCGTAAGGAAGGCGGCATCCTTTCTCACCTCATCCTCTGCATTCGCCATAACGCTTACACAGCCTGCATACGGTGCCATCGCCTTGTCATTGGTACTGTCCGCAATCAACAGCACATCCTCCTTCTGAATGTCCATATCCTGCATAATACACTGTAATGCGGTTCCCTTATCCACATCGGCATGGACAATGCTGCACATATTTCTGCCGCTGCGAATCAGCTTGATTTCTTCCTCCAGGGTTTTCGGCATCCAGCTGATAAAGCCGTTTAAGGCGCTGCTTTCTCCGGTAACATAGAGCTTCAATACCGTATCACTGATGTCCTCAAATGCCTCCCAGGGACACAGCCGCATATCGTTCAGTAAAGCCTCCAGCTGTACATAAGGGTCAATGCCACTCGCATACAGACAGCCGTTTTCCACAATCGACAGTGTGACATCCTGTCCTTCGGCAAGTGCCTTGATTCTATCCACCAGCTTCAGCGAAACCTCTTTCTTCCGCAGTACGCGTTCACTGCCCATTTCCTGCAGAAAGGCTCCGTGACAGGCGGCGATATAACCCTTATACGTATTCATCTGCAGCTTTTCTGCGATCTTTTTCAGATTTTGCGGAGAACGGCGTGAGATCAGAGCCAGACGTGCACCGGCCTGCTGGGCCTGCAGCAGTGCTTCCTTTGTATCCTCGCTCAGTGTGTGATTGTTGGTTAGCAGTGTATCATCGACACTGCAGACGATCAGTTTATACATAAGATTGTCCTCCTTTTGACATATGCAGTGTAACGCAGAAACTCCTATCCTGTAAACAGACAAGGGAACGGTTGAAAAAAGGTTGACACGGTTTCGCTGTGGAAAACGGAAAATATGAAAAAAAATTGTCAAAGCACGAAAGAGGAATGACAAAGTTTTGTCATACCGCTATAATGAAGAGGAAAGGACGGATGTGTATGCATATACGGGAAACCTTACAGAATACCCGCAGCTGGAGTGCGAACGAGCAGGCCCTGTGTGATTATATTCTAAAAAACAGCATAGAGGTCATACGTATGAACGGCACACAGCTGGCACAGGCAGCTGCAGTCAGTACCTCCTGTGTCTATCGCTTCTGCCATAAGCTCGGCTTTGAGGGCTTTTCCGCCTTTCGCATTCAGCTGGCAAGTGAGCTGAACGAGAAGCTGAGCAGTCCCAGTGAGGTGAATTACGATTACCCCTTTACGGAAAAGGAATCCACCGCACAGCTGATTCAGACACTGGGCAGTCTGTATAAAACCTCGATTGATGAAACCATACGGCTGCTTGATATCACACAGCTGGAAACGTTCGCAGAGCATATTTATCAGGCACGCTTCACCTATATTCTTACGACGAATACCAATCTGCAGGCAGCGGAGAATTTTGCACGCAAGATGGAGGAAATCGGCATGCATATCCATGTCGCGGGGGAATTGCTGCAGCAGCGTCTGTACTGTGCCTCCGCCAAGCAGGGGGATGTGGCAATCATCCTTTCCTACGCGGGAATCTCCGATCATGTGCAGGAATGTGTAAAGCAGCTGTATGAGAATAAGGTAACCGTCCTGCTGTTATCCAGCAGACACGATAAGACACTGCATTATTTTGCCACCTGCCGTCTGTATCTTTGCGGCTTTGAATCTTCCTATCAGAAAATAACAACCTTTTCCTCTCATGTATCTGCACAATATCTGCTTGATCTTGTTTATTCCGTTATCTACCAGAAGAATTATGAGAAAAATATCGAGCATAGAGACCGTGCCTATCATGTATGCCGGCTGAAGGCGAAGGAGGAATCTGGGATGAAGCGTATGGAAACGAATAAAGGAGAGGAAACATGACATTTGAAACAATGAATGATGCATCCTATAGGCAGGAGGATGGAACGATTATCCTGCATGCCAGCGCGAAAAGCGACTTTGTAGTGGGTCCGATTACTGGAAAGGCTCATGCCAGTGCAGCCTTTCTGTTTCAGCGGGTGAAAGGGGATTTTGTCCTGCAGGCAAAGGTGTCCCAGCGCTTTCTTTCCACCTATGATGCACCGGCTCTTATGGCAATGGAGTCTGAAACACGCTGGGTGAAGGCCTGCTTTGAGTATACCGATCTGCATACCAGAGCTGTTGTATCTGTTATAACGGATACAACCTCAGATGACTGCAATGGAGTGGAAACAGACAGCGATTCCATATGGCTGCAGCTATGCCGCAAAGATCATATATTTGCGATTCATTATTCTCTGGATGGGTTGCACTGGAGGATGCATCGCATATTACGCATGGAAATGGAAGAAGAATTAAAGGTCGGTCTGGTGGCGCAGAGCCCGCTGGGAGACGGCGGAGATTTTATCTTTGAAAAGGTATCACTGAAGCCGGAGCGAAAAGCGGATATACGAGGTGGAAACTGATTCCATACAGAACGGCTGAATACTGCAGGGAAAACGTGAGGTCAATAGGGCTGCACGTTTTCTTTTCTTGGCGCAAGCAGTGAAACATGTGCACATTCCACGGCTATGTGTGACATTTGTAGCCGGTATTCTCCCCTTCGGACAGGAAAAAGACTTCCACAGGATACGTTCCCGCAAAAGTCTATCGCTATCGTATTCTATTGTGCACTGAATGCCAGCTCATCATCGAGAGCATCCAGCATATTCAGGGAATTAAACTTCTCAATCAGCTTTTCCACTGTCAGCTGTTTCTTTTCCTCTTTTGGTATATCCATAATAATTTCCCCCTTGTGAAACATCAGCAGACGATCCCCGTAGGTGATGGCATGCTTCAGGTTGTGGGTGATCATGATGGTAGTCATTTTCTTTTCTTCCACAATTTTCTTGGTCAGCTGGATAATCAGATCGCTTGTTTTCGGATCAAGGGCAGCCGTATGCTCATCCAGCAGCAGAAGCTGCGGTGTAATCAGGGTTGCCATCAATAACGATAATGCCTGCCTTTGTCCGCCGGACAGGGAACCGACACTGACATGCAGCTTGTTTTCCAGCCCCAGCTGCATATCTGCAAGCTCTCTTTCAAACAGTGGAATCAAAGCCTTATCCACTCCCTTAGTAAGACCAAAGCTTTTTCCCTTATGATAGGCCATTGCCATATTCTGCAATATTGTCAGAGAAGGGGAGGTTCCCTTCTGCGGGTCCTGAAATACACGTCCTATAAACTGGGAGCGTTTATGCTCAGGAAGACGGGAAACATCCTTTCCGTTAAAGGAGACACTTCCTGCATCCTGTCGGATATTTCCGCTGATAACATTGAAAAACGTTGATTTTCCACTGCCGTTGGAACCGATAATCGTGACAAATTCACCGTCGTGGATTTCCACATTCAAATCCCTGTACAGGATGACCTCATTGGCACTGCCCTTGTTGAAGGTCTTTTTTACATGTTCTAGTTTCAGCATACTCTCACCTCACGATTCCTGAACCTTGCGATGGAAGAATTTCCCCATCACACCATTGCCGAGAACAAGCACCGCGATAAAGATGACAGCCATGATCAGCTTCAGATAGCTTGGCGGCAGACCCACCTTTAAGGTAGCCGCAATCGTCAGCCGATAGGTGATGGCACCGAGAATTACACTTGTTGTGAAGCCGATGAATGTAAAGCGTTTGAACAGCGTCAGCCCCATGATGACAGAAGCCAGTCCCATAACGATCATTCCGGTACCCAGCGTGATATCAAAATATTTCAGAAACTGAGAAACCACTGCACCGGACACAGCGGCATAGCCGTTGGAGATGGCAAGACCGTTCATTTTGATATGTCCGATATCCTTTCCCAGTGTCGCAATCAACTGCGGATTGTCTCCTGCAATACGCATAAGAAAGCCGTATTTCGTATCCAGAAACCAGTCCATCAGCAGCTTCAGGAATAAAACGAGAACCAGCAGGATGAAAATCGGCCACAGCTTCACGATCCAGGTGCCCAGTGATCCTCCTGCGGAATTGCCAAGCAGCGCCCCGTAGGAGAAAATCGTGTCATAGGTAAACAATGGAATGTTGCTCATATCTCCCGCTACAATCAGATTGATTGAATACAGCCCTGTCATGACGAGAATACCGCTTAAAAGGCTGGAGATACCGAATTTAACATGCAGGAAGCCGGTCGCATAACCGGCCGCAAGTCCTGCAATAAATGCCACAATTAGGGAAAGAAACGGATTGATGCCATGCATTACACACATGGCACCCGCAGCAGCACCGAGAGGAAAGCTGCCCTCAACGGTCAGATCTGCATAGTCCAGAACCTGATAGGTCAGCAGGACTCCGATGGCGAGGATACTGTAAGCCAGACCCTGCGCCGTAACGTCTAATATAAAATCCATACGTATTCACACCTTACTTTATTCTTCTACAAACGTTGCACGTTCTGCCAGTGAATCCGGGATTTTAATACCCAGCTGCTCTGCGACCTTTTTGTTGATATACAGAGTGGTATCCTTTGCGGTTTCCACAGGGATATCGCCTGCTTTTTTACCATTGACAAGAATATCGTAGGCAACACTGCCTGCCTGCTCTCCAAGCTTTTCATAGCTGATGGAATCACTTGCCAGCAGCCCGGCCTTCATCTGCCCGTCCTCAGCCGCAAATACCGGAATATTCTTTGCATTTGCCTTATCTGTAATGGAGGCAGTAGCGGAAACGACCATATTGTCGGTAATATTATAAATACAATCAACATCGCCTGCCAGCTGTTCTGCAGCGGTTGCGATTTCTGTAGTAGCACTGACGCCTTTCTTGACGATTTTAAAGTTATATTTTGAAGCCAGCTTTTCCACCTGTTTCACCTGAAGCTTACCGTTTACTTCTCCGATATTGTAGATCATACCGATCTTCTTTGCTTCGGGCAGGAATTCACGAATCATCTCCAGCTGCTTTTCCAGCGGTGCGGCATCGCTGACGCCGGTAACATTGCCACCAGGCTTTTCATTGCTGGTGACCAGCTTTGCTTCCACACCATCCGTTACTGCATTGAATACAACCGGAATATCTGTTCCACCGGTCGCATTTACGGCAGCCTGTGATGCGTTGGTCGCAATGGAATAAATCAGATCCACATCATCGGAAACAAACTGCTTGGCAATCGTATCTGCCGTTCCGTTGTCCCCCTGTGCATTTTTTACCGTAATCTCAAACTTCGCATCGCTCTTACCCTTCAGATATTTCTCCAGTCCCTCTCTGGCACTGTCGAGCGCAGGATGCTCCATCTGCTGGATGATGCCGATTTTATATGTCTTCTTTCCATCATCCGTTTTTTCTTTGTCGCTGTCGCCACTGTTTCCACATCCTGCAAGAAGCAGTGCCAGTGCAAGTCCTCCCAATAATTTTTTCTTCATAAGACTAACCTCTCTTTTCTATATGATATTATGATGATACCTTGTTTTGTACATAAAATCAATATTTTCATGAAAAACTTTCACATTTTTACCACGAAGTTTCACAAATTTGCATTTATAGCTGAAACCGTTACACAATATGCACACCTATGGTATAATAGCGGATGAAATGGCATAAGGAGGATGTACGGATGCTGCATATATACAGTGGAAACGGAAAGGGAAAGACGACTGCCGGCTTCGGCCTGGTTCTGCGTCAGGCGGGATATGAAAGGCGTGTTGCGGTAGCGCAGTTTTTAAAAGATGGCACAAGCGGGGAGCTGCGTGCTTTGCAGGCTTTATCCTGTGTAAAGGTGCGTGCGACACGAATGCCGCAGGGGTTTTATTTTCAAATGCAGGAGCAGGAGCAGCTGGCAACCAGACAGGGCATACAGGAGCTGTTCGCATGGGTAAAGGACAGGGCAAAGGAATGCACATGCATCTTTCTGGATGAGGTTCTGGATGCTGTACAGCTGGGACTGCTGAAGGAGGAAGAACTCCTGCACTTTTTACAGGAGCATTGGGATTTGGAAGTCATCCTCACCGGCCGCAATCCCTCGCAGGAGCTGCTGGATATATGTGACTATCATACGGAGATGGTGGAACACAGGCATCCTTATCAAAAAGGCATAGCTGCACGCAAGGGCGTGGAGTATTAGAAAATCAGGAGGATAAGAAAATGGCAATGGAACAGGCAAGAGCATACCTGAAGCAGTATCATAAGGAACAGGACATCCTGGTGCTGAACGCATCCAGTGCGACCGTGGAACAGGCGGCACAGGCCCTTGGAACACAGCCGGAGCGCATCGCAAAATTGCTTTCCTTTATGGTGAGGGAGCATGCTGTTATCGTGGTAGCTGCCGGTGATTGCAGGGTGGACAATCATGCATATAAGGAAACCTTCGGCTGTAAGGCGAAAATGCTGAAGGGGGATGAGGTGGAAGCCTATACGAATCATGCCATCGGCGGTGTATGCCCGTTTGGTGTACCTGCGGATATCCGCATATATCTGGATGTTTCGTTAAAGCGGTTTGATTTTGTATATCCTGCCTGCGGTACACCGAATTCCGCAATCAGGCTGACCATTGCGGAGCTGGAGACACTGCTTCCGCAGGCAGCGTGGGTGGATGTGTGCAGGATAGCTTAGGATGAAGGCAGATCGTCTGTACGCGATAACCCTGTATCTCTTGAATCACAAACGGGCAAGCGGACGCTGTCTTGCGGATACCTTTGAGGTGTCCCTGCGCTGTATTCAGCGGGATATGGATACCCTGTCCATGGCAGGTGTCCCCATCATTGCGTATAGCGGCGTGAATGGAGGCTATGAGCTGCAGGAGGGATACAAGCTGCCTGTGGCTCTGGTAAAGGAACAGGATCACGCTATCATTGCGGCATCCCTGGACAGTATGGAGAGTGCCGGTCTGCATAAGGAGGTACAAACCGCGAAGCTGCTTTTTCCAAAGCATGAGGAAGACACCTTGGGGGTGCAGCTTGATTTTTCCGTTGCGAATGAAACGGCTATCGAACAGCGCAGGCTATTACAGTCTGTGATTGCCGCAAGGCACAGCGTTACTTTTCAATATACGGACGCTCAGGGGAAGCAGACAAAACGCTTCTGCGAGGCGGTGGCACTGATTTTTCGCTGGTATGCCTGGTATCTGGTCGGCTGGGATGTGGATAAGCAGGCCTATCGGATGTATAAGCTGGTACGGATGGAACAGCTACAGGAAGCTGAACATACAAATCGTAAGCATCCCTGTCTGCGTGAAATTCTGAAGCAGCTGGATGAAACGGATACGCAGGTTATCTGGACGATCAAGCTGCACTGTCAACCGGAGGCCAGAGGCAGAGTGCTGGAATATTTTCAGGGAACAATCATGGAGGTATATGCGGACACATCCTTTCTGTATTGCATGCAGGTACCAAAGCAGGAGCATTTCTGGTATGCAAGCTTACTCGGCATGGGAAATACTGTACGGGTGCTGGAGCCGGAGGAGCTGGTGGAACGCATAAAAGCAGACTGCAGGGCAATGCTGAAGCAGTATGAGAAATAAACAGGAAACTATGACATAGTGCTGTCGTAGTTTTTTTGGTATGATAAAGCAGGAAATGAGGTGCTTTATGAGAGAGGATAGAGGAATGGCATACTGCGGTCTTGCCTGCTGTGTGTGCTCGGAATCAGATTGCCCAGGCTGTCATGCGAGGGGCTGTGAGCATAAGGATATGTGCGGTATTTTGGCCTGCTGCCTGAGAAAAGGAATGGACGGCTGTTATGTGTGTGACGAGTTTCCCTGCGATGAGGATATGCTGAAGAAAAGAAGAGTGCGTGTTTTTAATCAATGCCTGCAAAAAAGCGGACCGGCAGAAATCATGCGTTGTTTAAAACGCAATGAAGAGGCGGGGATACGGTATCATCATACAGGGCAGTTGATTGGCGACTATGATCTGGAAAATGATCGTGACATTGAGGAGCTGTTGATGAAAGGCGGTGTGCATAGCAGAGGGTGATGGAACCAAAGGAAACACCTCGCGACTAAGCCACGAGGTGTTCCATAGAAATTCACATGTATTTCTACAGGAGCGTACGTTAGATACAATGAAGCTTTTCATCATGATTCTCTTGGATGCAGCTTAATACGCAATAAGGAAGCAGATATAAAGTATCATTATGCAGGACGAGAAGACTGATTCACTGCGAGATGGAATATGACACATTCATCAAAAATTTGAAAGATGTTATGATACATCAGAAACCACAGAAGAGCATTGCCGTTTGGATTATCCAGGTCTGTCGGGAAAGAGGAAAGGCGAATGCAGTAGGAGCGAGGGTTTCCCCTTGAGTGGTTTCCTGTACAAAGTAATTTATATACCCCTATCAACAATAATGGCAAGGAATTCTATAGACCGTTGACAGCGGGCCTTGGCGCAGAATTAGCATTTCACTAAGTGTATATTTTCAGAGTGATCCGGGACACTGTAACACGATTGCATTGGAAAAAGATCACGCCTGTATTTATACCGGATGAAGGGAACTGGGCGACTGCGTAAATGATTTGGATATCCATGTGTTTGAATGGGAGACAAGGATATCCAGAGTTCAGGTAGATTATAAAAACGGGTATGAAAATGAGGAAGATGATGAGCTGTCACATATGTCAGTACAGCTGCCGGTTTATGCATATACAGATAATGAGTTACCCTTTTCGTAGGAAATTATCCCTGCTTTTTTTCAAACAATTTGACATCAAAGAGGTGAATGGTTAGACTTTCTTTAAATAAGTACCGATTTTAGCTTTATTCCGTTAGATACTGTAGCTATTAAGAATAGTATACCATAAAAAGTTGAATAATGTAATTCTATATTTTAAAAATTATTTTGATATGATATAGGTGAAAGAAGTACTATTTAAAGGAGGCGAATCATATGAAAAAAATAGCAGCTATCATCGTATCATTATGTCTTTGTGTTGGAGTGTTAGGAGATGTAAAGTATACTGTTAGTTCAAAAGAAATACCGGAAAAGTACATTGTAGAAACAGGCTCATACAGCCAAAATCAAAAAGAGCAGCTTGAAAACGCAAATTATGTATTCTCAGAGAAGGAATTGAAAGACACTCCTTTTGAGGGTCAAAAAGTTGAAGTAATTAAAGGTGAATTATATGTAAATGGAAGAATCATTTGGACCATTAAAATTTGGATTTTATTTAAAGGTATTCCAATTTTAATAGGATGGATGGCAGCAGGTGGTGTGGTAAAACAGGCTACAAACAAAATAATAAAAGCAGAGTTAATAAATAAAGTTAAGTTTGCATGGAACAAATACAGCAACATGACTGATGCTTATGCAGATGAACAGCAGAATTTACAGTCTGTAAAACTTTCTAATGGCAACCAATGTGTTTTAGCCCCAAGTGGTAAATACTTTAATTGTATGTATTCCGCTTAACTTGTAAGTGAGAAATAAAATCAAAAAACAAGTGCCTGATAGAAATAAGCCATTAGTTGAGAAAGAAGAGCTGGAGAATCTTATTAAAGAAATGATGACTGATAAAGAGGTAGAAGATCTGCTGAAGGAAGGCTTTACCCGAGAACAAATTGCATATGTGGCCAATGAAAAGAAGAAATGTGATGAGCAAGGTAGGGTTATAGGTAAAATCATAGATATCCTAACATGGATATTTCCGGATTTTAAATAACCTCAATTAAGCCGAGTTTGGCAAGAAAAATAAGAAAAGAGAATGAAATCCTACGCGTTATTCGTAGTTTAAATTCTCTTTTTTGCTTATATTATACCAGGAGGTCTCTTTTATACACTGAAGCTATGAACGTAACGCCTTATACATGTAAAAACGGACGATATTTTAAGCTCAGCTGCTCGTATTGAACGAATGCTTCTTCACCTATCACAGATTTTCACCATTTGAATCAATCACACTTCGATACCAGTCGTAGCTGTCTTTTTTTAGCCGACGCTTTGTTCCGTTTCCATAATCATCCTGATCGACATAAATGAATCCGTAACGCTTACTCATCTCGGAGGAGGAACAGCTGATGATATCTATGGGACCCCATGGATAATAGCCGATGACCTCTACTCCATCCATGATCGCTTCCTTCATGTTTCGGATATGTTCCCGAAGGTAAGCAATTCTACGCTCATCATGAATGCATCCGTCCGAACTGATTTCATCAAAGGTCCCAAATCCATTTTCTGCAATGATAATCGGCTTTTGATAACGATCATAATAATAATTCAACACCGTTCGCAGACCAAGCGGATCGATTCCCCAGCCCCATTCACTAGCCTCTATATAAGGATTGGATACCGCCCCATCATCATTTACATCAGCACAGGAATTGCTTTCGCTGGAAGATGCACACGTGTAATAATAGGAAATCGCCAGAAAATCTGCAGGGTTTTCCTTTAACATGCGCTCATCCTCCTCCCGGATATCCAGCCGTATATCGTGCTCCTGAAAATAGCGAAGCATATATCCCGGATACTCTCCGCGCAGCAGAAGATCAGAGAAGAAATATTCACGCTGATTACGCTGCATATTCGCAAATACATCCTCCGGTTTACATGTCAGCGGTTCGCTTAGACCATCGTATACCATCATCCCAATCTGAAAATCCGGATTTATTTCATGTCCTATTTTTGTTACGATAGCACTTGCTGTGCATTCATTGTGTATTCCCTGATATTTCGCTTCCATAAGGTTAGAAACGCGATCACTGGGGATTCCCAGATGATTGAAGGATTCGTGATGAATCAGGTTGATCTGATTGACGACAATCCAGTACTTTACCTTATCTTTATATCTTCGCATAACCGTATCAGCATATTTTACAAAGAAATCGATGGTTTTGCGATGATTCCATCCATTATAAGCAGTTGCCAGATGCAGCGGCATTTCATAATGTGATAAGGTAATCAATGGCTCCATGCCGTTTTTAATAATTTCATCGATCAGATTATCATAAAAGCGTAGACCTTCTTCGTTTGGAATAGTCTCATCTCCGTTAGGAAAGATTCTTGACCAGCTGATCGAGGTGCGGAAGGAGTTCATTCCGATGCCTGCCAGCAGCTTTAGATCTTCCTTGTAGGTGTGATAAAAATCAATTCCATAGCGCTTAGGATAATAACCTTTTGTATCCTGCAGAGCAGCTTCGATATCCTTCATGGATGTCTCCTTGTTTGATTTCTTTTTAAGATCACCCTTATCCTGCACCTTGAGAATATCCGCAACACTCCATCCTCTCCCGCCTTCCAGAAAAGCACCTTCTGCCTGATTCGCTGCAATGGCACCTCCCCATAAAAAATCTGCTGGAAATCCTTTTTTTAATTGCTTCATATATCTGTCTGATTCTGCGTTTCTTGCAGAATTTCTCCTTTCCATTTATAATAAAGGGATGCATACGGCATCCCTTTTTGCTTTACAGTTCTTCACCGTTTGTTTGAATTACATGCTGATACCAGGTAAAGGAATCCTTTCGAATTCGTGCATTGCTGCCGTTACCGCGATCATCACGATTCACGTAAATATAGCCATAGCGCTTGCTCATTTCTCCCTGTGAGCAGCTGACGATATCGATTGGTCCCCAGGATGCATACCCAAATACCTGAACCCCGTCGAGGATGGCTTCCCTCATGGCCTTGATATGCTCACGCAGATAAGCAATACGGTACTCATCATGAATGTGTCCGTCAATGACCGTATCAATCGCACCAAGTCCGTTCTCCGCAATGAAGATAGGAACATGATAACGGTCCCAGTACTGATTCAAAGAGTTTCGGAATCCGAGAGGATCGGTAGCCCAGCCCCAGATAGAGGTTTCCAAATACGGATTTTCTTTAGGCTGAGGCTGCGACGCATCTACGATTCGGGTGAAGTAATAAGAGAAGGAGAGAAAATCTGCAGGGTGTTCCTTTAACAGCTTCAGTTCTTCCTCCTTTGCATGGATCTGTATCTGATGATCCTTGAAATAACGAAGAGCATAACCGGGATATTCCCCGCGCAGTAAAACATCACTGTAGAAATAGATGCTCATCTGCATCCGCTGCGTATTAGCAAAAACATCCTCCGGGCGACAGGTGGCAGGATATAATGCATCATCTCCCAGCATCATACCAATCTGCATTCCCGCATCGATTTCATGCGCCAGCTTTGTGGCTTTTGCACATGCGACAAACTGATGATGCGTAGCCTGATATTTTGCGCTCTCCCAATCCTCATATCCGTCTTCCACCATACCCAGACTGGCGAATTCTCCCCAGCCGCCAAGGGAATTGATCTGATTCAATAGTATCCAGTATTTTACTTTTTTATGATACCGTTTAAACAGTATCTCACAGAAGCGGACAAAGAAATCAATCATTTCAGGCGCATACCAGCCCTTGTATTTTGTAATAAGATGAACCGGCATTTCATAATGAGAAACGGTCATGACAGGCTCAATCCCGTTTTTCAACATTTCATCAAGGAGTGCATCGTAATATCTCAGTCCTTCTTCATTCGGCAGATCCTCATCCCCGTTTGGGAAAATGCGGGTCCAGTTGAAGGATGTACGAAAGCAGCTGAATCCCATTTCCTTCATCAGTGCAAGATCTTCCTTATAGGTATGATAGAAATCAATGCCGTGCCTTCTTGGATAATAGCCATCCTTATCCTGCAGTGCTTCTTCGATTTGCTGAGCGGTATGTGTAAATCCAACGACATGCTTGCGGTCATAGTGTTCCGGAAGAATTTCAATATCAGCCATGGACGGCCCTTTTCCATCGATATTCCATGCGCCCTCCGCCTGATTTGCGGCAATAGCACCACCCCATAAAAAGCCCTTCGGAAATCCGGTTGCTGTTTTCCACATATTATTTCTTCAGCTTTCTATACAGACGTATCATATTCTGTGTTAAGTTGACCTCGCTGTTGATGGTCATCAGTGTATCCTGTGCATGTGTGAAAAGCAATGTTGTTTGCAGTTCATCCTCATTGATGGAGCTTTGTATCATTTCGGTCTGAATCACATGAGCCTTCGTTATTTCTTTTTTTGCAGCGGTTATTTTAGCCTTTATATCCTCCTCACTTTTATCTTCCAGGAGGGCATTGACTGCCTCATTCAACAGATTGCGACAATCACCTGCATGTAAGATGATTTGCATAGCGGCACTGTTAAGCTGTTCGATCGTAGTTTTTTTCATAACACCCTTCCTTTCTATGCTTCTTCTGTACGCTCACGCATTGCTTTGCGCTTTGCCAGCTGATCCTTTTTCTTTTCATCCTCTTCTTCCTTTTGCATACACTGTCTGTCATATACCTTGAAGAACGGATAATAAATAATCCAGGATAAGACGAATATGAAGAAGGTAAACAACAGACCGATCATGCCGCCAACTGCATAGGAGCAGATTGGTCCAGGCAGATACCAGAAGGAGAATAAGGTCGTTATTTTCGGCAGGATATCAAAGTATAAGGCAAGCCAGGTCAATGCAGGGGCAAGCAATCCGACTATCCACATAGGAACCATTAGAATCGGATTAAATGCGATTGGTGCACCAAATACAAGGGGTTCATTGATATTGCATAAATTCGGTACCAGGGAAGCCTTGCCAATGACCTTGCATTTCTTTGATTTTGCCATAAACAGCATCATGAGTCCAAGCGCCAAGGTACAGCCGCCTCCGCCGAGGGTGAAATAATAGGAAACTCCGTCTGCATTTATGACAGATGCTGCGTTTCCGGCAGCGACAGCCGCCTGATTTGCGGCAATCCCCTGTAAAATCAAAGCTGATTCAATTGGATAGATGACCCATGTGGAAATACCGAAGGTGTACAGAAAGGTATAGCCGAAGAAATACAGTACCACAAAGCCGAGAAAGCTGTCACCCGCACTCAAGATCGGAGAGAATAAGGTATAGATACAGTCAAAGATATTGATGTGCAGCTGGAAGATAAACAGCCATCCGACGAACAGGATAATGAGAATCGGAATCAGTGTATCAAACCAGACTGTGATGAAATCCGGAATAGCGCTGTCTTCTTTAAAGAAGGAATGTGTAGAGAATGCGTTCATCACAAAGCCTACAAACAAGCCTGCCATTAAGGCCGCAATCATACCGCCGTTACCAAGCGTGGAGCTTTGAAACAGAATGTTACCCGCTTCATCAAAGGTGGGACCTACTAGCATCAGGAAAAAACCGATACCTGCCAGACCTGCTTCCTTCTTTGTCTTATTGTGCCGTTTCTTTTCCATAAGCAGGTAAGGCACCAGATAGGCAAGGTACAGGGACAGCAGACCCAAAGAGAAGGTTGACAATGGACTGAAATCCGGGAACCCGTCAATCAGACCTCCAAAGGCTGTTAGTATTGTTGTAAATGATCCGATAAAGATCATTGGCATTGCAGTTAGGATTGCTTCCTGTACAGACGCAATCCAGGGATTACGCGCAAGCTTGTTCATTTTCGGAGCAAATTTGTTCGTCATCCAATCCATGAATTTTTTCATATGTTTCTCCTCATTTTTTCATTTTGTTTAAGTTACTTTAAAAGCGAAAGCTTTTGATGCATTAGTCTTCAAGGAAGGGTAATGCGAAATCAAGAACGGCATCCCCGTCTAACTCGCCGTAGGCATCCTTCGGTATGATTTGTACAGCTACGCCATGGGGCTCTGCGATGTCCTCCAGATCCTGCAGCATATAGCTCAGATGCGGACCTACCAGCAGCAGGTCGATATCCTCGATGTAGTCCTCTACAACAGAATCACTTCGTGCCTTTACTCCGATTTTGATGTTGCGTGCTTTTGCGGCCTGTCGGATGTTCTTCGCCATAAAGCCGCTACTGGCTCCTGTACCGCAAACTAATAAAATGTTTTTCATAATGATCTCCTTTGTGTCCGTAAGCTTCTTAACATTCTACGGACTTTTTTTAATAATGAATGAAATTTTTCTGGATTGGTGTTAGAATATAGAAGAGATGTATCAAAGTATTCCCGTACTTGGCTGAAGCGATTCAGCGTGTGATATGTCTCTTTTTCTTATACCAATCAGTGTGACTGCCCTCCTTTCTTATCGACACCCTCAGTATAACGAATGCAGCCGAAACAGACAAATTTTAAAAGTTCCTAGCGCACGGAACTTTTTTAAGTTGAGCGGATTTTCGAATTCACGTATACTTATCATGTAATACTATCATTGTTTACAGGGGGATAAGGCAGGAGAGTGATTGAACATGAAAGATAATATATCGACATTGCTGGATTATTTATGGCATCACTATGAAAGCTGGATTTCCGCAGCTGAGCTTTCCCAACTGCTTCACGTTTCCACCCGCCAGATTCGCAAATACATCAGTATCCTGAATGAAGAGCATGTCGAAGAACCACTGGTCATTTCCACAAACAAGGGCTATAAGCTAAGCAGCACGGAGCAGTATCTGCGTTATCGGGAGAGCGGAAAGCATAATCTGGAAACCCCGCAGACACGGCAGAATCTGATAATACAGAAGCTGATTTCCTCCAAGAACGGCATTGATATCTTTGATCTGGCACAGGAGCTTTATGTCAGTGAATCTACAGTGGATAACGATATCCGCAGTATTCGCAAAATGATATCCGCCTATCAGATCGGTATTCGCAAGGAAAAGGATATGCTATTTATCGATGGCAGTGAAAAAGAAAAGCGCCAGCTGATGAGCCGGCTGATTACCAGTGATTCCTATGATAATTTTGTTTTAAAGGATGAAGTGCGGCTGCTGACCTATCATTATCACTTCTGGGATTTCCGGAAGAATCTTTCCGATATTTTTTCACGCAACAATCTGTTTGCGAATGACTATACGCTGAACAATACAGCCCTGCATTTGATTGTGATGATTGATCGCATCCGCAGCAGCTGTATCCTGCATGAGCAGGTGGACCTCACACCGTTTTTCGAAACGCCGCAGTATACGGTGGCAAGAGAAATCCGGGAATATATTGAAGAGGCATATGCGATACAGATCAATGATGCGGAATTATATAATCTTACCCTGATTATTATGAATAACACCACGATGATCGATTATTCCTTCATTAACGGCTCCAACATTTCCTCCTTCATTGAACAGAGGTATATAGATATCGCCCATACCGTTATACACAATGTGGAGGAATGCTATCTTCTGGACCCCTTTGATGAGGAATTTATCGCAAAGTTTACGATTCATGTCAAGAATCTGTTTAATCGCGTAGAGCATAATTACTATGCTAAAAATCCGCTGACGGCAAAGATAAAATCGACCTATCCCCTGATCTATGATATTGCCGTTTATATCGCACAGCAGTTTAAGGATATGTATGACATCATTTTGAATGAGGATGAAATTGCTTTTATCTCCTTCCATATCGGCAGCTATTTTGAAAATAATGTACAATCAAAAAATAAGCTGACCGTATTGTTTCTCTATGCGGATTACTATAGTCTTCATCAAAACACGCTGGAAAAGATCAGTCGCCGCTTTGAGGACAAGGTGACGATCAAGTATGCGATGTCCATCCATTCATATCAGCCGAGTCTTCTGCATGCGGATTTGATTATATCGACTGTAGAAACACCATTCCCTCAGCCATCCATCATCATTCATCCCTTTTTAATTGAAAAGGACATGAATCAGCTTGAAAACACAATTACCAAAATGCTGGCTGAAAAAAATAAGAATAAGCTGAAGGAGTTTTTATTTGATCTGTTTGATCCCAGACTGTTTTATACAAATATGAACATGGATCGCACCCAGCTGATTCAGACGCTGTGCAATGATGCCATCCGTCTAGACTATGCCGATGCTTCTTTTACAACGGATGTCTTTGCGCGTGAGCATATGTCTTCGACAGCTTTTGAGGATGCCGCCGTACCGCATTCACTGGCAAGCAATGCAAAGAAAAGCTTTATCAGTGTGGTTTTGTGTCCGCAGGGTATGGAATGGGGAACGCATGAGGTTCATATTGTCACACTGCTGGGGGTACATGATGATTCCAGAAAGCTGTTTGCGCAGATATTCGATCATCTGATTGAGATTTTAAGTGAGCCCTCCTTTCTCAATGAGCTGGTAACCTGTCAGGATTATGATTCCTTTATTCAGAAGCTGACACATTATATGGATGCAGTCGATGTATGAAGCAGACTGCATCTTTTCAACGGTAAGCTGACAAACTGTTCGCGAGGCGCAAAAGCAGACAGTTGTGTAGAAGGCTGCTGTGCTTTTATGATGAAAGGAAGCATAGCGGATGTAGTCTGCCTGTTTTTATATGGAAGCAAAGAATCCTGCAATGCCTATGCACAGTTGAGGACATTTTTCAATTTGTTCATGAGAATAGGGATGCCGCAAAGTCGAAGACATATGGCAGCCAGTGAAAAAAACAGCATCTGTCAAAACAGCGCTGTTTGCTTTTACGTGTTATGTTTTTACCAGAATCTGTATGGTCTCTATGCAGGATTTTTTGTATGCATTCTAAGGTAATCTCCCTGTATATTGGCGAAAGTGCACAAATTCCGTACGAATTCATTCTGATATGTGCCAATGCGAATTCCTCCCTCTAGATCCTATGGTCAATTCTCAAGGAAGCAAGTCAGCTGGTTGCTGTGCTGGTATCATCCTCTGTGTTTGAGGCAGTATCTGAACCTGTCACCTCCTTTTTAAGCCCTTGTATGCCAGATTGATTTTTTATCGGCAGGAATCGGTCATACCAGGGAATGGCATCCTTATCGAACAAAGACAGGATACACTGATACATGGTCACCATATATAAGACAGCCAGAATGAGTACAGCTCCTCCGTACATCCAGTACGCTGCAGCGCTTTGCGTTAGAAAGGCCAGCACACAATGAAAAATATAAAACGGTGCAGGCAGGATGAGACCGTAAAGAATCATAAAATGAAGCAGATACTGATACCAGTGCGGTGGGTGCCCATCCAGGGTCACAAGCTTGATTTTCACAGTGCCTTACCCAGCGTTCTGCCATGCATAAGTATCGGAAGAATGAACAGATACAGAAATACGACTGCCAGATATAAAAGACAGATGCGTATGGCAGGGCTTGTCAGCAGGAATTCATCACGTAATAACAGAATCAGTGCAGTGATGATGGCTGTTGTCAACAGGATGATGAGGTTATCAAAGAAAAATGCCAGTGCTCTGCGCAGTGGGGATACGCTTCTACCGCGGTCATATGCTTTTTCATCCATACGGCTTCGTGAAACGAGAAAATGAGCAAATACCGGTGTGATTGCATATCCCAGCATGCCGCCCAGTGTATTGGTAATCAGATCGTCAACATCAAACAGACGGTAAGGGCGTGGATAGTAACCGAACAGTGCACTCAGCTGCAGACATTCGAAGGATAAGGTCAGAAGAAAGGTAAACAGCAGAGTCTTTTTCCAGCTGCATTGAAAATAGTAGCGAAGATAAACACCGAAGGGAACGGTAAGCAGAATGTTGAAGATGATCAGATACAGACTCGGCTCATTCAATGCTGTCAGATAGGTGGCGGGATCATTCCAGATTAGGGAGCTGTTCATGGTGAACTCTTTTAAAGAGGCAAATGGAATCAGCTGCATAATCGGCTTTGTATAGCTAGCTACTTCTTCCATTGGCGGCAGGGGAAGCAGAACGAGAAAATATGCACACAGCAGATAAAATATAAAGGAATACACGATCAGAACACGAATCGGTAGTATCGATCCGTATTTTCGATATTGAATAATGATATAAGGCAGCGTGATAATTGCCGCAAGAAATGGAAACAGCAGCAGTGCTGACTGCAGGGGAATCAGATATACAGACATGAGAACATACCTCCTGTTCTATTATAGCACGATGAAAGAATAAATTAGAAAAGGTGACAGAAGTGATAGTTTATCAAATGGTAAAAAAGCGATGCTTTCATCGCTTTTCTGGACACCATATACTGAATGACTCCTAAATGTAATACATATAATCACCTGTATCAACGGGTGCTTCCTTTTGAGGCTGCGGCTTTTCGATAGGGCTGTGTACAGCCTTCCGCTCGTTAATCTGCTTTTCATAATCCTTCCAGCTTTTGAAATACTTGCCTCTTGGCGGCCTGCCCGGCTTGAGAAGGACGGTGCTTTGTTTGATTTCGTCACTGTCTTCAATATCCCTGCCAAGCTTATTCGCCATGGTCATTCTCGGCTCACAGCCATCCTGAAACAATACAGCAGTGAGAAGCTGGTAATTGAACTGTACCTGATCTTCACAGTAATAGCTGATTTCGGTGAGTAGATTTTCCAGAAATTCTATTAAGAGCTTCTTTGTCAGATTATCCTTGAAAATGATAAAGGTTTCCTTATGGAGGGAGAATATTCTTGTGGCCTGACAGGTCGTAAAGTTGCCTTCAATCTGCTCGTACAGCTTTTCTCTGGTATCCTGCAGCCAGATACCGCGCTGTTCATCCTGTGAAAGAAAGCCCATGTCCTCATAGCTGACATGAAGCACCTGAACCTTTTTACAATGCTTATATAAATTAGGTAAAAACCTGGTTCGCAATACCGGATATTTCATGTGTGTCTCCTTTTTTTTCAATGTTATTTTATATGTATAAGTATAACACGATGGAAAAGGTTTTGCGACATACAATCATATATCACTAAAATTCTAGGATTTCAATTTTCACATAAGTATGGTATACTTGTACGGGTATTTCCATTCTAAACACGCCGATAACGTGTTTTTATTTGGGCTTTTCAGCGAATGAGGCGATGGATGCGGGGTACGATAAGAAGAAAGGAAGTGAATGCGTGAATTTCATTCAGGAACTATTAGGAAATCTAAACACATTTTTATACAGTAATATATTGATCATTCTGCTGGTCGCAGCAGGACTGTATTTCAGTATACGGACAGGCTTTGTACAGTTTCGCATGCTGGGGGAGGCACTTCGTCTGCTTGGGGAGAAGGCACATCACCATGACGGTGTATCCTCTTTTCAGGCACTTATGATATCAACGGCCTCCCGTGTAGGAACCGGTAATATCGCCGGTGTCGCAACCGCTCTAGCTGCAGGAGGAGCAGGCTCTATCTTCTGGATGTGGGTGATTGCACTCATTGGAGGTGCCAGTGCCTTAGTGGAATCCACGCTGGCACAGATCTACAAGGAGCGTGATGGTGATCAGTTTCGCGGAGGTCCTGCATATTATATAGAGAAGGCATTGCATAAGAGATGGCTCGGTATTCTGTTTGCGGTATTGCTGATTGCCTGCTTCATCTTCGGTTTTAACGGATTGCAGGCATATAATGTAAGCAGTGCTCTGGAGTATTATGTAACGGATACACAGACTGCCTCTATGCTGGTAGGTCTTGTTCTTGCGGGTGCTACCGCAGCGGTCATCTTCGGAGGTGTTCATCGCATCGGTATCATCAGCTCTACGATTGTTCCCATCATGGCAGTGTTGTATATTCTGCTGGGACTTTACATAACGATAGCCAATATCAGCGGACTGCCGGCAATATTTGCACAGATATTTCAGGAAGCCTTTGATCTGCAGGCTATCTTCGGAGGCTTTGCAGGCTCCTGTGTTATGTATGGCATCAAGCGCGGACTGTTTTCCAATGAAGCGGGTATGGGGTCTGCACCAAATGCCGGAGCAACAGCAGATGTGTCCCATCCGGTTAAACAGGGGCTTGTACAGACAATATCCGTTTTTATAGATACGATCCTCATCTGCTCGACAACAGCGTTCATGCTGCTGAATTTCGGTATTCGGGACGGACTGACGGGAATGCCGTATGTGCAGACAGCGGTTTCCGCAGAGGTAGGAACCTGGGGTATTCATTTCATAACGATTTCCATTATCCTGTTTGCCTTTTCCTCCCTGATTGGCAATTACTGCTATGCGGAAAGCAATTTGAAATTTATCATCAACGATAAGAAGGCACTTCTTGTATTCCGATTGCTTACGGTTGCCGTAATCTTTTTCGGGGCACAGGCGGATTTTTCCACCATATGGGATTTGGCCGATGTTTTGATGGGCTTTATGGCGATAGAAAACATCCTGGTGATTCTTCTGCTGGGCAATGTTGCTTTCCTTGCTTTGAAGGATTACACGAAGCAGAAAAAGCAGGGGAAGGACCCGTTGTTTGAACCGCAAAAGCTGGGAATCCGGCATGCGGAATGCTGGGAGGGCATCGACGAGGAATATAAAGAATCCTGAGGGTATTTATAGCTGGAGGTTCCTTACATAAGAAAATCATGGAAACACCCTGCTTCTGCGTATGCAAATGCAGGGGTTTTAATATATAGGAAAGGTCGTGATGCTAATTCTATAAGATGCTGCTTCAAATAATAGGATAGTAAAAATGACAGAGCCATCATTAAATATTTTGACTGGGAACGCGGATGCCTTTTGTACCGATAAGAATCAGCTGATAAAGAGTATAGTTCCAATTGTCATGGAATATGGTCTTTATGATAAGGAAGGGCAAAGATGGAGTTAGCATTTCCTTTCAGCATTACGAGGAGGATGGTTTTGTATTTGAAAGTTTCGCATCCTGGTGTTATACTAACAGACGTTGGGAATACTGCAAAGGAACAGGAAAGAAGGTTATTGGAATGACGAAAATCGATATTATCTCCGGCTTTCTGGGAGCTGGAAAAACAACGCTGATCAAGAAGCTGATCAAGGATGTATTACATAAGGAAAAGATTGTTCTGATTGAAAATGAATTTGGTGAAATCGGTATTGACGGTGGTTTTCTGGAGGATGCAGGAATAGAAATCCGGGAAATGAATTCCGGTTGTATCTGCTGTTCTCTGGTTGGTGATTTTTCCGAGGCATTGAAGAAGGTGCTTGCGGAATATCATCCGGAAAGGATCATCATAGAGCCTAGCGGTGTCGGCAAGCTGTCGGATGTAATAAAAGCGGTACAGGGAGTGGCGGAAGAAGCCGAAATTTGTATGAACAGCTTTACGACGGTTGCGGATGCACAGAAATGTCGCATGTATATGAAAAACTTCGGTGAGTTTTTCAACAATCAAATTGAATATGCCAATACGATTATTTTAAGCCGTACGCAGAATCTGAGTGAGGAAAAGCTGCAAAGTGTAATCCATGATATAAGAGGGCATAATGCACATGCGACCATGATAACGACACCATGGGATGAGCTGAACGGAGAACAGATTCTGGAGGCAATGGAGCAAAAGAAATCACTGGAAAAGGAGTTGCTGGAGGAAGCGGACATCTGTCCGACATGCCATCAGCACCATGACCACCATCATGAGCATGGTGAGGAATGCAGTCACGACCATGGCCATCATCACGAGCATGGGGAAAGCTGCAGCTGTGGGCATCATCATGATCATCACCATCATCATGCGGATGAGGTGTTTACCAGCTGGGGAATGGAAACCGTACGCACCTATGGGGAAGAGGAGCTTCGCCAAATTCTGGAGAAACTCTCCAATAGTGAGGAATACGGTATCATCCTGCGTGCTAAGGGAATGCTGAAAACTGAAAGTAAGGAATGGCTGTATTTTGATCTGGTTCCGGAAGAATATGAAATTCGAAAAGGGCAGCCAACCTATACCGGAAGATTTTGTGTCATCGGCTCCAAGCTTGAAGAAGATAAGCTGAAAGAGCTGTTTCATGCGGAATAGGAGAAGGCTATGACAGTACCTGTATATCTGTTTACCGGATTTCTGGAAAGCGGTAAAACAACACTGATTAAGGAAACACTGCTTGATACAGGATTCAATACTGGAGAGCGCACACTGCTGCTCGCCTGTGAAGAAGGTATGGAAGACTACGATGATGATTTTCTGACAAAAACAAATACCGCACTGGTTACTGTGGATAATGAAGCGGCGATGAGCTATGAGTTTTTAAAGAAATGTGACAGTCTGATTGAACCTGACCGAGTGATGATTGAATTTAACGGAACCTGGAATTTAAATAGCTTTATGGATGTAGAATATCCCTTTGACTGGCTGCTGGTTCAAATTCTTTCTACTGTGGATGCCTCCACGTTTGAAGTTTATCTGAATAATATGCGCTCCCTGATTTACGATCAGCTGCTGCATTCGGAAACGATTATCTTTAATCGTTGTGATGAAACAACGAAAAAGCTGTATCTGAGAAACAATATAAAAGCAATCAATAAGGGTGCGCAGCTGATTTATGAGACAAGAGATGGGCAGATCGTGGAGCTTGGCGATGACGAAATGCCGTTTAATCTACATGCGGATGTAATACGCATAGCGGACGGCGATTACGGTCTGTGGTATATGGACGCTCTCGAGCATCCCCGTAAATATGAGGGAAAAAGCGTAGAGCTGAAAGGAAAGGTCATCGCAACGCATGTGGATGGAATACCGAATGCATTTGTCTTTGGACGCTATGCCATGGTCTGTTGCGCAGATGATACCTCACTGATCGGGCTGCTGTGTCATTATGAGCATGCAAGTAATCTGATACCGAAGGACTGGGTCAGCATTACGGCGCAGATTGCGGTCGAATTTGATGAGGAATATCAGGGAGATGTCCCGGTTCTATATGTAAAACAGCTGACCGAGGTGCTGCCGCTGGATGACGAACTCGTTTACTTTAATTAAGTGGTTATCGGAAATTGTCTTACCTGTGGTCATATAAGCAAAACAGTGTAATGAAAAGGTCGAGGGTATCGTGTTTAAAAAATGATAGGCTTGACCTTTTTTTCTATATCTTTACGGAATAGAAACTGCTTTTACGATACCTTCACGGAAAAGGTATCTGCAGCAAGCTTTGAGTTTAGGCATGAAATATAAAATGTGCTGCGCCCGGGTGATATTGCCGGACGAATCGGTGGGGAGGAGTTCAGCATATATCTGAACGGGATACAGGATGAGGCACAGCTGCAGCATGTTATAGATACCCTGCTCGAGCGTATTCGCACCATCCGCCTGCCACAGCTGCAGAAAACGCTGACCATAAGCATAGGCTGCTGTCTCGTTGAACATGCACAGGTCTGCTTTCATGATGTGTATGAACGAAGTGAACAGGCACTTTACAGGGCAAGGAAAAAGGTAGAAATCAGGCTGTTGTTTGTACGGCAGCCTACTTCAAAACTTGCAAGCCGGCTATATGTATTGCATGTAAAAGCATAAAATACAGTCGGTTTTTTGTTATTCCCTCTTAACTTGTGGTATAGTATACCTGTTGAGAAAAGAAGGGAGCAGCTATGCGTAAAACAAATTATCACATGCATACCCGGCGCTGTATGCATGCCTCAGGCAGGGATGAGGAATATGTAATAAGTGCCATAAAAAACGGTTATGAGGAAATTGGATTTTCCGATCATTCCCCATGGAAATATGACAGCGATTTTGTGGCGAATATGCGGATGCCGTTGTCGAAGTTCGATGACTACTATGCCTCCGTTTCATCTTTAAAAGAGAAATATAAGGATCGCATATCCATTAAAATCGGTTTGGAATGCGAATATTTCCCCAAATATATCGATTGGCTGAAGCAGTTTCTGATCGACAAAAAGCTTGACTATATCATTTTCGGAAATCATTATTTTAAGACGGATGAGGAACGCGTGTACTTTGGGACCGCATGTGAGGAGGAGGCATGGCTGATCGCCTATGTGGATGAAGCCATCGCCGGGATGAAGACCAATCTATATTCCTACCTGTGTCATCCGGATCTGTTCATGCGGGGCCGTCGTGTGTTTGATGAAGTCGCAAAGCGCGAATCGATACGTCTGTGTCAGGCTGCAAAGGAATTACATATACCACTGGAATACAATCTGGCAGGTGCTGCCTATAATGACATCATGCATACCATGCAGTATCCGCATATTGATTTCTGGAAGACTGCGGCAGAGGTTGGCAATACGGCGATCATCGGAGTTGATGCCCATGAGCCGGCTGCACTGGAGACAGATACATATCGTGAGGAAGGCATTGCGCTGCTTTCGGGCCTTGGCATGAAGATAACCGACACACTGCCCTTAAAGGACTTTACAAAGCTGTGAGTGAAGAACATATATTGATTGTGGAGGATGACGAAACCATCCACAATATGATCGATGAATATTTGGAAAAGGACTATATCTGTGTGGACGCATATTCCGGAACAGAGGCACGTCTGATTTTGCAGCACACCGAAGTATCGCTTGTACTGCTTGATTTGATGCTGCCGGGAGTCAGTGGAGAACAGCTTCTCAGAGAGCTGAAGCAAAAGCAGCTTCCGGTTATCGTGCTATCCGCAAAGGATGGAATCGACGACCGCGTGGCTCTGCTGAATGAGGGTGCCGATGATTATTTGTGCAAGCCGTTTGATTTAAAGGAGCTGAAGGCCAGAATTCAGGTTCAGCTGCGCAAACGAATGCCGAAGCAGGAGCATGCCATTGCTGTAGACGGTGTTGTTCTTCTGCCGGATTTCTGTCATCTGGAAATTCAGGGGATGAAAATTCGTCTGACAAGACATGAATACAGGATTCTGGAGCTGCTGATGCGGGATGTAAAACGGGCACGTACGAAAAAGGAAATCTATGAATATGCATGGGAAGATGATTATCTGGGAGATGACAAGACCATCAATGTTCACATCAGTAATATCCGAAGCAAGCTGCATGCAGTTTCGAAACAGGAATATATTGAAACGATATGGGGCATCGGATTCAAATGGAAGGACTAAGGTCCTTTTCTTTATTCTTTCTTAACCTTTTCCAGACAGTTTCTGAAACTTCATTTGCTATAATCTTCATGTACAAGGAAGGAATGATAATATGAAGGAATGGATCGTAGAAACGAAGGCCCTGACAAAGAAATTTCATAATTTCACAGCAGTAGATCAGGTATCTTTTCATATGAAAAAAGGATCGATTACCGGTCTGATCGGACCAAACGGTGCAGGAAAGTCCACGCTTATGAAGCTGATGAGCGGTTTGCTGCATGAAACACAGGGGGAATTGAAGCTGTTTGGCAAGCATCCCGGTGAGGATCCGTTTGTATTCCGGCGTGTAGGGACGCTGATAGAACATGCGGGACTGTATCCGGCGTTGAATGCGTATGATAATCTGAAAATGAAGGCACTTATGCTTGGGTGCTGCAGCCATGAGCTGATAACAGAGCTTTTAAAGCTTTGCTCACTCTCGACTACAGGAAAGAAAAAGGCAGGCGATTTCTCAATGGGAATGAAGCAGCGTCTGGGAATTGCGATGGCATTGCTGGGGGATCCCGAGCTGCTGATTCTGGATGAGCCGACAAACGGCCTCGATCCGCAGGGAATCTGCGATATGCGTGATCTGCTGAAGCGTCTGCAGGAGGAACGCGGCATGAGTATCCTGATCAGCTCCCATATGCTGGCGGAGCTGGATAAGGTTGCTACGGATTTCGTTGTGATTCGTTCTGGTAAAATTATTGAGCAGTTCACAAAAGAGGAATTGCTGGAACGCTGCAGGGACTGCTTTCAGCTGCGGGTGGATGATGTGAAAAAGGCAAGTGTTATCCTGGAGGAAACATGCTTTGTTCAAACCTATGAGGTGCTGCCAAAGGGGATTCTGCGTCTGTATGATCATTATGAGGACCCCTCCCATATCGCACGACAGCTGGTACTGCATGATGTGGCACTTTATGGCATGGAGGATCATCATCAGGATTTGGAAGCCTATTTCCTGAAGGAGGGAGAAGAACATGTGGAATAATCTGAAAATGGATTTATATCGTATGGTGCGGCAGAAGTCCTTTTATATTTCGATGACCGTTATGCTGCTGTTGTATTTATGGCTGACAACTGCTGTGGGGTTGCAGAACAATACACCGTTTGCGACCTTTCATCAGGGGAAGGATACACTTGTTGATTTTCTTTATTACTTTCCTAAAAGCTCTTTTTATCAGATAGCGGTACTGATTTTTCTGTCTCTGTTTTTCTGTGAGGAATATGCCAGCGGCTTCGTGAAGAATATCTATCCGATGATGCACCGTAAGGAGCTGCTGTTGCTGGAACGCTTTGTGTTTTCATTTATCACCGCGTTTATATACTGGGCTGTGATCATTGTCATGGTTGTAGTGGAAAATCTGTGGCAGCAGGATTCCTTTGCCTCCTTCTCCATCCTGCAGTTTATATGCTATTCCCTGATGCAGATGCTGATACTGACTGTAATTGCATCCTTTCTGAATCTGCTCATTCATGCGACTGGAAGCAAGGTGCTTGCTATTCTGGTGGCAGTAGGCTATGGCAGTATGACGATATTCATGCTGCATGCCGGGGTTATGGCGTTACTGAAGGTGGAGTATACAGATTATATTCTGTATGCGATATCCGGTCAGCTTCCGTATTCCTGGGATGCACTATTCTACAGCCGGGCTGCTATGGTGGCAATTACAAGTGCAATCCTGTATAATGTAGGCAGCTATATACTGCTGCGGAAAAAAGATTTGAAATAAGAAAGGGAGGGAACAGTATGCTGGAAATTATCGTGCTTGTATTAGGCATTCTGTGTCTGTTCCTTTTGCTGCTTCTCTTACTCCAGCATAAAAATGTCCGCTGCATCAGAGAACAGCTAACCTATACCAACCGGGAGCATAGTACCTTCCGGTTTTATTCAGCATCTATGGATCCGCAGATGAAGGCGCTTTGCGAGGAGATGCAGAAGCTGCGGGAGTATTATATGCAGGAGAGTGTGCGGGCAATGCGGATGGATCATAATTTTAAACATATGATAACCAATATATCACATGATATCCGCACTCCACTGACAAGTATCAGCGGCTACCTGCAAATGCTGGAAACGGCAGAGGGCGAAGAGGAACGGCAGCATTGCTTTCAGGTGATCCGGGCACGTATGACATATTTGCAGGATTTACTGGAGGAGCTGTTTTTGTATACGCGTCTGAGCAGTTCCAGCATTGAGTTTCATCCGGAGCCGATTCGTATTCATGATATGCTGAGTGAAGTGCTGCTGCATTATTATGAGGATTTCAAACAGCAGGAGCTGGAGGTTCAGCTGGAGGTGGATCCTATGACAATACTGACAGGTGATCCGGTATATCTGAAGCGAATGCTGCATAATCTGTGTGTCAATGTACTGCGTCACGGCTTTGGGACCTTTGTTATCTCTGCAAAACGAACAGACAACACATGCGAGCTTGTGTTTGAGAATGACCTTGTGGATGATGTAGATGCAAAGGCGATTTTTGAACGCTTTTATACAAAGGACAATGGTGGTAGCGGCAGAGATACAGGTCTTGGGCTTGCTATTGTAAAGGAGCTGTGCGAGGGAATGCAGGGTACCGTGTTTGCGCAAAAGGAAGCGCATCGGCTGGCCATTCATACGATTTTCCCGCTTGCTTGATTATTTTAGAATGATAGCCTGCATTAGGTGAGAACACCAGCAGGAATTACTGTTATGAGGTGAATAATGAAAAACATATGAACGGCGTTTATAATTGGCTGCTTGGAAATAGGGATCCTATATGTTGTTTTGTATATTGCAAAAGTGGCAGGTGTTGATCTGCGTGTTTTATCCATATCATCAGTAATTACACAAATGATAGCGGTGATGCTGCTCCCGATTATCTGCTTACTTGTATTTCGAAAGGATACAGGTTCGCTTTTCAGAATCAAACATACGTATCTGTTATTGTTATTATGCATTATGTATTGTGTTTTTTTTTGTTGTACATCAGCAATTTAACATGCCTGGCTTCTATCTGTTTATACAGGATTTAATCATCATCGGGTTTTCAGAGGAGTATTTGTATCGGGGTGTGATGTATTCCATAATGAAAAAAGAGAATACAGCTTTGGCAATTGTATTGAGCAGTTTATTCTGGGGAATCACACATGCCGTATATCCAACGGTAGTGGTTGGTGGTGATCTGTCTGTATTTCTGACAGATTGCATATCGAATATAGGATTTGGTTTGTTTATCGGATATGGCTTTATCTATGTATTTGAGGAATCTAAAACGTTATGGATTCCTATCTTACTCCATGCTGTATATGACTATAGTATGGGGTATGGCTGGATTATATTTGTTGGAACTGTTATGTATTTGTATATCGTAAATAAAGTAGGACATACCAGACAAAAGTAGCTGTATGATAAGCACCCTTGTTCATACTCTTCTATCTTAATAAGGCGCAAACATTCCTTAGCTGGCATCATGGCGAAATCTTTTTGTGTAAAACAGGGGACGTGGTATAATAAAAACAAGGAGCTGATGATCATGAAGCGCTTGCCGATAGGAATCGAGGACTTTAAAGAACTGATAGAAAAAGAGTATTACTATGTGGATAAAACAATGTTTATCAAAAATGTTCTGGAGGAAAAGGTGGTCCTATATACAAGACCGCGCCGGTTTGGTTAGACACTGAATATGAGTAGGCGCTGCCCGCCCATGGCGCGATGTACCCTTGCAAAGTGCCTATCTGCATGGCTACTATGATCAAATGGTGGAATTTTTAAGAAATGTTTTCAGTGCTGCATTAAAAACAAACGATGCCCTGGAAAAAGGGGTATTAACAGGCTGTCTGAGGATTGCAAAAGAATCGATTTTTACAGGTCTTAATAATTTTAATGTCTATTCTGTTTTTGACAAACAGTCCAGTTCAGATTTTGGCTTTACACCTGAAGAAGTGATGTGTCTACTGAATGACTATGAGCTTAGAAAGTTTGAACGTACTGTGAAGGAATGGTAGGCGCTGCCCGCCCGTGGCGCGATGGTTATCGATGTGGTAATCAGGATATTTACACTACTAGTGGGCAGAGCCTAATCCCTGGAGTGTATTGATGTATGTAAAAAAATCATTCAGAAGGATGATGAACCTGAATCCTTCTGGGCAAATACGAGTGGTAATGATGTGATGTATCGTTTCATGCAGCAGGGGAATGCGGAAATGAAACAGGATTTTGACATCTTGTCCAGCGGCGGCATGATTAAAAAAATAATCAAACCGGAGCTGACGTATCGGGAACTGGATGATACAGACAATCTATACAGCTTTCTGTTGTTTACCGGTTATCTGAAGGCTATAAGCAAAACGGACACAAACACCTATCAGCTTATGATTCCCAATAAAGAAATACAGTACATCTACACAACCATTTTTGAAGAATGGTTTAAGCAGCAGATCAGAAGCTACCAGGCATCGTTTCTGGAAGCACTTCTGCAGGAGCATGTGGAAGAAGCGAATGAAATTCTGAATACCGTATTATTTCAATCTATGAGCTATTTTGACTATGATGAGTGTATTATCATGGATTTCTAAACGGCATGCTGCAGGGGAAGGGCAGCTATCGCATTGTTTCCAATCAGGAATCGGGATTTGGAAGGTGCGCACTGCGCGCCACGAGGCGCGACCTTGCAGTTCTACCGGCGTATAACAAGAACAGAGGACTGCTGTTTGAATTAAAGGTGGCAAAGCGTGAAGAGGATGTGGAAAAGAGTGCAGAGCTGGCAATACAGCAGATAAAAGAAAAGCAGTATATCGAGGGTCTGCACAGAAAGGGCTATACCGACATTCTCGGGTACGGCATCGCCTTCTACAAGAAAACCTGTGTAATAAAAAAGATGGAATAGAAAGCCGTTAAGCATAAAACAACTGGTTGTCCAGAAAAAGAAATTACAAATGAAAAAGAGAATTCAAAGATACCTTACGTAAAATTTGAATTCTCTTCTTTTTTGTAGTGCTGTGCAAAACAGGCTGTATCGTTTTGACTAATTCGCATGCAATCGGAAGGTACTGGTTTTTACATACTGTCGTATGAAGCCGATTCCGGCCGCAAGCAGTGCGCAGCCAAGACCGGTATAGAAGGACTTGATACATACATCCGGCCAAAGATGCGATGCACGCAGGGCAATACCAAAGCTCATCATACAGATCATGATAATATAGGATTTTGCATCAAAGAAGCGCAGGATATGCATACGATCTTCTGTATTGGCAAGAATGCGCTCTGTATGCTTATGAATCAGCTTTTTAAAAATCATATGGTAGAAAATCAGGAAGGTGATAACCGCGGTAGCAGCAGTTGCTATGCTCATATAGCTGGTACTCAGCCATCCGATCCTGACAATATTGAAGCCTGCGGCTGCCCATACAATGCCTGCTGTCAGAAGCAGATATTTCTTCGCTACGTGCATTATTCCTTCACCTTCTCCTTCAGCATTAGGAAGAGGAGAATCATACCGATACCAACCAGAATGTGTCCAATACCTGCAAAGCCGGAAATTATACCGTTTGCCGCAGAAGTCAGTGTGCTGCCATTTACCTGAAGAACACCACGGACCGCCAGCATCAGGGAGGTCAGAAGAACACCGATATTATATACGATGATAAACGCCCTGTACTTCTTTGATTCCTGAATGGCAAACAGCTTGATACAAAAGGTGACAATCAGAAACATAACCATTCCCAGCAGAAACAAATGGGTGTGCACAAAGGATAATGCCGTGCGTCCATCAAAGCCGCTCAGCTTTGTAAATTCTCGATAAAAGACTCCGCCAATCATGGCGAGAATCGCATATAAAAATGCAAGATTGATTGTTTTTTTCATAAATAATTCAGCTCCTTTTTCATCAGTTGATATCCCATCCATACAACCCATACATAGGCGAGTGTCTTGGGAATCATCAGCATTCCAATCATTGGCAGGGTATCAGCCCATAAGACGACCGGAATGTAAAACAGAAAACTCAGTGTGATGGCAAGCCACATGTATTTGAAAACGAAATCCTCCTTCTGCTTTGCCTGCTGATAAAACAGCACGATGATCCAAAGTCCCATCAATGCAAACGGCACATTTCTAAGGATACCCCAGCTAAGCGGTGCATTCGGACTTGTCCATGCATTCTGCGGAAAGAAGCAGAGTGCCATGCGGAGCAAGGCAAGCAGATACATGCCTGTGCGAAGCAGGGGACGGTGTCTGTTATAACGCAGCTCCCATATGCGAAACAGCAGCAGGTAGAAAATGGTCATTGTAATGGATGTGATAAATTTTCCGATTCCCAATGCTGCCGTGTGAGCCGCAAGTCCGTCAGTGCATAATGCATAGGCTCTGGGGATAAGATGAAAGGCGTCTCCCAGCCCGAGGGTTACCGCCATGATGCCAAATAAGAAAAGCATACGGTTTCCTCTTGCCTTTCGTATCATGGTGATTCCCAGTATACATACGGTGCATAAATATAAAATATCAAAAGCAGTTTCCATAACAGCCTGCATGTGTCTTCCTCCTTATTATATGAACATGGTTTATTTTGTGCCGTGAGTAGTTGTTCCGTGCGTTACCTGAAGCAGCCGGCAGATAAGCTCCTTTGTAAAGGTACAGCTCCTTCTTTGGTGCGATAAATCATTCATCATATGCTCCATCAGAAAATCGATGAAGGCAGCCTTTGTGAAGGTAGCATTCCAGATATGCTCAGGGATATCGCAATCCTGCTGCAGGGCATAAAGGAAACCCTCGCGGATATGCTGCTGATAACGTTCCTCCATCAGCTTTCCACGCTCTTTTTCAGTATTGCGTAATATATCCAGCTGACCCAGCAGTACGGAAAAGAAATCCTCCATATGCTCTGCAAGCCGATGATATACAACCTCATAGAAATCCGCAAAGGGAAGTGTTTCACTGAGAATGCAGATATCCTTGTGAAAAATTCCTTTCCAGAAGCTTTCCACAATGGCAAGCAGCAGGTCGGACTTTGACGGGAAGTAGTTGTAAACAGCACCAACGGAAATATTCAGTTTTTTAGCAAGTACCCGGATACTGAGCTGATCAATGCCTTCTTGAAATACAATCTGTCTGGCAGTATCCAGAAGCTCCTCTTTTGAGGTAACAACCTTGTTCATAAACCACCTCCAACTTGAACACCGTTCATTATGAACTTCTCCGATACAGATGTCAAGCGATTTGAATCTTGAAAAATAAGCGGCGGTTATTCATAAAATGTATATGTTTTTTTAAACAATGTGATATTGTGTGATATAATAATTTACATGAATAGCTTTTTTGCTGTTTGAAAGGGGAATGAAATGGAATTGTTAAAAAAGTATGCAACAAGAAAATATCTGATGTATGGTAGTATTGCGGGAGGTATTCTGGCAGTAATTATGCTGATTATTTACCTCACAGCGGGACAGGGACTGGACAGCTTATCCGGATTATCAAGTGCATTGTCTTCCTTACGCAGTCTGTGTGTGCTGTATTACATCGATTTTGTCATCCTTGTAATACTGGTTGGAGGATATGCGTTTCGAATCGGTTATCTGAAGGATGCTTCATTTATGGGAAAGCTTTTGCTTGGCTGCAATGGTGCTGCATTGCTGATGGGGCTTTTCTGCTTTTCGGCAATACGGGCTGTACATGCTTTGGCAAGTGGTGATTTCACAGCCGCGATGGCGTATTCCGGCAGTATGGATAACAAGGGAATCATGCTCGTCATCATGGTGCTTGCACAAATTGCAGCAGCAGGAATCAGTATCTATATCCTGTTTGTGAAAAGGAATGAGCAGGTAGAAGCCGAGGAGGCAATGAAGGATTTAAGTGAGGGCGCAAAAGCTGCCGGAGAGGCTGTATCAAAGGCATCTGCAGCAGCCCAGGATCATGCTCTTAAGCTTTCTGAGAAATGCAAGGCATATTACAAGACGGAAAAAGGCAGACGGAATACAATCATAGGCGGTATTGCGGCGGCAGTCGTTATCGTTTGTATTGCTGGATTCAGTATTTATCAGAGTGTAAAGAAGACACCGATTGATTTGACCTCTGCTTGTACCGTTACCTTTGAAGGCGTATCCGGTGAAGGAACGGCGGATATCAATTGTAATCCGGATTATGATCATACAAACGAGGATATCCGTATGTTTATGAGCGATGTTACCTATAAGGTGGAAAAGGATGGCGAACTGAAAAACGGCGATGATGCAGTTTTGAAAGCTGAATACAGTCAGGCTACCGCAGACAGCTGTAAAGTAAAGGTGGAAAATCCAGAGAAGAAGGTAAAGGTAGAGGGATTGGAAATCGTATATAAAACCTTCGCAGAGATTCCAAAGGCAAGCTCTGATAAATTCGAGGCAGCGGCAAAAGCAGCATTGGAAGCCTATATAAAAGACAGAAGCACATCTTTTTTCTCTTCAACCAAGGTAACTGTTGAACATGTCGCGCTGATCGCTGTGTATTATGAATATCGTTCCTATGATCATACCGGTACAGCACATTATGTTTATCGCACAAAGGTTACAGAGGATAGTAAGTATTCCACAGAAAAGAATACAGATTATTACGATGTGAAGATCACCGGTATCAGCTCTGCAAAGGAAACGGATCTGTCTGAGGAATCTGATATGATAAATGTTGATTCAATTTACCTTTATGAGGATGAAAAGACGGATGCGATGGCACTTGAGAAATTCAAGCAGTATAAAACAAATCTGGAAACTATCAAGGAACAGGCAGAAAAAACGGTTTTTAAAGATGAAAGAAAAAGCAAATAACATGATGTAAAGGTTCTTTCTAACATTAGGGTGTATGCAAAAGGGAGATTTCAACTACTATTGACAAATACAATAATGTTGAATCTCCTGTTTTGAGTTTATCCATAATCGAGAAAGGAACTATGAAATTCATACTGTAAAAAATCCCTTATTCACAGGCAGTCGGATGAAACAAATCTATTGTTTGAAATAAGGGTTTTTTTTATCCCAAGGCACAGAGAATACTGCCATAAAGCGAAAATAAACGATGCATTTTTGCTTCTGCATGTATTCTGTTAGTGCTTAGCTGAAAAATCATTACGACAGGGCAGAGAAGCCGCCGGTTTACGTGAGCTGAAGAAGGTGGCTGGTATAGGAGGTACATCTGTAGAAGTGGTGAAGCGTTCGTTGCAATCGGTACAAAAAAAGGACGCATTGTCCCTTTCTAGGCATGTGCCGCATCCGCAAGTGTTTTCACAAAGCTGCCGATCTCTTCCAGCGTGATTTCCTGCTTCGCCAGTCGCCCGATCTGCCGCACAATGGCACTGCCGACAATCACACCGTCCGCATAGGACTTCATCTCGGTAATCTGCTGTGGAGTGGAAATACCGAAGCCAAGTGCCTTTGGCGTATTGCTGTAAGCGGAAAGCTCGTTTAGAAATGCCTTCAAATCCGCCTGAAATTCCGTTCGCTCGCCGGTTACACCAAGGGATGTCACGCAATACAGAAAGCCTTCACTTTGTTCTGCAATGCTTTTCTTACGGACACTGGAAACAGGTGTTACCAGGGAAATCAGCTGTATATGATGTGCATCCGCAAGCGGCTTTAATTCCTCACGGTGCTCCATGGGAAGATCGGGTATGATCAGCGCATCAATACCGGCAGCTTCGCTTTCTCTGAGAAACCGGTTTGCCCCATATTTGAAGATTTGGTTGTAATACAGGAGGAAAACAAGAGGAATCTGGGAGAACTCGCGAATGTTCGACACCATACGCATAACAGTCTCTGTTGTGATATCATTCTGTAAGGCGCGAAGACTTGCCTCCTGAATGACAGGTCCCTCCGCAATCGGATCGGAAAAGGGGATTCCGATTTCAATGATATCACAGCCGTTTTGTTCCAGCTGCTTCACACATTCCATACATGTGGGAATATCCGGATCACCTGCTGTCAGAAAGCCGATGAAGGCCGTTTTTTGTTCCTGCTTCAATCTCTTGAATACTGCATCGATTCTATTCATGAATGTCCACCTCCAGATATTCCGCAATACTTTTTACATCCTTGTCACCACGTCCGGACAGGGTGACTGCGAGTATGCTGTCCTTTGACATGGTCGGGGCAAGCTTCATGGCATAGGCCAGCGCATGACTGCTTTCAATTGCCGGTATGATGCCCTCTGTTTTTGTCAGATACAGAAAAGCCGCAACCGCTTCATCATCTGTGACTGGCACATATTGCACGCGCCCGCTTTGGGCAAGGTCGGCATGCTCCGGTCCGATTCCGGGATAATCCAGTCCTGCGGAAATGGAATACACCGGCATGATCTGACCGTCATCATCCTGTAGAAACAGTGATTTCATGCCATGCAGGACACCGACACTGCCGCGTGCAATGGTTGCGGCATGCTGTTCGGTATGGATCCCTTTTCCCGCCGCCTCACATCCGATCAGGGCAACATCCTCATCCTTCAGAAAATCATAAAAGGTACCGATAGCATTGCTGCCGCCGCCCACACAGGCGATGACCGCATCCGGCAGACGACCTTCCTTTTCCAGACACTGTTCCTTCATTTCCTCTGAAATGATTTTCTGAAAATCACGGACAATCATCGGATACGGATGAGGTCCGACAGCGGAGCCCAGAACATAAAAGGTATCATCACAGCGGGAAGCCCATGCACGCATGGCCTCATTGCAGGCATCCTTCAAGGTGCCAGTGCCGCTGGATACCCCGGTAACCGTTGCCCCCAGCAGCTCCATCTTGAATACATTCAGCGACTGTCTGCGCATGTCCTCAACCCCCATGAACACCTCACATTCCATACCGAAAAGAGCCGCCGCTGTTGCGGAGGCAACCCCATGCTGCCCGGCACCCGTCTCCGCAATGATTTTCGTTTTTCCCATTCGTTTTGCCAGCAATGCCTGCCCCAGCACATTATTGATCTTGTGCGCACCGGTATGATTCAGATCCTCCCGCTTCAAATATATCTTTGCACCGCCCAGTTCCTCGCTCATCTTCCTTGCATAATACAGCAGAGAAGGACGGTTCGCATATTCCCTTAAATAAAACTGAAGCTCCTGCTGGAAATCCGCATCATCCTTTACCTGCTCATAGGCATTCTCCAGCTCCTCCAGAGCAATCATGAGTGTTTCCGGCGCATATTGTCCGCCAAACGCTCCATACATTCCTTTTGTCATACTGCCTCCCATCTCCCGCTTTTTACGGGCATCTATCTTGTAAAATGCACGCCATTGCAGTATTCCTTTACAGTGCTTGGTCTGCTTCTGTTCAACCCTTCAGCTGCTTCATAAACGTGCGCACTTTTTCCTTATCCTTTTTGCCATTGGTCTCCAGTGCACTGGAGACATCAATGCCGTAAGGCTGCAATGCCAGAATTTCCTTTACGTTATCCCTGCAGATTCCACCGGCAATGATGAGTCTGGACACGTCCAGCTTCTGTAACAATTCCATAGCGATCCGCTTTCCGCTTCCTCCGCGCAGGCCCTGTACATAGCTGTCCACAAGCAGACGATCCGCATGCGGAAACGCTGCAGCATCCATATCCTTGATTTGACCGATACGCAGAGCCTTCCATATTTCACAATTGCAGCTTTTTTTCAGCTGCCGGATATCCGCATCGCTTTCATCTCCGTGCAGCTGAATAACATCCAGACCTGTCTGCTTGGCAATTTTAGCTATGACGGCAGGCTGTTCATTCACAAAAACACCGACAAGCCTGCTGTATCGGATGATATTTGAAAGCCTGCAGGCGGAGGCTGCGGATATCTGGTGCTTTCCGGGAGCGAATACAAAGCCGACATAGTCCGGCTTCACCTCATTCATCAGTGCCGCATCCTCTTCGCTTTTAATACCGCACAGCTTTACAACTGCCATACTTCAGCTCCTGCAGGTGGGTACGGATATCCAGACAGCGCATGAAGCTCTCTCCGATTAAAACAGCATCTGCACCTGCTTTTCTTACATACTCCATATCCTCATGGGTGAAAATTCCACTTTCGGAAACGATGCTGATATCCGCAGGAATTCTGGAAGCTAGACGCTTTGTTGTTTCCAGAGATACTGCAAAGGTATGCAGGTCGCGGTTATTGATACCGATGATTTCCGGCTGCAGCTGCAATGCCCGCTCCAGCTCCTTTTCATTGTGTACCTCCACGATACACTCCAGATCGAGAAAGCGTGCCAGCTGATAGAATTCACGCAGGGTTGCATCCTCCAGCATAGCCACAATCAGCAGCATCATGTTTGCGCCAATACGCTTTGTCTGCACAACCTCGCGGGCATCCATAATGAAATCCTTGCGCAGAATAGGAAGATCGCTCACGGAACGGGCAATTTCTATATTTTCCAAGCCGCCCTGAAAGAAATTGCGTTCTGTCAGTATGGAGATGGCATTGATACCTGCCTCATCATACGCATTCGCAAAGCGCGCAGCGCTGAAATCCTCTACAATGACACCCTTGCTGGGACTTGCTTTTTTTATTTCTCCGATAACGAATAATGAATCATACAGCTTCATCTGCTTGGCGATCTTACCCTGTTCTCTTGGAAGCATCCGCATCAGCTCCTCCTCCAGTGTAGTTTTTTTCTTTTCTATGATCGTATCCAGTATCATGCACCTACCTCCTGTGACAGCTGTTGAAACATCCTGAATTTCGCCAGCGCCTGTCCGCTGTCGATACTCTGCTCAGCCAGCCTGATTCCGTCTTCCATGGTGTCAGCACGTCCACTGATATACAGGGCAAGGCCGCTGTTCAGTAAAACGGCATCCCGTTTGGCACTGTGCTCTCCCTGTAAAATATCCATGAGAATTTTGGCGTTTTCCACACTGTCTCCGCCGACAAGCTCCTGCAGCTGACAGCGCTTTCTGCCGAATTGCTCCGGAGAAATCGTATACGTACAAATCTGATTGTCCTTTAACTCATGTACAAGGGTATCTCCGGTCATGGAAACCTCATCCATACCGCAGTTCCCATGCACAACCACTGCCTGTTTAACACCCATTTCCTGATAGACATGAATCATGACATCTGCCATTTCCTCATTGTAGGCACCGATGACATAGGTATCGGGATGTGCCGGATTCGTCAGGGGTCCGAGAATATTAAACATTGTCTTTAATCCAAGCTGTCTGCGGATCGGGCCGACATGCCGCATGCTTTCATGATAGGTCTGGGCAAACAGAAAGGTGATGCCGACCTTCTCCAGCAGATAGGCTGCTTCCTTTGGCGGAAGGGTGATGTTGACATGCAGTGCCTCCAGGGTATCCGCACTTCCGCTTTTACTCGATACGCCGCGGTTTCCATGCTTGGCAACTGCCAGTCCTGCACCGCACAATACAAAGGAGGAGGTGGTGGAAATATTAAAGGTATTCAGACAGTCACCACCGGTGCCTACGATATCGACAATACCTTTCACATCGGTTGGAAGCGGTGTCGCCTTGCTTACCATGACCCTGGACGCTGCTGCGATTTCCGCAGGACTTTCCTTTTTCATCTTCATTGCGATCAGAAATGCGCTGACCTGTTCACTGCTTGCTCTGCCATCCATAATGATATTCATAGCAGTTTTCATTTCCTCTGTTGTCAGATCATGGTGTTCACTGACCTTTTTAATATATTCCTTTAACATACATAGCTCCTCGCTTTCGTTATAAAATTCTCAATAATTCGCATACCGTCCGGTGTCAGAATCGATTCCGGATGAAACTGAATGCCGTATACAGGATAGCGGTGATGCTGAATCGCCATGATTTCCTTTGTGCTGCTTTCAGCAGTTACGATGAGCTCCTCACCCGGCTGTTCAACAACCAGAGAATGATAGCGGGCTGCCAAAAATGTGGTGGAAAGACCATCGAACAGCGCGCAGGGTGCTGTTTGCGTGATTGCATCGCACTCACCGTGCCGAATCACTCTTGCATAGGTGATTCTGGAAGAAAACACCTCAGCTATGGCCTGATGCCCCAGACAGATTCCCAGCATGGGAATATCCCTGTAACACTGCTGAATGATAGATTCCATATTTCCGGCAGCATGGGGATGACCTGCCCCCGGTGAAAACACGAGAGCAGTCGGCTTCAGCTTTTGCAGCATAGAGGCATCAACAGCATCATTTCGCAATACGATGACATCTTGCGCATATACGGCAACTGCCTGATAGAGATTGTAGGTAAAGGAATCATAGTTATCGATGATTACAATCATACCGTCACCTCACCGTGTACTGCACGAAGCATGGCTTTAGCTTTATGCAGCGTTTCCTCATATTCCTTTTCCGGTACGGAATCCTTTACGATTCCGGCTCCTGCCTGTAAATAGACCTTATGTTTATGAAAGACAAAGGTACGGATGGTGATACAGGCATCAAATTGTTTATTGTAGCCTAAGAAGCCGATAGCCCCACCGTAAATTTCCCGTTTTACCGGCTCCAGCTGTTCAATGATATTCATTGCACTGATTTTCGGCGCACCGGACAGAGTTCCTGCCGGTAGGACACTGGCGAGTGCGTCATAGATATCACAACTTTCCTTCAGCCGCCCGTGTACCTCGCTCGTCATATGCATGACATGGGAATAACGCTGCACCTGCTTCATATGCCGAACCTGAACACTGCCGATATCCGATACCCTGCCGATATCGTTCCGTCCTAAATCAATGAGCATGCTGTGCTCTGCATTCTCCTTGGGATCCTCCAGCAGGGATTGTGCTGCTTTCAGATCCTCCTGTTCATCAGCTCCTCTGGGACGGGTGCCGGCAATCGGCATCGTCATAATGGAACGTCCGCGACCCTTTAACAGCAGCTCCGGTGAAACACCGGCAATGACATATTCATCAAAATCAAGATAATACATATAGGGGCTTTTCCCCAGTGAACGAAGCTGAACATACGCATCCAATGGATCCTCTGTATACGAAGCCTCCATACGCTGACTCAGTACAACCTGAAAGATATCGCCTTCCTGTATGTGCTTCTGCGCCTGTTCCACGTTAGCCATGAATTGCTGCTTATTCATGGAGCTTGTGACGGTTCGCCTTGCAAGTGGCTTTCCACTATACGGCTTTCTGTGTGACAGGAAAGCCCGCAGCTCGTAAATACGTTGAACCGCTTTGTCATAGGCGTTGTCCAGACATCCGTTTTGTGTCTGCATATTCACAATGACATACAGCCGGTGCTGTTCATGATCAAGCACCAGCAGCTCTTCCACAAATGCAAACTGCATCAGGGGAAGCTTTAGAGAGGGAAGCCGGTTATCCTGAATGGCTTCAAATAAGCGAATCATATCATAATTGAAATGACCGATTGCTCCTCCTGTAAATACAGGCAGCTCCGGATAGATGGGAGCACATTCCTGCATTTCTTTCTTTAGGATGTCCAGTGGATTTCCATCCAGCTGTATTGTTTCATCGTATTGAATGAGAGCTGTAGTTCCACCTCTGCTTACCAGGCGTTGCCTACAGGGTAAAGCGATGATGGAATAGCGGCCATACGAGTTCAGAACACCGCTTTCCAGAAAAAATGAATAGGGTCCCCGCAGCGCTGCATACAGATCAAGCATATCGTCTGCTTCATAATCCAGTGCTGTGTAAACGGGAATTCGTGTATATGTGTCTGCGTAAATACGCACAGTTTGTAAATCGGGATAGATCATAGGGTTCCTCCTGTCCTCTGCATAGGCGGCTGTTAAAAGCTGCGCCATCGTCTGCTGTGACAGTAGAGAATTGCTTCTGTATTTTCCATTCTATTTTCCTTTCCTGCTACTGTATAAGAGTGAGAATAAAAATAAAAACCTCCGCCCTGTATCATAGGACGAAGGATCTTCGTTTAGCCACCTATACGTTTTGCGAAAAGACAAATGCAAAACACTCTTATACAAACACCAACATGTCTGCTTCCTCAGATAACGCGGGAATTGCGTCATCAGCTACTCATCACTTTTCGCCGATGCTTCTCTTCAGGGCCATTCACAAGATCTCTTCACGCTGAATTTCCACCGTCATCAGCTCTCTTTGGATCCGAGGGTTCTGTTACTCTTCCTGAATCAATCGAATTTATAGTCTTGATTATAAAGCTGATTTACATGATTTGTCAATAGGTTTTCAAATTTATTTCATTTTCTTTCAATATAAATGAAAATAATGCTGATAAAGAACATGTAACAAATGAATATTAAGTGCCGCGAACATCTGTTTCTATTTATGCAGGCTTTATACCTTGATAAAAATAGCAGACACCAATTATTTTCTATATGCAACTGTCGAAAAACTGTTTTTATGAATTTGGGTTCTTTCTCGAATGTGGGTAAACTCAAAACAGGGAGACTTTAACTTCTATTGATAAATACAATAGTGGAAGTCTCTTGTTGCATACACCCTGAAGTAAGAAGGAACCTGAATTTGAAACAGTCTTTTTGTGTACTTTATATGTATTATTTGTGAACAGCAGGCTGATTTTTCAGTTTTTGTAAGGTATCACAGGTGAATAATAAATTGGATACAAGATCGAGCTGTTCCATTGATAAAGAGCATAGCCATGTTGAGCAGTCTTGATGATATTTACTTTTCATTAGTCGATTTAAAAGCAATCTTTCACCTCTTTTTTCTCTGTTCAACGCCTTGTTTAATTCCCTGTTCAACACCATCTTCAAAACTATCCAAAATAGCATTTTTTTCGCGCTGCTCCTGTATCTGCGTTGCCATCCCTATCGACCGGAGATCTTCTGCATCATGAAATTTTCTGTACGTTTCCACTTGGTGTCTTTTGGGTATAACCTTCTTCACCAGCCTTTCCTCTGTTTTTAATATACCATCTTCATCATTGTTTTTAAACAGGTACCCGAAGGGTAGAACCTAGCATAATTGTTCAAAGTCATTCAGCTTCCCGAATCCCTTGCGCTTAACAATTTCATTTATCTCCGGGAGATAAATGTAAATCCTCCTCATCAGGCTTCGCTTACTTTCCACCTCGCCTTCCTCATTTCTCATCTGATAGGCATCAATCCATTTTCTAGTGTGTTCGGCATAGGAATTGAGAAAGATAATTTGATAAACAGGAAGAAGAACGATAAATATAAAGTTCATATGCTTTCAGACTGTTTCCATATCGTGGAGGTTATCTGCATTTGTAGGGTATATGGAAACAATACGGATAGGAAAGGGAGGGGACGCATAAAGACCTGTTAACAGAGAAAGCTTTCTGTGGTTGGTGTTGCATGAAAAGGACTTGGTGGTGTTCCTGGTTAGGCAGGGCAGACTAAGAAAAAGCAGGCAGTGCTGTGAACCAAGGATAAATTGCATAGGGGAATCAATTACGCCGGCAAACCGGATTTCATGAAATCCATACCGTGTGGTACACTATAAGCAGGAGGTGTTTTTATGATACAAATCTTAAATGCACGCATACTCACTATGAAGGACAGACAAACAGCATCCTGTATGTGCATCGAACAGGGGAGTATTGTTTACATCGGTGATCACATACCGGAAGAATATAAAGCCGCAGATTGTGTGGATATGGGCGGCAGAGTCATCATCCCGGGAATCATAGATGCTCACAGCCATCTGGTATCCTGTGCGAATACATTCCGTCAGGCGGATGTAAGCAATGCAAGAAGCTTTGCGGATATTCAGCACATACTTACTGATTTCATACAGCAGCATCATTTGAAGGAGCAGGACTGGGTGAGTGGTGTCGGCTATGATCATACACTGCTTAAGGAGCGCCGGCATCCGGATGCCGATGTCCTAAAGGCTGTCGGCAGGCGGCCAATCGTGATTACTCATGCATCCTCCCATATGGGTGTTGCATCATATACAGCAATGCAGCTGGCCAATATCCCCCCTGATGCACCCGATCCGGATGGCGGCAGATATGGACGAAATACGGATGGTATGCTGAACGGCTATATGGAGGAAAATGCCTTTACATCATTTCTGCATCATGTGCCGATGCCATCCATGGAGGAGATGATGCGGCTGCTGGAGGATGCTTTGCAGCTATATGCCAGCTATGGAATTACCACCATACAGGACGGGATGATGAATGCGGCGGTATATGCCATATTGAAAGAGGCCGCAGCTCGTAATATATTGAAACAGGATGTGGTCGGCTATGTGGGAATCCGGGACAGTGAGGCACTGCGAAAGGAAAGCAAGCCAAAGGGAGTGCAGTATCATAAGCATTTTCGCATCGGCGGATATAAGATGTTTCTTGACGGCTCTCCACAGGGACGAACTGCATGGATGCAAACACCTTATCAGGGGGATGCCAACTATTACGGATATGGAACGATGAGTGATGAGGAAGTGGCTGCCTGTATTCGCAAAAGTCTGCTGGAGCATCAGCAGCTTCTCGCACACTGCAATGGTGATGCAGCAGCTGAGCAGTATCTGACACAGTTTGAAAAGGTTGTAAGAGAGCTGGATGCTAAGGATACCTTACGTCCTGTCATGATTCACGCACAGCTAGTGCAAAAGGAACAGCTGGAACGGATGAAGCCGCTGCAAATGATTCCTTCCTTCTTTGCGGCACATGTATGGCACTGGGGAGATGTGCATATTGAAAACTTCGGAGTACAGCGGGCTTCGCTGATTTCTCCATTGCGGGATGCGTTGCAGCTTGGACTTGTGTTCACCCTGCATACCGATACTCCCGTTATCGCACCGAATCTGATGGAATCCGTATGGTGTGCCGCTGTTCGCCGTACAAAAAACGGAGTGCTTCTCGGGGAAAAGGAACGTATTGATGTTTATGAGGCCCTGCGTGCGATCACGCAGTATGCGGCTTGGCAGTACCATGAGGAGGATCAAAAGGGAACGCTGGAAGCAGGTAAGCTGGCGGACTTTGCCGTCCTTGATCAAAATCCGCTGGAAATTCCGGTGGAGGAGATACGAAATATTCAGGTGCTGGAAACCTGGAAGGAGGGGACCTGTATTTATAAGCGGCAGGTGCAGGAATCGCAGAATATATAATTTTACATTTTCTTTCAATACTTTCTGAGGTATTTCATTGAGATACCGCATTCTTACATTTTCTTACAAAATGCATTGACATTTCATTTTTCATCCCGTATACTGTAACTACAGTACAAGCGATGAAAAGAAATAGTACACATGTCCAGGCATGAAAGAGAGTTCCCGTTTGCTGAGAAGGGAATCATGAGTTGGCTGTGGAACACGTCTTGGAGCTGCAGATGCGAAACAACAGTAGTGTCTGCCGGTTGATTCCGTTACCGATCAAAGTGATGCTTCCATGACGATGAGCATGATCATCACTTACTGAGGTCAGTTTCCGCAAGGAGCTGATAAATTGAGGTGGAACCACGTAAGCAACAGCTTTCGTCCTCTGGACAAAATCCGGAGGATGGAAGCTTTTTTTCATCAGACGCTTGAAATTGAGGAGGAAAAACGTATGAAAAGGATAGCTTTAACAATGCTCGCACTGCTGTGCACACTCACTTTAACTGCCTGTGGATCAGATGCAGCAAAGGGGGATGACAAGGAGGTACTGACCATTGGTATAGATGATACCTTTGCGCCAATGGGATTTAAAAAGGATGGAAAGCTGGTCGGCTTTGATGTGGAGCTGGCAGAAGCCGTTTCAAAGAAAATCGGTAAGAAGGTTGAGTTTCAAAACATTGACTGGGATTTAAAGGAAACAGAGCTGGAGTCCGGGAATATCGATTTGATCTGGAACGGATATTCCATCACGGAGGAGCGTAAAAAGCAGGTGCTGTTCTCTGATCCATATATGGAAAACCGTCAGATAATTATCACAACGGATAAGACGGGAATCAAGACAAAGGCGGACATTAAGGATAAAACCTTGTCGGTTCAGAAAAATTCCAGTGCGTATGATGCGGTCATGAAGGATAAGGACTTTGTCGCAGGCTTAAAGGATGGCAAGCCGACCCAGTTTGATACCAACAATGACTGTTTCATGGATTTGGAATCCGGAAGAAGCGATGCCATCGTTGTAGATGAGACTCTGGCGCGTTACTATATGAAGCAGCAGGATAACGGAGTGAACTATGTGGTACTGGATGAAAACTTCGGTACAGAGGAATATGCAATCGGAATGCGCAAGGATGATACAGAGCTGTGCAAACATATCAACAAGGCAATGCAGGAATTAAAGGACGATGGAACCTTCGATAACATCAAGGATACCTGGTTTAAATAAGCTATGGACTTCTTTATACAGCTGCTTCCGGCCTTTGTAGAAGGGCTGAAGATCACCCTGTTCTTCTGGGTGGTAACGCTGGTCGGCTCCTTTGTTCTGGCACTTCCCATGGTCTATGTCAGACTGTCAAGGAATGCGGTTGTCTCTACCATCGTTCGTTTCTATATTTATATCATGAGAGGTACACCGCTACTTCTGCAGCTGATGTTCGTCTATTTCGGTCTTCCTTATCTGGGCATCCGTCTGGATCGGACAACAGCAGCTATACTGGCATTTCTTCTGAACTATACCGCATATTTCACAGAAATTCTGCGTGGTGGCATACAATCCATTGATGAGGGACAAAAGGAGGCAGCCAAGCTTCTCGGCTATTCCAACTCCTATACGTTTCTGCATATCCTGCTTCCACAGGCGCTGCGCAACTGTATTCCTTCCTTTATCAATGAGAGCCTGACGCTGTTGAAGGATACCTGTCTGGTTTCCATTCTGGGAATCGACGAGCTGCTGCGTTATGCCAAAATCGCAGCCGGTACCTATGCGACAGGACTTCCTTTCATTTATGTTGGTATGATTTATCTGGTCTTGAATATGCCGATTTCCCGCGGATTGAATTATCTGGAAAAACGGCTGAACTATTATAAGTAGAGGTGGCCGTATGAGTATACAAATTCAAAATCTATGCAAATCCTTTCACGATAATCAGGTGCTTCGCAATGTCGATCTGGATGTGAAGGAAAGGGAAATCGTTGTTTTAATGGGATTGAGTGGAAGTGGAAAGACAACTCTGCTACGCTGTCTCTGTGATCTGGAAACCGCTGACAGCGGAGAAATTCTCATCAATGACAGCTACCTTCTGAAAGAGGAAAACGGAAGGAGTGTCTACGCGGATAAGGAAACAAAAAAGGCGCTGCGCAAGGAGGTCGGCATGGTGTTTCAGAACTACCAGCTGTTTCCGCATCGCAATGTACTTCAGAATCTGATTGAGGCACCCGTTTATCATAAGCTGATGAGTAAAGAGGATGCGGTTCAAAAGGCAGAGAAATTACTGGAACGGCTGCAGATCAGTGATAAGCTGCATGCCTATCCCTCTACTCTGAGCGGTGGACAGAAACAGCGGGTGGCGATAGCCCGTGCCTGCATGCTGCAGCCCTCTGTTCTGTGCTTTGATGAACCAACCAGTGCGCTGGATGTGGAATCCATTGCTTCCGTGACCTCCATTATCAAAGACTTAAGCAAAGAAATGGCGATTCTCATCATTACACATGATGAAGGCTTTGCCCAGCGTGTTGGTACGCGTGTTGTGAAAATTACGGATATCAATCGATAAGCTGGTGCTGATAGCGGCTATGTAGCATAAGGAAAATCAGTATATATAGGGTATCGTAAGGTATCCTTTTTATTTGGAAAATTTAATATATACATGATTCTACATACAAAGTCTTTTGAGATAAAGAAGGTTGGTATCAAATTTACATGCTTTTATGATAAGTATCATATACTGTATTTCTCAGTTTTTGAGAATAATGTGCTTATTTAATAAAAGGGTGTAAGCCTTATGTCGAACATAACTGCATCAAAGAAAAAACGCATAACTGCAATTGCAGAAATGCATTTATATGAAACTAGGCTATCTTTCATCTTCCTGCTCATTTAAAACCAGAAGATCCTCTTTTTGATATACGTGCGGTCCCGGTATGGCTTTTCGATGATTCCAGCACATGATAGATTCCTTTAAAGAACGCCCCGGATTATCCGCAAAGAAGGCTCGAATATATGTGTTGTATTCAAACTGCGGACTGATAACAGTTTTTTTATGCTTCTTCTGTTCCTGTATGGCATACCATGCATCCACGGCATCCTGATATGTCTGTCCTGCGTGGGTTTTCAGCCAGTCCTGAAATTCCACATGGAAGGAAAACTTACTGCCAATCACAGATTTGAAAAATGCTCTGTGCTTCTGTGAACAAACAAGATCTTTCTCAATGATGGAATCGGGACACAGCGTGTCTGTGCGGTTGTTTTTTACTTTTCTTTGCTTTACGGCAGAACATATCGCATTTCCATGTAATATCTGAAGGATACGTTCGTTTAAATCAGCCTTGCTGCCGGATGCAGATACACCGCATGCCTTTAAAAACGCCTGCAGCTCCTCCTTTAGATAATAGTTTTCCTGAAACTGTTCCGGTGTTAAGGCTCTTGATAATTCCGGTCGCTTCATAAATACCTCCCATCTTCTTTTTCAAGCATTCGTTTTCCCTTTGTCCATGTATTTCAATCGTCGGGGACATAGAGGGAGCTGATGAAATTCTCTTATTGCTCAATTCGCAGTAGGGATAGCATCTGTATCGCTCTACAGCTTCAGCTGTCCCTGCTGAACCTGCTGCTTTTTATAGCCCCGGATTATATCATTCATACGGTAGCGGATACCGTATTTCCGACACTCTGTCTGAAACAGCTTATACAGCTTTGCGGCATGTGGAGAATCACAGCTGTAAACATTATGATAGCGCTGTTCATACAGTCTGCGTTTTCCCGGGAAATAATGATCCAGCTGATAGTAGTAATAATCCCTCTGATTATCCCGCAGAGTCATGCCAAATGCAGGGTAGATAAATTTCGCATGATGCTTTGCCGCAAGCTCGACGATACCGGTGATGTTTTCCGGTGTGTCATTGATGAAGGGAAGAATGGGCATCATCAAAATCCCCGCATAGATACCGGCCCTGTGCAATTCCTCCAAAGCCAGAAAGCGTTCACTTGAGCTTGGGGCATACGGTTCAATCATCTTTCCCAGAGCATCATCCGCACAGGTGATTGTCAGCTTGATAATAACAGGATTATGTGAGGCAATGCGTGCCAGCAAATCCAGATCACGGAGCACCAGGGTGCTTTTGGTATCGATTCCCACACCGTAGCCATAGCGGTCGATCAGCTGTAATGCACCTCTTGTAATTTCCTGCTGCTTTTCAAAAGGGTTATAGGTATCCGACATGGCTCCGATGCCTATCACTCCTTTTTTCCGTTTACCCTTTAACTGACGCTCCAGAATAAGCAGCTCATTCTTCTTTTTCCGTACACGGTCAAATTCCTGTACCTGATAGCAGCTGCTTCTGGAATCGCAATAGATACAGCCGTGATTGCAGCCCTTATACAGATTCATATTAAAATCCATACCAAACCAGGAAAACTGCCCGATGGTATTTCCGCCCCCCTGTAAAATTGTCTTCGCCTCAATCTCCTCCATGGGCTTGCATGCATTTCCTGCGAGTGGAATATATAGCTCAATAACCGAAGCGTCCTGACGGTAGTGAAACCGCTCATCATACTTTTCGAAATAAACAAGCGCTCCCTTTGCAGGTGTCAGCTGTCTGTCCTTCAGCTCCTGCTTGAATATTCTATCGATGGTTTCCGGAAGCTTTGCCATATCACCATGATGCTCCACGCACAGATACTCCCCTTTGGGAATACGGTAAATCTGAAAGTGATCCGGATACAGCTGAGCACTGGGAACAGCACATGCATAGGTCAGACCCTGTGATCCGCGCCGGGTAAGGGCATATTTCACAAACTGCTTTCCCTGCTTCACATGATACATTTTCAGCTGTTCATTAAACCTTTTCCAGAATGCCATGGAAATGCCGGCATTTCTGCTCAGGGATGTTCCCAGTTTTGTTTCACAGCCTACCAGGAAGATATCATCCAGCCTGCACAGTCTTGCTTCCATAGGTTTTCCAAAGCTTTTCAGCCTTTTTCTCCGACTGGATTTCATTTGTCAGATACGTATTTCCATAAAACAGCGCATAGCCGCTCACCGGTCCCGGACAGCTCTGGGCAGCTTCCCGTGTGGTTATATGATGAACAACACAGGACTGTTCCCAGTTGTTCATCCATTCCGCGAATTTGAGCGCATACTGACTGGCAAACGGACATTGATCGGTATAATACAATACAAAGGTGTTTTCCGGATGCTGAGGTCGCAATACACCATCCGCAAAGCGCGGCTTCTCTCCACCCGCATGAAACGGCAGATGCATCAAAACATACTCACCTGCTTCATCAGCAGGGATGAAGCCTTTATATTTCAGATACGAGGGATCGCTCAAATAGGGCAGCTTCTTTTTTCCTGATAAAATCGTAAGACCATGCATTCCCTTCGCTTTGGCATCCGCAATGCAGTGCTCCAGCAGCTCATCGGAATAGCCGCAGCCCTTAAAGCTTCCGGAAACCCACAGACAGTTGATGTGCATCCAGTTGTCTGCCTGAATAGGGAACCATGCGGCTTGAGCAGGTATATATTCAATAAAAACCTTACCGCGTACATCGGCCTTATAAAATACAAGCCCCTCCTCCATGCGTTCCTTCAGCCAAGCCTTTTTATCCGTGACGCTGTGATCCCCTTTTTTCTCTGTCATACTGCAGCAGATATGCTCCTTCTGTAAATTTTCCTGTGTCAGCTGTATATATTCCATGCTCTTTTTCTCCTTTACGGATGGTTTCCGTTATCGTTTTCTTACCGGTATGCGCAATACCGTTTTCAGATTTTCCGGCTTGCACTTTCTCGGATCTCCCAGATAGATTTCGTGATGCTTTCTAAGCTGTCCGCTGGCTGCAGTTGAGCCGATATCCACACAGCAGCCGTTTTCTTCAATAAAGGTATGCAGCTTCTTTAGGGATGCCGGTTCCTCATCATAGGAGCCCTTGTGCAGTATTTGTGCGCAGAGCCCCTCCTCATACCATTCCATACGTACGCGGTTGATATCTGCCTCCGGGTGCTTTTTATGAAACTCCTCACATGCCCATGCGAACACATCCTCCGTTACATATTCTGGAAGGCGGAGCATGGATGTCCACAGGAAATCCTCCTTACGGGAATAATCCATTCCCTTGATTCCCTTCATTTCCCACAGTCCCTCCAGCGGCGGCACCACATAATCGTGATAGCCCTCCAGAGCCTTAGTCCCCTTTCTGCTCATTTTGATCGTGAAGGTGATACCGTAAAGCAACTGCATCGCCTTGCTGTAATCACCATCCTCCTCATTCGGATTTCCTTTTCCATCCACCATCAGAAAGGGAATTGCCGCTATATCGATCAGCATACCCGTGGTTTTCGGCTGATAGAGGTCCTTATACTTTTTCTTATAGTCAAGCTTTATATTCTTTTCCATCGCTTCCATCTCCTTTTTCTATATCCTATCACACCATATAGGACATCAGTATGTCATATTACTCATACTGCTTGACTGCATGTCGCATTCTATTGATAACCTCATCCCGTATATCCACAGGCTCCAGGATGCGTAGGGAATCTCCAAAGGACATGAGATACCCGTATATCCATTCGCTTTTTGGAAAATCAATGGTAACAAGAAAGCTTCCATCCTCTCTTCGCCGGAAGCAGGAGGAATCATATTCATCGAAGATGCGATAGGCGACATTTTCCTTCATTTCCAGAACCAGATGGATCAAATCCTTCTTATATTCATTCTGATCATGCGGCAGACTGGATGTATCCAGCTCCCGCTCAAAATGTTCCTTTGTGTTATACAGGTTCTCCATGCGGTTCAGCTTGAAATAACGCTGTGCCTGTTTTCCTGTACAGTAGCCGATCAGATACCATGCGGACCCCTTAAACAGCAGCTGCAATGGTTCAACCGTTCTTGTAGTGCTGGCGCCATAGGAGGAATGGTAGGAAAACTGTATCCTCTGTTTATCAAGAATCGCATCCTTCAACAGAAGGAATTTGCGATTGGCACTGTGGTCGGATCCCCAGTCCACAAAGTCAACATCAATCCAGTTGGTCAGCTTTGCGGAAAAGGTGGAGCTTAATTTTGTAAGCAGGGAATCCACATCCTGCGGGTCTGCAATATGATAGCTTTGCAATGCAGCCATCAGCTTTTGCTGTTCCTCTTCACTGAACATGGAACGGTGGAGTACATAATCCTCCATCAAAAATATACCACCCTGATGTCCCTTATTGGTGTACAGCGGTATTCCCGCCATGGAAAGTGCGTCAAGATCACGGTAAATCGTACGCGTGCTGACTTCAAAATGCTCTGCGAGCTCCTTGGCAGTTACTCTTCGTTTCTGTAAAAGGATATAGACGATTTCAAACATTCTCTGTATCTGCATGCGATCCCTCCTTTCTGACTCCATTGTATCAGACATAATATGACAATGCTATGTCATATTTGAGGTATACGCATAAAAATAAAATCATCGCATATACTGAAGCGAGAATAAAAGGATTTCAGGCATATATCTTGTACTTTCCATCACGCAGGACTAGAATACAGATATAGAAAGAAGGCAGCTTATGAAAAAAATAAAAATTGCAGCTGTGGTTGGTTCTCTTCGCAAAGCATCCCTGAACCGTCAGCTGGCAGAATCAGCCGCAGCTCTTTGCGGTGACGAGCTTGTATTTGAAATACTCGATTATCAGGATCTACCTTTTATGAATGAAGATATTGAGTTTCCGGCACCTGCTGCTGTACAGCACCTGCGTGCGCAGCTTCAGGAGGCGGATGGCATATGGTTCTTTTCACCGGAATACAATCATGGCATTTCCGGGGTATTAAAAAATTTTCTGGATTGGATGTCTCGTCCGGATGAAGCACAGAAGCGGGTTTTTAATGGAAAGCCGGCAGCCGTAAGCGGTATTACACCCGGCATGTCCGGTACGCTGATTGCACAGGATCAGCTGGTCACCCTGTTGAGCTTTCTCAATATGAGGGTTATGAATGTGCCGCGGCTTACGATACCAAATGCACTGGAACAGGTGACAGATGGGAAACTGGTTTTAAAAGAAAGCGAGCCCTTTCTGGCAGAGCAGTGCAGGGCATTTATAAATTTCATTGAAAATAACGAATTCTTTAAATAAGAAAATGTTCAGCTGTAAAAAATAATGAAAGGCGATTTCCTTCTCTTGATGCAATGGGAAATCGCTTTTTCATATACGGTGTAAATCGTGCATTCTCTGACAAGAAGCATACAATCGTGGTGTGATTTCAAACACAATTACCTTATATGCTTATACTGTAAGGAAATGTGCATGCTTTTCCCATTGATGAAACATATTGAAAACAGCTGCCCTCAATGAGTGGATAGCTTTTATCGAATGCAAACAAATCCATCTCTTATGCTAATAAAACTGTTATCTTTTATTTTCATAAAACTGTTCATTTTTCAATATACAGTTTAATGGTAGAATGTATACAATTTCATAGAGAGGAGAGCTTGTATGCAGCATGAAAAGACAAAGGAGCTGGCAATGACAGCACTTATGACAGCTTTGATATTTACCGCAACCTATATTATAAAGATACCCAATCCGGCAACCGGAGGGTACACGCATATGGGGGACTGTATGATTTTTCTGGGGGTGATGGTTCTGGGGAGAAAACAGGGGGCGTTGGCCGGCGGCCTTGGTGGTGCTTTATCCGATTTGCTGAGCGGTGCCGCTGTCTGGGTGCTGCCAACCTTTATTATAAAATATGCCATGGGCTGGATCATGGGACTTTTACTGGAGAAATCACGATTAAAAAACAGACTGATCGCAGCGGGAACGGGAGGCGTTTTTCAGATTATTGCTTATACACTTGTTAAAATACCCCTGACCGGGGTTGTACCTGCAATCGCCTCTGTTGCGAGAATCTGTATGCAGACAGTCATCGGACTCGTCCTTTTTACGGTACTATCTGCGATGCTGTCCCGCACGGAGATGCTTTCATTTTTTGAGGAGAAACGTATATGAAAAAAATAGATGCACATGCGCATATCGGTGAAATCGGCGGCTGGGCAAATGTAGCGGCGACTCCACAACAGCTTCTCGAGCTGATGGATATGTATGAGATTGAGAAAACGGTTATCTGTTCCCAGAATAATGAGGCCGTATACCGGGCAATCAGCGAATGGCCGGATCGTTTTGCTGGTGCTGTGTATGTTAACCCGCTCAAGGAAAACTGCACACAGCTGCTGATGCAGTATCTGGAGAAAGGCTTTCAGGCAGTAAAGCTGAATCCGCTCAGGCATGCCTTTGTGGCGGACGATGTATGTGTTGATCCTATCATGGAGATGGCAGAGCACTATCAGGTTCCTGTCTGTATTCACTGCGGACATCCACCCTATTCCCTTCCCTGGAGTATTGCGCTTCTCGCAGAGCGCTTTCCCAATGTCAAGGTGATGATGATTCATATGGGACACGGACACGGTGTGTATATCGACGCAAGCCTGAAAATGGCTCGTCGCTATGCGAATCTGTATCTGGAAATGAGCGGTATGCCGATGCATACAAAAATCAAAGAGGCATACGAGAGTGTCGGTGCAGATCGTATCCTGTTCGGCACTGATGGCCCGTTTCATCATCCGTCAGTGGAAATGCAGAAGGTGATCGTCAGCGGTCTGGATGAAGAAGCACTTCAAAAGGTATTCTATGACAATGCCAAAGCCTTTTTTCAAATTTCCTAAATGTTCAAGAAAGTTTCAAGCCATCCGGTTTTCCATGTTTTGTCATTCACTTTTCTGATACAATATACAATAAGAATGACATGGAGGATGGATCATGAGTAAGATTCTTATCATTGATGATGATAAAGATGTACTGTTTGCTGCAGAGCAGTATCTGCAGAAGAACAATGAGGATGTATTTACTGCCACCGGCGGTTCACAGGGTCTTCGGGTGCTGAAACAGGAAACGATAGACTGTATCGTTCTGGATGTGCTTCTTAAGGGGGAAAGCGGGTTTAATCTGTGTCGGAAAATACGCAGCTTCAGCTCTGTGCCCATCGTGTTTTTGACGAATCTTTCCTCACAGGAGGATTTGAAGAATGGATTTCTGATGGGAGCGGATGATTATATTACCAAACCGTTTTCTCTGGAAGAGCTGTATCTTCGCATACAGGCAAGGATACGGCAGTATTATCAAATACCCTCCAGACAGAAGATTTTGAATTTTTTCCCACTCCGGATCAATCTGGATGCCAGAACCATACAGATTCAGGATAACAGGGTTCCGTTAACCATGTCGGAATTTGATATCCTGGTACTGCTGGCACAGACACCGGAGCATGTGTATACCATATCGGAAATCTACCAGCGGGTATGGAAGATGCCGGATATGAATTCCACACATACAGTGCAGGTACATATCGCCAATCTTCGTAAAAAGCTGGAGGAGGCCTGGGCGGATCATATGTTTATTCAGACCGTCTGGGGCAAGGGCTATAAGTTCGTGGAACCACCTGTTTCAGGATGAAAAAACATCGTGTACGTTTCAGAAACAAACACGATGTTTTAATTTGGCTGTGGATATCTACTGTGGTCTTGATATGGAAACAAAGCACTGTGCTTATATCAAATATTCATAAACATCGTGTCTTTTACGAGCTTTGATTGCTACGCTGTATGTACTAGCCTCAGGCTGATACGTGATGACGGCTTACGTTTTACGATAGGCAGGGCAGTCGCTTTATGACTTCATGTCAGCTGTTGTTTCCGATAGATAATCCTGTCTGCTTAACGATTATGAGCCGGGTCATGGTTAAGCAGAACAGGAAGCTTGTACCTGAAGATTTCCCTGCAGCACGGCGCCGCATTCCACCTCCAGACACTGCGTCTGAATGTCACCGGAAATCGCAGAGGACGCCAGAAACTGGGATTTCCCCTCGATTCGGGTATCCCCGATGATCTGACCGCCGCAGAGTATTTGCTTGGCGTTCACATTGCCGTGGACACAGGAGCCCTGACTGATTTCAAGATGTGTATCACACACGATATCCCCTTCTATTTTGGCCTGCTGTATAACAGCATTCTTACAGCTTATATTTCCCTTCACGCTGCCGCTGATCGTCAGATCGCCGCCACAGCTGATATTTCCAATGAAAACACCATGTATGGTGATATTGTCTTCCGTATTCATATCTCCCTGTAAGGTTGTGTGCTCCTGAATAACCGTGGTTTCTTTGCTTTTAAAACTCTCTGCCTCATCGTTTTTTCCGGTTTGCAGCTGCTCGTTTTGACTCTTTAAAGACTCCTGCACAGCAGCCGATAAAGCTGCATGGTCGACTGCGTCGTTCCCCCTTATAGATGCACGGTCCCCAAAAGGGGTGTTTTTTTGTTCCTCCTGATTCTGTGTATACAGCTTTTTCTGCTTTTCGTACCATTTCATATGCGTTCATTCCTTTCTGTGTATTGTAATCATTCTTCAAACGTTGACTTTATTATAACAGAAAAGTCACACATACCCAGTCTCTGCCTTATGGTTTGACAGATTCTTGAAGGTTGCTGTAGGCAAGCGGAAGCAGGATATGAAAGGCAGAGCCGTGCTCACCGTCAGACTCCACCCAGATGGAGCCGTTATGCTCGGCAATTATACTTTTGGTGATGTAAAGACCAAGACCGCGCTCTGTGGAATCCTCCCGCAGAGATACACCCTTGTGGAAAATCTGTTCCTGTCTGTCCGGTGCAATTCCACAGCCGGTATCCTCCACAACGATATGCGCATTGCTGTCCTCTGTGGAAAGGGACAGGGTGATGGTTCCTTCCATCTCCGTGAAGGATAAGGCATTGTACAGCAGGTTTTCAAGCGAACGCGTTAGCTGCTTCTCATCCGCAAATACAGGACAGGGCTCCCTGGCAGAGAGATACAGAAAGTAGATTCCCGCCGCATCACAATCTGCCTTGTTAAAATCATGAAACTGCTTCAGAAACTGTGTCAGATCGAGAACATGCTTATCCTGACTCCCCTTATCCATAGAGGAGAATTTCTGTAGGACGGTCATTCGATTTTGTAATTCAGCTCCCTTTCGTTCCAGTATTTTTAAATACCCATCAACCTCATCATCAATCAGGGTATCCTGCATACGGATCAGCTCGATAAAGGATTGCATACTGCTGAGGGGAGCTTTCAGATCATGGGCAAATTCTGCCAGCATGGCCTTTCTTTCACTTAACAGTGTGTGCAGCTGTTCCGTTCGCTGTTCTACGGTTTCCTGTAAATGAATTGTCAGCCGTTCGTTTTCCCTTGCCATCTGTTCACTGCGCTGAATCATGAGGGCTGCCAGAGACAGTACAATGAAAAAGGAAAAATAGTCATTCGGCCATCCATAGCAAAGGGGTTCAAAGAGATTTGCGCCAAGCAGCGTGTAGAGAATACCGAAAATATAAAAGGTATTCGCTCCCAGCAGCCATAGCTCCATGCGTCGGTATCGGCTTCCATACAGCGTGGTATACAAAATATAAAGCACACTGATGTATTTAAAGCCGTCTACGATCCAGCCATATGCAAGCAGGGCATCCGCATTTTTGCCGAGCATAAACAGGTTGGCAAAGGGCAGGATACACATACCGATGGAAAGCAGTCGCATTCCTCTGGTAATCAGATTTTTCTTCGATAAAGGAGAAAGCAGGGTATTGATTTCCAGAATCTTATACATCATAAGAAAATAAGCCGCGTCCATGAAGGCATAAAATATGGTCACATGAGAGATTCCAGACATACGGAGAAGCTCTCTGGATGCAAACAGAGAAAAGGCAAGGGTGGCTGTCGCAAAGCAACGGGAAACGCTGTCTCTGCGGTTTCTGATCCATAAATTCAGGGAATACAATCCAATGCTTAAAGAGGAAAATACAAGGAATCCGTAAAATAAGACTTTTCGCAGAATCATGCTCTGTATCCCCTGCGGGGTGGATAATATGCATGGATAATACATACCGCTGTAATAATGCGTGTCGTTTGCCGCAATGACATAAAGGGTATGTGTTTTTTCTGTGGAAAAGGTAATGACGGTATTTTGTATGCGGGCCTTGATGGGAGCTGTTTTCACATTGCCATTGGAAGCAACCAGTGTATCATCCAGCCATATTTCAGAGGCAATATCGATTTCAGGAAAATAGATGGATATCGTCTGTCCGCTTTCTGTCGCCGGAATGCTCAGCTGATAGCTGGATACACCGTAAGGGGAGCGTGAAGCATCACGCATGGAGAAATCCGGGTACTGGCCAAGGTAGGTATAGACACCTCTGGCATCCTGATTGGTTGTTGCATTGCGGTAGATGTGTGGATAAAACAGCCAGTTATCCACCAGAGAATACAGTGCATTATCCTCCAGCCTCAGCTGATTGCTTAAAAGCTGTCCGTTTTTTACTGGAGCCTGTACATTGTAATATTTGTTATCATAGCGGTTGATAAAGGAAAGGAAGAATGAGGAGCTCAGGATGATGAGAACAATCATAAAAAAGGGGCGTATCCTGCTCATAATCGTAGTTTTCACCGGGAATGCTGTTTCCGGCGGTCCCGTTTGTAAAAGAGAAGCGCCTCATGCGGTGCATGTGGTGAATACAGGGTATAGATGTATGGTTTAGGATACGTGCGTAGCTGTTTTTTCATGATAATCATCCTTTTCTTTATTTTAACATTCCTGCGTAATTATACAAATATAAATCGTTTTTTTATGCGTTCGCTGCTTTGGCTTTACGTGTGGAAAGCCATGTTGCACACGGCATGTTTAGCTGGCATTGTGGAATAAAAGCTCCTGCGGAAGCCTTTGCTACGCGAGCGTATAGGGAAAGTCACAGTATTGTTTGATGCGCTTGTGCAGAATCACGACTTGCCATTTTTCCATCATACGTTTATAATTCAGAAGGAAAAGAACTCCGATAAGCTTTATCACGCAAGACGGCTTCTTCGCTGTACAGAACAGCCGGAAGCTCGTTCGACAGTCGATTAAATGACAGAAAACAAAAGATTACAGGAGGCAGGTATGCAGATAGATACGTGGATAAAAAAAGAGCAGAAGTCTTTGATTGCACTTCGCCGCTGGTTTCATATGCATCCGGAGCCAAGCATGAAGGAATATGAGACAGCCGCAAAAATAGAGGAGGAGCTGACGCGGATTGGCGTTGCACACCGCCGAATCAGAGAAACCGGGGTTTTTGCCAGCATAAGCGGAGAAAAAGGAAGTGGAAAGGTTCTTGTTTTGCGTGCGGATATGGACGCTTTGTCCATGGAGGATTTGCTGGATAAAAGCTATCGCAGTGTGAATTCCGGGTATGCACATGCGTGCGGCCATGATGCCCATACAGCGGTACTGCTGCATGCGGTGAAGCTGCTGCAGGAGCGAAGGCATGAATTCGCCGGTGAAATCCGTTTCTTTTTTCAGCCGGGAGAGGAAATCGGCCAGGGGGCACGCACCTTTATCGGGGAAGGATGTCTGGATGGGGCAGATCGTATCTTTGGAGCCCATATGTGCAGCAGTCTGGATGTCGGGACAATCTCTCTGACACCGGGACCAATCAATGCAAGCTGTGATTATTTCCGTATCGTTGTGCAGGGAAAAGGGGCACATGTGTCCACTCCGCAAAAGGGCGTTGATGCGCTGTATATCGCATCACAAATCGTGATAAATCTGCAGTCCATCGTATCGCGTTCCCTGTCTCCGCTGGATACTGCGGTTGTCGGAATCGGTACGCTGCATGCCGGAACGCAGTATAATATTGTGGCAAAGGAAGCGCTGCTGGAGGGGACAACACGCAGCTTCTCATCCCGGACAAGAGCCAATATCAATCAGCGGGTATGTGAGATTGCACAGCAGACAGCTTCCTTATACGGTGGTAGTGCTCAGGTGGAATTCCGGGATTTTGCGGCACCCCTGATCAATGACTATCAGGTAGTTGAAGAACTCACACCGGTTGCACAGGCAGTGGTTGGTAAGGATAGGGTAATTCATAATCAGGAGAAAATGATGCAGGCGGATGATTTTGCCGATTATCTGGCACATGTGCCGGGCTGTTATGCGTTTATCGGCTCCAGAAATTCTCAATCGTGTCATACCGGAATGCCGCATCATCATGCACAGTTTGATATTGATGAGGATGCCATGCTGCTGTCACTGGCTGTCTTTGTGGGATATGCATTGCAGTATCTGGCATAAGCAGAGATCATAAGATAACAGAAACTAAGGAAAGAGGGAAGCGTTTATGAATGAAGCAGTGAAGAAGGAACAGCTGCGCAGCTATGCGGAAGGGATTTTGAAGCCGGAGACTGTGGAGAGCATCATGTATGTGGAAAGCTTTGCGGATGAAGCGGGCGATAGCGAGGTATGGCTTCTGGAGAGTGATACAGGGAATGAATACTGGCTGATCGAGGGGGCATACCCGGCGAATATCATCCGAAAGAGCGGTATCTATCAGTCTGCTGAACGAGCCTTTGCGGCATATGTGGAAATGCTGCAGGAAGCACATGAGGCAGAAGAGCTGCCGGATCGGTTTCATCAGAATATAAGGTTAGATAATAAATCATAGAATGCGACGGGAATTTCCCGTTTTTTTTGCAGACTTTTGCTTTTTGAAAAGAAAAATAGTGTAGATTGCTTCCTGTTAAAGCACACACATGAAGAAGATATGTGTTCCTCTGTTTTCTTTATGTGTCCTTTACCTGTATTATGATTACACAGTAATTACGGATGATAAAATGTATGCAAAAATAACAGTACTTTCACGACCACACATTCCATTTTTGTGTAAAAGCTGAGCAGTTTGACAGCGGAAAAGGAGATGATTAAACTATGAGTGTAGCAGATGTAATCGCTTTCTTGATCGGACGCTTGCTATCTTGCATCGTGCTATAGAACACATAGGAATATACAAAGTAATTGATTACTTTAGTCAGGAGGAAGCATGGTTGGATTTTTAATTGCAACCCATGGAGGCTTTGCCAGAGGAATTCTTGACAGCATTGAGCTGATTGCGGGAAAACAGGAACGTATTGATACGATTTCCATTCTGCACGAAACCAGCATCGATGTCTTCGGAAAAGAACTCACTGATAAAATCGTCGAGCTGGATGATGGTGACGGTGTGGTCGTATTCTGTGATCTGCTGCTGGCAAGTCCTTATAACCAGGCGACAATGAGCTATCGCGCTCTGCAGGGAAAACATGAATACCGAATTATGTCAGGCGCTAATCTGCCAATGATTCTGGAAGCCTTAAGCGGACGCATGCAGGACCTTGGTCTTGATGCAATCAGTCGTATGGCACAGAATGCCGGAAAGGAAGGAATTCAGGAGTTTTTCGAAGAATTCGCCAAGGTTTCTAATACTGATATGATTCAGTAAAAGGAGAAGCGTTATGAGCAATATTCTATTGGCACGAATTGATGACAGACTGATTCACGGCCAGGTGATGACATCCTGGGTACGCTTTGTAAAATCAAAAAATATTCTGATTATCGATGATGAAACCTATCACGACACCTTCATCCGTTCCTTTATCACTATGGTGGTACCAAGAGGTATTCAGATACAGGTGCTGGATACAAAAGCAGGAATTGCATATCTACGAGATTATGACGGTGCCGGACTTGTTTTACTGGCAAAATATCCGCAAACCTTTTATCTGTTGCTGGAGGGAGGCATCGAGCTTCATGAAATCATCATCGGCGGTATGGGGGCAAGGGAAAACCGAAAGGTACTATACAAGAATATATGTGCATCGGATGAAGAACTGGAAGTATTAAAAAAGCTTTGTCACAGCGGTATATCGGTAAAAATACAGATTGTTCCGGAAGAAAAAGAGATTCCTCTGGACACGCTGCTGTAAGTCAATCGTGGGAATGGAAGAATTCGCACAACGTAAAGGAGAAGAATTATGAAACAAATTGTATTTGCAAGAATTGATGACCGTCTGATACACGGACAGGTCATGACTGCCTGGCTGAAGCAGTGTGATGCCAATGAGGTTGTTATTATCGACAACGAGCTTTGCAAGGATACCTTTGTGGTCATGATGATGAAATCACTAATACCATCAACGATTTCCCTGAAGGTATTCAATGATACAGATGCTGCAGCCTATCTAAAGGAGGATGGAAAAGGGGAGAAAATTCTGATTCTGGTCAAAACACCGCAGGTAATTCTGACTTTGCTGAACAACGGCGTAAAGCTGGAATATCTCAATGTCGGGGGTATGGGGATGAAAGCCGGAAGAAGCAAGCTTTATAAAAATATTGCCGCTTCTGATGAGGAACGTGAGGTTTTTCGAGAGCTTCGAAAGATGGAGCTGATGATGAAGGTACAGGTCGTTCCTACGGAAAAGGCTGAGGATTTAGGGAAATATCTTTAATACAATAAATTATTTGAAACGAAAGGAGAAACGGCTGTATACTGTATAGCTAACAGCCGTAAGGAATACGTATGCATATAAATGTAATTCAGGCGATTCTGATTGGGTTTTTATACTTCCTGTGTCAGAGTGGTACGCCATGGCTGACAGCATTCATGGGGAATTATGTCCGTCAGCCGCTGGTAAACGGGGCGATTGTCGGTTTGATTATGGGGGATCCTGTGCAGGGCTTGATCATCGGTTCTGCTATCAATCTTCCGTTTATCGGCGTGATCATGGTCGGCAGTACGATGCCGACTGACTCTGCGCTTGCAGGTATCGTGGGCACAGCTCTGGCTCTTGCCAGTGGTGCTTCTCCGGAGGTTGCAGTATCCATGGCGGTACCGATAGGTCTTTTGGGAAATCTGCTTTGGACGGTACACATGACGAAAAACTGTATCTTTGTTCACATGATGGATAAGGCAGCAGAAACCGGTGATGTGAAACGGATGAACTTTCTGCATGTATGGCCGCCACAGATTACGACTGCGTTTTTGATGACCATTCCGGTGGCACTGGTCGTATACTTTGGTGCAGATGTTGCAAAAACCGCAATTGATTCACTATCCGGTATGCCACTTCATATGCTGGAGGTCATCGGGGGTGTGCTGCCTGCTGTTGGTATCGGGATGACATTGCGTATGCTGATGTCCAAGAAATCGGTTATTCTATTCTTTCTGCTGGGTTTCCTGATGGTGACCTATCAGGGATTCTCAATGATCGTTGTAGCATTGTTTGCAATCATCATTGCCTATTTCTATACGGATCTATCTTCAAAAAGGACAGGTGAATAATCATGGAAGAAATAAGGAATGAAGTAAAACAGGAAAAGAGAATTACCAATAAAGACCTCATGAAGGTCTGGTGGAGATGGGTGTTTTTTCAGGAAGCGAGTGTCAGCTATGAGCGGCTGCAGGCTCCCGGTTTCTTCTATGCCATATCTCCGGTGCTGGTGAAGCTGTATGGGGATAATCCGGAAGAGCTGACAGCTGCCTGTAAGCGGCATATGCAATTTTATAACTCTGAGCCTTATTGCGGTCTTGCGATTCACGGTATTACACTGGCGCTGGAGGAGGAGCGTGCCAATGGAGCACCTATCAGCGATGAAGCAATCAATTCTTTAAAAACAGGTCTGATGGGACCGCTGGCAGGCTTGGGAGATTCCGTTCGTGCCGGTACCATTGCGCCAATCGTTACTGCCTTTTGTATCAGTATCGGTCAGACAGGTAATCTGATTGCGCCTTTCCTTTTAGAGGGTATTCTGGTAGCGATCGTTTGGCCGTTTGCCATCTGGCTCCTTAAGAAATCTTATCATACAGGAAAAGAAGGTATTCAGGAAATTTTCTCCAGTGGTAAGCTGAACTGGATTACAACTATGACCTCCACATTGGGTGGAATTACACTTGGGGCACTGGCTGCCAGCTATGTTACGCTGAGCTCACCGCTTGAATTTGTTCTGGGGAAGGGAAGCAAGATTGCCTTGCAGGCGGATGTGCTGGATGTGATATTAAAAAACATACTGCCATTGAGTATGGTTCTGCTCTCTGTATATCTTCTTAACAAAAAGGTATCCGCAGTAAAAATCATACTGATTCTGGCTGCTGTATGTGCGCTCGGTGTACTGATTGGAATATTCTAATGTAATTTGGGTCTATGCACAGCATTGATCCATTTTTTCAAAAAGGCGAAGGAAAGGAGAGGTATGAGGCGTATCTTACATGCTTCATACGTGAACAATATATGAAGGTATTACCTTATCGCACCTATGCAGAGGTGAATCTGCAACAGCTGAAAGAAAATACAAGAAAAGTAAGAGCTCTGCTTTCAAAGGATACCAAGCTGTTAGCTGTGCTGAAGGCTGATGGCTATGGACACGGGGCAGTCCGTATCGCAAAAGCAATCGAGGATATGAGTGACTGGTTTGCGGTAGCATCCTTTTATGAGGCCAGAGAGCTGCGTGATCAGGGCATCACAACTCCCATTCTGGTATTCGGCTTTCTTGATGACAGCAATATAGAGGAGGCAGCACAGAAGAATATCACCTGCAGTGCTCTATCCTATTCATATGCTCTGCATATTGCAGAGCTGTGTGAACAGAAAAAGCTTCGCCTGTCTATGCATATCAAGCTGGATACCGGCTTTCATCGCTTGGGGATCGCATGCGAGGAGGAGCGTATTACAGAGGCCTACAAAGAAGTGCGGACATTATATGAACTGCCACAGCTACAGATTACCGGCATTTACACACATTTTTCAACTGCCGGCAGTAAAGCATTGCAGGATGAAGCCTTTCTTGCTCGGCAGTATCAGCTGTTCTGTGATATGTTGCATCGTCTTGAAGAAGATCATATAGATCCCGGTATTCGTCACTGCTGCAATTCCAAGGCAACGCTCACCAATCCGGAAATGCATCTGGATATGGTGCGGGTGGGACTGTATCTGTATGGACTGGGATCGGATGCGGATATCGAATATCTGAAGCTGGAACCGATTGTCAACTGGAAAGCACGCATCTATGCAATACGTGATGTAAAGCAGGGAGAAGGCATCGGCTATGGCAGAACCTTTATCACCCCACAGCCAATGCGCATCGCTGTTGTATCACTGGGCTTTGCGGACGGATATTCCCGGTGTCTGTATGCTTCGGATCAGGTGTATGTATTAGTACACGGTAAACGCACACGTATTCTTGGTAAAATTTGTATGGATGTTATGATGGTCGATATCACTGATATTCCAGATGTTAGGGTGAATGATACCATTACAGTGTTGGGCAGTGAGGGAACACAGCGCATCAGTGCCAATTTGCTTGGACGGGAAACCGGTGGAACGGCGGTGGAGGTTACCTGTGGAATGGGGAAACGCGTTCAACGGGTTTATGTACATGACGAAGGAAACTGTTAAGGATATCCTGCAGGTTTTGCTGGGTTCAGTATTGTTTGCAATATCGTTGAATATATTTTTGATACCTGTACAGGTGTATAGTGCGGGTTTCATGGGGATTGCTCAGCTGCTCAGAGATTTCATAACGGTATGCAGCGGTATGCAGTTTCCCTTTGATATTGCCGGTATCATCAATTTTCTTTTAAATATTCTCATTTTTTTGTTTGCCTTTCATTATGTATCCAGGCGCTTTGCCGTAATGACGCTGCTGACGATTGCTGTGCAGAGCCTGATGCTATCTTTGATACCTGTGCAGCGTGAGCTGCTCCTGCAGGATCCGCTGGTTGCTGTCATTGTGGGCTCTGTCTTATGTGCGATTGGTACAGTGATGACCTTTAATGGAAAGGGAAGCGGAGGAGGCATTGACGTGATTGGTATTTATCTTTCCCAGAGCAACAAGGGAAGCGTTGGCAGTATTTATATGTTGGTGAATACATCCGTCTATCTGCTCTGTTTACTATTTTATGATTTCCAAACAGCTGTGTATTCTATGATCCACTCTACACTGCTGTCGTTTGCCGTGGATCGTATCCATAAAAGAAATATTGAGGTTGAGCTGATGATTTTTACAGAGAACAGTGCTCTTTTGCGTCAGCGTCTGCTTGCTTACAGTGAGCGTGGGATCACCTGCTGGAACGGCTTTGGTGCATATACAAAGGCCGAGAAGGAAATCCTTCTCAGTGTCGTGACAAGGGATCAGATGCAGAATATGGTGAAGCTGATTCAGACAACAGATCCGGAAGCGTTTGTAATCGTCAGCTCACAAATTCAGGTATATGGAAACTTTCGGAAACAGATTGTATAAAAAGGAGGAAGTATGGAGCATATAAAAGAAATACAAAGCTTTATGCGGCTTGCGGAGGCGCAACTGCACGAGGCGGTGAAAGCATATGATATGAAGCAGCTGGAAATGGCTGGAAATCTCATTCAGGAAGCGGAACAGAAAGGCTGTCGTATTCATGTGACGGGAATCGGAAAGCCTGCGCATCTTGCAGGCTATGCTGCATCTCTGCTCTCGTCAACCGGCACACCGGCTTATTTTCTGGATGGGACAGAGGCGGTTCATGGAAGTGCCGGTCAGGTGGCCGAGCAGGATGTGGTCATCGTCATCAGCAATTCCGGGAATACTGCGGAACTGAAGCAGACGGTAACGACGCTGAAGCAAAATCGTGCCGTAATCATTGCAGTCTGTGGAAATACTGATTCCTGGCTGTATGCAAACAGTGATGCACAGCTGTATGCTCATGTGGAGCAGGAAGGCGATCGTCTTAATAAACCGCCGAGAGCCAGTATTTTGGTAGAGCTGCTTGTGCTGCAGAGTCTCAGCGTTCTGCTGCAATATCGTAAAAATATCACCGGAAAGGATTATTTAAAATGGCATCCGGGAGGAAGTCTTGGTGAACGCACACGAAGGGAGGAACAGCAATGACAGTTAAAGGATTGATAACTGCAATGGTCACACCGATGAGAAATGGCAGTATTGATGAGGAAGCGGTACGCGGGCTGGTGGAACGTCTCATTCAAAAGGGGGTTAATGGAATATTTATATTGGGAACAAACGGTGAATTTCATGTTTTAAGCAGAGAAGAGAAAGTAAAGCTAGCCGCAATGGTGGTAGAATATGCTGATTGCAGAGTTCCTGTGTATGCAGGAAGCGGCGGCAATTCCACACAGGAGGTTATCGAGCTATCGCAGGCTTTGCAACAGACGGGTATTACTGCACTCAGTGTAATTACACCGTTTCTTGTACCGCTGAGCCAGCAGGAGCTATTACAGCATTATGAAGCGGTCGCAGATGCTGTTAACATACCGATTATACTTTATAATATTCCTAAAAATACAGGAAACAATATCGAACCGCAAACCGCAGCAGCACTTGCCTGTCATGATAATATTGTCGGAATTAAGGACAGCAGTGGTAATATCGAACAGATTAAACAGTATATAGAGCTTACAAGGGAGATGGAATTTGCCGTCCTCAGTGGGAGTGATTCCCTGATACTAAAGGCATTGAAGCTGGGGGCACAGGGGGCAGTGGCGGCTACCAGTAATCTGCTAACCGATATTGATGTGGCTATCATTAGATATTTTGAACAAGGAAAGCTGGCAGAGGCGCAGATGATGCAGGAAAAGATCGAGCCTTTGCGTAAGGTGTTGAAGCTGGGGAGTATACCGTCGGTATTAAAGGCTACTATGAATATGGCTGGAATAGCGGCTGGAGAATGCAGAAAACCAATCATTATGCCGAATGAGGCTGTATTGGCTGAAATTCGGGAAATGCTGCAGTACTATGTGCAGGAAGGAGAGATGTAATATGTTTAAAGCAGATATAGTGAACCGTATGGAGGCATGCGGTGCTATGGCAATCGTTCGTACAGAGAGTATTGAACGGGGAAAGGAAATTGCAAGAGGCTGTTTGCAGGGTGGTGTTGATGTGATGGAAATCAGCTATACACTCCCCAATGCAGGAGATGTCATTGCGGCACTGAATTATGAATTTGGAAAGACTATGCTAGTCGGAGCCGGAACAATACTGGATGCGGAAACCTGCCGTATGGCAATTCTGGCAGGAGCGAAATTCGTCATTGCTCCGAATTTCAGCAGGGAGGTCGCGCGTATGTGCAATCGCTATCAGATACCATACGCACCAGGCTGTACGACCATTACAGAGATGCTGGAGGCGTTAGAGGTTGGTGCCTCCTATATCAAAGCCTTTCCGATTTCCAATTTCTATGGGCCGCAGCTTGCGAAAATCATTCAAACACCGATTCCGGAAATGCCGTTAATGGCAAGTGGCGGTGCAAGTCTTGATAATTTAGAGGAGTGGCTGGAAAACGGGATTTCCTGTGTAGGCTTCGGTGGCTTGCTTACAAAAGGGACACAAGCGGAAATCGCGAATAATGCAGCGGAAATACGCCGCATTATTGATATTTATAGAAAATGAAAACAGGGTGCAGAGATGCATCCTGTTTTCCATGTAGTACCTGCGTTTGATTAAGCTGCATTGATTTTAAAAAATATGCTGCCTATACGGTATTAAGGTTAAGAATCAAGCAGAAGCGGTCTGCAGTACCTGCAATAAGGAAACATTTATCATGTGTTGGTAGTAATAAAAAACGTATTTAAAACGTGATGATACGAACAGAAATAGAAGATAAAAGGCTGACTTTTCAGGATCAGCCTTTTACTGGTGCTTATCAGGAATCGCCTTAGAATGATCTATGATAGTTGATATCGAAACAATAAGTGCATTGCGATATGAGATGATTATGATGGCTTTGTCTGGTATCAATCAATGCCTGTCCTACATTCCTCCTGTTCACAACCATTGATAAGATCAACAAAAATTTCAGAAAGTCGTGCAATTTCACTGGATGGAATGCTGATACCGAATACATCATTCACCAGCTCCATGTTGCGGTCAATGGAAGTATAAACCTCACGGTTTGTGGAAATGATACTGTTTGTATTTTTATAGATCAACGGTTCTCTACGAATTACACGCTCAATCATAAACGCACTGTGAAAAATAAAACGGATGGATATTTCATCAGTATAATTTAGTCCGAGATCCTCATAAATTTTCATCAATACTCGAAACAATGCCATTGTAGCTTTCATCGGATTCAGGAATACAAGAGATTCTGATAGAATTTTGTCCGCTACATCATCCAGCGTTTTCTGTATCTCAATACCATAGCCTGTCGAATCGCTCTGCGGTATCTGCAGGGTGGTTCCATAGTCATAATTCCGTATATCCTCCAGCTGTATAGATGGATTGTTCACCATATTCATCACCTGAATCAGAAGCGGCAGTGAGGTTGGGGAAAGCGTTACCGTTTCGATATCTGTCCTGCTGCGAATTTCGGAATCAAAATCAAGCAGAGGATTAAAATCGGTAATGATGACAACACCGCTTCCCTCATCAATTTCCCTTACCTTATCCACAACGGTACTGAGAAAGGCTGTCAGATTTCTTGTGGATGCTGTACCAGTTTCATCGATGTACCGGCATTTCACCTGATACTTCATAGTATTTACATGGGTGGCATATTTTTCAGCAATTCCCTCACCCTGACAGGCAACCAAAACAGCGATGCTGCCCTTTATGTGATGCTCTCTGGAATACAACAGATAACAATACATGAACAACTGCTCCATATCCGGAAGCTTTCTATCAAAGGTTTGTTTTAATGCTTCACATATTTCCTCACAAAGCAATTGTATAGCAGTATCCTGCATATCCATATCGGGGACGAACGCGGTGGAATAGGAGTGATGCTTCAATATGGAAAATAGATTGTTTATACGTATGCACAGCTTATCCAGCTGCTTTTCCTGTATTGTGAAGGCATGTTTATCCAAAACCTGCTGTATGCAGTCCCGTATCTTCTGTAATGACAGTGAATACAGCTGATTGATTTCCAGCTTTGCGGCATTGCGCAGCTCCTGCTTACAGTATTCGGACAGTCTTGGCTCCCGGTGTGTGAATGCCTGCAGGATACCATCCTCCTGAATACAGCTGTGCAGCAGCTTTTGCAGGGGAATACATTCTGTCTCCGGAATCAGAAAGTGATTTTTTTCCTGCAGTGTGGAGGTAATGCTTTCTATGATGGGAAGTATATCGGATACATTGCGGATACTGGCAAGCAGTTCATCTGAGAGATGCTGATAATCAATAGTGATAAAGGTTTCCTGCTGTTGTGAGGATTGTATGTATGCATAGGAAAGGGCGTGTCGCAGTTCCTGCATCAGATTCTGTAGATTCCCCGGATAGCATGCAGTCGCAAAGCAATTTAGAATGGAGGAGGATAGAGAAATCGTCTTACCGATTGCATCTGCTTCATTTTGCATAAAATACAACACAAACTCATACTTTTCCTTTAATGTTCTGCTATTCAAATCAGGGAGCTCATATACCTTCTGAAACAGCTTTTGCAGCTGTAGAAAGTGTTCATTCATTGCAGTCACGGCAAGAAATAGCAGGTTCAGCTCATTGCTCTCTGCCATTCGCTGATAAAAGCGGAGCAAGGTTTCCATCGTCGTAATGCTTGCAGGGAGTTCCGTGAGTGCATCCAGGTTTTCAAACAGGATGATGTTGCTTTTTTCCTGATCAAGGCTTGTATCGATTCGCTGCATAATGTCAGAAATTGTCAGCTTTCCTAACGCGATTGCTGCGCAGTCAATATGAAGTAGCTGTTCTGTGTCAATTTTCAGATATTGCATGATACAGCGTAATAGATGATGCTTTCCGCTTTTGTGCGGACCGCAGATCATGATGGAGCGCATGGTCTGTGGATAGGTGAGAAAGACCTTGATGTCCTCAATGATGGGATACATACTCTCCCGAATGGAATGCCCAATGCAACTGGTAAATGCTTCCTTCGCTGTTTCCTGAGAGAGTACAAGCGAGTGCTCCAGATAAGTGGCAAGCTCTTCATTTTTAGGTATGAGCGCTGGTATATAGGAATTGGGATAGCGCTTCAGCAGTGTTTTACGGTGCAGATAAAAGGTGGGGCGTCCCTGTATTTTGATAAGAATATTTTCCCGCCACAGATCATTCAGCATACGACTGACATTAGCACGGTCAAGATTCAGATCGAGACTGATGGTAAAGGCGTCGGTATTGATACCAGTATATTCTTTATTCGCAATAGCGATGGATGTGATTTCTGCAATATGCTGCAGAAGCTGACTTCTTCTTGATTTTTTCATAAACCCTCCTGATGGAAAAAAGGAAGAAACATTGCTTCGTTTCTTCCCCGTAGTGATTACATACTTACAGTTTACCACATTTCTCTTCAATTAGGGATTTGTAGAGCATTTGGATTTTTTTGGTTATTTCACCGCGTGCACCATTCCCGATAATGATATCATTGACTTTGATAACAGGAACAATTTCACTGTTGGTATCGGTTACCATGACCTCATCCGCATGCAGCAGCTCTTCCTCGCTAAATTCCTTTTCCCATACCGGAATATTGTGCTGATGGAGAAGCTCGATGATCAGCTGTTTCGTAATACCCGGAAGAATTTTTCCGCCATTGGGATGAGTAAGAACTATGCCATCCTTTACGATGAAGATATTGCCGGACTTTTCCTCTGTAACGATATTGTCACGCACCATGATTGCCTTACTGACACCTTTTTTCTGTGCTGCATGCTTGGCCAGACAGTTTGGCAGCAGATTCAGTGACTTCACATTACACATAAGAGAACGGCGATCCTCCACTGTTATCGCATCAGCCCCCTTGACCATCTTTTCTTCACTGCGTGTACTGCTTTGCGCAAAACCGCAGAATACCGGCTGCTGCTCCTCATACATGGAGAATCCATGATTGCGCAGCGTTCCATCACCACGTGTTACCTGCAGGTAAATATACCCGTTTTCAATGTGATTCTGTTCTACAAGTCCTCTACAGAATGCAGCAATTTCATCCTTTGTATGCCGTAAATTTAATTCGATAAAGGCAGCGCTGTTTATCAATCTGTCGATATGCTCATCCAGTGCAAATAGCACGCCATTGTAAACATGTGTTACCTCGTAGATGCCATCTCCAAACTGATACCCGCGATCATGCAGATCGATGTGGATATCCTCCTTGTCCACAAAGGAACCCTTCCATAAATATTTCATGTTGCTTCACTATCAGATATATAAGGAATATCTGTACTCCTTTCTACCACAGATAATAAAACGCTTTGATCGAACGTGATTGCTATCTCACGTACATATCATAAGACAAGCGAGAGTGATTGTCAAAATGACAGAAAAATACACAGTGGTCATGAGTGTGCAGTAGAACAAGCTGCAGGAAAAGACGATAACAGAAGAATTCGCCAAAGTGTGTATGTATGAAAGCAGTAAAGTACACAGAAGAATTGTGTCGAAACAAATGAACAGCATTCGGTGTGTGATAATTTCTTATAGAAACTACACGATTTCATGAAATATTTAGTTAAGAAGCTTATATGCTTTCTCTTTCACAGACCAAAACAAACTTTAATTTTCATTTCCGAGTAATTTGGTGTAAAATAGGAGTGTGTTATGAATAAGTAAGTTTATGAAAGAGGTGTCAGGATATGAAAACAGCAATATTAACGGACAGCGGAAGTGCTATGACGATTCAGCAGGCACAGGAGCATGGGATATTCCTTCTACCATTACAGGTAATTGATGAGGAACACTCATATCAGGATGGTGTGGATATCAGTACGGAAGAATTATATGAAGCTTTGCGTAAACAGCATACTCCGAAAACGAGTATGCCGGTGGGCAGTGTTATCGAGGCTACACTACGTACAATCAAGGAACAGGGCTATGAAGAAATCGTATCGGTTCCCTTATCATCCGGTCTTTCATCGACCTTCAACACCATTCAGGTAATGGCAAGAGAGATTGGTATACCAGTCATTCATATTGAGGATTTTACAACCTGTGATCTGCAGGGACATGAAGCACTGCTGGCAAAACGATATGCAGATGAAGGAAAAAGCGGTGCCGAAATTAGTGAGCTTTTGAGTAAGCTGATCAGGACGAGCGGAACATTGATTCTGCCGAATGATATTCAGCATCTGAAACGGGGAGGCCGTTTGACACCGCTGGCAGCCGCAGCAGCTAGTCTTTTGAAAATCAAGCCTGTGCTTATTATCGATCCTTCCACGCAGGGAAAAATCGACGTATTGGAAAAGGTGCGTACAGAGAAAAAGGCAGCTGCTCATGCTGTGGATACGATTAGTGAAAAGCTGGCAGGCAGGGAAGGCTATGTGTATGTGATTCACTCCGGCTGTCTGGAAAAAGCGGAGGATATCCGCAGACAGCTGTTGGAGAGAAACAGCCGCCTAGAAATCAGAATCAATACCATCAGTGCCGTAATTGCGGCGCATACGGGTCTGGACTGTATCGCAATACAGTATATTGAAAAATAGTATGAAGCTGAAGCAGGATATTCAGGATTGTCTGTGGAAAACGGATACGCATACGTATCTGTTGCCGCACCCCCTGCTGCGACCATATATTGCACACTATACGATTTGTCACAGCCACTACATGATAACCGAGCAGCTGCATCTGGTTCCGGATATCAGCGGCTGTATTGTCATGAATATGAAGCAGGATAGCAGTCTGGATTTGGAATACTGGGGACCGACAACCAGAATGGTGACCGTCTGGAAAAAGGAGGGTGAGGATCAGGTTCAGTATTTTGTGGAATTTCGTCCCTCAGGCTCCCATGCGTTATTCTTGGCAGACCAATATCCGTATCGTGATATGCGCATCGAGCTGAAGCAGGTGAATCACCGATGTCATGCATTGATTATGGAAGCCTATGACAAGGCGGAAGGGGAAGCGTCCTTTTTTCAGCAGCTCGATACCATTTTTCTCTCCATGATGAACAAACAGGATGATGCAATGGCAGCTCTTATGCAGGGACTTTCCGGTAAGGCGCGTATCGCCGATGTAATGGATAGCTTCGGCTACAGCCGCCGGCATCTGCAGCGTCTGGTGCAGCAGCGCCTTGGCTGCAGTATGAAAACCATACAGAAAATACAGCGCATCAATCAGGCTGTCAGTCTTTTGAAGGAACAAAAGCTTACTTTGACTGCCATTGCCCAGCAGTGCGGCTTTTATGATCAGGCACATTTCATTCATGATTTTCGTGAAATCTGTAATGTGACCCCACAGCAATATCAAAAGCAGCTGCAGGATTACTATAATGAGAGCTTCAAGTTTTAAACAATTCTCAAACAGATGATGACATGCAAATGCCGGTTGGAAGCTGAGCGCGAGCATGAAAAAAGTGCTTATGGAATGCGCATTTGAACATCGGTGTGTTCCTTCTTCTCTTTCTTCAATGCCTTATCTTGAACAATATTTGCAGTCACAGCGTAGGAAAGCAAACATGAGGTGTCTTATTATCTTATAGGAACAGCAAAGCAAGCACTCTGATTATGAACCCTTGCTTAAAGACGGAAAAGATACAGCTCATGCATAGCAAAAAGGATCAGATTCATCGTTTTCTTTTCATAAAAGCGATGGAATTGATCCTTTTATGTAATCTTTATGATAACCAAATGGATAAGTCTCTTGTGACTATTGTATGTCTTTCAACACTCTGAAAGATACCTTATGCATTGCATAAGAAGAGCAGGCGCCGTATGCTATGTATACAGCTTTCCGTTTTTACTGTTTTGTTCTTATCAAAAGGCTTGGCTTCATTTCTTCTGTTCTCGACAATCACAGGACTTCTGCGTACAGAATACTCAGGCATCGAAGTGCTTTTTTGCTTTTAATTTCGGCAGCGGGCTGTCATGCTCACTGTCCAGTCCGTATTTGTCCATGTACTGCTCAATCATTTGACTGAAGCCTTCCAGCTGGTGTTCATCGAGCTGATCGAGAAACTGATAAAATTCCTCCTCACTCATACCTGCCAGCGTATTCAGCATTTCAAAGTCGTGGTGCAGGTCCTCCTCCATCATGAGCTTTTGTGCCTCACTCATAAAGTCTTCAATACGCAGCTTTATTGATAAATCCTCACATAGTCCGCTGAGCATCTGTGCCATATTATCATTATTAACGATGAGTGTGGTAATCCTTCCATACTCTTCCATAAATCCGCAGAGTAAGGATACGACACTTCTGCTCATCTCCTCAAAACCGCGATAGCTCTCATCATCCAGCGGTATTTTCAGCTGATAATCTTCATTTTCAAGAGTCAGATACAGGGGCAGGCGGATATCTGCTACTGTTTCTAACAAATCCGCAATCAGATCGACCTGCAGCTCCCTGATCGTTTTTTTCTTCCTGTTCAGCAGAGCAGCCTGATCCGGTTGCAAATGCAGTGTGATGTTTTCATTCAGCATTCGGATTTCCGGATAACTGATATCCAGCGTGCCATCCTTTTTCCATATACCCGACAGCATTCGCCCCTCGTTGTAATCCGGCAGGTTGCGGTGGCCGCAGGACTGCAGGATATCCAGAAAATCGTGCAGGTCATTCGCAATTTCATAAGCCGCCTCATCATCCGGATCCATAGGAAGATAGCCTGTCTGCATGATTTTGACAATACAGGTTCCATCCTCGCTTACCCAGCCATCTCCCCTTTGAAAGCCCTGATCCAGACAGATGATGCTTACACCGTTGGCATACAGATTATAGCCGGGCAGCTCAGGTGTACTTTCCACGCCGCGCATATAATCCGTCTCATTCTCGTACAGCTGCATATTATAACCTTCCTCATACTGAGCGATTACAAGCACCTTTTTTGTTTCCTGATCATCTGCTGTTATCAAACTCATACCGCAAAGCTCCATCTTGTCCAGCTGGTTGATGAATGCGGCAAGTGCTTCATTAAGAACCATTCCGGCTTCCGGACTCAATGTGAAATACATATCCTCCTGCGTGATGGAGGCAAGATCCTCCCTCACCATTTCCTCATCAAAGGGAATATGCTGCATTTCCAGCCAGTTTTTCATTTTCTCATGCTCTTCGTTTGTTTCATCTGCCGCTTTCGCAACGATTTCCTGATAGCCGTCCACATTTCCGGCATCCTCCGCAAGATTATCCTGCTTCCATTTCAGAAGCTTTATCTGGGACAGTGCCTCCTCATTCTGCTTTTCAACCAGAATGACATGTTCCCAGTTATCTCCATAATCGTAGGTATATACAAGCTTCATCTTTTCTTTCAGATAGGTATGCAGCGGGGTATCCATATCTTTAAAAACCGTATCTCTTTCAAATTCAAAGGCTTCTCCATCATCGCACAGGATCTTCACATGCTCCCGGGCAATTTCAAAATCGTATAAATGATAATCCATCCATCCAAATAAATATTGAATCGCCTCATGCAGATTTCGGAATGTCATATCTGCCGGAATCCAGATACGGCGCCACACGGGAGGCGATGTACCCTTCAGGGTGATTTTCAGCTGATAGCCTTTCATACAATACCACCTTCCTTTAAATTATTGTATCATGTTTCTTATAGGTTTTATGCAATTTGCGCACTTTTTTACATATGCTGATGAAAAAATATACAGGATATACATAGGAAGTCCAAAAGAAACATATTTTCTGCAAAATAGAGTCCTGAACACTGCTGAACTGCCGGGTTTTCCACACGTGTAAAAGGAAGGAGACGGCGTCCGTGCGGAAAATCCAGGCAGTAGGTCATGACCTGTATATAGTATAAAAAAAGCAGGAGGAATAAGCAACTGCGCATATTTGCCATATACTTTTTAGAAGAAAGCAGCTGACAGCGGTACAGCTAACATAAAACAGCACAATACACAAAAAAAGGCAGATAGTGGAATGCTATGAGCAATTTTATAGCAGTTATGAGGCGGCAGTCACGCAGAAAACAGGAAGGTGTTTTCGTTTACGGACAGCTGCATCCTATAGTATAATGCAGTTTGAAAAGATGAGGAGTGATGCAGATGTTAAAGGTTTATGTAGCAGGGTCGCTGTTTAATGAGGCAGAGGTTGCCCAGCGTAAAGCGGAAGGGGTCATGTTACGAAGAGAATTTCCAGAGCTGGATATTTTCAATCCGATCGATCAGCCGTTTAACGAAAACAAGCAATCCCTGCCGACACCGGAAATGATTTATGAGGGAGATACACAGGCTGTGGAAGCGTGTGATATCTTCATAGCGGATTTGACAAATGAGGATGCCGGTGTCATGGTGGAGCTGGGAATCGCAATCAAATCGGATACGAAAATTATTATCGGTATCAACAGTGATATCCGTCTGCAGTCTGCCAACTGCTATGCGGTACCGACGATGGGGATGAATCATTATGTTCTGGGTGCAATCCTGAAGCACGGATATTTTGTGCGTAGCTTTGCGGAGGCTGTGGAAAAGCTGAAAGAGCTATTAAAGGAAGCGTAAGAAAATCAGACTGTAAGCAAAAAAATAGGAAATCCCTTTCCATGCCGTATAAAGGCTGGCTTGAGATTTCCTTTTTCTTCAGATGAACAGCAATTCTGCTGTTTTTTCAAAAGCTTATGTAATTATGTGCACAGATTGTCCGGCTTCCTGCGCTGCTGGCTTCCGGCAGGCACAGTGTCAGATCGAGGAGATAAGTCATTCTGCATTCATAATAAGGGCATAGGCAGCTTGTTTACAATTCCTCCCGAATAAACAGGCAATCCTGTGGAAATGTCTGCTTCCCAAGCTGTTTTACCATCATACAGGTTTCCGGCTTCCTGCGGCCCTCCACCTGTGCCTCTGTATCCAGATCGACATAAACCGTTTTTTCTTCCTGTGCCAAATACCGCATCATATGCTGCAGGGCTTCCTCATCCGCATAGATGCACTCACGAATATGGAGCTCCTGTGCTGATTCCTCCTGTACGATGTATCCCCTTGGCTGGTTATCCTCCCAATAGACGAGGATTTTCTGATTCCAGATTGCCGCATTGGGAAGAAACTGATTCTTATAATATGCCAGATCACGTCGCCGCCAGCCGTTTTTCTGTTCACAGAAGTGCAGATACATGGTTAAGAGATCCTGTGCATCCTCTACCTGCTTCCATGTGCCGCCGTCGGCAGCGTCACTCTGTTTTTTCAGCTTCCAGCGAACCCGTTGATACTGCTCAATAAATCCGAAGCTCTTGTACAAATCCCAGTTATAAGCCTGCAGTAATACAAACGGAGCCTTCCCTTGTACCGTCTTTAAGGCATACCGCAGCAGCATCCCCATATAGCCGCAGCCTTCATACTCCGGATTGGTGGCGACTCCTACAATAAACGGTACACGGACATCCTTTCCATCCAGAACGATTGTCATGGGGCGAAGCTGCAGCATGCAGATCAGCTCCTCCTCACTGACCAGCAGAAGGCAGTTTTCCTCACGGTAGAGGCGCTCAAAATAAAACTGGGTGCTTTCTGCCGTTTCCTCCTGAAACTGCTGTTCCCACAGGGAGCGGATTTTCCTTGTCCAGGCAGCATCTGCCTGCTGGATTTTCAGCGCCTGATGTACGCTTCCGAATTTCTGAATTTTACATACCGGCTGCATATCCGTCTTTGCCTTTCGCAGCTTGGGCAGTCCCATATCATCCTCGCGGTTGACATACACGATGTCCTCCTCCAGTGTTTCCAGATACAGCTTTAGAATTGCGATATACAGACCGCGAATTTCACGATTCGCTTTTTCCACATGAATCTGAATCATATCCTTCGACAGCCGTGATGCAATGTTAAATGCTTCCAGTCTGCCGTCAATATAGATACAGCCGCCCTCGATCGGAAGCTCCTTTATATGCTCCAGCAAAAGATGAATTCCGGTATCCTCGGCGGATATGCTGTCATCCACATCCTTGAAGGACTGCCAGTAGCGCAGAAAGGCATAGACATCCTCTCTGGTGCTTTCATCAAGCTGCCGGTAAACAAAGCGTCCTTCATACTGCTTTAAAAAGGCGTGGAAGTGATTTCTGCGCTTTTGCATTTTTTTACCGGACAATGTTTCCTGCTGCCTGCGGTCATATACATAATCTCTTGCGTCATAGCAGTCCCATATAAGGAATTCCATCGGATAGGTATCCACCAGCCAGTTTTTAAATTCCTTGGTCATGGAATGAATTTCAAAGGCGATTCCATGCTTCTGAGAATAGGTGCGGATCGCATGAACAGCCTCAAAACGATGATCCCTTGTGCAATATGGCATCAGCCAGACCGGTTCACGGTGCGGCATGCAGGTATAGGCGATGGCATAGTTGGGATAAGTTTCAAAATAGACCTCATACATGCTGGTCCACATCAGCATTGTCATGGTATTGGAATTGTATTCATGATAATCGGCAAGTGCAATATACGGCTGCAGCTCCTGCCAGTTTTCCAGTGTTAGTTTTTTCATAGAACCTCGCTTTTCCTGTACATTATAGGACCAGAACACTAAATTTTCAAGATGTTTGCACAAGGAATGTTTACCTGTCTGTTCTTCGGTGATACAGCCGCACGGCAATGATTCGAAAGAATCCATCTCTTCTTATGATGAAGCGGATTTTTCAGGATATGCATGCAGACGTACTTTATATTGGCAAAACGTGACTTCTATGTGATAAATTGTTCAAGATTTGTTCAAGAAAGGGCGTGCCGTATCGCTATTATTCTTCTGAGATATTATGATATATATAGAATTTTATCAGGGTATGTAGCATTTAAACATTCACATGGGGAACTGTGATGTCAAAAGCGTCATTGTTTTTCTAAGAGAGGAGAAACCATGTATGAGGGCTTTTATGAAAAGAGTAGCGGATATGCGATGGCGGCCGATATGCTGCTGAGTACGATGTCACTGCTTCATGCAAATGACAATCCGCTAGGCGGATGAGGGGGGCAAAAGGCACAACGTAGGAACAGGAGCATTCAGGGTACTCTAAAGGCGGAAGAAGACATGAGCGCAAGGCATCCATCCGGGTGGAAAATGATAAAAGGGCTGTGACACCAAATGAAAAAACGAATGCCGCTGCACCGAATACAGCAGCTGCGACTTCCGCAGGAATGCTGCTTTGCGCATTTACGATTTCCGCTGCCGGTATTGCAGTTCTATATAAATAAAGAAGAGCGCTGAGCAGACCGTAGCTTCATACAACACCTGATACGGAAAACAGATGCGATCAGACAGCGAGTAGCTGTCGGAAAGGACAAGGATATGAAAAGAAGATTGTTGGAAAGAACAGGAGCATCCTGTATGGCGCTGGCCATGCTGTTCATGATGAGCGGGGGTGTAAGCATCCATGCGGATGAAGTGAGTGCCGAAACACCACTTACAGCACAGGAGAAAGCAGCACCTGCGGCATCACTGGACACAACGGCATTAAAAAATGCGGACGCAGCCTTAAAGACAGAAACCGATGGTAAGCTTACCCTGACTGTCAGGGCGAAGGACGGATATTACTTTACGGACAGTCCGCTTGCTCGTAGCGATAACAGCAACGTAACAATACGAAGGGAAAGTGATAGTACCGCCATGGTTTATAACTATGACGTCTCTATATACGGCGATGTCACTGATTCCTACACGATTTCAGTGAAGGGGGAAGCAGTCGTACTGACTTCTTCCAAATTGATTCTGAATACTGATAACTTAAAAAATGCAACTGCCACGTTGGAAAAAAATGAAGGTGTCACCCCACTGGATAATGTAATTCTTACGCTGAATGCAGATGAGAAAACAGCATTTGAATCCGTGCCGTATGCTGTCATCGATGGTGAAAAGCGTATCATGAGATCATTTGCCGATGAGAAAACGATGTATACTCTCAGTATCATGAATATTCATAAAGACACCACGATTGAGGTTTATGGTACAGCAGCTTCTACCGAGGCAAGAGGAACGCTGGATAGGATCAAAGTTACCGGTTATGTAAATGAAGAAATTGCAAGCTACAGCACGATTACGTTGACAAATGCAGCCTTCCATAAACTGGCAAAGGGCAGCGATATTTCCTCCTGGTTTTACTCTTTACCAAAAGGAATGCGGGTGATTGCAGCGGATGGAGTAGCAAAAGGTGATACGAGAATGCAAATAAAATTCTGTGGAAAACCGACGGAATTGAGCAATGCTTCCATTGATATCATGATAGAAGATCAATACATCACCAATTCCAATAACGGAATCCTGAAGGTTGATCCTGCCGGCAGTACATGGCTTATCCAAGCTAGAACGAAAACACCTGTGATCACGAAAGGAAACCAAACCTATATCATGGGAAGCAATAAGCCCCTGGAGCTGATCTGTTCCGGAGAGCTGAGAGATCTGTATGGTATTTTTATCAACGGCAGTGCACTCAGTAGTGATTACTATACACTCACATCCGGAAGCACGGTGTTAACCCTGAAGCCGGAGTATCTGAATACGCTGGAAAAGGGAAGCTACACGGTACGTTTTACGTATCATGACGGAAATTATGCAGAAACAAAGTTTACCGTAGGTGATAAGAAGCAGGAAGCATCCACGCAAAAGAATCAGGAGGAAGCGCCGAATACAGCGGATGCGACTTCCACGGGTCTGCTGCTGGTTACCTTATTGACATCCGGTGCAGGTATGGCGGCAGTATCCGCAAAAAGAAAAAGAGCACGACAGTAGATACTCATGCAAAATGAAAATTTGTAGAAAAGTGCTTTGCAAATGACACACCATATGATATGGAAATGATCATACATGCATACACTCTTTCAGGAACTGAAAGCAGGTATACAGTGCTACCGGCAAAATGCTTATGTTTGCAGAGGGCTCTGCCTACACAGCCCTTTAAAAACCTGGCAACAGAAAAATGATCCGGTGTCAGCTGATCTGCGCTGCTTCCATTTATGAAAGCAAAGAGTAAGCTTCACGTTCACTGTACAAAGAATCGCACTATCTAAAAAGCTGAATCCGATACAGGACTCAGCTTTTTCATATGGACATTATGCAGACGTTGTATTCGTAAGCCTGGCTTTTACAGCATCCTACGTATCGAATTCCAGAAGATAGACTGCCGCATCCTCCATCTGCAATTCTGTATGAAAAGGGGTAAACTCCTAAAATGTTATGGTTTTTATGAACTTTTTCTTTTTTAAAGGATACCTCTATGATGAAAGGAAGAAATATCGCCTGTCTGTGTCAATAAAAGAGCGATCACCGTGCGGCTCTGTTCAGGGGATTCACTGAAAAACAACCGGGAATTCATCGATAACTGCATATAAAAACACCTGCAAAAAAATGCAGATGTTTACGTATAGCCAAACAAGTTCCTATGCCGGAACAACCTCCAGCCAGTAGTCATCCGGATCATGAATAAAATAAATTCCCATCTCTTTGTTCTCAAAGCAGATACAGCCCATCTCCTCATGCAGTCTGTGTGCTGCTTCAAAATCATCTGTTGCAAAAGCGATATGACTCTCATTCTCGCCCAGCTCATAGGGCTGCGGATGATCTTTGAGCCAGGTCAGCTCAATCTGAAAGCTGCCGGTATCATCCTGCAAATAACAAAGCGTGAAGCTTCCATCCTCCGCCTCCAGCTTTCTGGCAACCTGCAGTCCCAGTGCCTGCTCATAAAAGGCGATGCTTCTGTTCAAATCCGTTACATTGATATTACAGTGTACAATGCGAAATGCCATATTTCCACCTCCGTCTACCTCTGTATTATACCGTGTTCTTTCAGGAATGAACAGAGTAGTGCCAAAAAACAATGCTGTAGTCATAAGCTTCTGCAAGTACAAAAAGGTATCCGGTCAACACCGGATACCTTACACGTACTATTTAACCTCGTTTAAAATACTCTGCACCTTCGGTATGACATAATGGCTTTCACCAATATCCTTGGTATCATCAATCATAACGGTAACCGCTATGTTATCATTGACTGCACTCAGCCAGCCGATTTCCTGTTCCCCGTGATTCACCTGTGCAGTACCGGTTTTCCCGGCTGCTTTGGTAGGGTTATCACCATATCCGGACATGGAAGCCTGCAGGTCTTCAAACACTGTTTTCGCAGTAGCTGCGCTGTACGCGTTCTTCACCATGGTTTTTGCTTTTCCATCTTCATATACCAGATATGGCTGCAGGATGCTGCCGTCATTGACATAGGCGGTATACAGGGCCGTCAGATGAAGCGGGGATACCAGCAGATCACCCTGTCCATAGCCGGTTGCCGCAAGCTTCTGTGCATTCTCCAGTTCATCCCCATACGTGGACTTCGCAACTGTGAACGGAAAATCCATCTGCTTGCGGAATCCGATTTTATCGAGATAGCTGGTGTATGTCTCTGCACCGATCTTATCCGCTACCTGTGCAAAGAAGATATTATCGGAATAGATATAGGCGTTTTTCAGATTGCTTGGCTCTGCATAGGACTGCGTCGTCGTTACATAATTCTTTCCCCAGCTGGAATCCTTCTGCCATTTGTCTGTTTTTATAAAGGTGGTTTCCGCTGTGATCGTCTTGGAATCCAGAGCGATGGCTCCGGTAATCGCCTTAAAGGTAGAACCCGGACAATAGGTGGAAACAAAGCGATTCAACAGCGGCTTCTGCTTGTTGCTGTTCAGGGAGTCCCATGTTTTGCTATCCATGCCCATTGCGAAATCATTGGGATCATAAGCCGGTGTACTGACCATTGCCAGAACCTCACCGGTATGGGAATTTATGATTACCGCACTTCCTGCATCCTTCTTCAGTTGATTGTATGCGGAGCGCTGTGCTTCGATATCAATGGTCGTACGAATATCCTGACCGTTTCTGGCCTTCTGTTCGGCAACGGTATCCTTCAGATCTCCATTTTCATCCACAATAATGATCTTACAGCCGCTGACTGCCCTCAGCTTGCTTTCATAAATACTTTCCAGACCGCTCTTACCGATGATACTGGTTGCGGTATAGCCTTCCTTCTTATGCTTTTCCAAATCCTCAGCGGTGACATTCTGCACATATCCGGTGATATGCGCTGTCATTTCGCCATACGGATACACGCGTCCGGTGGTTTCCTGTACAAAGGCACCGTCAATTTTTCGAAGCTCCTCAATGATTTCCGCACGCTTCGCTGTTGTGACGGTTTTGATTGGTACAAACATATCATCCTGTACCCAGGAGGCTGACAGTGCTTTTTTGATACTGTCCTCACTGACATCCAGAACTCTGGCCATGGCAGAAACCGTGTCCGCCTCATTTCCCAGCTTTCCTGCTATCAGGCCAACCTGAAATACACTTCCCTGCTGTGCCAGTGCTTTTCCGTTCCGGTCAAGAATCGATCCTCTTTCCCCCTCGGTAACGGACACATTCACCTTATCCGAATCATGCAGCTGCGGAAATATCTGCGTGCTGTCCCATACAATACGGTAATCACCGTCTTCCTTAACCACCGTCGCCTTATTGTCAAAATCAATGGTTCCGGCTGCACTCTTCATACGAACATGATAGCTGATTTCGCTTCCGTCATCCCCTGTATCCGAACTGTCTTTGATTTCCATCGAGAAATCAGATGCGTCGATCCCCTCATAAATATTTTTGTTTCGCGTAATAAAATCTTCTTCCTTCCATTTCTTTTTCGCGTCGCTGCTGATCAGGGAATACATTTCCTTGTATTTGCCTTCTTTCAAAAGATCAGTATAGGAAAGCAATACGGACTCCGGCTTTGAACCGCCGCTGAATAAGAAATACGCCGCAACCGCAACGATTGCAACTGCCGCAACGATACCGGCGATCCCCCAGAGTTTCTTTTTATCTGTCATAAAGCAAGCACCTCCTCATTTTATGTTTCTATTTTACCATGGTCAGGTAAGCATTTCCATGCCGGTTTTAACTTTACAAAGAACCTTCCATAAATTGTAAGAAATTAAGTGAGGCTCCTTCTCTGCCGGATTTCTTTCTAGTATATGGCAGAAATCTCAGTTTTTGATTTGTTTCGTCATCTTTTTGTTGTACAATGAAAGAAGAAACAAAAAGGTGGTGACGTCTATGCAAAGCAAAGGCAAGGCAAACAGTAAGGCGGACATACAGCATGATCATCTCACTGCTCTGTGGAATAAGGAGGCAGGGGAGGAGCTGCTGGATTCCTGTATCCGTACAGCCAAAGCGCAGAGTACCTCCTTTCTTGCGGTCCTTCTGGATATCAATGATCTGGATACCGTAAACAAACGCTGTGGACATCAGGAGGGGGATCGGATCCTGCAAAGGGTAGCGGAAAAAATTCGCAGCAGTCTGCAGACCGGGGATTTCGCAATCCGTCTGGGCGGTGATGAGTTTCTCCTTGTTTTTCAACAGCTTTCCAAAAAAGAGGTACGCAACCTGCTGGATCAAATTCTGAATGAACTGGAGGAAGAAAGCAGGGAGTTTCCCTATACCATGGGCTTCTGCTTCGGAATTACACAGATCATGGCGGATATGGAGCTATCAGTGAAAAAAATCATTATGCGTGCAGATGATGAAATGTATCTGTCAAAACGCCGCTATCATCTGGAGCAGTCAAGAAAAGCCTTTGCGCTGCGCCCTTACCATGAAAGTGAGGAGGTGCGCCAGTTTTCCTATGATAAGGATCTGCTGCTGAGTGCCCTGATGCAGAGCAGCGATGATTATATCTATGTATGCAATATGAAGGAGGACCCTTCCTGCTTCCGATATTCCCGTGCCATGGTTGAGGAATTTGATCTCCCATCGGAAATCGTGCATGATGCTGCCAATGTATGGGGCGCAAGAATTCATGAGGCAGACCAGAAGATATTTCTGGAAGGGAATCAGGAAATTGCCGATGGCCGTGTGGATTTTCACAATGTGGAGTATCGTGCCAGAAACCGCAGAGGCGAGTGGGTGTGGCTCAGATGCCGCGGTCATGTGGAGCGGGATGAGGATGGACAGCCGGTTTTGTTTGCCGGCATTATCACCAATCTGGGACGTAAGAATAAAATCGATTATCTGAGCGGTCAGTTTAACAAATATGAGCTGGAGGATACGCTGCAGATGATGGTTGCCAAGGAGGAGCATTTCTTCATGATGATCCTGGATCTGGATGGTTTTTCCAGCATCAACAAGCTGTACAATCACCAGTTTGGAGATGAGGTGCTGGCCAAGACGGCGCAGATCATCCAGTCTGTTCTTCCGGAATATGCAAGGCTGTACCGCAATGATGGTGATGAATTTATCGTTCTGCTCAGGAGCTGTACCGATTCCAACGAGATTGCCGGCTTTTATCACAGGCTCCAGCAGGAGCTGGGGCATCAGCGCATTCTGAACGGAAAGAAATACCACTGCACGGTTTCTGCCGGCTGTGCCTGCTTTCCAAAGGATGGCGATGATATGATGTCACTGACGAAGAACGTCGGTTATGCACTGGAGGCAAGCAAGCGCAATGGTAAGAACAGACTGACGTTCTATGAGAAGAAAATGTCGGAAACAGAGCTGCAGGAGCTGGATATGCTGGAACAGCTGCGTTACAGCATGGAACATGATTTCGAAGGCTTTTCCCTGCAGTATCAGCCGCAGGTGGAGGCAGACAGCGGCCGTATAATCGCTGCGGAGGCACTGGCCAGATGGCACAGCAGCATGTATGGCAATGTATCGCCTGTGGTGTTCATTCCCTTGCTGGAAAAGAGCGGGATGATACTCACCATCGGTAAATGGATATTTGAAACAGCCCTCAGGCAATGTGCAGCATGGCTGAAAAAGTGTCCGGATTTCTGTGTCAGTGTGAATTTATCCTACCTGCAGCTGTATGAGGAAGGATTCATCACATTCATGAAGGAAACGCTGAAGAAGTGCCATGTTCCCAGCCGCAATATCATTGTGGAAATGACGGAGAGCTATATGGTGAAAAGCAGTGAGGAGCTGCAGGCGATCTTTCAGGAGATACGAAGCATCGGTGTGCGTATCGCCATGGATGATTTTGGAACCGGATACTCCTCTCTCGGTGTTTTGAAAAATTCCCCTGCGGATATTGTGAAAATCGACCGGATTTTCATTAAGGATATTTTAAACAGTGAATTTGATGCGACCTTTATTCAGTTTGTTGTCAGACTATGCCATGATGTGAACATTCGTGTTCTGCTGGAGGGTGTGGAGACAAAGGCGGAATATGAGAAGGTAAAAACCATGGGACTGGACGATATTCAGGGCTATTATTTTGGAAAACCGATGCATCCCGAGAAACTGGAGGAGCTTTTGCGGTAGATGCCATGCTGCCTCCAGCTTTTATGGAAATCAGATAAAAAAACAGGAAGTCATGTGAACATCCGGGTACGGAACATATCCGTTCAGGATGAAGCAGACTTCCTGTTTGCCATTTATAAAAGCATCTCCGCATGTCCAAAGAACGATAACAGGGCAAGGGGCGAAATACGTTTCATCAGGCATCGGCTTTCCTTTCTGACGCCATCCGCTTTATGATACCGTGTTCCAGTGGGTGGGTATGTGCAGGTGATTGGGGAGCCTTGTAAAGCTGTCACCGATGGCGGTGTTGAGCTGCATCTGGGTCAGAAAGAAACAATTACGCAAATCACTGCCGGCAATGCGGCAGTCCCGCATATCACTTCCCAGAAAACAGGAGCCCTGCAGGTCGCAGCCTGACAAATCAGCGGCAAGCAGAGACTTCATACTGAAATCCGTGCTTCGCAGTCTTTTATTGGTGAACCGCTTTCCCATTGGATGCTTATGAGGATAAGGATGCCGAAGCTGCTTTTGCTGCATCGTCTTTTTTAACAGGCGGTTGGTCTGTTCATGCAGGGAGTCGATATCAGCGGTAAGTACCTTTCTCCAGGGCTGTCTGCGTACCGTGTCCAGTGTTTGAATCAGCACCTGCAATTCCCCATGGAAGGAAGCAGTTTCCTTCTGCAGCAGTGCTTCCCCGAGATACCAGAGCATCTGATGCAGGGAAAACAGCTTTCTGTATACTGCAAACATATCCTGGTCCGCAGGTACATTCTTTTGAACGGCAAATTGTCCCGCTCCCAGGCAGTCGTAGCCAAGACAGCCCTTCATGCCCTTCTGCTTCAGCTCATGATGAATATTGCAGGTATGATCGCTGCATAAATAGCTGCAGGATACACCGCAAGGCTTATCCTGCGGAAAACCATCCAGCTTTGAAAAATAAAGTGCTCTGCAGCAAAGTCCCCTGCATAGAGAACAGTCTGCATATAGGGCCAGTTCTTCCAGAATCATGAAGCCACATCCTTACAGCTGCAGAACGCAAGAGCCAGATACAGCAGATAGGAGCTGAAGCAAAACAGTACAAACAGCCATATCGGAATTCGCAGCACGATGATATTCTGAAACAGCAGCATACAGCCAACACTGATGCATAATGTAAACAGCCACAGGAGCAGCAACCGCCGTTTTACTGTCTTATCGTCATTTTCAAAGCTGCTGCGGCAAATCCACTGCACAATGCAAACGGCGCTTATGCCCAGCAGGATATCCAGCAGCAGTGTTGATAAGGAAAGCGGATAGGTGCTTTGTATATCGAGCTGCAGTAATGCATGAAGGCCGTCCTTTGAAAGAAACAGATTGATAACGCCCAGAATGGCAATCAGGAGAAAGACAATCTGCAAACGCTCCCGCAGCTTTTCCAGCTGTGAGCGCGGTGGCAGCTCTTTGATAACCGTGTCACAGAATGCCTTGTAATCCTCGGGAAACACCTCATCCAGAGGTGCATTGCGCTGCTGTGCCTCCAGCAGCATCAGTGTCAAATCATAGCGGACCTTTTCCTGCTGCAGCTCACTGATATCGGCACCTCGCAGATAACATACGATATCCGTCATAAGCTTTTGGTAATCTTCACATAAAGTCTTATCCAGACGATTATTTTCGTTGTGCAGCATTCGCATGTTACGATTCATATGCATATCCTCCCATCACAGCGGCAACACCCTGCTGCAATTCCTTCCAATGCTTCATAAAATCCTGTATTTCCAGATGACCGGCTTTTGTAATGGTATAGTATTTTCGATTGGGGCCGTAAGCCGATTTGCGAAATTCACTGTTGATACATCCGTTTTTCTCCAGTCGAAGAAGCAGCGGATAAATCGTACCCTCCGATATATCGGAAAATCCGTAGCTCTTCAGCTTTTGCGAAATATCATACCCATAGGTATCCTCCTGTGCAATCACGATCAGGATACAGTTATCCAGAATACCCTTCATCATCTGACTTGGCAGCATGGCGTCACCTCCTCACTATCTTGTTATACAAGTTACAGCTATATTGTAAAACAAGATAGTGCATCCGTCAAGACCCTATTCTCTGTTTTCAGCGTTGTTATACGGCGGGAACGTGTCTCTTTCATCTGCATGATCGCTGCACTTTACCACACCGCATCATCCTTCTGCCTTTCCTCGCACTTGTCCATCAGGTGCCCTTTGGGGATGAATGTATCATCAGCGAAAACTTTGCATCAGCTTTTATGGAAAATGGCTGTCTTCTCCGATATATTTCTAGTATAATATAGAAAAGCACAGAAAGAAGGAACCGGTATGAGCGCTTATATTGAATTTCAGAATGTGAAAAAGATATATAAAATGGGGGAAGTGGAAATCCAGGCACTTGCCGGTGTGGATTTTACCATTGATAAAGGGGAGTTTGTAGTAATTGCAGGAGCCAGCGGTGCCGGTAAAAGCACAATACTGAATATTCTTGGCGGCATGGACTCCTCAACAAGCGGCAATATTTTTGTGGATGGAACCGAAATCAGTAAATTTAATGCCAAGCAGCTGACAACGTACCGGCGCTATGATATTGGGTTTGTTTTTCAGTTCTATAATCTTGTGCAGAATCTGACTGTAAAGGAAAATGTGGAGCTGGCAACTCAGATTTGTAAGCAGCCGCTGGATATCGATGAAACAATTGAAGCTGTCGGACTGAAGGAGCGTGCCTCCAATTTCCCGGCACAGCTGTCCGGTGGAGAACAGCAGCGTGTGGCAATTGCCCGCGCACTTGCCAAAAATCCGAAGCTTTTGCTGTGTGATGAGCCGACAGGGGCACTGGATTACAATACCGGAAAACAGATTTTGAAGCTTTTGCAGGATACCTGCCGGCAGCGCGGAGTCAGTGTTGTAGTGATTACACACAATCTGGCATTGACTGCCATGGGAGATAAGGTAATCAAGGTACGAAACGGAAAAATTGACAGCATCACGATCAATGAGCATCCTTTACCGGTAGAAAGGATTGAATACTGATATGAAAAAGAAAGCCCTTCTGAAAGATACCCTGCGGGAAATCCGCAAATCCTTCGGTCGCTTCTTTTCCATCTTTGCCATCGTCGGCATCGGAGTCGCCTTCTTCGCCGGAGTACGGGACAGTGTACCGGTGATGAAAAATACTGCGGATACTTATTTTGATGACTATAATTTCATGGATCTGAAGATTATGTCGACCATCGGCATGACAAAGGAGGATGTTTCCGCTATCCGGCAGGTGGATGGAGTGGCCGGCGTGTATGGCAGCTACAGCATGGATGTACTCAATACGCATAAAAATCAGCAGCGTGTCTACAAGCTGCTGTCTTATCCGATGAATGCGAAGGCAGAGGATGAAAACTATATCAATCAGATGCGGTTGATCAAGGGGCGGCTTCCTCAGAAAGCAGATGAATGCGTCATCGAATACACCAATATCAAGGGAGCGGATTCCAGAATCGGAGAAACGATAACCTTTGCGAGCGGTACGGACGAAAAACTGGATGCGTCATTAAAGCGCTCAACCTATAAAATCGTCGGAGAGGTAACGATGCCGTATTATCTGTCCTATGAAAAGGGCAGCTCTGCCATCGGCAGCGGCAGTATTGATAATTATGCGGTGATTCCGGATACCAACTTCAAATCCTCTTACTATACGGAGGTGTATGTGACGGTTGACGGCGCAAAGAAGCCCAACTCCTATGCGGATGCTTATTTCGATATCATCGATCCCAAGAAGACCACAATCACTGCACTGGGAGAGGAGCGTGCACAGGAACGCTTTGACGATATCAAAAAGGAAGCCCTTGCCAAGGTTGAAGCTGGTCGTAAGGAATATGAGAAGAATAAAAAGAAATATGAGACAGAAATAAAAAATGCCAAGGACAAGCTGGAGAATGCAAAAGATGAACTGCTTGTTGGACAGGCCACCCTGAATGCAGAGAAAAGCAGTGCGGAAAGAACCATACAGGAAAAGGAAGCACAGCTGCAGCAGAGTGAACAGACCCTGTCCCAGCTGAAATCTCAGTACTCCAGTGCGAAAAGCTATCTGGACGCGCAGCAGAAAAAGCTGGATGACAATCTGCCGCAGATACAAAAGCAGATAGCGGAAGCCAAAGAAAAGCTGTCCTCACTGGATGAGGAACTTGCCAAAGTGGATACGCAGCTGCAGGATCCGAATCTAACAGAGCTGGAAAAACAGCTGCTGCAGGAGAAAAAGGCGGCACTGGAAACCTCGCGGCAGGTTGCTTCTCCTGCATTAACGATGCTGGAAGCACAGATATCAACAATGCAGGAAATGGTAACCATGGCAGCCTCTCAGCTGCATGCACTCGAAACCCAGATTGCGACTGCCCAGCAGCAGATTGAGACGGGAAAGCAGCAGCTGGCATCCGCCAGAGTGAGCGCACAGCAGGAAAGTGCGGCCGCACAAGATAAGATAACAAACGGACAAAAGGAAATCGCGCTGGGAAAGCTGGAGCTTGAGAAGCAGGAAAGGGACGGTGCTGCCAAGCTGCAGGAGGCCAAGGAAAAGCTGGATCGGTCAGAGGAAGACATCAACAGCATGGAAACGCCGAAATGGTATGTACTGGACCGCCATTCGCATTACTCCTATATGGATTATGGAAGTGCTGCGGACCGCATGGGAGCGATTGCCAAGGTGTTTCCGCTGTTCTTCTTCCTTGTTGCGGCTCTGGTATGTCTGACGACGATGACCCGTATGGTCGATGAAGAGCGTCAGGAAATCGGTACCCTGAAGGCACTGGGATATTCCAAGCCGGATATCGCGATGAAATTTGTAGCCTATGCGGCGATCGCCAGTATCCTTGGTGGAATCTGCGGGGCAGTAATTGGCATGATTGTCTTCCCGACAGTGATTTTCAATGCCTGGGGAATTATGTATACACTGCCGGATGTTCAGCTGCAGGCGGATATCGGACTGGCGGCCCTTGCCATCGGGCTTGCCTCCATGATAACGGTAGCTGCAGCACTTGCGGCCTGTTATAAGGAGCTGGTTGAAACGCCGGCCCTCCTCATGCGTCCCAAGGCTCCGAAAAACGGTAAGAAGATTTTACTGGAGCGTATTCCATTTATATGGAAGCGATTCAATTTTATTTACAAGGTGACCGCGCGGAATATCTTTCGCTATAAAAAGCGTTTCCTCATGACGGTGATTGGAATCAGCGGCTGCAGTGCCCTGCTGGTAGCCGGCTTTGGTATTCAGGATTCCATCGGGGAAATTGCGGTGAAGCAGTATGGGGATATCTTCAAATTTGATGTCACCATGACATATAAAGGTGAGGATACGCTCAGCCAGAAGGAACAGGATTTGAACGAGCTGCAAAAGGACTCCCGTGTGAAGTCTGCCACTGCTATGGCGGTATATCACGGCTTCTATGCGGATGAGGGAGAGGATAAGGGAATCGACCTGTATGTTCCTCAGGATGTGGAAAGCCTGCATACGTATATCTCCCTGCGTCAGCGCGGCTCCAATGAAGCGATCAGCTTAAACAATGACGGAGCAGTTATCACAGAGAAAATCGCCAAGGATAAACATCTGAAGGTCGGCGATACCTTCCCAATCGACAATGGGGACGGTGTAAAGAAGGATGTGAAAATTGCGGCTATTACAGAGAACTATGTGGGGCATATCGTATATATGACACCCTCCTATTATAAGAGTGTCTATCACAAGACACCGCAAAATACCGGCATGTTTGCCATCATGCGGGACAGCAGTGAAAAGGATGAACAGGCGCTGGGAAATGCCTTTATGAAAAAGGATACCATTGATTCTGTATCCTTCTATTCCGGAATTGCAGCATCCTTCCAGGATACGATTGCATCCCTTTCCTTCATTGTTGTTGTATTGATTATCTCAGCCGGACTGCTGGCATTTGTCGTACTTTACAATCTGACGAATGTCAATATATCGGAGAGACTGCGTGAGATTGCGACCATTAAGGTACTGGGCTTTTATGACAAGGAGGTCAGTGCCTATGTATACAGAGAGAATATTTTCCTGACACTGATCGGTGCGCTGGCAGGGCTGGTGTTGGGAATCGTCCTGCACTCCTTGATTATGTCGCTGGCAGAGCTGGATACGGTGATGTTTGGAAGAAATATCGAAAAGCTTTCCTTCCTGTATTCCGTGGCAATCACGATGGTGTTCGCCATCATTGTGAATCTGGTAATGTATCGCAAGCTGAAAAAAATACCGATGGTGGAATCCCTGAAATCGGTAGAATAGAAGCTGAAAAACAGACATTGGCAGAGCAGGAAAACGAATATACAATCGATGGAAGAGGTGTTTGATATATCCGTAACCTCATGTTTTGGATACTGCTGCATGCGTCCCAGAGCAGTGCATAAGCAGGATACCGGACAGACCTGGTCCACATAGGATGACATTTGAAAAATAGTTATGTGCAGCATTTCACAGCAGTTCCCATCCTTTTGAAGGGAGCTGCTGTTTTTCTTTTCTGCGATACACTAAAGTCATGGATATTTTACCTCGCTTATAGTAAAATAAAGGAACGAATGTTTGAAAGGTGGGCTTGCATGTCCTTATTTGAGAAAATGGATCCATCCTTCTTTACCATACTGGTATCGAAGAACCGGGATATTTATGTGGATCTGCTTCTGCAGATTCATGACTGCATTTATCGCAATCAGACCATGAGCATGGAGCGTGCCCTGCTTCAGGATTTACTGGAAGATTATGTGCAGGATAAAAAATATGAAATCGACTTTCAGGAGGAAGCGGAATACAGCGATATCGAGAATGAGCTGCGCAGTGAGAAGGATGTTTATGACCGGGATATCCAGTTTCTGTTACGGCTGTTTGAGAAGCATACCTGGATCAATGTCGATCTGCATATGGATACGATGAAAAAAATGGTGTCTCTGCCCTATCACAGCCGGGTGTTCATCTCCTTTGTGAATGATATTATCAAGGAGCGGGAACAGATCGGCTATCTGATTCGCATCCATGCCTCCCTAAAGGATATGGATGATCCCGTGAAAATAGAAGACAGCTATCAGCATATCCGCAATGCCTATGCCGATTTCAAGGAGCTGATTCTGACACTGGAACAGACCAATGCCAGAATACGGGATTATTATGCGATTCAGGTGAAAAAGGCATCGACGAAAATCTATCATGATTTCTTTGATGTTTATTATGGTGATATTGTGGAGGGCTATGTTTTTCCAACTCTTGTGGAGGACAGCTTAAAACGGTTTAAAAACCCGGTCGCAGGTATTTTGGAAACCCTTCTGCAGGAGGAAGCAGTCAAGGAGAAAATTGTAGACAGTGCGGTAAGTCACTATCGTGTTGCCAGCCGTGATACGGCAAAAAAGCATATCGAGGAAATGCTGTATGCCATGTACAATGATTTGAATATCGTGGAAACGCTGACTGCCCAGCTGGTGGACAGCGACGCGGGTTACCGCAGACTGGCAAAGCAGAAAATTATGTATCTGTGCAACAGTGATCAGGGGTTAAAGGGAAAGCTGGTGGAACTGATCCATCATATGAAGGAAGAGCCGCAGAGAGTGTGTGAGCAGATCAGTGAATCCATCAATATCCAGCAGACCCGCTACATGGAGCGTGATGAGGTGTACACCTTTGAACGACGCAGGCGTAGGGATGAGCGGGAAGTGATGACCTTCACCTTTGAAGAGAGCACCCAGAATCAGGAGGAGCTTGAAAAGCGCATTGGCTTTGACCGCTATGCCCGCTTTACCCGTGAAAGCATATCGGCTTACTATGCAGAGAAGCTGCATGGGGAAGCGGTAGGAAAGCTGAAGGATATCGGGGTAAAGGATATGGATGACTATATCCGCTCCATTCTGGTGTATGTATATGGAAGAGACCGCAAAATGGATGTGCAGGCAACCCTGATTCCGAATCAGACGGAAGGGATTACAGAAGGGGATTTCCATTACCCCAATCTGTTGATTAAAAGGAAGGTAACAAAATGAAGGTAGAACAACTGGATCTGAAGGACCGCGAGGAATTCGGACGGATCGTCAATATATTACTGGCAGAAAACTGCATTTACCAGTATGCGAAAATCAGGCAGTTTGAGAAAAAGGAACGAAATGCAGACTATGTGTTTATCCATGATCACTGGGACTGCTTCGAGGAATATCTCCGCTATGCGGGATGGCTGCTGTGCAGGGAGCGTTCATCTTATATGGGGATGATTTATCTGGTCAATGAGCGGGAGGACTGCAGCTGCCGCTATCGTCTGACAAAGCTGGAAACGCAGCTTCTGCTGATTCTGCGTAATTATTATGAGGAGAAAATGCTGGAGCTGGATGCATCTCTCACCATACGTATTTCTGTCAATGAGCTGCTGCAGCTGCTGGTTGATGTGCATGCGATGGTAAGCGTAAGGCCTTCGATGCAATACATCCATGCGGCATTACAGTCCCTGCAAAGACTGAATATTCTTCAGAAATACACACAGGGGGATGAGGAGCTGATCTGGGTACTGCCTTATATCACCTGTGTTCTCACACCGAAGCGGGTGGAGGAAATTCTGAGGAAGCTGCGTAATGAGGAAGGAGAGGAAGACGATGAAGCTGAAGAAAATGCTGCTGGTCAACTGGCTGTATTACGAGAAGACGATCCTGAGCTTTGAGGATATCGTCTTTCTGAGCGGTAAAACCGGTGAGGGGAAGTCAGCGCTGATTGATGCCATGCAGCTGGTCATTCTCGGTCGAACCGACAATTCCATTTTCAATAAATCCGCAAATGATAAAACAACCCGTGATCTGATGGGATATCTGAAGGGCAAATACAAGGATGGTACCTTTAAGCGTGATAAAGGGATGTTCAGCTCACATCTGTGTATGGAATTTGAGGATGAACAGCATAGGATTTACTGCTTTGGTATCGTATTTGACGTAAACGGGCCTACGCGGGGGGACATGGAGCATTGCTACTATATGATGAATCAGCCGATTCCCGAGCATTGCTTTACGGATGAGGGAACGGTATTCAATATCCGTCGTATGAAGAAGCTGCTGGCCAGCTTTCAGGATCGCAGCTGCCGTTCCTTTACCACACATATGGATTACAAAAACTATTTCCGTCAGCGCATGCTGATCAAGGACCAGCGGTTTTTCGATGTCTTTAAAATGGCAGTTGCTTACACACCGATGATGAATATTTCTGAATTCATCGTAAAAAATATCTGTCAGGAGGAAGAAGACCTGAATCTCGAAGAGATGCAGGAGGAAATTCAGGATTACCGGCAGATGAAGGAACAGCTGGAAACCGTACAGCAGAAAAAGGCTCAGCTTTCCCTGATCCATGAACAGTATACGGATATCTGCGGGGAACAGGAGCGTGTTGCGAACTTGCGTGTGGAGCAAAAGGCAGCTGTATATCACGGTATGCTGGTGGAACATGATGAGGCAGCCGCACAATATGAGGTATATACAAGGAACTATCAGAAGCTGACAAAGGAATCAAGGGAAACCGAGGAGCAGCGGGCACTGCTGGAACAGAACATGGAAGCCTTACGGGATGCACGCAGGGATAATGCGGCAGATATTCTGGAACGAAAGATACAGGCGCATCTGGAGCAGAGAAACACCCTGCAAAGAGATACGACCGCCGTTCAGCAGCAGCTGGTTACGAAGGGAGAATTTCTGAAGGAACAGATAGAGCAGCTGGAGGAAATCGAGGATTATGACGGCTTGCAGCTGGAGGACTTCGATTTGTCCGCAATCAAGCTGTCTATACAAAGGTCCGTGCATGCGGCACAGCGGCTGGCTGCGTTTGATCTGGATGCCTATATGGATATTCAGCGACAGATGAGAGACATCGAGAATACCCTGTCCACGGTGCGCCAAACCATGCAAAACAGCCTGCAGACATGCAGGGAGGAACAGGAGGTGCTTGCGGCAAATCGCCGTGCGCTGGAAGCCGGGAAAAAGACATATCCGAAAAAGCTGCTCGTTTTAAAGCAGGAGCTGGAGGAACGGCTTTATCAGCAGGTGGGAAAACCGGTAGAGGTATGCATACTCGCAGACCTGTTCAGTATTCAGGAGGAGGCGTGGACAAATGCGATCGAAGGCTACATCCATAACCAGAAGCTGAATCTGGTGGTTGAGGCAGAATATTTCATGGATGCCTATCGCATTTACCGCTCCATTAAGGAAGAAAAAAAGATTCATACCTATTCCATTGTGGATATCGCAAAGGCAAAGCCGGGGAAACGTCCCGATGCAAAAACACTGTATGACTGCGTGCAGGTGGAACGCGAGGATGTGCGCCCCTATGTGGAATATCTGCTGGGCAGAGTCGTGTGCTGTGAAGCGGAGGAGACACTGCGAAGCTATCCGGTAAGCATCACCAGCGACTGTATGCTGTACAGCGGCTATGCAGTGTCGCATATGAATCCGGAATTGTATAAGGTACCCTTTATCGGTGCCGATTCCATAGAAAAGCAGCTGCAGGAGCTGATTATCCGCCAGCAAAAGCTCACCTCCACCTGCCGCAAGCTGGAAACAGTCACAAGGACATTGCAGGCGGTACAGCTGCAAACCGTTATCAGTGATGACTTTATCCGTCAGCTGGAGGATGGACTGTGCAAGGCCAAAGAGGTGGAGCAGCTGGAACAAAAGATCAAAGAGCTGCGTGCCGCTCAGACACCGGAATCCCTGCAGGAACTTCTGCTGCTGGATCAAAAACTGGATGAGGCAAAGAAAAAGAGAAACGAACTGTATATGCTGCAGGTGGAACAGGAAAGCCGGCGCCGTCAGCTGGAAGAGGATATGAAGCTTTGCAATGCACGTATACAGGAGCTTCAGCAGCAGGTTAAGGAAGCGAAAAAGCCCGAGCAAGGCATACCGGACACAATCGGGGCAATCACCACGGCAGACGGTATCCGCAGGAAACAGAAACAGCTGGAGGAAGCACTGCGGGAGCTGAACAGCCGTGTTGAAATTTCCAAGCAGGAGCTGATAACGAAAAAAACTCATTACAATGATACCTTCCGCATTGCCCTCAACCCGAATTTTTTATGCGATGATTATGAGCGGGAATATGAAAAGCATTCGGATAATATTGTTGAGGACTATATCGATAAATGCCGCCTCGCACAGCAGAAGGCATATGAGTGCTTCCAGAATAATTTCTTTAGTGCGCTCAATAGTAAAATTGAAAATGTGCGAATGCAGATTGACCGGTTGAACCGCTCTATCCGCAGGCATAAATTCGGTCGCTCCAGCTATGAATTTGTGTGTACCTGCAATGAGGATTACCGTGAGTATTACAATCTGATCACCAACAAGGAATTAAACGGTCACAATCTGTTGAACACGAAGGTGTATGAGGAAAATGAGGAGCTGATTCATGAGCTGTTTAATAAAATTTCTTCCTTATCCTCCATGCAGGACCCCAAAAAGTATCAGGAGCTGCAAAAAGAGGTTCAGCTGCTTTCCCGCTTCACCACCTATCTGAAATTTGATATTCTGGAAAACGGAAACTCGCTGCGTGCCACGATCGGCTCCAGCTCCGGTGGAGAAACACAGACACCGTTTTATGTCGCTGTACTGGTATCGCTGTTCAGCGTATATGATGCAGGAAACGACGGTCTGCAGCTGGCAATCTTTGATGAGGCCTTCGATAAAATGGATAATGAGCGAATCGAGGAATGCATTTACCTGTTGAAATCACTCGGCTTTCAGGCAATTATCGTAACACCGACGGATAAGATATCCAATCTGAGCAAGGTTGCGGATGCGACGCTGATTGCGACAACGGATGAGAAAAACGGCCAGCGGGTTTCCACCGTTCAGAGATGGAGTCAGAAAGAAAACATAGCCATTCCCGACTCGGAAATGAAACAGGAAGAAGTATAAAAAAAACAGCACAAAAGCCATCTGTAAATAGATGTTTAGGAAGCCGGATTCGGCAGAGGGATTCCTTTCTGCAAAATAGAAATTCGGCTTCCTTTTTTTCTATACCTTATGAAGAAAGAGCGGACCAGTCTTGTATGGAAGTAAGCATTGCGTGTGAACCATATATATGTAGAAACAGTTTGTTTCTATTTTCAATAAAAATGAAATTCATGATGGAAAACACATTGATGCGCACAGCTTGCTTTCCTATAGTATAATAAAACCAGAAAGGCAGGTATCTATATGTATCGGAATTATGATCATGTTTGCTGTCCATCGTGCGGCAGCAGGAATCTACGCATCATCGAGGAGCGAAACAATGAAAGCTACAATCTGCCAAGCGGCATTCTTGGGGCTATCTGTTTTGGTCCGATCGGGATGCTGTGCGGACTGTGCTGTGCCGATGGCGAGCGCAGAAGAACCATCTGTATCTGCAATAACTGCGGTACCAGATTTAATCGATGAATCCGGATGACATCTGGCTCTCCCTGATGCATCTGTTTTCCCGTTCCTGCCATCAGAAAGCAGAGCGCAGCTTCTTTATTCACGGCTATCAGTGTCCCGTATGTGCAAGATGCAGCGGACTGTATCTCGGGTATGGCTTTGGCATTCTGCTATGGATGTTTTCTGTAACGCTGCCGCTTGCTGTCTACGGTCTGTTTATGCTGAGTATGCTGATTGACTGGGGACTTCAGGCGGCAGATGTTCTTCCATCGACGAATGTGCGAAGATTTGTGAGCGGGGTTTTGTGCGGTATTGCCGTGATTGGTATTTTTCATGCACTTCTGCAGGCTATTTTCTGAAAACTGCTTACGATGATTGTGCAGACTGAAATAAAGTAAAAAGGCTAATCGTATAGAAGGAAAAGGAGTGGTGCTATGAAAAAGAAACAGGAGGATCTGCGTACAAAGAAGCGTTCGGATATTCGGCTGATGCTGGGAGGCTGGTATTATACGTGGTGCAGATATATTGGATGGTATACATCAAAACGGCAGTTTGCCAGCGGACATGGAAGTGAGGACTATCCCAATGTCTGCTTTCAGCATAAAAGTCTGCTGAAGCGAAATCTGACAAAGGAAGAGGAGGTTTATCAGGAGAATAAAATTGTGAACCTTCGCCTAGCGGTGGAGAAGCTGGACGGTATCATCGTCTATCCGCAGGAAACGCTGAGCTATTGGAAAACAATAGGGAAACCGTCGGCATCCAAGGGCTATAAGAAAGGCATAATGCTGAAGGATGGAACAATTGTATACGGAATTGGCGGCGGGCTGTGCCAGCTGTCCAACCTGCTGTTCTGGATTACGATACATACACCGCTACAGGTTGTGGAGCGCCACCGTCATGGGTATGATGTGTTCCCGGATGCCAATCGCACACAGCCCTTCGGCAGCGGGGCCACCTGCTTTTATCCCTATGGTGACCTGATGATTAGCAATCCGACAGATCAGCCCTTTCAGCTGCGGCTTCATGTGGGAAAGACTCATCTGCATGGAGAATGGAGAATGCTGCATCCTCTGCAGGTACGCTATGAAATTGTTGAGCGCAATCATGAAATGCGTAGGGAATGGTGGGGCGGCTACAGTCGTCATAATCAGCTCTACCGTATGATGCTGTCAAAGGAGGGGACGCTTCTGGAGGAGCAGCTGGTTGCAGAAAACCACGCAATGATGATGTATCAGCCGCTGCTGGACGCACAAGTAAAGGAAAACAACGTCTGAAGGAGAACACACTTTGAAATATTTGTAGTGTGATGTCCTGTTCATGGAAATGAATAATGTGAAACCAGAGGAGGATATTATATGAAGGATTTCTATGAAGCCCTTGCAAGCAGCGAAAGAAACGCAGCAATTCCCAAGGAGGATGATTTCTTCGGAATGCTGATTGGCAGCTGGTATATCGATTACATGGACAATGCAACAGGCGCAGTGCGAAAAGGGGAATGGCATTTTTCCCGGGTGCTGGAAGGAATGGCAGTGCAGGATGTGATTGTATTGCCGCACTTTGAATACGGGACAACGCTTCGCATGTATAATCCGGCTACCCGTACATGGGAAATTGCCTATGGCTATACCGGAAGAATCATGCGCTTTGAGGCGAGAAAGCAGGAAGACAGGATCGTTCTTTCCAGTCTCGAAGACGAGCACAGAAAGTGGGTGTTTGCAAAGATTGCAGAAAATCACTTCCACTGGCAGGATATTATGGTACAGCAAGACGGGGAGTGGCAGGTCAATTATGATTTATATGCAAAAAGGATGGAATGAATGCTGCACGCAGCAGAGAAAAAAGCTTCCTGATAATGAAGTCTCAGGTTGTTTACGAGACTGTAAGCCGGTATGCTTGAGGACAGGGCAGGATTTCCGGATTTCCTGTCAGGAGGACGCTGTCATACAAAAAAATTAGAAAGTATTGCAACGATCAGCCATTGAGGCTGTATGAGGAGATTACACGTATGATATATACATTCACAGAAAACCTATACAGACAGGGAAACCGGTATTTTATAAGGATCCCCTTCAATGTCTGGGAGACATGTAATCAAAAGGGGATGCTCCCTGTAAGGGTAACGGTGGAAGATACTGTGTTTGAATGCAAGCTGATTTCCAAAGGAGCAGGCACTTATTTTATACCGATATCGAAGGCTGTTGTACAGCAGCTTAACAGCGATGGTGAGATACCTGTTTCGTTTGAAATCATCCGTGAATTAACCAGAATTAACAAGAACAGTCCCTATACAACAGACCATCCCGTACGAAAAATAGATCACATACAGGAGGTGGTATATCCGAAACCGGGATATTGCGGGCAAATCTGTATCGCTATGCTCAGCGGTCTTCCTATAGAAGATGTTATCGACTTCATGCAGACGAAGCCATGGCAGTGTTCCTTATCGAGAGTGATGGAGGCATTGCATTATTTTGGTATATCTCATGAGGATAGGATGACCTACACAAGAGGAAAGGCCTTTGCATTTCCCAAATGCTGTATCGTTACGGTACGGGATAAACCAAAGAACCATCTTGCTTTATATTATAACGGAAGATTTTTTGAAGCAAGACATATTGAATTTGAGGATATTATCGGCTATCTGACTGTCCATACGGAGTAACGCGGTACCTGAAATACACATGTGCTGCTGATGCAAGCTGTATGAAATAAGCTTAGGATATAAATGTCTTTACAAAGGCTAAAGGAGAAGGCGAATGGAAAAATACAGATACATGATGATGCTTAAAAAAAACAAGACCTACAACAGAATGACAAAGAAGGCAGTTACGGAGCATGTGGAAAACATAAGAGGACTGGATGATGCGGGAAAATTGGAAATCTGCGGTGTGTTCAAGGGATATCCGGGAATGGCTGGCATGTATATTCTGAAAACAGACAGTCGTGAGGAAGCGGAAGCGCTATGCGAACAGGAGCCGCTGGTTATCCAGGGATATGCCACCTATCAGCTGGTTACCTTGCAAATTGCGGATCGTGAGAATAATTATTTATTATAATCATATGGTGATATGTGTTCCATGTAAATAAAGAAATGGCATGGACTGCATGGATCTCAATAAGCTGGATTATGAAATAGAACAGGGGCTGGTACATCGTTCAAACGGTGAATCTGGGCCCTTTTTTTATGTAAGAAGCAACCATACCGGCATCGCATACTTTTCCACTGTTTACAGGCGCTATTAACTGCCTCCAGGCAAGCGTATAAACACTGATAAAGGGAAAATCCATTAGATAAATTACAAAGATGGCTTGCTGTATTACAATTATGAAAGGTGAATGTAAGGGACATCCATGGCACACTTCTGTGAAATTTTCTATAATTTCTGTAGAGATGAGGTGCTGCTATGAAATTTTCAAAATTGGCTTTACGAAATGTAAAGAAAAGCTATAAGGATTATTTTGTCTACTTTATGACACTGATGTTTTCCGTATGTCTGTTTTACACCTTCAATTCCTTTTCCTCTCAGGAGCAGGTATTGAATCTGAGTACGTCGCAGTCAACCGTACTGAAGACGGTCGGACAGTTTATGAATGTACTGTCTGTGTTTGTCGCAATCGTTTTGGCTTTTTTGATTCTGTATGCGAATAACTTTCTGATTCGCAGAAGGAAGCAGGAGTTTGGGATTTATATGCTGCTGGGAATGCCGAAACGGGATATCTCCAGAATTCTTGTATATGAAACAATGGCAGTCGGATTTCTTTCTCTGCTGAGCGGTCTGTTGCTGGGCGCGCTATGCTCCCAGCTGCTGGGAATCTTCAGCGCTGGAATGCTGCAGGTATCGATGAGCTTTCGTGTAATATTTTCCATACCGAGTGCAATAACAACAAGTATATCCTTTACGGTGATATTCGTTATTATCATGCTGTTGAATACCAGAGTGATCGCAAAGGTGAAGCTAATTGATCTGCTGCAATCAAAAAAGAAGATGGAAAAGGCAAGAATCCGCAGACCATGGATGTCCGTGCTTGTTCTGCTGATTTCTCTGACACTGCTTGCAACGGCCTATTATCTGGCAACATCCTCGCTGCAGACATTTGCTGTCATGCTTGTACCAATTCTGGTGATTGGCGGTATCGGGACAATCCTGTTCTTTATGTCTCTGTCCGGCTTTCTGTTACAGTTTATCCGTCTCAGCAAGCGTACCTATTACCGCAATCTGCATATGGTTGTTTTGCGGCAGATCAATGCGAAAATCAGCTCTGCAAGTACCTCTATGGGAATCGTCTGTCTCATGCTGCTGCTTGCTATCGGTGCATTGTCCTGCGGCTTTTCACTGCATCACAGCCTGGTTGACAGTGTGGATCAGACGACACCGTATATGTATACGTACATGCAGGACGAAAATATAAGCGAAGAAAATATGAAGCAGCTGCTGAACGTGCAAAAGGCCAAACGCTGGAACAGGGTGAATGTGTATACCGACAGGGATACACTGAAGGCGATTCTTCCGCTTATGGAAGACTATGATACCGGTAAGCTGTATGCCGGTGCACCTTTGGAATATATATCCGTGAGCGACTACAATAAAGCTATGGAATCACAGGGAAATAAGCCCGTATCCATTCATAACAAAGAAGCATTCTTCATTAGCGCAAAGGAAGATATTCTGGATGCTCTCACTGCCGTCGGTGATGCGCATAAGACGATATCCGTATATGGTCACAAGCTCAAGCTGGTAAACGCCCGGGAAACCTCCAGCTTTCTCTGCACCAGTCCCATGCCGGAAATCATGCTGGCAGTCGTTGTACCGGATGCGGTTGTACAATCCAAAGCACCCGTCAGGACCTACTGGAATATCGATCTTGCCAGGGAGGCGCAGGTTTCCGCATATCAAGCACGGGTTGAAAAAAATATCACGGATTATGCCAAGCAGACAGGAATGCAGGATTACCGGTATTCCGGAATCACACGAGATGAGGTCAGGGAAAGCTCTCTCGGCTCCGGTATGCTCTTTGTTTACATCGGCCTGTATCTGGGCATTGTATTCCTTGTCTCCAGTGCAGCTGTTCTGGCACTTCAGCAGCTGAGTGATGCAGATGACAGCAAATCGAACTACGACATCCTGCGTAAAATCGGTACACCGCAAAGGATGATAGATCATTCCATTCTGGGACAGATTGCCATATATTTTATGCTGCCGCTCAGCCTTGCCATTGTGCATGCCATGGTCGGAGTTCCGGTGGTATCCGGTGCCTTCTCCTTCCTGTTTGGACTGCAGAATATGTGGAAAACAAATCTGATGACTGCGGGTATCGTCCTGCTGATTTATGGCACATATTTCCTGATTACGTATTACGGATACCGCATGGCGGTGCAGGGTCCAAGACACAAGCAGAAGAAGCAGTAAGCTTAGCGGAGCAGCTCTCAGTCCTTTATCTGATTTGACGGATACAGCATCCGATTATTAAGCGCAATACGCTGATTCATGCGATATCTTTCATGCTGCTCTTGAACGCTCTGCTCATGTGTGGAATTCGGAGAATACCTTAGAAGGCGGATCCTCTATTCGGTTGCAGTACGATGAAATTTATAAAAAATTTCGGATTTAGGTAACTTTGCTAAGAGGAAGGTCTTAGGTGAGGAAAGATTATAAGGCGGGGTATCGCCGGGTGGAGAGGTTTTTGAGGGAATACACAGATACAGAGGACAGTAAAAGGATAGCCGCAATGTATGTGACAGATGCCTCCTATTGTGGAATACTCAATACTGTTGGATAATCTGGAAGAAGAGGCGTTTACTGTAAAGTATATACTGGTATTATAAGGAATCAATTTCATTCAAATGAAGTCGATTCCTTTTTACCATGCTTATCAGGACAACCAAAGCATGCACTCTATTGAATATTCACCTTTATAGCCTCGTGTCTGAAAGGATATTCAGCATCCTCCTGAATGGTGCTATTGGACACCGAAATAACCTGAACATCATATGGCCCTTTGATATGGGGCTTTCATTTTTATTTGAGAAAGTCCTTTCAAAAAGGAAAACAAAAGGAAAGGGGAAAATGTTATGAGTGGTGATGATTTGTACTGTGCATGTGCATCAAGGGCAATCTTAGTGACGGTTTGAGGAATGTTTTCCTTTTGAAGTGGTGATTGCGCGTGTAAGCTGTATGATGGAGCTTATCCTACAGGATATACGGCTATGCAACCATCGCAATCGGGACCTCTTTCTGATATTTTATGAGGTAAGCCATCCGGAAACAGGTACATAAAAGAAGCGGAGGCGGAGAATCCTGAGCTGATAAGAAAAGGTCATTGCACACAGCTGCGCTATCAAAGAAGAATACTCTTAATGGAGAATGTTAGAGGAATAGCCAGTTGGTATTTTATAGTGATTGAAAATCAACATTGGATGAAAAAGGATACCTGTGTGCAGCATGCAGGGGGATAAAGGCATGTAAGGCAACCTGCAATTTTAGCTCGTGCCATTTGTAAAACAGAGATAAGACTTATTGACAGATGATCGTTTGGGCAGTATAGTTAGGTTGCTAATAATTAGGATGCTAATTATGGAGGTGGCATTATGAAAACTGCATTTCACTTTATGATGTTTAAAACATTTCATGCACAGAGAAACAGAATCCGTCAAAATATGCAGGCATTCGGATTATCTCCCGGACAGCCAAAGGTTTTGCGCTATGTGGCAGCGAATCGCAACTGCATGCTGAAGGATATTGCTGCAGCCTGTGATGTGGAATGTGCGACTGTATCTCGGATTCTCAATAATCTGGAGGAACAGAACATGCTGAAGCGCCATGTGGTGGAAACAAATAAACGGGCTTTATCTATGCAGATTCTGCCAAAGGGGGAACAGGCACTTGCCGCTTGGGAAAGACACTGCCGACAGGTGGAAGCCGAGTCCTTACAGGGCTTCAGTGAACAGGAAAAGGAACAGTTCCGGGAATATCTGGGTAGAATGTATCATAATCTGACTGGAAAACAGCTGGATTGATTATGAAGGAATAAAAGAAGGAGGAAAACAGATGTTGAAACGAATGTGGCCCTATATGAGCCGATATAAAAAATATCTGGCAATCAGCTGCTTCTGCGTTGTGGCAGAAACAGTATTTGAATTGATTATACCAATCATCATGGCGGATATCATTGATATCGGTGTTGCGAATGCAGATAAGGAGTACATCCTTATCAAGGGAGCGCAGATGATTGCCTGTGCATTGATTGCACTGGTGCTTGGAATACTGTATGCCCGCTATGCCGCAACTGCGGGACAGGGCTTTGGTGCTGAGCTGAGAAAGGATGAATTTGCGAAGGTACAGAGCTTTTCCTTTGCGAATACGGATCACTTTTCCACATCCTCGCTGATAACCAGACTGACAAGTGATGTGACGATTTTACAAACTGCAATCAGCAACGGTGTTCGTCCGATTGTACGATCTCCTGTTATGCTGCTGACCGCACTGGTGCTGACCTTTACTATCAATGCACAGCTCGCCATCGTCTTTTTGATAGCGATTCCCGTTTTAGGAATAGCATTGTTTGTAATCGTACGAAGGGTGGGACCGCTGTATCGTCTGATGCAGGCATCCATCGATAAAGTGAACACCATCGTACAGGAAAATCTGAATGCGATCCGCGTTGTGAAATCCTATGTTCGCGGGACCTATGAGGAAGAGAAATTCGATGAGGTCAATGACAATCTGCGCTCTGCAAGTGAGCGGGCATTTCGTACCTCTGTATGGAATCTGCCGCTGTTTCAGCTGGTTATGTATACCACCGTTGTCTGCATTATCTGGTTTGGCGGGAATATGATCTTCGCCGGTACGATGAAGGTGGGAGAGCTGACCGGATTTCTGAGCTATGTATTGCAGATTCTGAATTCTCTGATGATGATCAGCAATGTTTTTTTGATGCTGACAAGATCCATCGCCAGCGGTGAGCGTATTCTTGAGGTGCTGGATGAGGAGGTGGATATCCGTGATCTGCCGCAGGCGGAGGCATCCGTGAGCTGCGGTGATATCGTGTTTGATCATGTATATTTCAAATACAAGGCGGAGGCAGAGGAATTTGTGCTGCGTGATATAACGCTGCACATCGAAAAGGGCAGCACGGTTGGCATTCTGGGAGGAACAGGTTCTGCGAAAACTACACTTGTGCAGCTGATTCCAAGGCTTTATGATGTCAGTGACGGAGAAATTCGTATTGATGGAAAAAATGTACGCGAGTATCCGGTGGAGCATCTGCGTGATGCCGTGGGGATGGTGTTGCAGAAGAATACGCTGTTTAGCGGGACAATACGTGAAAATCTGTTATGGGGTGACGCCCATGCCAGTGATGCAGATATTGCATGGGCATGTCATATTGCATGCGTGGATGAGTTTATCAGCAGCTTTCCCAAGGGGTATGATACCGATCTCGGACAGGGAGGCGTCAATGTTTCCGGCGGACAGAAGCAGCGTCTTTGCATTGCACGGGCATTACTGAAGCGTCCCAGAGTGCTGATTTTTGATGATTCCACCAGTGCAGTTGATACCGCCACGGAGGCGAGTATCCGCGAAGGTCTGGCATCCCTGAAGGATACAACGAAAATCATTATCGCACAGCGTGTTACCTCTGTTCAGCACGCTGATCAGATTGTTATTCTGGACGATGGGAAAATACATGCGATCGGTACGCATGACACCCTGCTTGCGTCGGATCCGATCTATCAGGATATTTACTATTCCCAACAGGAAGGAGCTGGTTTATAATGGCAAGACAGATTACAGGCAAAAAGCCGAAGGATATGAAGAAAACCATACGAACCTTTCTGCGTTATCTGGGCAATCATAAATTTGCACTGCTGCTTGTGGGTGTACTGGTCATTGCCAGTGCCGGGGCAAACCTGTACGGCACCTATCTGCTGAATCCATTGATTGATAATTACATTCTTCCTCATGACTATGACGGACTTGTGCGGGCGGTTCTGTTCATGGGACTTATGTATGCAGGAGGAGTTTTATGCACAGCGGTATACAAACAGCTGATGACACATACGGCGCAGAGCATTGTTAAGGAAATTCGGGAGGATTTGTTTTCCAAGATGCAAAAGCTCCCCCTTCGCTTTTTCGATGCCAACACACACGGGGATGTCATGAGTCATTTTACCAATGATCTGGATACGGTACAGGATGCCTTGAACAACTGCTTTGATAATCTGATTCAAAGCTTTGTCATGATTACCGGAACACTGCTTGCCATCCTTCTGCTGAACTGGAAGCTGTCACTGATTGTGATGTTCTTCATGGTTATCATGTATCTGATGATTCAATATTTCAGTAAAAAGAGCAAATACTATTTTTCACATCAGCAGGCCGCCATGGGAAAGCTGAACGGCTTTATTGAAGAGATGGTTGACGGTGTCAAGGTGGTTAAGGTATTTAACCATGAACAGAAAAATTATGAGGAATTTGAACGTCGCAATGAACGTCTGCGCAGGGCGAGTACAGAGGCCTTGACATATTCCGGCAGAACGATTCCAACGGTTGTCAGCATTTCCTATTTCAATTATGCCATTGTCGCATGTATCGGTGGATTCTTTGCGATTGGTGGAGAAATCGGACTGGGGGCACTTGCTTCCTATCTGGTGTATGTACGCCAGACAGCGCTGCCCATCAATCAGTTTACGCAGCAGCTGAACTTCATATTGGCCGCAATGGCTGGTGCGGAGCGTATCTTTGATATGATGGAGGAATGTGAAGAGGTGGATGAGGGGCGTGTTACCCTGACCCGTGTTCGGAAGCTGGAAACCGGCAGACTGCAGGAATGTCAGGAATATACCGGGCACTGGGCATGGCGGCATCCGCATGAGGACGGCAGTGTAGAGCTTGTGGAGCTGCGCGGGGATGTGCGCTTTCATGATGTCGTTTTCGGCTATGAACCAGGGGTCACAATTCTGAAGGGAATCAATCTGTATGCAAAGCCGGGGCAGAAGATTGCATTTGTCGGCAGTACCGGTGCAGGAAAAACGACAATCACCAATCTGATTAATCGGTTTTACGACATCGAAAGCGGCAGCATCACCTATGACGGTATCGATGTCAAGCTGATACACAAGGATGATCTGCGTCGTTCCATTTCCATCGTATTGCAGGATACACATTTATTTACCGGTACGATATCGGATAATATTCGCTATGGTAATTTGCATGCGGATATGGATGATGTGATCAACGCGGCAAAGCTTGCCAATGCACACAGCTTCATTAAGCGTCTTCCAAACGGCTATGACACGATGCTGAGCGGGGATGGAGCCAATCTTTCTCAGGGACAGCGGCAGCTGCTTGCTATCGCAAGAGCGGCAATCGCTAATCCGCCGGTTCTGATTCTGGATGAGGCAACCAGCTCGATCGATACACGTACAGAGAAGCTGATTGAAAAGGGGATGGACCGGCTGATGGAAAATCGAACGGTTTTTGTGATTGCACACCGCCTGTCCACTGTGCGTAATTCCAATGCAATTATGGTTCTGGATCATGGAGAAATCATTGAGCGTGGAAGTCATGATGAACTGCTGGAGGATAAGGGAAGGTATTATCAGTTATACACAGGACAGTTTGAATTGGATTGATTTAGAAAAATCAGGTATCTCATGAAAACGGGATACCTTTTTTTTGAAGGCTTTACGGTATTGCGAAAACAATAGTATAGTTATTTAAACTAGATTGTACAATTACTTTAATTATGTTATACTGTAAATGTAATCCGAATGCTTAGTTTTATTCTTTAGAAAACGGAGGTAACCCTATGAACAAAGAAAAAATTGCTGTCCTCGTCGATACCTGCTGTGATGTCCCGCAGACATTTGTAGAGCAGTACCATATGTATGTCATCCCGTTAAAGGTAGTATATAAGGATGCGGAATACCTCGATGGTGTTGATATTACACCGGAGCAGGTATATCAGGGCTTGGAAAGGGAGGTTCCGAAGACCTCACTGCCAAGCGGAGAGCGTATAACAGAGATTTTTGACCAGATTCGTGCGGACGGCTTTCAAAAGGTAATTGCAATCACACTGTCCAGCGGTCTGAGCGGAACGAATAATATGATTCATCTGATTGCGGATCAGCTGGAGGATATGGAAGTATTCATCATGGATACGAAAAACATATCGATTGGCGGCGGATTTCATGCCATTCAGGCAGCCCGCTATATTGAGGACGGATTGTCCTTTGATGAAATAAAGGCCAAGCTGATGCGCGGTATTGATCAATGCAAAGTTTTCTTTGTAGTGAAGACTCTGGAATACCTGCAAAAGGGTGGAAGAATCGGTCTGGTCGCATCGCTGTTTGGAAATGCCTTGAATCTGAAGCCGATCATCTCCTGTAATGATGAGGGAATTTATTATACGGTCGCAAAGGTTCGCGGAAGAAAGCAGTCAATCACCAAGACAAAGGAGCTTGCTTTGGATTTTGCGCAGGGACATAAGCGATACAATGTTGCTATTATGCACGGGGATGCACAGGAGATGGCAGAGGAGATTCGTGACTGCATTATGAAAAAGCTTCCGGGTACTGATGTATTTATCATGAAACAGGTATCTCCTGTACTGGGCGTGCATACCGGTCCGGGTACGCTGGGAATCTGTGTGCAGATACTGGATGAGGCTTAATTAACATAAGAAACAGAAGAACGCTAACTTAGGTGGGCTTCTGTTTTTTTATCAGGAATATCGCAGCTTTACAAAGATCGGCAACGGTGTATAACCACATGAGTAAATACAATGATTTCTTTCTTTGAAGGAAATAGCTTTAGGATAAGAAAAAAAGACTGAAGAACTCAGGGATTTGTCAATCTGCGAAACGTATGAAAAAGACGATTAAGTATATTGGAGAATACACAGCTTTGAATATTACTATTCTAAGTAATTGTCAAAATGTAGAAAGCTAGCATTGGCTGTCATTTTCTATGCTTGCTGGATTGGATTTATGATAGGCATAGCATTGTTTTGATAACTCCATTTACATTTCGCAGTACAGGATGGATTTTTTGATAAAAAAGAAAAATAAATGTTGACTTACAGCCGGTTTGAATATAAACTATTAGTTAGGCACTTATGCCCTTGTAGCCCCGGAAACTACATAGGAGGATATCAACATGCGCCAAACAACATTTGCAAAACCTGCTGAAGTTGAACGTACTTGGTACGTTGTTGACGGAACAGGTAAGACATTAGGTCGTTTAGCTACAGAAGTAGCATCAGTATTAAGAGGAAAACACAAACCTACTTACACACCAAACGTGGACTGTGGTGATTTCGTTATCGTAACAAACGCTGACAAAATCGAGCTTACAGGAAACAAGCTGGACACTAAAAAATACTACAACCACTCTGGTTATGCAGGAGGACTTCGTACACGTACTGCACGTGTCATGAAGGACAACTATACGGTTGAATGGGTCGAAAGAGCTATTTACGGTATGTTACCTCACACAAAACTGGGTGACAAAATGCGTAGACACCTGTTTGTTTACGAAGGTAGTGAACATCCACACACAGCTCAGAAACCAGTAGAGCTGAAAATCAAAGGTTAGGAGGAATAAGAAATGGCAGCTAAGAAAAATACAGTAACTTACAATGGTACAGGACGCCGTAAAACTTCTGTTGCTCGTGTCTTTATGACTCCGGGTAGTGGTAACATCTCTGTTAATGGGAAAACATTAGACGAGTATTTGCCACTGGAAACTTTACGTATGGTTGTTCGTTCACCACTTGAATTAACAGAAACTTTAGGTCAGTTTGATATTAAAATCAACGTTCAAGGTGGAGGTTATACAGGTCAGGCTGGTGCAATGCGTCACGGTATCACACGTGCTTTAATGGAAGCTAGTGCTGATTATCGTCCTGCACTGAAAGCAGCAGGATTTGTAACACGTGATTCCCGTATGAAAGAGCGTAAGAAATACGGTCTGAAAGCGGCACGTCGTGCTCCTCAGTTCTCAAAACGTTAGTAATAATCGTTGTGAGAAGATTAGAGAAGTATTTAGACTTTGTAAGAAGTTTAGATGCTTCTTTTTTTTATGAAATACATGAGATATAAAATTTATTCAAGTATTATGGTATCTATAGATTTTATGAATTTTGTTTTTGATGAAATAAGAGGAAGTTAATGATATAATGGCTTAATCAATAAAATTATAAATAAAGAAGGTAACATTATGAACGATACAGTAGAAAGAAATGAAGTTGTTCAATTTAAGGATGGAGAATTAGTATTAGATGTTACTGTTTCACCTGATAATGAAACAGTATGGCTAAATCAAAAGCAAATAGCCAGTTTGTTTGGGATTGATAGAAGGTGTCGTTACGAGACATATTAAAATATTTTTAAATCAGGTGAACTAGTTGAAAATAGCATGTGTGCAAATTCTGCACATATGGGAAAACTTGGTGTTCAAGAATATAATGTAAAATACTATAATTTGGACGTTATTTAGCTGTTGGCTATAGAACAAATTCAACTAAAGATATTCTTTTAAGAAAATGGGCGAATACTAAATTAAAACAATACTTATTAAAAGGGTATGTTATTCTGATAGACACTTTCAAGATATTAAATATGTTACAAAAATGTTGGAGCAATACAAAGAAGCTGGTGGTCAATTGCAAACAAGTGATTCTATATTAGAATTTTTAAAAGCTTATCAAAGAGGATTTAAAAATTCAAGACTGGAAGATAAAAATATCATGATGCAGCTAATTAAGACAATTATTAAATAAGACTAATACTTTTTCGTGTTTTTATGACATAAAATCTGGTGTAAGTTTTTGTGTATAATATAGGATGTTTTCATAGGAAATATTTGGTGTTCGATTTGAACATATAGTTAATCGGATAGAAATAAGTATTAACAAACGAATATATCTGTAGAAGTATGTGAAAGATTATAGGTAATGAAAGTGAAGATAGCATATGGTATAATATCGATAAAGGTTTGATAAATTTAAGAGGATGGTGAGAAAAGATGGAATTCAGATTAATGAATAAAGATACAGCGGTCTTGGATTTTTTATATGATGAAGAAACGCATAATATAGATAAAGTAACTAATTTGATCCATCCGGAATATGCACCTTTAGGTATTATAGACTATAAGACTGTAATCTCAAGAAAGTCTTTCAATAACTGGTGGAGAGATAGAGCTATTCCTGCGTCACGAAGCAAATTTAAAGACGTGATGGAAGAGTTAAATATCACCAATTCGATTGAGTTATTAGAGAGATGTTTTGGCTTGAGTTTAAGTGATCAATATTGGATAAAAGAGAAGGGGTCATCTGCAACATGGAAAAAAGTGAATTTCTTTACCAATGATTTCAGTGAAGATATGGGAAAATTTTTGATGGGTGAAATAGAATATACTGATAGCATTGATATGTTCAGTCCAGATAATTCAAGTGATGGAAATCTAAGAAAGAAATGGGAAATAATCAATGGCAAGAGATGTCTGGTTAAGAGCGGAAACACACTAAACAATCAGGAACCTTATAACGAAGTCATTGCAACCAAACTGTATGAGAGAATTTTAAACGAAGATGAGTTTGTACCTTATTGGTTAATAGAAGAAAATGGAATCGCTTATTGCTGTTGTGAAACGATGGTCAGTGAAAACGAAGAATTAGTACCCGCCTTTTATATTGATGCCACAAAGAAATTACGAGGAAGTGAATCTTTGTATGAGCATTATATAAATGTATGCTGTGAACTTGGAATCCCTAATGTAAGAACAAAAGTCAATAAGATGCTGGTATGTGATTATATACTTGGAAACTATGATCGCCATTATCGTAATTTTGGCGCAATCAGAAATGTCCTTGATTTAAAATGGGAAAGAATAGCGCCCATATATGATAGTGGTAGTTCATTATGGGCTACTACACCCACACAGTTGATAGGAACAACATATAAGAGTAAGCCATTCAAAGCAAAGGCAGAAGAACAGCTGCATTTGGTAGATGATTTGTCTTGGCTGAATAAAGATAAATTATGTGGTTTTGATAAATCTGTTTATGAGATACTCGATAAAAATCCTTTCTTAGATGAAGAAAGAAAATCAGCAATTTCTATTCAGGTGAGAGGTAGAATCGAAAAAGTTATCGATAGGCAATCAATACTGAAAAATGATAAAGGAATATCAAAAATAAAGATATTCAAGGAAGATGATGTGTGAACTACCGCCAGCTAAAGAGCAGTACATCTTTTTTTGAAAGTCTTCATTCATGCATTCTCTTGTTTTAAAATAAATTTCTTTTTAAAGCAGGGGTCAAACAGATGTTTTTAGAGAGTTTAAATAATCAGCTTGCTTCAATCTTTGCACTTGGTGAAAATAAGAACAATTGCCAGCGATCATACTGTTATCATTTTCATATAATCTTTTCTCAATGTTAAGAAACATCAGGTTTCGGCGCTTACGTACAATCATGTATATTCATGAAAGCCCCATTCTATGGATTTTTTGTTGTTTGCATGTGTGTGTGCGTGATATGGAGGTTCTAGTTAGATAGCATGCCTGTGCAGAGTTTTGCGTATCCGGTGGTATAAGATTCAATTATGCTGTAGTCTCATCATTAGCTCGTTCCATATTAAAAAACGCAGTTGCTAATCATCACAAATCAAGGAATACCTTTAAACGAAGAATAGCATAAAATATCATGCATAAAAATAAGAATACTGCTAAACTGTTCCTATAAGAAAGTTCTGAAAAGGAAGGGATTCTATGAAGTATACAAAAGCAACAGCACGCACCTTATATCTAACCGGTTCAAGCTATGAAATCGGATATCGTCTTGGAGACGTAATTTCTAAAGACACTGTTTGGCGGAGAAAGTGTGTATCTCACAATAACAAAATGAATCAGAATAGATTAGAAAAAATAAATAGTCTATTGGATATCTGGTGTCCGGGATTATGTGATGAATTGAAAGGAATTGCAGATGCACTTCATGTTGAGCCCAAGGATCTATATTTCTATCATATGACACATCTGGTACCGAATTGTTCACAAATCGCGGTATGTTCCTCAATCACAAAGGAAAAAAAGCCTCTACTTGCACGCAATTTTGAGTTCTCCGATGAAATCGAGGATTTCACTTTGATAAAAACCTCTGTTACGGGAAAACACACGCATATGGGAACCTCTATTCTGGGCGCCGGGCGAGATGATGGCATAAATGAATATGGTCTTGCTGTCACCATGACCTCCTGTGGAATACCAGTTGTGGATTTACCATATATGAAAACGCCCTGTATAGAGGGACTGCAATACTGGATCGTTGTTAGAGCTCTTTTGGAAAACTGCCGTAATGTGCAGGAAGCATTATCGTATATTAAGGATATGCCAATTGCCTTTCACATGAATATGATTATTTTTGACAAGGAAGAACACGCCGCTCTGATTCAAACCTATGCCGGTAAGAAGGCGATTCGCTGCATCACGACTGAGGAAGCACTGCTATTCACAACAAATCATGCGGTTTTAGACGATGATAAGCATTTGGAATCTGGTGCCTTTAAGCACAGCGTGCAACGGTATCAATATATCGAAGAGAAATTATCCAATAAAACGGATATCACACGAAATACCTTAAAGGAAATGCTGTTATCCGATTATCCTGAGGGGTTGTGCTTTCATCACTACAGGGAAAGCTTTGGCACAACTAAAAGTATGATCTTGTCCCCTTTTGACAATACTATCGAATTATGCTGGGGTGGTCTTGCAAGAAATACTTGGAGATGCTATTCTTTAGATAATATACAGGAGGAGCAAAGGGACATTGCTCTTGCTGTTGAAACAGATAAGAAGGATATATTGGAATGGATTCCTCTGTAAAGGAGCAGCTTATGGACTATAAAAAAGTGCTGGAGCAGGCAGTGATTTATATAGAGCAGCATTTAAATGAAGCGTTGAGTGTAGAAGAGGTCTCTAAGATTACCGGTTATTCTTATTATCATTTGAATCGTCAGTTTATTGCGGTATTAGGAGAGAGTATAGGGAATTATATTAAGAAGCGCAGATTGGCAAATGCTGCGCAAAAGCTTCTTTACACAGATGAAAAGATTATTACGATTGCGCTTGATAATAATTTTGAATCAGCTGAAGCTTTCAGCCGTGCATTTAAAAGTGTATATAAAGTGAATCCATCAACATATCGAAGCAATCGTATTCATACATTTGCCTCAGGAAAGCAGCGTCTGAATGATGAAAAAATAACACATCTGATGGAGCATATAAATGTTCATCCAAAACTTGTTGAGCTTCCTGAAATTGAAATTGCAGGTATCCGTAACGAAGTATCACTGCATCAGGATGAGCTGAAGGAGCATTGGGAAGCATTTTACAAGCTGCTTCCGGAGCAATACAGAAATCGCAGAAGATTTGGCGTTTATGAATCCTGTGACAATCTGACCCATTACATGATTCATGAGGATATGCAGTTTCATGAGGTATTGGGGTTCGAGATGAATGCCGCAGACATGATTTCGGACACTTTTGTGCGCCGTAAGATTCAAAAAGGACGTTATGCAGTATTTACCCATCATGGTGGTTTACAAACGCTGTCACAGACAATTAATTATATCTGGGGAACATGGATTCTTTCAACAAAAGAGGTGCTTGCTTCCAGAGATTCTTTTGAGCTGTATGATGAGCGGTTTCACGGTTATGCTGATGCGGATACAGAAATTGATATTTATGTGGCGATACAATGAAAGCAGTTATATAGGGGAATGGATTCACACATATAAAAATGTGCTTTTCGCATATGCCTGTCTGTGAATGGTGTGGTAATTATAAGAAGGGAGGACTCTTATGCTTTACAAAGCGACTTATTTTTCACCCGTTGGAAAAATAACATTGGCTTCAGATGGTGATAACATAATTGGTTTATGGTTAGAGGGTCAGAAATATTATGGCGGCACACTGACTGAAAAATGCTTCACGAGGGAGAATATTCCTATTTTCCTATCCGCTAAAGCTTGGCTGGATAAATATTTTGCGGGTGAAAGACCTTTGATTGAGAATCTTCCGCTTTTACCAAAAGGTGGAGAATTTCGACAGAATGTGTGGAAGCTTTTATGTCAGATTCCGTACGGAGAGGTGGTGACCTATGGGGATATTGCAAGAAAAATGGCAGTTGTCACAGGTAAGCCGAAGATGTCTGCACAGGCAGTCGGCGGTGCTGTTGGTCATAACCCGATATCCATTATCATCCCATGTCATCGTGTAGTTGGCACAAACGGCAGCTTAACTGGCTATGCAGGAGGAATTGATGTGAAAATCAAATTGCTTACACTGGAGGGGGCAGATATGAAGAGGCTGTTTATTCCGAAAAAAGGTACAGCTCTGTGATTGATAGATTTCCTCTGGAGACTGCGAAATGACAGTGTAGCTGGATTATATACTACCAATGCTGTATGCCCTTATAGAACTTACAGTAGGTTCACCTAAAGTAACTGCTTTGGTGAGATAAACTATGCTATGGTCTAACTGGCTGCTACTGCTTTAAGCCTGCACACATGTGTTTATGTATGCGTAAGGTTCAGGAAAGCTTTCTGTATATAGATGAGGTGATGACGGATACAATCAAGCATTTATTAATAAAGCTATTGTTATATTGGGAGTAAGCTTACAAGCATGCTGTATACATGAATTGCAGAAACAATATGTGGCTTTATGAGTAGTGCAGTAGTAATACAGACGCCTGCATGATTGGGTTTTCTGCGCAGAAAAAAAGGATTATATACGGTCTAATAATGATTCGCATATAGTCCTTTTCGTTTATTTTTCGCTTTGCGGATAATAGCATTTTAAGAAAGCTTCCTTGAATTCCGCAAACCGATCCTCCAGAATTGCCTGCCTTGTATTCTCTGTAAGGCGAATAATAAAGCGTAGATTATGAAGAGTAGCAAGGTTGAAATATTTGTGCTTACCCTCTGTGCTTCCGGATTTCCACAATGCACGAAGCTCTCCGCGCGTCCATCCTGCTTGACAGGTTGGGCAGTCACAGTTCTCATCCAGCAGAAGCGGACTGTCTGTAAATTTTGACAGCTTGATAGGGCCATGCTTTGTATACAGCTTTCCATGCCTTGCTTCACGGGTTGGCGCAACACAATCAAAGGTATCTGCACCCATTTCTGTACCAATCAGAATATCGTCAGGATGGGAAAGACCAAGCAGATGCCGCGGCTTGGTTTCCGGAAGCTCTTCACAGCACCAGCGCAATATGTCACCAAGGCTTTCCTTTAGAAAAGCACCGCCAAGACCATAGCCATCAAAATCCATCTCGGCAAATCTTTTAGCGGTTGAGCGGCGCAGGTCCTCCCAGCGTCCACCCTGTAGAACACCATAAAGTGACTGATGATATCCAAGATCATCACAGTGCTTTTTGTGTTCATTTATACTACGGATTGCCCAGCGCTCTGTACGGGCCAAAGCCTCAACATTATATTCATAACTGTCCGCAAGGGATGTCAGCTCATCGTAGGCCATATGAATATCAGCACCGATTCGGCATTGAATTTGCATGGATTCCTCAGGTCCGATAAAATCCTCCTGATCTGTAAACGGGTCATGGAATCTGACACCATCCTCTGTAACATGTGCGAGTCGATCTTTGGGATCTGTATTTATGACATCATTTTCCCGCTTCATACTGACTACTTTTCCCATACCGGATCCCAGAGACATAACCTGAAAACCTCCGGAATCTGTCAGTGTAGGTCCGTTCCAGCCGGACCATGACGCAAGTCCGCCGTTTTCAGCAATTTCAAAGGAGGCATTACGCAAGTGGTATCCGTTACTCAGCATAGCCTGCGCCTGTATCAGGTACAAATCCTCCATAGATACAAATTTCACTTCACCCTTTGTACCAACACTCATAAATGCCGGTGTCTTGATATCCCCATGGGGTGTATGAATAATACCGGCACGGCCAAGCTTGCCTGGTATCCGCTTTATTATTTCAAAGCTGAATGTATTGTTATTTTTATATTTTGTCATCTGTCATCTTACCTCTTAATAATTTTGCTATGAATGCTTCTATCGGTGAGAATACAATTTCAAAGCCGATTCCCAGAATATAGGCGAATACTGCCTGTGCAAGAAATTCCTGAAAAGTAAGGACACCGATAAATGCAATTGTCTCAAATATGACACAATCAATAATATGCGCAAAGGCTGAAGAGCCCAGCGCACGCGCGATAAAGCTGGAAGCGAAAAATCCGTTTCCGTTTTTTAATCTTGTGAATATATAATTGTTCAGGAAATTTGAACAAACATATGCTGTCAGCGAACCGATAATAATGCGGGGAGTAAATCCCAAAACACTTGCCATAGCAGCTTGCATTGTCCATCCTTCATAAGGAGGAAGCGCGATTACTATATAAAACACGATAATCGCAAGTATATTAATAAAGAAACCAGCTAGAATAATATTTTTGGCAATCTTTTTTCCATAAAATTCAACAATCAAATCTCCGATAATATAAGTGATCGGAAATACTACGACACCTCCATCAACTGCAATACCAAAAAAATTCCATAGCTTTACTGCTGCTAAATTTGAAATTAACAGCGTACTCGCAGAAATCGTTGCGAAATAGATTAAAAGCCTGAGTTTAAAATTTGACATGGAAGTATTATAACATAATTTTTTTAGAATGCGAACTATTGAATACAGATCGATATGGTTAGATTACTATCGTTTCATGTTAGTGATGTAGAATTAGAATTGAAAAAATGAAGGGACCTTACAGGGATGCTATCTGTGGAAGTTCGCAGGAGCACGTAAGTTTTCATGCCAATGTGTGTGTTCTCATTACAACGGTTAATTTATATGCAGAACAATGACTTTGGCCTTATTTGATAAGTGGCGGGTTCTATATATGGTGAGGTATTCTTATAGAAGAAGCCTGACAGAATAATTAGATTTTTAAACTTAGAAAATGACATTCGCAAAGGAAGCATGTATAATGAAGGTATACATAGGAAAGAGGGTATTGTTATGAAACAAGAATTGATGGATGCTATCACAGAAAAAACAAAGGAGCTTATGAATTCTGTTACTTGCAGTGCAGAAGCAAGGGCTGCGGCTCAGACATGGCTTGATGCGGTAGGCACACAGCGCATTGAGGAGGTAACTCAGGCGTATATGAAAGAACTGGAGGAAGATATTGTCACTATTCAGGATTTGATTGCGCTGGCAGAATCAAATCAGGGAAAGCAGATATTTGGTGAAGAGAAGGCAGTTCAGGTAGCGGAGCATGCAAAGGAAATCAAACAGCAGGGAGCGCAATACTGCGATTGTCCTGCATGTACAGCGGCTGCCTATATTCTGGAGAAAAAGGATGAGCTTCTCAAAGCAGTGAGAGATAAGTAAAGAGCAGCAATTTGATTTGTCTGAAACCATAAGTAGGGCAGGAAAAAGGTTTCTGATCTATTGAAAACACAATAGAACAGGAACCTTTTCCTGTGTGAAAGATTCTGACTTTTTCATCCTTTTTCATAATTGCTGAATAAGTAAAATGAAAATTCTGAAGCCGGTGAAATAAATTGATGAAAGACTGTCACAATAAAAGAAATTTACCGTCTAATAAGATGTAGGAAAATAAGGAGGATGTATGGACAAATTTTTTATAACCTGTATGTTAGGTATTGCAGTCGGGGCAGTAGATATTCTGCCCATGGTGAAAATGAAGCTGGATAAGTATTCAATAGCATCGGCATTTGTATTTTATTTCACCTTGCCGTTTATCATATTGAATACAGAGTTGTTTCATGTGGTATGGTGGATAAAGGGAGGGCTGATTGGCGGAATACTGGCTCTTCCCATGATTATCATCGTATCCAAGGAGGACAAGAAATCTGGACTACCCATGCTGATTATGTCAACCATGCTGGGCGAGGTTATCGCGATTTTGGCACACCTGTTTTCATTGTAAATTTATTTACTGTATAAATACTCCCGGACTGCTGTCAACATGCACAGTATCCGGGAGTTTTATAATAGAAATGAATTCGGTAAAGCTACTGTATCTGTAATATACTGAAGACACCAGATGGAGAGTTTGCAAGCAGTGAAGATGTATAAAGGAAAGAGACCTGAACATCTGCACTAATCAGCGTATTTACAAGAAATGTTCCGCTGACACTAACTGTTGGTGCCGTTAATGTAGCGTTGGCACTTGTCGCAAAGCCTGTTTGGGAAACACCGTTTAGCTGAGGTGTAACACCGATTGCACCTGCTACAGTTACAGATGCTTTTACCAAAAAAGAAACCTGATAGACATGTCCGGCACTCAGATTGATTGCAGTTGTACTTGCTGCTGAAATAGTTGTTCCGTTGATAAATGCAGTAGAAAATGTAATGAGAGAGTTGCTGGATATGGACGATGCATTGACAGAAAATTGTCCATTTTGCGCTGTTGCGGTCGCTCCCGTGCTACCGGTTGCTCCTGTTGGTCCGGTAATTCCATTGGCTCCGGTTACACCGGTATTACCCTGTGGTCCGGTTGCGCCTGTGACTCCGTTAGTACCAGTTGCCCCGGTATTACCGATAGAGCCTGTAGCTCCCGTTGGACCAGTCGGTCCCGTGCTTCCATTGGTTCCTGTATTACCGGTCGCTCCTGTGGCACCCTGTATGCCGGAAAGTCCTGTAGCTCCCGTGCTGCCGGTTGCACCTGTCGGTCCTGTAATGCCGTTCGCGCCTGTGCTGCCTGTGGCCCCGGTAGGACCTGTAGCTCCGTCTGCGCCTGTTATACCACTTATCCCGGTCGCTCCGGTTATTCCAGTTGCTCCGGTTGAACCTGTGGGCCCGATGGGACCTGTAGCTCCCTGTATGCCATCAGCTCCTGTATTTCCGGTCGCTCCGGTTGCTCCAGTATTTCCATCATTGCCAGTCGCTCCGGTATTTCCCGTAGGACCTGTATCCCCGGTGGCACCCGTAACTCCGGTATTGCCAGCAGGACCTGTCGGTCCTGCTTCTCCGTTTTGTCCGGTTGCTCCAATCGGTCCTGTAACACCAATGGCCCCAGTAGGACCTGTATTGCCGGTTGCCCCTGTGGGCCCGCTAACGCCATCCGCGCCCGTTGCGCCTGTCGCGCCTGTGCTGCCTGCTGCCCCGGTTTCCCCGGTTGCCCCTGTCGCTCCATCACTTCCAGTCGGTCCTGTGTTTCCGGTTGCACCTGTAGGTCCGCTCGCTCCTGGTAAACCAGGTTCACCACTTGCCCCTGTAGCCCCCGTTGCTCCATTCTCTCCCGTAGCTCCGGTAGCTCCCTGTATACCGGTATTTCCAGTTGCTCCTGTTGGTCCTGTATTGCCTCTGGAACCTGTTGGTCCTGCTGTTCCGTTCGCGCCAGTAGGCCCCGTCGCACCGCTGATTCCTGTCGCTCCTGTTAACCCTGTCGCACCGGTTGTGCCTTTCGGTCCTGTTTCGCCCGTTGCACCATTTGGTCCTGTTGCACCTCGTGCTCCGGTAGGACCTGTACTTCCATTAGCACCAGTAGGCCCCGTCGCACCACTGATACCTGTAGCGCCGTTTGCTCCTGTGCTTCCTGTAATACCTCGCGGACCTGTCGGTCCAGTGGGACCTGTAGGCCCGGTAGGACCTGTAATCCCAGTATCCTCCAGCATCTTCAGCATATTCTTCACCTCCAGTCTATGTTATGTCGCTTTTCTTAAGTATCATAGGTATTCTGCTTGGTTACCAAGAGGTTTCTCCATGCTTATGGCTGTTTGTATGTAATCAATGCAAAAGGGGTTTCTGAAAAAGAAGATTGTTTTCTCTATTTTACCGTGTTTGACGCTTACTCTTGCTTTGTACAATCGAAAGGCTATTGCTGTGTTACTCCATAACAGGATTTTCTTAAATAGTGTGCAGTTATAGTGTCAGCCTGTTCAAGCATTTGCTTTGGTGTCCCCATGAAAACAACCTCTCCACCTGCAGTACCGCCATCCGGTCCGATATCTATGATATAATCTGCCTGCTTCATCACATCCAGATTATGCTCGATAATGATAACTGTATTACCTCGTTCTACAAAGCCTTCCAGCAGTTTCATGATACTTTTGATATCGGATGCATGAAGACCAGTAGTTGGCTCATCCAGTATAAAAATATTTCCTTTATTTTTAAGATGCTTTGCAAGCTTAATTCTCTGACGCTCACCACCGGAAAGTGTTGAAAGTGGTTGTCCGAGTGACAGATAGGATAAACCTACCTCGTGCAGGGTGAGCAGTTTTCTGAAAATCTTTGGCTTGTCATTGAAGAATTCCAATGCATCTTCAACGGTTAATTCCATAATGTCGGCTATGTTATGTCCACGGTACTCATAAGATAATGCCTCCTCGCTGTAGCGTTTTCCTTCGCACATTTCGCATACGGTTGTTACAGGGTCCATAAATACGAGCTCTGTAACAACAATTCCCTTTCCATGGCAATGCGGACATGCTCCTTTGCTGTTGAAGGAAAACATACCGACATCAATGTGATGTTCATTTGCCATCAGCTTTCTGATATCATTACTGAAATCCAGGAAGGTTGCAGGTGTAGACCGGCCGGTTGCAGTTATTGGCGTCTGATCCACGAGGACTACACGGTCTTCGTATTGCTTTGCAAAGACATCACGGATAAGAGAGCTTTTTCCTGAACCTGCCACGCCGCTCACCACTGTAAGAATATGCAGAGGAATATCCACAGAGACATGCTTCAGATTGTGTAGTGATGCGTTATTTATGGAAAGATATTCAGTTGGGATTCTGGGCTGATTTTTTATCCTGATTTGCTCACGCATTGCATGACCGGTTCGTGTATCTGAACATAAAAGCTGCTCATAGCTTCCCTGAAACATAATCCTCCCGCCATTTCTTCCTGCCAGTGGGCCTACATCTATTATTTCATCTGCTATTCTGATGACATCCTTATCGTGTTCTACTACCAGAACTGTATTTCCTCTGTCTCTCAGCTTGCGAAGCAAATCTGTCATTCTGTATACATCTCTTGGATGCATGCCTGTGCTTGGTTCATCAAATATATAGGTTAAACCTGTCAAGGAGCTCCCCATATAACGGACCAGCTTCAGTCTCTGTGCTTCACCCCCTGATAGTGTGGAGGATTCTCTGTTCATGCTCAGATACGGAAGCCCGATATCAATCATACGGCTCAGAGATGCTGTTAGAGCCTCTATAATTGTGGTTACTCTTGCATCCTTTATTCCACTGATAACATCCCGTAACTTCAGAAACTCCATGTCACAAAGATCAGCAATTGTAAATCCGTTGATTTTACAGGACAAACCATGCTCATTTAATCGCTTACCATGACAAAGTGGGCATTCTTTTTCCTGTATCATCTCTTCTAAACGTTTTTTTGAAACCTCAGAGGAGCCCGAATGGTCCCGGTTGATAAGAAGTCTTGAAAAATGATTGTGAATACCTTCAACACGTTTATTCAACCGTTTGTCTCCACGTTTGTAGGCTCCGTATAAAAGAAGATTGTATTCCTGTTCGCTATAATTTTTAAGCGGCTTTTCAAGATCAAACAAACCGGATTCTGTGTACTGTCGATAATACCAGTTACCAGGATGGAAGGCAGGAAGATCGACCATTCCCTCCTTCCATGATTTCTCGGGATCTAGTGCTTTACATATATCCAGTTCAATAACTTTTCCAAGCCCTGAGCACTCCGGACACATTCCACTTGGATCGTTGAAGGAGAAACAGGAGGCGCTTCCTATATAGGGGGAGCCTATTCGCGAGAATAGCAGTCGCATAGCAGAGTAAAGATCACTGATGGTGCCAACGGTTGATCTGGCATTCCCCTGTAGTCTGCTTTGATCGATAATAACTGAGGCACTCAAATGATCGATGTGATCTACTTTAGGCTTTTCGAATTTAGGAAGGCGTCCTCGTATGAAAGCAGTATAAGTCTCGTTCATCTGGCGTTGACTCTCTGCAGCAATTGTATCAAATACAATGCTGGATTTTCCAGAGCCGGATACTCCCGTGAATACAACAATTTTGTCTTTAGGTATGGTAAGAGATACATGCTTCAGGTTATTTTGATTCAGTCCTCGAATCACTATGCTGTCTTGTTTTTTCATTTATAACTCCTTTGCTAGTTCATGATAAATATCAATACTCATTATATAGTCTCCCCTAATGGTAGAGTCAATAGGGTTATTCTGTTTTTGAAGCAGATAACATCTTATAGCATGATTTCATATAGCTGTGCCTTCTCGTAATTTTAAGACGATATCATCTGTGGCTTGATGATTTACTATGAGACAAGTTGCTTAACCGTATTACATTGATGTTCATTTACGGATAATGACAAATGAAGATGCAAGACATCATTTACATATTGCTTTTATATGAAACTGTCTGATTTTTATAATGAGACTGGAATACCTGTTCGATCAGCATATCTTGTGAAAATAGATAGGGCCAATGTTTTTTACAGAAGATTCATTGACTTTGTGAAAACGCTATCTTACAATATATAAAGAAATGAATTGCCATAGAAAAGGATGGTGGTAACATGGCAAAGGTTTTAATTAGCCCTGGAAAATATGTACAGGGTGCTGGTGAAATGAAAAAACTGGGAGTATACGCAGAAGGGTATGGAACGAAAGCACTGATTTTGATCAGTGAGGGCGGATATCGCAGAATTGGAAAGGATATTGAAAATAGCTTTGCTGGAACAGGCTGTACGTTTATTTTTGATTATTTTCATGGAGAATGTTCAAAACATGAAATAGAGCGGTTACGTGGAGTTATGAAGAAAAACACATGTAATCTTGTGATAGGTATCGGTGGAGGAAAAATCTTTGATACAGCCAAGGCGGTTGCACATTATGAAAAAACTGCTGTTTTGATTTGTCCAACCATAGCGTCAACAGATGCTCCATGCAGTGCCCTTTCCGTAATCTATACAGATGAAGGGGTTTTTGAAGAATATCTCTTTTTACCTGCTAATCCGAATCTGGTCCTGATGGATACAGATATCATTGCAAAATCTCCTGTAAGACTTACTGTAGCTGGGATGGGTGATGCTCTTGCAACCTATTTTGAAGCGCGGGCATGTGAGCAGAGTGATGCGGTGAGCTGCGCAGGCGGTAAGGTTACCGGAGCTGCTATGGCACTTGCAAAGCTGTGCTTTGAAACTTTAATGGAGGAAGGTGTGAAGGCGAAGCTTGCTTTGGAAGCGGGCGTGTGTACTCCTGCTGTTGAAAAGATTATAGAGGCTAATACGCTGCTTAGCGGCATTGGCTTCGAGAGCGCTGGTCTTGCAGGAGCTCATGCGATTCATAATGGTCTGACTGTATTGGAGGAATGCCACCATATGTATCATGGCGAGAAGGTTGCATTTGGCACCATTGCACAGCTGGTTTTAGAAAATGTTGAAGCTGCTGAGCTGCAGGAAATCATAGAATTCTGTATTGAGCTTGGATTACCTGTTACACTGGAGGAGCTTGGTGCTGCTGAAATCACAAAAGAGAAAATAATGGCAGTAGCGAAGGCAGCATGTGCGGAAAATGATACACTGCATAACATGCCGTTTGAGGTCACTCCGGATAAGGTGTATGCGGCTATTATCGCGGCAGATGCTTATGGACATTATTTCCTTAATGAAAGCTGATACACACCAAGTGAATGTGTGAATTACATTACAGATTATAGCAAACAGATAGAGTGGATGATGACGCCATTCTGTCTGTTTTTGCTTTTCTGTATATTCAGAAACGACATCCTGAAGTGCAGCTGTAGCAAATCGCTGGCATTGTAATGCACTCTTTTCCATTACGAGGCAGCTATTGGATAAACATATCTCTTGTATAATTGATTATCAAAAGGGCATACTCCTGTTACAGAATGATAGTATTATGTTATGCTGATGCAAAGGAGAAGAGATACTATGAGAAATGTAACCTTGTTTATAGCGATGAGTCTTGATGGATATATAGCAAAAAAGGATGGATCTGTTGACTGGCTGCAGGGACAGGAAACTGAACAGGATGATATGGTGTCTTATCAGGAATTCATACAGGATGTGGATACCGTGATAATGGGCTGGAATACCTATCATCAAATAATTACGGAGCTTTCACCAGAACGTTGGCTTTATGAACATTTGGAAAGCTATATATTTACACATAGGAAATTGATTGGTAAGAAAAATATCCATTTCATTCAGGGAGACATATGTGAAAGTATACTGCATATGAAAAGGCAGGAAGGAAAAGATATTTGGATATGCGGTGGCGCAGATATTATTCAGCCCTTAATTGAACAGAATATAATTGATACTTATCATATCTCTGTGATTCCGATTATATTAGGCAGCGGTATACCATTATTTCAAGGGCGAAAAACAATTTTGAAATTAAAGCTTGCTGCCTCTAAATCGTATAACGGCATTACAGATTTGATATATAAACGAAGATAAGGCAGAAAAAACCACACTGCCTTAAGAATGCATTGAAATACTTTTCAATCAGGCGATATCAGAGCGGCTGTAAAGAACTTTTCCAATAATTTTTACAGGGAGATCTCTCACTTCCTCCTGCGTAAAGTAGCGGGCAGGCACAGTGGGATTGGCTGCCTCCAGAATGAGGAAAGGTTCTTTTTTTATAATGCGTTTTACGGTCACCTCTGTATTTCCAATCAGGATAACAGCGATAGTACCACTTTTTACATCATCACACTGCTTTACATAGATAAGATCCTGATCATGTATATGAGCACCTGTCATGGAGTCACCGCAGACGCGAAGAAAATAATCGCCCCGATAGTAATCGCTCTTTGATACCTCCTCATAGCCTGCCAAATTTTCTTCTGCAAATAATCCATATCCGGCCTTTGCTGTTCCAAGCAGCGGCTTTTCAAATCTGTCAGAATTCTTTAATAAGGATTCTACATCCGTACCCAGCAGATAAGAAAGCTTTTCAATAACAGCAGGCTTCATGACCTTAGTCTCACCCTTCATCCACCGTGAAACCGTTGATTTATTGACGCCGACATGCTCTGCTATATAGTCATTGGTAACACTCATCCGGCATTTATATTCATTTAATAAATCTTTTAGCTGCATAATGACTCACCTCTTTTCATCATTATAAATTAGAATAACAAAAGTTGCAATATATTTCATTAAATTCTTAAAAAATAAAAAATTTGCATTAAAAAGTTGCATTTGATATTGATAAATGCAACTTATGGTAGTATAATCGCAGATGAAGAAGAGGTGGAGATATGATGAAGGCTTATCTATGCATTGATTTAAAAACATTCTTTGCTTCTGTTGAATGTGTGGAGCGCAAGCTCGATCCGTTTGCAGTTAATCTGGTTGTCGCAGACCCCTCTAGAGGTAAAGGTGCGCTCTGTCTGGCAGTATCACCGAAAATGAAAGAACAGGGAGTTCATAACCGGTGCAGAATTTTTAAAATACCGGATAATATCTCCTATATCACTGCCATGCCGCGAATGAATTTGTATATGCAGTATTCTGCTGATATTTATGGGATATACTTAAAATATATATCTAGAGAGGATATTCATGTGTATTCTATAGATGAAGCATTTCTGGATGTTAGCGAATATCTGCAGATGTACAGTGTCAGTGCAAAGGAGCTTGCCCGTATGATATTGCAGGATATCTACACAACAACCGGTATTACGGCAACAGTAGGTATTGGTACAAATCTTTACCTTGCTAAAATTGCATTGGATATAACTGCTAAGCATGCGAAGGATAACATGGGGATACTTGACGAGCAATTGTATAGAGAGACGCTTTGGCATCATAAGCCTGTATCTGACTTTTGGCAGGTTGGACGTGGAATTTCCAAGAGGCTGGAAAAGTACAGTGTGGCTGATATGTATGATATTGCACATATGGATGAGCGAATTCTCTATCGGGAGTTTGGTGTGAATGCAGAATATCTGATCGATCATGCATGGGGCAGGGAACCGACGACCATCAAGGAAATAAAGGCATATAAATCAAAAAGCAACTCATTGTCAAACAGTCAGATTTTATTTGAGGATTATAATTATGAAGAGGCATTGCTGGTCCTGAAGGAGATGGTTGAGCTAAATGTACAGAATCTTGTGGAATCTCACCGGGTAACGGATCATATCGGTCTGTATATCGGTTACTCAGCAAGAAATGTAAAGGCAACCGGAGGCTCCAGAAAATTATCCAATGTAACTAACTCGTATGCATATCTGCGTAATGCATTTATTGAACTGTATAGGGAAACAGTAAATCGTCAGGAGCTGGTACATATGCTGTCTATCAGCTTTGGAAATGTAGTTGATGAGATGTATGAGACATATGATTTATTCACAGATTTCAATGCTCTGGAAAAAGAGAAGAAACTACAGCTTACTTTACTTAATATCAAACACAAATTCGGAAAAAATGCTGTGATAAAGGGGATGAATCTCCTGAATAAGGCAACTGCAATATCTCGCAATAAGCTTGTAGGTGGTCACAATGCAGAATAAACAGAATCATACGAGTCGTGCGAAATTATTCTTGCCCTTTGATTCTTTGAAAGGCTTTCGTGATTACTTGAAATGTAAGGAACGCGTGGTAGTTGACAAAAAGCAGCTTTCTTCGGATGCCTGTGAGGTATTGGATCGTAAATTACAGCAGATTCAAAAGGGGCAAATGGTTAAAATTGTTTATTATGATCAGCAGGAATATGTAGAAGTGGAAGGGTTGGTGTCTAAATTTGATCCTGAATATTTGCACATTATTCAGATTGTGGATAAGGTGATACACTTTCGTGATATCATTGAAATTCAGGCGGAGAATCTAAAAAATATCAGTTGGGACTAAGGGGATTACTCAACGGTAAGAAATAAAGGATAATTCAACTCTAATGCATCAATGAATTTGAAACATCCACTTTGCCACCCAGAAGTAAGAAAGAACTGAAATGGCAGCTGCTGTTTTAAAAAGAAATCACGTTGAGCTGTTTCTAAAAGATAAATGAGCGGTTTCAGACATGCTTATATAATCTCTTTTCAGCAAACATGTGCAGAGGCAGGAACTTTATACACTGAAGCACAAATAATCTCTGCAGCAGATTCTTATTTCTTCTGCTTTTCCTTCACAGATTGAGCATATATCGGTTGAGAGTGCAAATTCATCATAATGGTTATCGAGCAGGAATTTTTGATTAAATTCTAATAACAGGCAATTGCAGGGATATCATAAGCCTGCAAAGGAGCCTATAAAATTTCAGAAAATTTCTAGGAATCAAGAGGTGTTGAGGAGTCTGCAAAGTAAGTCTTGATAAATATCTCCATAGTTTTTTTATATGAGTGTTTGTAAGAATGATATCATTACTCACCTGCGAACGGAGTCATAAACATATATTCATTTTTTAAAATTCGTATCCTTGTAACTGAAGGAGCTGCAAGGTATACATGCCGAGTGCTAAACAGCTGATTTTTTCATAAAAGCATTTGTTGCAAGGTAAATGGTGTGATAAGATAGGGATGAATAAGCGTTAAGGAGGATGATTGGATGAAAGAAGAAATGAGTCTGCATGAGTGGATCTATAATTATATTGAAGAAGCAATCCGCTTTGGGATTTTCCGTCAGGGAGAAAAGCTCCCAACTATTTCACAGTTTGCTGAACGATTTCAGGTTTCCAGGCGTCCCGTCATTCATGCCTTTAAGCTCCTGGAGGAACATCACTACATAGAGATGTCACGTGGTAGGCATTCACGTCTTACACTGGGACTTAACGAAGAAGAGTGTAGAGAGAACTGCATTCAGTTTTTTCTGGAAAGAAAATATGCAGTACAGGATTTGTGTGAGATACGCAATATTTTGCTTCCTGATTTGTTTACCCAGGCTTTGTGTTTGCTTAAAGAGGAACAATATGCCGCAATTCATAAAAGTATTGATCAGATGCAGGGTGAGCGTACAGTCGTGGCGTTTGTGGAAACGGTCCTCTCTGTATTTGGAAATCCGCTGGTTTGCTGTCTTTATATGGAGGTCGCAATATTTGGAAGACTGTCTTTTTATGAAAAAATAAAGGATTCTATGGTGTTGCAGGGAATTCGTGCGCATAGTGATACTACGAAGGTACACGCATTTATTGATGCAATACATCAAAAGCAGCTGACTCATCAGGATATATATGAAATAACGAAAAAATACTTTGTGGATGATTCCAGAAAAACACAGGAGTGCTATGCTAAGCTTCCACAGCGAAAACCTGAGCGTAAGGTAAGCTTTCGCTGGAATATATATCGTGGACGGCCACGGCAGATTTATAATATTGCAAGCAGTTTATTGAAGGATATCATTTACCAGATATATCCGGTAGAGAGTCGCCTTCCACGGGTTTTGGATCTTTGCGAGATTTATCAGGTGAGTGAACCGACTCTGCGACGGGCTATGTCAATTCTTCAGGCGACCGGTGTTATACAGCCTATTGGCGGTAAGGGAATGAAAGTAATTCAATGTGAGGAAAACAGAATTCATGAGATGCTGGAAGACAACGGTGTCAGAGAACGTGTGATTGAAGGTATGCAGTGTCTTCAGATTTTACAGTTAACTTGCCAGACATTTACCACTATGTCTTTTACAAGTATGGTGCAGCGCCATGAACAACTCCAAAAAGCATTATCGAATACAGAAATCACAAGTATAAATTGGGGGAGACTAATTTGTGAGTATTGTGATTCTATCATGGATGTAAATAAGCAGGAAAGCCTAAAGAGCATTTTTGAAGAGCTAAAACAGCATATTCTATGGATTTATCCGTTTATTTGCCATTTGGATAAAGAGAGATATCAGTCGATATTTTGTCATACCTTTGATGTGCTTCGATATGCCATGAAAACAAGGGATGAGCAGTTATATGTGAGTGAGATGAAATATCTGTTCTATCTTGTACTGGAAGAGGTTCGCAGTCAGCTGGAATATGCTGGAGTAAAAGAGGCAAAGGATTTGAAAATGATTTCATTCAGAATGGATATATAAACAATTATTCAATGAAAAGGTTTCCTGATTACAAATGCATAAGTGGAAATAAAAAAATTTAGCGTGGATACAGGTAGAAAAAAGACTGTACACAGAAATCAGAATTGATTTGGTGCGGGCAGTCTTTTGTACGTATCGAAAATAACAAACTATAAACGATGTCAGAAGCAACTCCAATGTCTCAAAGCTATTCAGGCTACTGATATTCCTTGATGTCAGATGCTGCGTGCTGTTTCATAGCCATCATGAATAGCATCCTTGATGGTCCCTGTATGATTTGCATCTCCAATCATGTGATAGGTCATACCGCATTCCTCTAACAGAAGCTTCAAGGTTGGATCACTATGGTAGCCAACTGCAAAAATCAGTGTATCAGCATCATCTATGCATTCCGTCCTACCGTTTTTTGTATAATAAATTTTATCCTTTTCAACCTTTTCCACCGTGGCTTCACAAATCAGATTTACATGCTTTTTCAGCATACGCTGTACGAGCAGACTGCGGCCGGGACCGGACTCAGCTGCCATGATATCTTTCGTCATTTCCAAAACAGTTATCACCCGATCTCTTGGATAGCGGTCATAAACTAGGGGAGCAAGATAATCAGCGGTTTCACATCCTACAGAGCCGCCTCCCAGGATGACAATGTTTTTACCGGGGAATGCGTTTCCTGCCAGAATATCATCGGCGGTAGCCCACTGCTTGAACCCGGTAAAGGCTTTTATAATTGATGGAACGGCACCATTGGAGGCAATCACCTCATAATCAGCAAATTCTCCTTGCAGCATTGCTTTCTCAACTTTGCAATTCAGGCGTACTTCGACACCTGCCTGCATAAGGCGGCGTGCCATATATTTAATAACTCTGCTGAGATCCTGCTTGGCAATAGGTACTGCTGCCAGCTTCATCAATCCTCCCAGCGCATCACTTTGTTCACACAGAATGACATGATGACCTTTTCTTTTCGCCACAAAAGCTGCCTCCATACCAGCAGGCCCTCCGCCAATGACCAGAATTTTTTTCTTAACCTCGGCAGGCTTAAGCGTGTCTTCATTTTCCAGCTCAAAGGATGGATTTACCGTACAGGCTACCCGTTTGCCAAACATAATTCCATTTAAACAGCGCAGACAGCCAATGCACGGACGGATATCATCGTCCTTTCCGCATTTTGCTTTATTGGCAAAATCAGGATCACACAGGTTGGCACGACCGATCATGCATATATCTGCTTTTCCATTGGCTATGAGCTCATCCGCAATCCAGGGTTCTGTAATCCGACCTACTGTTGCGACTGGAATATTTACGTGTTTTTTTATTTCCTGAGACAGATGAGCATGCGCTCCAGGCTTTGTCCCTGCCGCAGGAATTGCACTGCCGCGCTTAATGGTAGTACCGCCGGATACATGCAGCATATCTGCCCCATGTGTCTCCAGCTGCTTGGAAACATAAATCATATCATCGAGGTTCAATCCGCCATCACTATATTCATCTCCCGAGATTCTCACATCGATGATGAAATCAGGGCCGCATACACTCCGAACTTCTTCAACAACCTCCAGTGTAAGCTTCAATCTTCCATTGATATCTCCCCCATATTCATCACAGCGTTTGTTGTAAAGCGGTGTCAGAAAACCGCCAAGAAGACCATGAGCATGTGCAGCGTGAATTTCCACACCGTCACCCCCTGCCTGCTTAACACGAAGGGCTGCTTCTCCAAATTGGCGTATGATAACCTTCAGCTCTTCAATTGTAACCGGACGGGGAGCTTCTTTTGCATAGGAAGGTCCCACATTGGAAGGGGCAATCAGACGTGGTGTGCCTGGAATAGGGAATGCCATATAGGCAGGGTGAAACAGCTGTGGAAGGATCTTGGCACCATACTGATGCACTGCATTTGTAAGCTTCTTCCACCCGGGGATAAAGGAATCATCGTGAATCGACATATCCCCGGGCAGATAGATGTAGGTAGGCTCCACAGTTGTCACCTCGGTAACAATCAGGCCGACACCTCCCTTGGCTCTGGCCTCATAATGCTGTATAAGCTCATCCGTAATATAGCCCTTATCTGCCAGATTTGTAGAAATCGGAGGCATAAACACACGATTTTTGATGGTTGTATGCCCTACTTTAATTGGTGAAAATAAATGATGATAGGTGTTCATTTTAACATCTCCTTTACTGATATTTTATCACGAATCAGAATAGTAATCGCTGCCATGCATTGATGATATCCGGCATATTTTGTTGTGTTTTTACATTTGATGAGTTAGAAAAAGACAAAAAAAGGAGGCTGCTGGAAAGCTATTTGCGAATAAACTCCATTACAAGCTCCTCATCTGTCTGTGTTATTGTTGTTTTTGTAATCAGCTCATGCTGAATTCGGCATTGGATATGACCTTCCTGCTGCGTGATTTTTATACCGTCATTTTCATATAAAACCTCCTGTGTATCTGCTATAAGATGCTCCAGTAGTTCTTTTTGTTCAATATCAAAGCTCATACTCTGTTCTTTATGATTTTCATTCATTTTAATGTTTTGTGTGAATTTCTTGCGATAGTCACTTGGTACAATGCCGTATAATTCACGGAATGCGGCAGTATAGGATTTGGAATTCGGCATTCCGCAGTCAGCCGCGATCTGCTCTATGGAATCCTTACCCTCCAGCAAGGCCTCCAAAGAAGCCCGGATTCTGACATATGCGAGATATTTGACAAAGGAGATACCGGTATATTTTTTAAACAGCTTTGATGTGTAGGAAACACTGAAGGACAGTGTTTTAGCGACATCCTCCAAATGCAGTTCACTTGAAAAATGGCAGTCAATGTATTGAATCGCCTTCATATAGTTTTCATGATGGACAGATTGCAGAGGAAGCCGCTCTACCGGATACTGCCGATGATTGCTGGCAATGTAGACAAGCTCCATCATGATGGCGTTCATCTGAAACATACTGCTTTCTCCCCGTAGCAGCATCCGGACCAGTTCTCCTATTTTGTTTCGAAGTCTGCACAGCAGCCGGTAATTTTTCGATCGTGTACAGATCATGGATTCAAAGGCTTCCTCTATGTTTCCGCACATGCCTGCAGAGAATCGGGAAAAATCAATATGCAAAGTAAGGATAACGCTTTTATCATTATCCATCTGTCGGATCATGTGAATATCGTTTGGCGCAACAATCACCAGTTCATGTTCCTTAATACCTGCAGTAAAATGCTCTGTAACAGCTTCGTAGGCACCCTTTAATACATACGAAATTTCCAGACTCGATTGTCTGGAGAAAACCTGTCGCTTAAAACTGTTAATGCTCAAGCTCAGAGGATATCCGAATTTCTGTCCGGAAAAATCATAATAATGCTGCATATTCTGCATACTGCCGCCTCCCTTGTATCTACACTCTATCTTAGTGTTTTTTCTACCAGGAAACAAGACCTATTCACTTTCCTATGCAAATGTTGAAAGATGCAGCTATTTTTTGTTGCATTTACCTGTGATGCATTTGCCAATGTGTGCTGTTTCTGCGATAATACATACGGATGAAAAACTGAAATGAAATCGGAGGAAACTATATGATCAAGGAAATTGTGAAGGATACATTTTTGCTCAGCCGTCGTTGTGAGGCTGCTACGCTGGATGATCTGCAGACGGTTCAGGATCTGCAGGATACATTGCAGGCACATGCGGATCATTGTGTCGGGATGGCAGCAAATATGATAGGTGTTCTGAAACGTATCATCGTATTTCAGGATGGCGGAAGCTATGTATCAATGCTGAATCCTGTGATAATAAAAACCGGAGATAAGCGCTATACTGCCGAGGAAGGATGTCTCTGCCATAGTACACAGAAGAAAACCTTACGATATGAGAAAATCAAGGTATCCTACATGGATTGCTGTGGGAAAAAGAAAATTAAAACCTATGAGGGCTTTTGTGCACAGATTATTCAGCACGAGCTGGATCATTGTGACGGTATACTGATATAATGAATTGAAAAAAACCTTGCCTTTTGCTGTAATTTATTCTGAATGGGCAGTATTTGTTTTTCAAATAAGTGATGATCAGTATGATGCTGTCATACCTGCTTGTTCCCAAGGGACATCCGTAAGCGCTGAATAGTCTGCAGGTTCCCTGAGTGCTTTCAGGTATCACACGAAAATAAAGGGGGCAAAGATTTGGCTTCATCCGTCCTTTTACCTTTCCTGATGCTATATATGGACATTCTCGAATACGGTTGACCCTGTGGTGATAAGGATTCCATTATTTTATAAAAGTTTACCTTTGTAATATGGAGACGGATATAGGGAAAATGTGTATAATAAAGATAACCAAATAAAGAAGGATGATATTATGAATAATACAGCGGATGCAAAGCAGTTCTGCCATCATCTCTGGCACCAGTATCTGGAGGAACGCTCCTATGAGATACCCGGCGGATATTTCAGTCCGCAAATCAGTGTGATAGGAACCGGTAAGCACGAGGTTTCACACTCGTTACAGGAATTTGCTGTATTACTGGAGAGAGAAGAAAAACAGTGGAACGGTACCTTTGTCATCGAGCAGGAAGCATACCAGGCCAGACAGTTAAGTGACAATGTATATATGGTATACGGAGAACTCGATGTGAATGAGGATGCAAGAGATCGAATCAATTATGAGCTGCACTTTCGTTTTACGATTATTTTGCAGTATACGCCGTCCGGCTGGGAGCTTCTCCATGTACATCAGTCTGTACCGGATATCAACCAGTGCAGCGATGAATTTTTTCCTAAGCGCCTGATTGAACAGAGCAATGAGCAGCTGCGCGAGAAAATCGCACAGAAAACAAGAGAATTGCAGGAAAGCAACAAGGCAGTCCTATATTACTCCCATCATGATTATTTAACGAAGCTTACAAATCGCTATTACTGTGAAAAACAGATTGAAGAACAACTGCGTAACGGTAAGCAGGGAACAATTCTAATGATGGATGTTGACCACTTTAAATTTTATAATGACACATATGGTCATCCTGTGGGAGACCGGATTCTAATTACGCTTGCACAGGCTTTGCAAAAAACCTTTTCAAAGGATATCGTGTCAAGGATTGGCGGGGATGAATTTCTTGTTTACTGCCCCCGACATTTGGATAACTGCATGCTGGAACACATTCTCGCACAATTTCGTGAGCACTGGGAGGATGAACAAAGGCAGTTTCCCTTTACACAGCGCATCACGCTCAGCATTGGTGTCACTTATTTTCCGGAGCACGGCAGTACCTATCAGGAACTGTTTCAAAAGGTCGACACCTCCATGTATAACTCCAAAAAGGGCATGCATAGTTACAGGATTTACGCTGATGAGGAATAGATGAAATCGCATCTCTTAAACAGGGATGTTTTTTCTTACCTGCCGAATCCTCAGGCAGCTGACAGATATGACAACAATGGGAAGATGGAAAGCAGTATTTACTATAGACAGAAGAACGCGTTGCCTTTATAATTAAGAGCGAATGAATGAAAAAAAGCATAACAGGTGTATGAAAATACCGAACAAGGAATGGAAGCGAACATCTTCAGCTGCCCCAGCAACCGTGATATGGACGAAATTCAGAAACCATTGTACCAATCTGGTATGAGAAGGTGAAGAGTAGGATGAAATTAAGCCGGGAGACTTGCCTGTTATGCAAACAGAGTTTTCTGCTGGGTGTGGAGAATATAGTTTTTTTATATGTTTTCTGCCCGCTGTCGTTAAGGAAGTGAGGGTGAAAAAATGAGTGTTGAATATTGTGCATATCCTTTTCTGAAGGAAAAAAGTCACCTGTGCGATTATGAGATAGCAACGGATCGTCTGGCATCCATGCTATCCGTGGCAAGACGCCACATCCGTCATATTCCGCAGGAGGACCTCCTTCAACTGATGGAAATGATCTATCACGCCAATGGATCCATCCGGGGAGCGTGTGCCATAGGGGAGGCTGAACTGAAAAAGCTGAATACCTTCTATGCCCGTTACCATATTGAGATGGATCGTTTTGTCCTGCCCGACGGCTGTATTGGTGCCAGCCATCTGCATGTGCTGCGTGCAGAAGTCAAGGCTGTTATCCGCATCATGCATCAGATTCAGTGTGAGGGAAAGCCGGTAGAAGCCATCCTGTTTGATTTTATGAATCTGCTATCCAATACCTTTTTCATGATGTGCCTGTATGAGAATGCACAGGACGGTATAAGGGAAAGAGAATTTATTAGCAGGTCCTATGTATGAAGGCAAGAGAGCTTTGCTTCATAGCCGTTATCGCTTCGATTGAAGCTGTCGTGTTTACATCATTTTCATTCATTCTATATCTGGAATGCATTACATTTACCATTTTGGTATTTGCGATGACATTTCAGACAAGGCAGGCTGTTCTGGGAGCAGTGGTGTTTACCATACTCAATCTGAGTACCCAGGGGGTAGCCCCATGGTCGATGATGTACTGTCTGATTTATCCGCTGTACAGTCTGTTTATCGGCTGCAGCAGGAAATTCCTGAACAGACATTTCCTCGCACTGGTATTCACCTGCGGCTTTCTGTCATTTCTGACAGGCCAGCTGGTACAGCTGCCCTTTATGCTGATTTCGGAAAAAATAACAGTGATATATGTTCTTATGGGATTAAAGACCTCTTTGATCCAGGGCTTTATGTCCATGGCGCTTTGTGCCATCTGTTATAAACCGATAGCAGCGGTTTTAAACCATATGGAAAGGAGATTGCAAAATGGGAAAGCTATGTAAAATTTTATTGGTATCTGCCATGCTGCTTGTTGGCGGATGCTCTTCAAAGGAAAGTGAAAAGAAGGAGCCTGTAAGTGACAACACGGAAAAAACAACGCTGAAAATCACGATTCAGGACGAGGTTAACAAAAAGGAGCTGTTTAACGGAAATGTAAGTGTAGAGGGAAAGGTGGAAACACTTGCGGACTTTCTGGAGAAGGCGAAGGATCTGGATGTGAAAATGGAAGACGGTCAATATGGAAAAACCATTATGGCTATGAAGGGTGTGGAAACCAAGGACTTTAATAAGGGGCCATGGTGGCTGTATGAATCCGAGAATAACGAATCCTGCAAGGCTGCCGGAAGCTGTGATGCTGCAAGCAGTCTGAAAATTAAGGATGGAGATGACTTTACCTTTACGTATACTGCATCCTATTAACCAGCAATTGCTCTTTCATAAAAACCGTAACTGACAGTATTACAACGTTCATAATTGCTTTGCAAGAAAAAGGCGGTATGGAGAAAGACAATTATACAGCATCCTACATGAAAAAGCCGTATCCTTGGTCATCTGTAAAGGCCGTACTGGATACGGCTTTTCATGTGCTCTTTTATTTGAAGAATACCTGCAGAATCTGGAAGATATTGTGAAATTTCAGCCTCTGTGGATGATATTGACGGTTTGCATATACTGTTTCCTGGAATTAAGTGAAATGTAAGGAAGTCTTTCCACAGGCTCTGGTATAATGTGTGTGAAGGATTGCGGAAAGCATCATGCATGGATAACGCAAGCAGTATGATTGACAGATGAAGTACAGGAGGAATGGACATGAATATACTGGTAGTGGATGATGAAAAGGAAATTGCCGGGCTTGTGGAAATTTATTTAAAAAATGAAAATTATAAGGTGGATGTATGCTATACAGGGACACAGGCTCTGCAGAATATACGGACACGTTCCTACGATCTGGCCATATTGGATGTCATGCTTCCGGATATGGATGGCTTTAGCATTTGTAGGACCATTCGTCAGAACTACACATGGCCCATTATCATGCTGACAGCGAAGGAGCAGGATATTGATAAAATCAATGGATTGATGATCGGGGCTGATGATTATATGACCAAGCCGTTTCAGCCGCTGGAGCTGATTGCCCGCGTCAAGGCGCAGCTTAGAAGATACAAGCGCTATAATGTTCAGCAGAAGGCAAAGGAGCTAAGTTATCTGGGGCTTGTCATGAATCAGGAACAGCATATATGCAGGTTGAATGAGAAAGACCTGAATCTTACACCGATTGAATTTCGTCTTTTATGGTATCTGTGTGAGCGTCAGGGAAAGGTTGTCAGTGCAAGGGAGTTGTACACCGCAATCTGGCAGGAGGAATATCTCTCATCCAGCAACAATACCCTGATGGTACATATCCGGCATATCCGTGAAAAGATGAAGGATCGCGGAGAACACCCGCGCTATATACAAAATGTCTGGGGTGTGGGCTATAAGCTGGGAGAAACACTATGAAACGCACTGTATGGATACTGCTTGCAGCAATCGCAGTGGTCGCTGGAGTTTATCTCGCTGCGGATCTGCTGGGCAACGGTATGCTGCGGGAATTTTTGTCCGAACAGTTTTTCTATATGGAAGAATATACGGATACGACAGGTATCCTGCATCAGTATCTTTCTCCCAACTGGTATCGAATCAAGCAGCTGCTTTTTTTGCTGACGGCACTGGTTGTTGTAATTTGTATTGTCTGCGTGCGGACACAAAGCAGCCGTGTCGCTATGAAGCACAGGGCTGAGATAGAAAAGGCGATGGAAACGGCCCTGCATCAGTTTTTGGAGGATCGCGATTTTTATCTTCCGGAGGGCTTTGGTAATATAGAGGCACTTCTGCTGCAGATTCGAGCAAAGGAGCAGAAGCAGCTGGCAATGCTGGAGAAGCAGACACGTCAGAAGCATGATTTGATATCGTATCTGGCCCATGACATGAAGACACCGCTGGCTTCAGTCATCGGGTATCTGAACCTATTGAACGATGTATCGGATGTTCCAAAAGCACAGCGGGATACCTACATCCGTATCACCCTTGATAAGGCGGAACGACTGGAACAGCTGATTGATGAATTTTTTGATATAACGCGCTTTAATCTTCATGATATCGTTGTTTCAAGAGGGAGGATTGCGTTGAATTTTCTGCTGGAACAGCTAAAGGAGCAGTTCTATCCGACTCTGCTTGCACAGCATAAGGAGCTGAAGCTGGATATTGCAGAGGGCTCTGTTTGTTACGGTGATGCGGATAAGCTTGCCAGAGCTTTCAATAATGTATTGAAAAACGCTATTTCCTATAGCTATCCCAATACCGTGATACGGGTAGCAGTCAAACAGGAAGCAGAGCATATCCTGCTGGAATTCCACAATCAGGGGGATGAAATTCCAGAACAGAAGCTGGAGATGATTTTCGAAAAATTCTTCCGACTGGATAAAGCCAGATCCACAGCATCCGGTGGAGCCGGTCTTGGTCTTGCAATCGCAAAGGAAATCGTCGAGGCCCACGGAGGCAGCATCTATGCGGACAGTAATATGGAGGAAACAGTTTTCTATATAAAGCTTCCCATGCCCGCAACGGATACAGAGCTGCAGTCAGCATGATTGATGTGCTGCATCTGGAGGCAGAGAATGTACAAGGCTACAAACTGTAACCAATGCTCTTGGTTTATGATGAAAGCACCTGCGGGTGTTTTTTTTCTTCGACGAGAAAGCTGTTATGCAGTGAATGCGTTTTTGCTGCGGATAAGATTGGCGAAGACTATTTGATAAACGAAACAGAATTCGCTGGCTGATTATGCTGTTTCAATTTACGGAAAACATGGATTTCAGACTGAAAAAGGAGTCCGCTGTGTGTGGGTGATGCGATGTTTATGTTTACCGCGCTTGTAATTTTTTTATATGGAAGTACTTGCTTTTGACCTCATTCTAATCAACTTCAGCATGTGCCTTTTCTTGAAGCCTTTCGGCGTATGCAAAGTGAACAAACAAGCAACGCAAGGAGTTAAGTGATAATTAAGTAAGTGCTAAGTCTGTGTTTTCAACTATCTGTGCAATTCATGGTTCAATAGAGTCATGAAGGAGCTGATACGATGAAACGATTTAAAAAACTGCTGCTGGCTGGTGTACTGCTTACAGGTCTTGTCTGTTATTTACGACCGATGATTTCCAAGGAGGATAAGGTGAATCTCCAAATCAGAAACACAGAAGAGCAGCCGATCAAGATAAGCAGCGAATTATACAGTAAGAATTATATCCTTATCCGGCAAAAGGATAACAAGGTGATGCTGAAGGAAAGGGAAGAAGAAGCGATTGCTCCGGCATCCTTAACCAAGCTTATGACAGTATATACGGCATTACAGCATATTGATGATTTGCAGAAAACCGTACGTATTCCAGCCTCCATATTCCCGCAGCTGGAAAAGGAGCAGGCGTCAATGGCCGGTTTTTTACCGGATGAGGAGGTAACCTATGAGGATTTGATTTATGGAGCATTACTGCCAAGCGGCGCTGATGCATCTATGACCCTGGCCATTTCGCTGTATGGCAGTGAGGACGCATTTGTTGCCGAAATGAATGCGCAGGCTGAAAAACTGAAGCTGAAGCAAACCAGATTTCAAAACTGTACAGGACTTGATGAAGCCGGGCATGTGAGCAGCGTCCGTGATATTGCATGGATACTGGACGAGGCATTAAAGCTTCCTAAATTTGCAGAGGCTTTTCATGCAACCAACTACGTTATGGCTCCCAGCAATATGCATCCGGAAGGAATGACCATCTATTCCACTATGCGGATGACCATGGATCAAAACGAGTTGTCACAGGATGATATTTTGGGCGGGAAGACCGGATATACAAAGAAAGCCGGTCTATGTCTTGCCACACAGGCACGTATCCATGAGGAAACGTGGTTGTTTGTCAGCGCTCATGCGGCTGGTTCTGCTACAACAAAGCCATATCACATTCTGGATGCGATAAACGTGTATGAAGCTCTCGCAAGGCTTTATGCATAAGCCTGAATCCGGAGGTGGAAATAAGAGGCAATCGCCCGGCACAGCTTGTCTGACTACAGGCAGATTCATCTCAGGAAAAACAAGGCAGACATACAGCTTAAGACTGTGTTCGCGGCATTGTCTATGATTCACTGCTAAAGGTGGTATCCTCTGTGCTGCAACATATCCGGTTAAAGATTCAGGAAAATGCAAAGACAGACCATATGCGGTGTATACTGTATGTGGTCTGTCTTTTCTACATATCAGGCATGCACGCAGCATTTCTCTATCATAGTGTCCCTCGGATCCCTTTTTTTATGGTGTTGCTTTTTCTAATCATACAAAAGATAAAAAAGCACACGATCGGTAGAATACACTGAGCCATGGATTATCAGATGGAAGCACGGATGATGGAATGTTGGTTGGAAGTGATACATACATAAAGGGTATCGTACTGGTAATGAGGCTTACTGTTATCGCGGGTCTATGAGATATGCACCCCATAAAAGCAATTCCTATAGATATCGGAGTAAAATACCTCAGTTTTTCCGGCATATGCACTGATTTAAAACATGCAATACAACAAATCACCCGTTTTTCAGCTGATTTGTTGTTGCAATCTTTTTACCGTTTTCTCTGACCATCTGAAGCAGGTGGAACCTCAAGCTTATATCCTCTGTTTTATCTACGGTGTAGATAGCTTCTATTATCAAAATGTGAGGATAGCCTAACTTAAAGTTTTTATGATAAACAGTATATAACAGTTGACAACAGTTATATACTGTTATATACTGTTTGTGAACAGAGGAGGTATCTTATGAAAATCATTATTAACAACTCTTCTATGACTCCGATTTATGAACAGGTAGTAGAGCAAATAAAGGCTATGATCCTGAGCGAGGAGCTGGAGGAAGGCGATATTCTGCCATCTGTTCGTTCTCTATCCAAGGAACTGAAAATATCCGCTCTGACAGTCAAGAAAGCGTACGATAATCTGGAGGCTGAAGGATTTGCGGTTACTGTTCATGGCAAGGGCACCTATGTAGCCGGACTGAACAGGGCCCTGGTGATGGAGGAACATAAGAAGGAAATCGAAGCCGATTTGGACAAGGCCATTCAAAAAGGCAGAAGCTGCGGGATGGAGGACAGCGACCTGCTGGAACTGTTCCATCTGCTATTGGAGGAATGAATATGCTGAAACTGCAAAATGTTGTGAAAAACTACGGTGCCTTTTCTCTGCACTGCTCGTTGGAGCTGAAAAGCGGACAGATCAGTGCGCTGATCGGGCAAAATGGTGCTGGTAAAAGCACAACCTTTAAAGCCATTCTGGGATTGATTTCTATTGATGGCGGGGAAATTGAGGTATTGGGAAAGCCTGTACAGGAGCTGACACCGGAGGAAAAAGAATATGTGGGTGTCGTATTATCTGATTCCGGCTTCAGTGGATATCTGAATATCAAGGATATCCTTCCCGTAATGGACAATATGTACACGAAATTTGAAAAAGCGGAATTTCTGCGACAGTGCCAGAGATTTGCGTTGCCGATGGATAAACAGATTCGGGATTTTTCAACCGGAATGAAGGCCAAGCTGAAGGCATTGATTGCTCTTTCCCATCATGCGAAGGTGCTTATTCTTGATGAACCGACAGCCGGTCTGGATGTGGTCGCAAGGGATGAACTGCTGGATTTGCTTCGGGAGTATATGGAACAGCATGAGGATGCCTGTATGCTGGTTAGCTCCCATATCTCTTCCGATTTGGAGGGACTGTGTGATGATCTGTATATGATTCATGAGGGAAAGATTGTTATGCATGAGGATACAGATGTGTTGCTGAGTGATTACGCTTTGCTGAAGATGGATGAACGCCAGTATGCGGATTTGGATAAGCGCTATTTGCTTCGCCGGCGCAAGGAACCCTATGGCTATGCTGTACTGACCAGCCAAAAACAGTTTTATATGGAAAACTATCCGCAGCTTGCTGTGGAAAAAGGGTCCATTGATGATGTGATTATGATGATGATACGAGGTGAACAGATATGAAAGGTTTATTGATTAAGGACTTCAAGCTGATGAAAAATCAGAAGAATTTCTTCTTTATCATGATATTTATAGCGGCAGCCATGTTGTTTGCTGAATTTGAATCAACCTTCGTTGTCAGCTATTTCACAATGATCGCTTCTATGTTTGTGCTGAGTACGATCAGCTATGACGAATATGACAACGGCTATGCCTTTCTGTTTTCCATGCCTTTTTCCAGAACGTCCTATGTGAAGGAAAAATATGTATTCTCTATTTTAGTTGGAGGCGGTGCATGGCTGCTTTCGGTGGTACTGTCGGGAATTCTCATTACTATTCGCAATCCGCAGATAAGCGTCATGGACTGGCTGCCGATTGATCTGCTATATATTTGCATCGTCCTTCTGTTTGCGGCTGTCATGATCCCTGTACAGCTGAAATTCGGCGGAGAACGGGGGAGAGTAGCATTGCTGCTTACTGTTGGTGTTGCCGTGCTGGGAAGTATGGGAGTCATAAAGCTTCTTGAAATACTGCAGGTAGATCTGGATGCTGTTCTGGCATCTATGAGTACAATGAATATGATGCAGATCGGAGGTGCTGCAGGGATATTCTCGGTAGTGCTGCTTGCGATATCCTACCGCATCAGCTGTCGTGTTATGAAAAACAAAGAATTCTAAAGCAATCATAAAACGATATATAGGGATAGCCGACACCGGGCTGTCTCTTTTCTTTTGGAAAGGCTTCTAGAAAAAAGGACTCTCAAAGTGTAAAGGGGGGTGACGCAGTCAAGGGTAATTGACAGGGCTGTAATAGCAAGGCGGAAGCAGTCGGATCATAGGAATTTACTACTTCCGGTTTTTCAGCTTTTTATATGCGTACCCTGATCTGCGTAAGAGGCATGGTAAAATCATACGTGTAGTATTCTGTAAATACCTTTCACGTACATGAAAGGTTAAATCAGCTCATGTATCGCTTCATCTCCTCTGCTTCAGCTTTTTCATAATTTCGATACAGGTCACTCAGTACGGACATGGAGGTTTGTGTTCTGCGATTTTTAGCAGTGTGCAATTACTGGTATGATACGATATACACATCTTTAGCTTTCTTCATGCAGTATTTCTTTAAAGGCTGCCTGCTGTATCCGGAACAATTTAAAAATACAGTGATTGCTTTAGAATTACGGGAAAGCCATTCCTTTTACGGGAATGGCTTTGTCAACCTACGATTGCTGCATAGGTTTCATAGATGGAATTCCATGTATAACGTCCGACGAGCCCATCTACGGCCAGACCGAATTCCCGCTGATAGGCACGTACGGCGCGATCCAGTCCTGGTCCGAAGCGGCTGTCAACGGTTACAGATGGAATGGATGGATAGCTTTCTGAGATAATGGAAAGGAAATACTGCAGCTGTTGCACTTCGATGCCGACATCCCCCTGACGCAGCACCTTTCCGGTCCATAAACCAGTAAAATAACCTTCCAATCTGCCAAGACTTCCCAGCTCCGCCAGCTTGCGGACTGCGACATAAATTCGGGAAATCTGATACCAGGTGGACTGCCCGACAATCCCATCTACGGTAAGGTCAAACTGCCGCTGAAAGGCTCTTACCGCACTCTCTGTTTGCGGTCCGAAAACAGCATCGGGTGGATAGATTAACGGAATGTTGGGATAATTGACAGCGATTCCGTTCAACAGCTCCTGAATGATAAACACCGGCTGACCGCTGCTTCCAAGCCGCAGGGCATAGCCGGGATAGGAAGGAGTGTATGGCTGCCAGTTATCTGTTTCCAGAAATTGCATTTGATCACCGTAATAATATCGGATGATGCCATAGGAATCATATCCGCGATTTGCCAGATCAAGTGTTCCCCACTGCTTCAGCCCCGGACACTGAGCTCTTTTTCCATCGCAATATTCCGCATAATACGGCTCCCTGTAAAACGGCTTTTTCAGATAATCTCCCATAACCTCATCCACAACCGCAGCGATATTATCATAGATATTACGACCGGGAACAAATGCCTGATCAAAGGCTGTGGAATTGGTGATATCAAAGGAATACCCTCTGCTTCGATACCATTCCGTGTAAATACGGTTTAGGGCAAGGGACATCTGACACCAGATATTTGCCCGCAAAGCTTCATACGGCCATGTCGGATAGATTTCACTGGATGCGACATTCTTGATATAATCGACAAAGCCAATGGTAACATTCTGTGCACTGGCTGTCGGTCTTCCCAGATGAACGGTAATCGTCGTGGGAAGGATGATTTCTTCTAGCATGAGCGACATCCTCCTCCCTCAAAAAGCTGATGCTCACCGATATCAAGGGAATTGCCAGCACCCCGGACTCCGGAATTTTGCATGACAACGCTCAGCGTTGAATCGGTTTCTGCAAATATCTGTACACCGTTGCGAACTTCTGTATCGTAGCCTTCTTTGGCAACGTGAATATCATACTGACCATACGGGCGAGTCAGTGAGTGAATGTCTGTTGAATGCGAGCTATCCGGAGCATTCAATTCAATACGTTGTGTTTTACCGAATTCATCTGTACTGCATTCCATGATAAATATAGATCCGCGCTCATCCCGTCGAAAGACACTGATCTGCGCATTGGGAATGGGCTGTGCGGTTTCCTCCATGGTTTCAACCATGACATATCCTGTAGTGATAGTATCACCTCCTTTACAGCGTATGCCGCAAATGTCCGTGGTATCGGGTCAATCGCCTTTCTGTGCCGGCGCGAATTACAGAAATATTTCACTACTGTGATATTTTTGTGATTAACATTACATATACTTGAAAAGGTGAAGATGATGAAAAGAAAAAAATACCTACTGGGTGCAGGACTGCTGTGTACCATACTGGCAGCATCCTTCTGTCTGTCGCACATTACCTCCGTTTCTGCCAAACGTGCCTTCCATGCACTGGATGGTGTGGAAATCGTATTGGATCCCGGACATGGGGGAAAGGATGACGGTGCCCGCAGCAACGAAGCGAAGGAACAGGAAATCAATCTGAAAATTGCACAGAAGTTGAAGAAGCTGTTGGAGGAAGGCGGTGCCCATGTGACGATGACCCGTGACGGTGCCTATGATCTGGCAAGCGAAGGTGCTTCGAACCGCAAACGCGAGGATATGAAAAAGCGTATCGAGCTGATCAATCAGGACAAGACGGATCTGTTCATGAGCATCCATTTGAATTCCTATCCTAACACAAGTGTAAAGGGGGCTCAGGCCTTTTATGCTCCAAAGAATGAGGTATCCAAGGTATTTGCGGATATTGTGCAGAAGCATTTCCGCGCACTGACGCAGACGAAGATGACAAGCAAGCCGGGAGATTATTATATTCTGAATAATGCGCAGAAGATCGGTTCTCTTGTAGAGTGCGGATTTCTATCGAATGCAGAGGATCGTGCGAAGCTTATTACCGATGAATATCAGCAAAAGGTGGCGCAGACGCTGTATGACAGTATACTGGAATATTTCAATTTCCTGTCGTGAGAATACCGATAACCGAATGAGAATGTGATTTAAAAGCTGCTGTATAGGCGGGTGTACAGCATGGCGAATAGAATGACTGCTTCATAGCAGCCGTAATAATCTGTAGGACAGGGCAAAGGAGCGCCGTATGTGCTGCTGTAGGATGCGTTTATAGCCGACTTTGCCTTGATTACAGCCTGTACAGAAAACTCTGCATGCTTATCCTATGAAACATACAGAATGAGCTGCTGAACCTTGGATGAGCTCCTGATAGGGATGTTCCCGTTGTGAATGCTATCGGTTATATCTTTGTTATTCAACCGGATTTGTATGGCATAGTTCTTCTGATCTGCATAAAGGTGAAAGGTTCTTCGCTTTCCTTTAAAGAGTGCATATCGTTCACTGCTGTTTCGATGGTGCGCTTTGCCGTCGAATAGAGTACCGCTGCCTCGTACTTCAATCTGCAGCAGACAACGCTCCTGTCTGCCCTGCGGTTCCATGAAAACTGTAATGGCAGAGCAAAGACCCTGTGTTTGCCGCATGAATAGGCAATGCATCACAATCAGAAATAGTCCTGTACAAAGGATAATTTTGGTCAGATAAAAAAATGTTTTTCTCATGTGCTTCCTTTCCTGTGCAAAAATCAAGATACACATCGTGAACAGAAAAGCCCTGTACCACATAATATGTATTATGTAGTACAGGACATTGTTAGTGCGCAGGAGGCAGGACTGCAATCAAAGGCAGGGAAACGGTCAGCTGGGCAAATGATCTGTTTAAGAAAAAAAGATGAATAGCTGATGATATCTTCCTCAGTTATGTAAGAATATATGGTAAAATATACCTGTAAGCAGAATATGAGTGCTACCACATAATACATATTATGTGGTATTTTTCAACAGAGGCGTACCAGATCCATGCGGGACAGTGTCTTCTCATATTCCTGAAAGCTGGTCATCGTATACACCCTGGTGGTCTCAATGGAGGAGTGCCCGAGGATATCCGCCAGTCGAACCACATCCTTTTCCATACTGTAGAAGGTGAAGGCGAACAAATGCCGCAGATTATGCGGAAAAACCTTATTGCTGCTGACATTGGCATGGAGACACAGCTTTTTCATCGCTTTCCAGATATTGCTGCGATCCAGCGGTCTTCCGGAATTCGTGACGAAAACACTGCCGGATGTTATCTTTTTTCTTTTACAGTATGCCAGCAGCTGTTTACGCAGTCTGGATGGAAAGAATATATAGCGGAGCTTACCTTTATTCTGCACGGCTGCCTTTCTGCTTTTTACAGCTTCCACAGTAATGAATCGATGCTCGGATACACGGATTCCGGTCGCGCATATGGTTTGAAGCAGCAGATACATACGCTCATTATGGGTATCCTGCGCTGCTTTTAAAAGTCTGGCATAGTCTTTCTTAGTCAGCTCTCTCTCTTTCTCAATACAGGTTCTTTTCTGTATTTTCAATAGCTTTACCCGATATCCGGGCTGATTGATAAAGGTGAAAAAACAGTTAATTGCAACAAGCATGCTGTTGATGCTTACCGAGGTATAGGATTTCATCAGCTCCTCCTTATACTTTATAATACACTGCTTCGTCAGAGTCTTTTCGGAAGAAAGGTAGGCAAAGAGTCTGGTAATATCCCGGATGTATTTTTGTACGGTCAATGTACTTTTTTCTTCCTCGATTAAATGGATTCTGAAAATATCAATCTGCTCAAATGCTTCTGTATAGTCCATGCTGGTTCCTCCTGTAATCATTGTTATGTACCATATCATAGCACAAATCCGGCTTTGATCTCACCGATGTGGCTTGTGGAAAACAGAGAGCACTCCGGCTTGACGGCTTTTTGTGATAAAAAAATTAAAAATATGTTGACATCATGTTTTGCTTGTGGTATTATTTACAGGCATTCGATGGAAATGGGCCTGTAGCTCAGGTGGTTAGAGCGCACCCCTGATAAGGGTGAGGTCGTTGGTTCAAGTCCATTCAGGCCCACCATCGAATTTCAATATACATGGGGTGTTAGCTCAGCTGGGAGAGCACCTGCCTTGCACGCAGGGGGTCATCGGTTCGATCCCGATACGCTCCACCATATAACATGATCAGGTTATTTACATTTCGCCGAACGGTTAAAAAAGACCTTAATTAAAGGCTTTGAGAGATGTATAACCTGTTTTTTATTTTATTCTGATTTTCGTGTTATCCGTGTTTACATTTCGTGTTTCAGGCATATACTGTTCACTGCGTTGACCAAAGCTCATAAAAAGATTTTAAAATACTAATTGAAATGAATAATATGAAGCATAGCAAAGCGTGATGACCAGCTTTTGCTTCCTTCCAGGCTTGATTTGTTGTACGAAAATGACAGTCAGGCAGGTGATATCGGTATCGCAGGTTTACGTTAGAAAGGTCAGTTCTCTGTTAGGATAAACTGGAAGATACATGGTTGGATCTTTTATGAGTGTTTGACTGATTACAGGAATACAAACCGACTTTTTGCGTTTCTGAATGATCGTATGGCGTTGTGAAAACAATGCATGCTATAATACAGTTGGTAAAAGGGTGTGATCAAATGGATAAAAGCTATCACTGGATCAACGATTCAGTCAAAATTGATTTTGCCTTGCCTTCCATGATTCAGGAGCTGGTGGATGAGCTGGAGGAAATGGATCGGAAGGAAGACTGGTCATACTTTGACAGATGTGGATTCATTGAGAATATTACAAAAGAATTTGTTATCAATAAAGAAATGACCAGCAAACAGAGGGATATCCTATGTCAAAGATATCGTGGAGGATAAACACATGTATTTGATTGATTTTAACAAGTGTCAGGAAAATAACAAAGCCTATGGTGGGATGGCTGGCAGTAAGCTTGGAATCATTTATCAGGGGGAGGACTGGATTCTGAAATTTCCTAAATCTACAAAGGGAATGAGAAAAACGGAAATTGCTTATACAACCTCTCCGTTATCTGAGTATATAGGCAGTCATATTTATCAGATTCTCGGCTATCCTGTACATGAAACCAAATTAGGGACAAAGGATAACAAACTGGTTGTTGCATGTAAAGATTTTACGGATTCACATGTTCGATTACAGGAATTCAGAGAAATCAAAAACTATTACAATAAAGAACTGGAGGCAATTCTGGAAGATACAGTAACAGATAGCAACAGTGTTGGCAGTACAAGTCTTCACGCGGTAAAGGCACATCTGAACTATAATTCCCTATTGTATATGATTGATGGAATGTCAGAGAGGTTCTGGGATTGTGTCATGATCGACGGGCTGATAAATAATAATGATCGCAATAGCGGAAACTGGGGTATCCTGCGATATTCCGATGGCAGTATATCGCTGGCGCCTGTATTTGATAACGGTGCTTCTTTTTCCACGAAGATTTCCGATGAGAAAATAAACGACATGTTGAAGAATGAAGATAGGATTCTCAGCAGTGCAATCAGCACAGTCACCGGATATAATATCGACGGAAAGGCACTGCAGTTCGGTGCGCTATTGAAGCTTGAAGATAAAGATATTCATAATGCAGTAAAGCGTGTCGTTCCACAGATACAGAGGCATATGGATGCGATAACTGCTTTCATTTATGCTATTCCCAATGCAGATAACGGTATAGAAATCATCAGTGAAATACGTAAAGAGTTTTATATAAAGGGAATGGAGCTTCGATTGCAAAAGCTCCTGTTGCCGGCATACGAATATACCATGCGAGCAGTGCTGTAACAGGTAAGTTTTTCACTTCACGTGCGTTGAATTATCATGTTTGAGAAATCGAGATAATTCAGAAAGAGGAAATATGAGTGTGTTCAGACTTTACGTATTGATCCGGCTACCCTGTGCTGTTAATGTTTTATCGCAGATCTTTAGACGCAGTTTGTGATACAGACATAAAAAACAATAACCGAGAGTATACATAATGATATTCATATAGTGAAGTCGTATAAGAACTTGCGGCTTCGTAAAATTATCAGCTTTGTGTCTTTACCATATAAAATCTCTTAATAGCTTGCGAAAAAATGATAAAAACCTTGTTGACACACGAAAAAAGTAGTGGTATTATATATGAGCATTCGATGGAAACGGGCCTGTAGCTCAGGTGGTTAGAGCGCACCCCTGATAAGGGTGAGGTCGTTGGTTCAAGTCCATTCAGGCCCACCATCGAATTTCAATATACATGGGGTGTTAGCTCAGCTGGGAGAGCACCTGCTTTGCACGCAGGGGGTCATCGGTTCGATCCCGATACGCTCCACCATGATAACATATTGAAGGATTCCAATCCTAACGGTCGGAATCCTTTTTTATTATACACGGCATGCTTGTATCTGAATGAGGATGCCTATACGATGCAGATTGCTTGTTCTCAGGTCTTTTTCACGGTAAACAATAACTGCGCTTTTGTTGTATTCGGCTCCCGAAAGATGTCCTGCGGCTTTATATTTACATCATCACAAAGATACCAGTACCAGTATTCTGCTGGATTATTCGCAAAACAGATGCACATATCGTCAAGCTGCATATCCGCTATGCGCTGTCCGTCCATGCGAATCAAATGGCTGTAGGTGACGGCATGTTCGCTGTCATCCTGCCTTGTCAGCGTATAGCTTTTTCCTAATGCATCATAGCTTATCAGAAAATCCTGCGTGGAATCCCTGGCATCCTTTATGCGTATCGTTGATAAAGAAACAGTATCCAGTCCCTTTAAAAAGGATATCCAGCCACTTCCGTCTACGAGATCATTGGTATCATGCAACGTAAGATCCGGGCACCTTCTGGCGATATCCGGGTAGGCAGTCTCTACTGCTGTCTGTTGAAAAAGATAGCCGCCCATGGAATTTAAAAGCATATAAAATATGAGGAACATAGATTTCATGATCTTCGCCTCCTTCTATCCGGTATACGATAAAGTAAGGGAAAATATTTCAACTGTATTTCTTTTTGTCTGAAAATAGTGTACCATAAGGCATGGTGATGAAAAATGAAATATGTGAACAGCAGGGATCTGATGATGTTTTTGCCGCAGCCAATCACAAAGCTGGGTGTATTTGAAGCGGAAACCGTGGATGCTGCACTGACTATGTGTGCGGATGCGTTTCCTAAAATCGAGCAGGAATTTAAAGTGACGGTAGATTTTGCCACATTTAAATTTCAGCTGTTGAAAACAATGGGGGAATTTTTATATAAATGTGCCGAATGTCCGCATGAATGCCTGAAAAATCCGCGCAAGCATGTGGAGGAGGAACGCTATATCAGAAATCATATCAAGCTTCCTCTGTGGCCGAAGCGTATGCAGAAGAACAATGCAGAAAACTTTTTTCTTATGGAATATATTCTGACCTATGCAGATATCCTGTTCCGCTATCTCCTCGATGCGGGTATACCGCAGGAACAAGCCAATCTTATAGCGACCAATGCGCTGGATCAGCTGGCACTGTGGGTGGATGAGAACTGTATTCGCAAATGCGGGTATGCATGTATCCGTCGTAGCGAATCATCCGGATATTGTACGCTTTGCTCCTATATGATTCAGCCGTTAGCCTGTCCAAACAAAAAGGAAGTCACTCTGCGTCAGCTGGGAATGCAGGAGGAAGACCTTGTGTGCATGCGTCGGGAATTCAAATAGCTTTAACTTTGCAGCCGGAACCTGATGGAAATGCCTTGGCTGCTTTTTTTTCGTTAAATCCCTGAAGCAGGGGTCAGTGAAAGTGCAATCTTCATAAAAAGTTAAGAAATCTTTTGTTGACCTAAAGTGCACATCATTGTATACAATAAAGGTAGTTATGTGTTTTTAATAGGTAAAAGCAGGATGGCTGAATACTTGAAGGGAGAACGGATGAGAACGAGTGAACGAATATTACAGGAAGTGAAAAAGGCAGTGATCGGAAAGGATGAGCTGCTGGAAAAAATCCTGATGGCAATACTGGCCAATGGTCATATTCTGATGGAGGATATGCCGGGGGTGGGGAAAACAACAATCGCACGGGCGTTTGCGGATGCGATGCAGCTGGATTGCCGGAGAATGCAATTTACAGTGGATGTATTACCGGCAGATGTTACCGGCTTTAGTGTGATTGATCCGCAGACGGGTAAGACACAGATACGCAAGGGGGCAGTTTTTACCAATCTGTTTCTCGCTGATGAAATCAATCGTACCTCCTCCCGTACACAGGCAGCCTTACTGGAGGTAATGGAAGAGGGCAGTGTCAGCGTTGACGGGATAACCATGACGCTGGAACAGCCGTTTCTGGTGATTGCGACACAAAATCCTTACGGCTCTGCAGGAACACAGCAGCTCCCGGAGAGTCAGCTGGACCGTTTCATGATCCGCCTGGAAATCGGTTATCCGCAGGAGCATGATGAAATTGAAATCCTCAAGCGTAAGCAGAATCCGCAAAGCTACCGTGTGCAGTGTGTCGCGCAGCGCACCCAGATTCTGGAAATGCAGAAGGCCTGCAGGGAGGTGTTTGTACACGATTCCCTTTATCATTACATCATTCAGCTGCTGCAGGCGACAAGAAACAATCAGCGCATTTATCGGGGAGCGAGTCCAAGAGCAGGGGTAGCTCTGCTTGACATGTCCAAGGCCTGTGCTCTTTTGCAGGGGCGTGATTATGTGGTACCGGAGGATATTCAGAATGTCTTTGTGGATACCATCGCCCATCGTATTCTCATGCAGCCATCACACAGCATAGATGCCGCAACGGCAAAGGATGCGCTGACACAGCTCCTGCACCATATACAGCCACCGCACACAAGAAGGAAGGGGCTATGATCCGTTCCTGGCTCGCCTATCTGCTTCTGCTGCTTCTGGATGCTCTGGCATGGATAAGCATTGACGGGTATCTGTATTATCTCCTGCTGCGTGTGCTGCTTATGCTTCCTCTACTCAGCCTGCTTCTGTTTATCGCCGGAAACCGGTTCCTGAAGCTGCAGCTGAAAACGAGTAAAAAGGGCTGTGTAATTCATATGCCAACCAGTCTTCCCCTGCTTGTATGCAGTGGTATTCGAATACAGGGATCGTGGAAGAATTGCTTTTATGAAAGCAGCGAAACGATTTCTCTGGAAGTGAAGCACAGGGAACAGAAATTGCAAATACCGAAGCTGGGGAGCGGAAAGTATGAGCTGCAGCTGACCTCCATCCAGACCAGGGATCTTCTCGGACTATTTCGCAAAACCCAATCATGGGACAAGGAGGTAACGACCTTTTGTTTCCCACAGCCCTGTACGGTTACGCAAGTGCAGTATACAAACCTTCTGCAGGAAGCTCGCCAGAGTCTCACCGGTGTTTTCAGCAGTGATTATGAGCTGAAGGAGCACCATGAGGGAGAGCCTGTGCGCCGGATTCACTATAAAGCAAGCTATCGGTTGCAGAAAACGATGGTACGTGAATTTCAGAAGGAGGAATCTGCCGTTGTACTGCTTCATCTTTGTTTTCCACAGGAGCAAGAAATCTGTGAGCGCCTTCTGGCAATCGCCTGTGGAATCTGTCGGAAAGCAAGTCCGCAGGATCTTGTTCGTATTCGCTGGCGGACAGCAGGAGGAAGACAGACGGCAGAGCTGCAAGGTCCTCAGGATATGGAAGGCTTTTTACGAAAACTGCTATCCATGCCGCGCTTTTGTGAAGTATCCCGCGATTCGCAGGATGCCCTGTATCTGGACGAGGCATTTGCGGCTCTTTTCGAACAGGAGGCCGGTATATGAAAAAACAAGTGATACCCGCGCTGTTGCTTTTGATGGGAATGCTTTCCTCTCTCGGTGTATTTCTGTTCGCATTTCCTTTTTGGGATGCAGTTCTCTGGATGCTGTACATACCGGTACTGATTTTTGCTGTAGTTGTGTATAACCGTCTGCTGCTTCGCCGCAGGAAAAAGGTGATACTGATACTGGCAGGAGGCATGCTTCTGCTTGGGGTACTCAGCTTTTCACTGCTGCAGGAGGGGGCTCATATCGCCTATAATATTATTACTGAGGTGTATCACGATGCCAGCGGCTATGTGTTCTATCCCTACGATGTAACCGATACTGCCATGCTGTACCGGCTTTCGCTGACCTGGCTGCTGCTGTATGCGAGCATATGGCTGTTTTGCGGTATGCTGACCTTCTGGAATACGCGTCGTTATTTTGCGTTATTTATGCTCTCCTTTCTCCCGGTGTTTTTTACACTGCTTTATCAGACACCGATTCCCTGGCTGTTTGCCGTTTCGCTTATCATATTCTGGTTTATGCTGCTTCTCTCGCGCAAAGGAGTGACAGACGGACATGGGGGATATGTACGGCTGAGTGCTTTCGGATTAAGTGTAATCTGCGTGCTGCTTACCTTTTTTACTTCGCTGCCGGATACCTATGAAATGCGAAGCACCAGCGGTTCGCTTCGTGAGCGGCTGCTGCAGCGTGTGGATGAGCTTGCCTATTTCCTAACCCATGCCGGGGAAGATGAGGGAGAGGTGGATCTGGGGAAGGCGTCAAATCGGTATTACACCGGTGCAACGCAGCTGGTTGTGCGATCTGAGGATGCACGCGGTACCATCTACCTGAAAAGCTACAGCGGCGCGCTGTATGAGGATAATCGCTGGCAGTCGCTGCCGGAATCCAGCTATGCAGCTCTGAAATCCTATGACTGGAAGGATGTGGATATGTGGCTTGATAAGAAAAATCCCGCCTTTACACAGATTTTGCAAAAAACAGGGGCTTTGATGCATCTGGAGATAGAGGATCATCGCGCATCCAAACGCTATGCTCTGACACCGTATCTTATGAAAGATGCTTTGCCGGAAACAACACCGTGGTATGACGCTTATCGTCTGGAGCATGATGATACCATGCGTTATACTGCCTATGCATTATCCAGTACGACCATAAATGGTGATTCCACTGTGAAAGCAGATGCATATCCCGCCTTTGTCAAGGAGCACTATCTCCAGATTCCTGCCAATCTAAAAAGGCTGTTTGATGAACGTAAGCCTTTTAAAAAGCTGACCTCCCTAACGGGTGAACATCTGACATATGATATTCAGACAACCATTCAGGAATACTTAAGAGAAACGACCAGCTATACACTGAAGCCTGGAAGAACCCCGGATGACCGGGATTTTGTAGAATTTTTTCTGACTGAGAATAAGAAGGGCTATTGCGTGCATTATGCAACCACGGCAGTTATGCTGTTTCGTTATATGGGGATACCTGCACGTTATGCGGAAGGCTTTTCCTTTCAGGCCCAAGCTATGAGTGGCGGCAGTATGGAGGTACCGGATGAAAGTGCACATGCATGGGTGGAAATCTTCGATTCGGAAAAAGGGTGGATTCCGGTTGAGGTGACACCGGGCTTTGAGAGTGAAAGCAAGCCGTCCTCCCAAACAACTGTGCAGGGACAGGAGCAGGGTGGTACGACGACAGCAAAGACGGAAACACCAAAAGAGCAGACAGACAGGAAGACGGGGAACGCTGCAAAGAATCAACAAATCGAAAAAGAGCAAGGCGATACGCCTGCAGGCTTTGCCAAGGCCGGTCTTGCAGCCTTACTGATAGCTTTGCCGGTGTTGATTTGTGTGCTTCAACGACGACTGCGTATTGCCTACAGAGAAAGACAGTGTCTGCAGCGGGATGCAAAAAAGGCGGTTTATTACAGCTATCGTTATCTGCTCAGCTTTATGGAGGATGAAAGCCTGCCGCAGACGATACACGCCCTGTGTGAAAAAGCCTTATATTCTCCGCATGTGATGACAAGGCAGGAGGCAGAGCTTGTTTACGGCTACGCGCAAAAGCAGGCAGGAAAGCTGCTGCATTCATCTCCTCTCAGGAAACGGTGGAAGCTTCTCTATCTTAGAGCAATTGGCTGATACAGACTTGTATGTGCACTGAGGCATGCAGGAAGAAATTGTCCGGCGTTTACTGACGATAAGCGAAAGCCCAAAACAGTGCCTTCAAAATCATCTGCATTCGCTTATTCATACATGTACATATGGTTCTGTATCCCGTTCACAGGGTTTGCTGTTCAGGAAGGGGCTGCCTGTGTCAATACCATCATCACAACGGCAGGCAGATATAGAAAAAGCAGCTGCTTTAACGGGGGTCCTCCTTACGTTAGGGGGTATGCAAAAGGGAGACTTCAACTTCTATTGATGAATACAATCGAGTTGAAGTCTCCCTGTTTTAAGCTTACCCACAAACGGGAAAGAATCTTGAACGGCGGCTGCACATGTATTTATGAATTCTCCAGCTTGCTTAGCGCCTTTGCTTCAAAGGCTTCTTTTTTTACTATGAAGCGATCGTGGTCTGCTGTACCGATCAAATCCCTCTCATCTCTAGCAATGATGTGAAAGGAAACCTTTTTGCGGTCTACAGCTGTGATTTCCACTTCAGCCGTTACCGTCATACCAGCAGGAGTTGCTACATCGTGAGTTGTCCGCATCATAACGCCGACGCTGGTTTCTCCTTCCTCCAGAAACTGATTCAGACAGGCTGCAGCGGTATTCTCCATAAGCGCAATCATCATCGGTGTCGCATAGACATCTACAATTCCGCTGCCAACATGGGAGGCCAGCATGCTTTCTTCCACTGTGATCTTTTTGGTTAGCTTTGTATGCAATTTGATTTCTTTCATAAACGTACCTTCCTTTTTATGCTTCATATTATAGCATAAAACAGGGAAAAGCTTCCATACTAACGGTAGAAATTGGAGGTATGCATATGTTTATTTATGATACAAAACTGCCCTTTGAGGTGCGGATTACGCGACCGGATATGAAATACTACCTTTTGCTGGATCGCCAGCTGAAGGGCTGCAGCAGCGGTTTGAAGCAGGCGGCAGTCTATATACGACAGAGCTTCATGATCAACAATCCGACCTTCCATGATATTTTTATGCGACTGGGTGCACGACAGATCAGTGATATGGAGGTACTCAGCTGTATTATTCATCAAATGCATGGGGAGGATGATCGTTATTATGATGAATCAAACGATGATACACCTGTTTTTGAATTTATCAAGCCGTGCCATACGCAGGAGGATCACTGTAGCTGTCAGCCGGAATCAGAAGAGGAACAGCACCATGTGAACAATGATTTAACTGCTGCAGTGATGCGGGATATGCAGTATGAGGAAGAACAGATTCATATATATGAGGAGCTGATTCGCTATATTCAGGATGATGGTGCGGATGAAGCCTTTTCCTATCTGCTGGACAGTGCGAAAAAAGCGATGGATACCTTACGGAATCTGCTGCATATTCTAACGACACACACGGAAATGAAGGATTTTGGAGAAGGGGACACCCATAATGCCTGGGATCTGGATACATCCAATTATTTTGACAAACCGAATCCAACCTTTGTGAATCCTTCGGATATCGAGGACTTCCCGTTTAAAAAATAAGCTCTTACGATACAAAAATACGTTTACGAAATCTGGCTATATGTTGAAAACAAACAGCAGGTGCATCCCGATTGCTTTGCAGGGATATCCTGCTTTTTTTATATTTTGAAAGATTACACAAAAGGTTATATTGGTATAGATGACAGCAGCCTTTTCATCCCTTTAGAGCTTGTGTACAGCACATTGCTTACGTGCTGTGCAAATGATATGCTTTTCCTGTATAATAAGGACAGGTGATGATATCGATGAGAGAAGAAAATCTGCGGGAACGTAAAAAGCGGCGCAGAGCCTGTGTTCGCCGTCTGCGAATGCTACTGGTGCTGTTTTCTATATTTTTAATTGCTTATATGGTGTTTTCCTATTTTCTGCTGAAGCTGATGCTGGAGGATGTTCATATAGCTTTTCTGCGCAATTTCCTGTTTCACAGTGTCGCTTTGCTGGTATGGCTTGCGGTGATTCGTATGCTGTGGAGCTGTCGCAGGCTGGGGAGGCTGTTATTTCAGATGCTGTCTCTTGTAAATCTCTATACGCTGTATGAGCTGCCTGCGCTGTTTCGAATTGATATCGCAAAGGAAAATTCCCTTCTGCGAATCGTATTTATTCTTATGGTGGCGGGGAAAGCAGCTTTGGCATTGTATATGTCGTGGAGCCTGCAAAGAAATCCGCAGATAATCTACATATGGAAACCGCATAGCACGGAAGCGGACAATGAAATGCAGGGAAAAGCGATGAGCCCGGTCAATTTTTCACAGAAGGAGCATATACAGCATGATCACCGGCTGGATATACGGGCAAGAAACCGCATCCGCGCCTGCTCTGTTGCCTTGCTGCTATATCAGTATGGTATGCTGGTTCTGCTGTATCTTCTCATGTTTGTTTTCCGATATTACAGCAGCGATCATGAAGGGATGCAGTTTATGCAGCGAACCTTGCTGCTGGCTTCCCTGTTTTCCGCCTTGATCTGGTCTCTTCCGGCGGTATCACTGTTTCTCTATAAGCCATGGAGCCGATGGATTATACCCGTTATGTGGGGGACGGAGCTGCTGCGGTTGCTTTTCACCCTTCCACAGCTTGCCGATGTGTTTCAGACGCAGAACTATCAGCTGCTTTCCTGGGGAATCCTTATTGTAACGGAGCTGCTGCGCTACCTTTTGCTGTATCGTCTGCTGCAGTATTTTCTGAAGGACCCCTTTGTTCGCGTCTATTGGATGCGCAGATATCATGAAGGCATTCAGGAAGACCAGGAATTGTAACTAGTGATGAAGAGAAATGAACTTCATATTCTATGGGTTCCATGATATACTAAAAGTACATTGGAAAGATAATGCAGGAGGTTATTTTATGGAAATGAACAAGTATATCGATCATACACTGCTGAAAGCAGATGCTACGTATGACAAAATTGAAACACTGTGTGCAGAAGCGAAGGAATATGATTTTGCAAGCGTATGTGTTAACAGCTACTGGGTATCAGCATGTGCAGAGCTGCTGAAGGGAACAGACGTTAAGGTTTGTACCGTGGTAGGCTTCCCGCTGGGAGCTATGAGTACCAAAGCCAAGGCTTTTGAAACAGCTGCTGCTATTGCAGACGGTGCTAAGGAAATCGATATGGTTTTGAATATCGGAGAAATGAAGGCCGGACATTACGATGCGGTACGCGCTGATGTAAAAGCTGTTGTGGAAGTAGCTGAAGGTAACTGTGTCAAGGTCATTCTGGAAAACTGTCTGCTGACAAAGGAAGAAATCGTAAAAGCATGCGAGCTTTGTGTGGAAGCCGGTGCTGCATTTGTTAAAACATCAACCGGATTCTCAACAAGCGGAGCTACACCTGAGGATGTCAAGCTGATGAAGGATACCGTGAAGGGGCGTTGTCTGGTGAAAGCAGCCGGAGGAGTACGCTGCTATGAGGATATGGAGAAAATGGTGGAAGCCGGAGCAGATCGTATCGGTACAAGTGCCGGCGTGAAGCTGATGCAGAAAGAAACCAGTGACGGAGGATATTAACAGCGGGAAACCGCTGTTTTTTGCTATTTGAAGAACGCTGAATCCTTTGGAAGCTACTTCTCTAAATTGCTTTTCATAGGAGGATGCGGATACAGTAGCCGGAATCATTCGGTTATAAATATAATCTAAATTCAGGATAACTTGCCATGGCAGGGCTTCCGCTTTCATCCGCATGGCTGTGGACAGAAATAAAATCCTAAAAAATCCTAAAAAAATCCTAAAAAATTTGCTATTTTTTCTTGCCAAACACAAAATCTTATGATATTATATTTAAGCACTTAAGAAACGCCTTAATAGCTCAGTTGGTAGAGCATCCGGCTGTTAACCGGCAGGTCACAGGTTCAAGTCCTGTTTAAGGCGCCATGATAACAGGTAACCCCGTAGATATCGGGGTTTTTTTATTTTCAGGAACATGCTGACGTTCGTTTTGACGTACGATATGCAGCGGATGTGTTATACTAAGAGCTTGGAAAATTAATCAACGAATAGACAGTATCGCCGCGGATTACCATGCAGTTGACGCTGTTCGATGGATGAAGCAACACGTTACGTGCAATGCATTCTATGTGATTTGTTTCATTGGCGCTGAGCGGTGTTTTACTGTGAGCGCTTGCGATTTGCGTTCTCCTTCTGTATAATGAACGCAAGAGGTGATGTGAAGTGAGCAAATAATCCAGACGGTTTTTTGAATCAGACATACAGATGTACGCCTGTTCACCAATGGATTACAGACTCTTTTTCACATGATGTTGCCAAAATTTTTTCCATAGCTTTTTTAGTGTGAATTCATAGAGCCTTCGAATCCTGTTTGAACAGGTGCAGAAGGTTTTTTTATAGGAGGACTGTATATGAAAGCAGCAGTTTGTTTATACGACGGTTTTTGTAATTTCGAATTTAGCGTTTTGCTGGAATCCCTTGCTTTGGCCGATTGTCAGATCGACTACATAGCCAAGACATTGAAACCGGTGCGTGCGGAGGAGGGCTTCCTCGCTCTTGGCGAGTATACCTGGGGGACGATTTGTGCAGATGATTATGATGTGCTGGTTTTAACCGGTATCGGAGCAAAGGATGACAGCAGTGACTGGATTCTGGCAGACGAGGAGCTGTTATCCCTGATTCGCTCCTTTGATAAAGCAGGGAAGCTGATTGCGGCGATTTCCTGTGCTCCCATTATATTAGTGAATGCCGGTATTATGAATGAACGGCGCTATGTTGCTTCCGTTGATCGGGAATGCTTCATGGCGGGCGGTGCCTGTACCTCGGTGGAGCTCAGTGCTGGGCAGATGAAGGGATTGCTTGATATGAAGGAGCAGAAAAAGCATCCCGAGCTTCACGGCTATGTGCAGGACGGGAATGTTATAACCGCGAACGGCTGGTGGTTCCGGGAATGGGCGATGGCTGTCTGCAAGGCTCTGCAGCTGCCTTTCTATCCGAAATCATTTGGTCTGGAGACAGAAGAAGCTGAAGAAGAATAGGAGTTCCGGATGAACTCTTTCGCATTCTCTGCTATAATAGGGAATAGAAAAGAGGATGAGAATACGATATGAAACAAATTGATAGAATCAGAAAATTTTCGGATGCCTTTGGACCCAGCGGTTTTGAAGATGCTGTAGTTGCGTATGCGCAGGAAGAGGTACGTGAAATCTGTACATGTAAAGAGGACCATATGCGCAATCTGTATATGAATTTGAAGGGAAACAGTCAGGGTGGTGTAAACATCATGCTGGATGCGCACAGTGATGAGGTAGGGTTCATCGTTCAGGCGGTGAAAAGCAACGGGCTCCTGCGGTTTCTGCCGCTGGGCGGCTGGGATGTGAAGAACATCATTGCGAATAAGGTGCTCATTAAAAACAGAGACGGCAAACTGATTCCGGGGATTGTCTGCAGCAAGCCGGTACACTTTATGAATGCTTCCGAGCAGGGAAAGGCTCTGGATTTTGCCGATGTATTGATTGATGTCGGTGCGACGAGTGCACAGGAGGTACAGGAATCCTTCCGCATCGGTATTGGTGCACCGATCGTTCCTGATGTTACCTGTACCTATGACGAAGAGCATCAAACGTTTATGGGAAAGGCATTTGATAATCGTATCGGATGTGCCGCCGTTGTGGAAACACTCTGTCGACTGCATGGACGTACACTCACGAATACCGTCAGTGCAACCCTGTCCTCCCAGGAGGAGGTTGGCGAACGCGGTATGACCTGTGTGATGAACAACGTGAAGCCGGATGTTGTGATTTGTTTTGAAGGATGCCCTGCAGATGACAGCTTCGAAGAGGAATATATGATTCAAAGTGCCTTGAAAAAGGGACCGATGCTGCGGCATTTCGACCGTTCCATGATTACATCCCCAAGATTTCAACGCTTTGCTTTAGAGCTTGCCCATGCAAATGACATTCCGGTTCAGGAGAGTGTACGAAAAGGGGGAGGTACCAATGGCGGTATTACACATACGGCACAATTCGGCATTCCAACAATCGTCATCGGTGTACCGGTTCGCTATGCACATTCCTCCTATGGGATTCTGGCTTATCAGGACTATGAGCATGCTGTTGAACTGGCAGTTCAGATTGTTGAAGGGCTGAGTAAAGATATCGCAGAGAGCTTTTGATTCCTTCCGCCGTGCCTGCAGAAAAGGACAAGCCTGTGTTCAGGTATTCCGGATTTATAAAAAATTTACAATTCCATCTGGTGCTGGCTCTTTACATATGCCACAACCTCTGATACAATAGCAATCAAATTCATAACAGAAAAGGAGAGATATTATTTTATGGACGCAGACCCCGCGCAATCTTCCATTACACTGCAGCTGCTGCTGATTGTCATACTGACACTGATCAACGCCTATTTCGCGGCGAGTGAAATGGCCATCGTATCCGTTAACAAAAACAGGATTCATCGCAAGGTGGAGGAGGGAAACCGCAAGGCAATGCTTGTGGAAAAGCTTCTTCAGGAGCCTACCAGCTTCTTATCCACCATTCAGGTGGCAATCACTCTTGCCGGCTTCTTCAACTCCGCCAGTGCCGCAACCGGTATATCCGTACGCCTTGGTGCTGTTCTGGAGGCCTGGGCCATCCCTTATGGAGAAACGATCTCCATGGTGGTGGTTACCATCCTGTTATCCTTCGTGACATTGATTTTCGGAGAGCTTGTTCCCAAGCGGATCGCTCTGCAGAATGCGGAAGCCTATTCCATGTTCTGCGCAAAGCCGATTCTCATTATTTCAAAAATCGCATCGCCCTTCATCAAAATTTTATCCTGGTCAACACGGTTTGTACTCCGTCTGTTCGGCATGAAGGATGAAAATGTTGAAGAATCTCTTTCCCGTGAGGAAATTCGTTCCATGGTGGAAAGCGGGCAGGAGAGCGGTGTCTTCGATGAGGATGAAGCTGATATGATCGACAGCGTATTCGCCTTCGACGATATTCTGGCAGAAGAGGTGATGACTCCGAGACCGGATGTATTCTGTATCGATATTGATGATCCTCAGAGTGAATATCTGGATGAGCTGATGGAAATGCGCTACAGCCGTATTCCGGTTTACCGGGATTCCATCGACAATATCATCGGCATCCTGAACATCAAGGATTTTGTAGTCGAGGCAAGGAAAAACGGTTTCGAGCACGTGGATATATCGCGCATTCTGCGCAAGCCGTTCTTTGTGCTGGAAAGCAAAAACATTGACGATCTGTTTCGGGAGATGCAGAGCAAGCATCAGCATATCGCCATTTTGATTGATGAATATGGAGGCTTCAGCGGTATCGTAACCATGGAGGACCTTGTTGAGGAAATTATGGGAGATATCGAGGATGAGTACGATGAGGATGATGAACCGCAGATTGAAAAGCTTGATGAGCATACGTACGTGCTGGACGGCAGCATGCCGATAGATGATATCAATGAAGAGCTTGGACTGCAGCTTGAAAATGACAATCATGAAACCATATCCGGATTTCTGCTGGATCTGATAGGACAGATACCAGAGGACGGAGAGGAACGTGAGGTTATCTGGAACAATATCAAATTCCAGGTAAAGGAAGTAAAGTACAAGCGAATCCATAAAGTACAGCTGGTTCTTATGCAGGAAGAAGGAAACAGCAAGGAAGTATAAATAGCGGATTCTCTGCCGATTAGGGTGGGGAATCCGTTTTTCATAGACACTGAACAGCGTGCGCAGGCATTGAGAATCTGCAGAAAAAAAGCCTGTATTCGTACAGGCAGATCCTTTCGGATGAGACAGGAAGGGAATGCTTTATGGCTTCAAACCTTCTTCTTACCAGATAATCTGAGTTGGAGCTGCATATCGGCTTCCTATTTTTTTAATAATGATTTCGTATTGATATCATACGTGTTACGTGACAGAATCAGCAGCATTTCCTCAAAGGTAGCTAAGTAGGAACAGGCGATTACCAGTGCAACCGGAATTAGCGGTAGACTTTTGGTTACCACGCAAAGCGGAACGAGCAGAAACAACAGCAACCCGGTCAGCTTATTGCCTATGGTGTGCATACTCGCCCAGATATGATGCTTCCATCTTGTCAGCAGCAGCGCCGCAAGCTTCAGTACGAAGACACACAGCACCAGCATGGAAATCAGATTCATGATTTTCAAATTCATCTGAAAGAAAACGATGTATAGTGAAATGCAGTAGAATGCCAGATCACCGATAGAATCAAGACGGGCACCCAGCTCACTCTGCACATGCAGGGACCTGGCGAGCCCTCCGTCCAGGACATCGCTGATTCCTATGATGAGATAGACAATCAGAAACAAGGTTGTATTCTTTGTCAGAGCCAGCAGCAGAAATGACAGTATGATCCTGACTGCGGACAGTATATTCGGTATTTGCTTCATAATGTTTCGCACCTTCCCAACAGCATGTACATTATATCATATTCAATTGTATTCCACTATCACAAAAATGTAAGGCTTTATGTAATCATTCGAATGCGGCTTTAATTTCACCCGTATGTGAGAAGCTACAGACTTGGAAGAAGGGAATTTGATGGGCTGTATTTGATAGCAAGGGGACGACATGAAAAAAGCATACCAAATCGTATGCTTTCTCAGTTTTTCTGTCTATATCATAACACAAATGGACCGTTTTTTCCAGTCTTGTATGCAAACAGTGTCCGTGATATATCTATTAGACACGGATAAGGAGGTATGCATAATGAGTTGGCAGAACATACTGGAGGTATTACAGGAAGGGGAAAGCGGTCTCAGAAGGGAGCTTGCCTGCATCGGACTAGAGCTGCGTAAGGAGCAGATGCAGGAATTGTATCAGACACAGCAGCAGGCATTGCGACGGTATCGATGGGTGGAAACAAAAGAGGACCGTCTGTTCGACATACTGGGGCCGTTTTTAAAATCTCCCTACATGGCACTTCCAACATATATGCTGCACTTAAAGCAGTCGATCTGGCTGTATTACCATGTACGCAGTCATATAAGCTGGCAGGTATCGGATGAGGCGCTGTGTGAGATACTGTATGAAGAGTATCTTCTTTATCACGGTGAAATCAACCGGCAGCTCGCTTTGCGTATTTTACAGCGAGTGAAAAGGTCACAGGAGGAATAGCATATGGGATATACCGTTGGAAAACAGCGTGTTTGCGATTCGCTGTATGTCTTGCTGCAGCATGCACAGGAGGCAGGGGAAATCACAAAAAAGCGTAGGGAATATCTGTTAAAGCAGTGCGAACATATGGCGCAGGAGCTTGTCCTTTTGCTCAACCATAAGCAGAGCACCTCTTTGAGCATGGCGGATCATAAACGTATTTTAAACACCATCAGCTATGTGGTTTTACAGGGACTGGAGAAGATGGAAGAACGGTCTTTGCAGGAACTGGAAATAGATGCATGCTTTGAACGCGGTCTGCTTGTTTTACAGGATAAGGAGCAGCAGACAAGAAACCTGTTGAATCAGCTGCGCAGAAACCGTCTGCCGTTTTGCAATGAGCGCTACAACAGTGTGATGGATGAACAGATACCGCACTATCTCGGGCAGCTGAGCACCTATGAGGGGATTTTATACTACAGTCACACCACAGAGGATCTGGACTATCCACTGGTGGATGGGATTCCTCTGTTTCATGATATGTATCACCTCGATGGGATGGATCTTGTCCTGTATTATATGGAACGCTTTGCACTGGAGCATACCTTTTGCGAATACTTTCGTGAAGAGCTGCCGGAATTTCTCCGACGCTATGAACAGCAAAAGGGAGTGACTGTGGAATATTTAGGCTTGAATCTTTGTGAGCTGCTCTGGTATCAGTGCTTTGCATCCCTCATGCTGTTTCAGAAGCCCTCACTTTTGCTGGCAGAACAGGATGTAAAGCGTCTGCGGGCGCTGCTGAGGCATTGTTCACTGAAGGAGGCTGTTCAGAAGGTCAATCATGCAATCGCTGCCAGCATGGGGAAAAGCGTGGCAGACTATCTCACACTGTTTGAAGAACAGCTGCAGGCGCAGCTACAGGTCTTTGTCCGGGATGCTTATGCCCTGCTTGTGTATGAGGAAGCAGTAGATGACCGTTTTGTCATCGACCTGACACAGGGAGAAGATGAGGAAACGTTTCTGACGCTGCTGGAGGAGGTGGAGAAATATGCCTGCCTGCAGGACAAAATTCAGCATTTGCGCTCCCAGAAGATCAGTGCCTATGACCTGATCGATCTGTTGGAAAATGCTGTTTTCATGAATGAGGAGTACGATGCGTATTATGAACAGCTGTCGCTGGAGGAAATCGCTGTACTGTTAAAGCTGTTACATCCTGCAGGTGGTAATTTTCATGAGGCATGGAAGCTGGATGATGCCGATTTGAGGGAGATTGAGCAGGAGCAGGAATGGCAGTACCGGTTTATCAATCATATCCGTCAGCGGTCACAAAAGGAGCGTGAAAAGCTGTGTGAGCTGTTAAATAAATTAAGGATACGCAGCTGAAGGAAGCCGTAGACTCTGCTTCGGCTTCCCATAGAATGAAGCTGCTGTTTGAAAAGCATTACGGTTTTGGCAGAGGTTTCGCCGAATAAGGAAACCGTCGCAGTTTTACCTTGCATGGCGGGAAGACGCCTTTTCGTTTCGTTTTTGCATAGAAAAAGCCGATGTCTACAGGATAGCTTCGCATTCCTGTGAGCATTGGCTCTTTTTCATATATGCTCTTTTATTTTGCCAGCCGCTTTAAAAAAGCCTGCAGGATATCCTCACCGTCATCCTTCTCGTAGCCGTATTCTCCCATTCGAATTTTCGGCTTCATCTTCCCATGAAAATCACTGCCGCAGGTCATCAGGACACCATGCCGGCGGCAATAGGTATCATAATAGCGGTTATGCTTTGCTTCATGATAATTGCTGTAGGCCTCGATTCCATCGATTCCCTCATCCAGTGCTTTTTGCAGACGTTCCTCCTTTTGATAGAAGTTCAGCCATGGGTGTGCCAGTACGGCAATACCCCCGGCATCGTGAATGCGCTGTACGGTGTCCTTCAGGGATGGATATTCCACACGGACATAGCAGGGCTTTCCGGCACTGCACATATCCCAGTAGAAATTCACCGGCTGAGGCTCACAGCGTCTGCCTCCGGGCTGATAATCCGCAAACTCTTTCTTATCCTTATACTGTTCCATGATATGGTGCACAATTGCAGGAAACGGATTTTTACCTGCATATCGCTTTAAAAGCGCAACGGGATCGATATCCAGGTCGAAGACCTCTCTGATTTTTTCTACACGCTTTATCTGCACGGCTTGTTTTCGTTCACTCAAAGAATCGAAAAGGCTTTGAAAATAAGGCTGCTCATAGTCGATACCGTAGCCGAGCACGTGTACCTCCAGCTCCTCAAACAGCGTATCAAATTCCATAGCGGGAATTACGCGGATGCCCTTTGCCTCTCCCAGACGAACCATATCGGCAATTCCTTTCGGCGTGTTGTGATCACTCAGTGCAATCGTTGTTAAATGGGCTGCATCAGCCATATGAATCAGCTCCTGTGGTGTAAATTCACCATCGTTGCTGTAACAGGAATGCATATGTAAGTCAAAAGAATTCATGCGATTTCCTCCTTTAAACCAAGAGTATTATAGCACAGTCAACAAAAAAGAATATGTTTCAAATACCTAAAACCAAAACTTTGCGATTTTTCGCAGTATTTCGTCTTAAAACCAATTTTTTATGCTTCTTTTTTTGGAAAACTGCGAAATCAGATTGACGATAGGCTAAGAAAAACGTACACTAACCATGTGCAAAGGTGGTGAAGCGACATGTCGAAAGCAAGTGAAGCCAGACGGAATGCGCTGTATCAGAGAGTTCTGGGAGAAGGCAGAGTGCGGGTTGGAGAGCTGGCCCGGCAGCTGGATGTGACAACGGAAACGATACGTAAGGATCTCAAGGTGCTGGAGGAACGCGGCGTGCTGACGAAAAAGCATGGGAGCGCTGTCGTTCGCAATGCCTATTATCAGCTGCCCTTTGATGTCAAGCTGCAGGAGCATACGCTGGAAAAACAGCTGATTGCGCGTAAGGCACTGGAATTTATCGAGGATGATGCCATTGTCTACATGGATCCAGGCAGCACCTGTCTGCAGCTGGCGAAGCTGCTGCGTCTGAAGAAGAACATCACGGTACTGACCAATTCCCTGCCGATTGCGGATATCATCTGTGACAGCGGGCTGGATCTGATTATGACCGGGGGAAAGCTTCAGAAAAAAGGACGTGCGCTTGTCGGATATTACGCCACCAATGTCATTGATACGGTTCGTATTGACATTGCGTTTATGGGATGCGACGGCTTTATGGATATGGATGGTCCGATGACCTTTTCCATGGAGCATGCGGAGGTAAACCGTCATATTCTGGCGCATTCCAGAAAGAACATCCTGCTTTGTGATTCCAGTAAATTCACAAAGACAGCCACCTATCAGTTCGCCAAGTTTTCAGACTATGATGTCATGATTACCAACGAGCTGCAGGAAGGGCAGCAGGACTGCGTGAGTGAGGTCAAACAACTGATTATGGTAAAGGAGAACTAGGATTATGAAATTACAGCTGGCATTGGATACACTGACACTGGAGGAATGCATGACCCTGCTGCAGGAAACAAGAGGCAGCGTTGATATTGCAGAGGTGGGAACACCGTTTATCATCGAGGAGGGCATGCGTCCGGTAAGAGAGTTTAAACAGCATTTCCCGGAAATCGAAATTCTGGCGGATGCGAAAATTATGGATGCAGGAGAACTGGAAGCGGAAACAGCATTTAAAGCCGGAGCGGATATCGTTACCGTTTTGGGAGCGAGCAACAATGAAACCATTCTGGGCGCTGTGAAGGCCGCAAAGAAATACAATGGAAAAATCATGATCGACATGATCGCGGTAAAGGATTTGGAAGCTAGAGCAAAGGAAATCGACGCCATGGGTGTGGATTATATATGTGTGCATACGGCATTTGATGTACAGCAGACCGGAAAGAATCCGCTGGATGAGCTGATGATCGTCAACCGTGTTATCACACATGCGAAATCTGCCGTTGCCGGCGGGGTGAAGCTTGCGACCATTGATGCGATTGCATCCGAGGGGGCTGCGGTTGTCGTTGTCGGCGGTGCCATCTGCAATGCAAAGGATCGTGCAGCTGCCGCAAAAGAAATGAAGCAGCATCTGAAATAGGAGGAAGCAGGGAATGAACAATAAGGAATATGCAGGGATCGTTCTGCAGGAGCTTACACACACACTGAGCTCCATTGATGAGGTACAGGCGGAGAAATTCGTTCAGCTGATTGATGAGGCAGACGAGGTGTTCTGTGCGGGTGCAGGAAGAAGCGGCTTTCAGGTGAAGGGCTTTGCCATGCGCCTGATGCATATGGGTGTGGCGTCCTATGTCGTTGGGGAAACATGTACACCGAATATCAAGGAAGGCGGCGTACTGGTGGTGTGCAGCGGAAGCGGAGAAACAAAATCGCTTGTCAACCATGCCGCAAAAGCAAAGGAAATGGGAGCACGGGTAGCACTCATCACCATCAATCCTAATTCCAGCATCGCCAATATGGCGGATGTCGTCATTGAAATCAGCGCACCTTCACCGAAAAGTGCGAAGCAGGGGGACATCAAATCCATTCAGCCGATGGGATCTCTGTTTGAACAAAGCGAGGGAATCTTCATGGATATCGCTGTTATGATGCTGATGGAGCGCAGAGGCAAGGATTCCGATACGATGTTCGGAAGACACGCCAATATGGAATAATATAATCATTGAACCATGAAAGCCTGTACAGGGAACTGACCATTCCTGAGCGCTTGGGCTGTCGTCCGCCGCAAAGCACAGGTACAGGATAAGAAAATATCTGATGGGAAAACGCCATCAATGCGGGCTGGCGGATGCAAATTCGCCGGTCCTTTTCTATAAAAGGGAGAATAACTATGCGAAGTCAAAAGAAAAACGTGGCCATGCTGTGCCTGTTCTACTTTCTGTCCTATGTCGCTTTTGTATTGCCTTACGGCTATATGCAGACCTTTCTGGAATATGTCGGCTATGATGTTGTGGAGCGCGGCATCATACTGTCCGGTACGGCTGTTGTAGCTATCATCACGCAGTTTTTTATCGGTTATCTATGCGATAAGTATAAAACGGATAAGAAGTTCTTTAACCTCTGTCTGATCATATTTGTCCTTTCCACGCTGGTGATGTATCAGGTGACACAGCGCAATTTCTTTCTGCATCTGATTTTTATATCCCTGGTTGGCGGTATGTTTCGTACCACGCTGGCGGTGCAGGATACCTGGACATTGGAAACGAGTGAAACCTGCCGCAATAATTTTGGTCCGATACGTGCATTCGGTGCGATTGGCTGGATGATCGGCAGTCCGATCGGTGCTCTGGTTGTCGAGCATTACGGCTATCCCGCACTGGGCTATGTGTTTGCGGGTCTTGCGGTTTTAAACATCCTTTTAACGATGTTCATGCAGGATGCGGTTAAGGTGGAAAAAAGCGGCGGGATTCATGCCTCGGATTTAAAGGAGCTGCTGCTGGATAAAAAATATGTTGTCGTTGTTCTGATTTTCCTGTTTATCAACGTGATTGCGACTGCGGATATATACACGACGGTGGATAAAATGATGGCACTGGGCGCGAAGGAGGGCATGGTCGGTGCCAGATGGAGCATCCAGGCATTTACCGAGCTGCCGCTGTTTTTTGCAGGAACGTGGCTGTTGAAGAAATTCGGTGATTATAAGCTGATGATGTTTGGTACCTTTATGTATATCATCCGCTTTCTGGGCTATGCCGTTGTACAGAGTCCGGAAATGATGATCGTGGTCACGCTGATGCAGTGCATCACCTATCCGCTGATCATGATCACCAGCAAAACACTGGTGGACGATACAACACCGATTCATCTGCGAAGCAGCGGGCAGACGATCGCCTCCGCCTTTTATGTGGGACTTTCTCTGCTGGTCACCCCGGTGATAGCCGGAGCGATGGTATCCTCCCTGGGGGCCGATTTAACACTGGCGCTGATCGGCCTGAGCGGATTTGTACCGCTGGGACTTGGTATATTATACAAACGTCTGGATTAACAAATGTAACCGGTTATCACCTGCTCCTTAATTTCTGTGAGAAAATAGTGTATAATACGAATTAGAAATGTGAGGAGAGTTCGTATGAGTAAATTTGATACAATGGATTATATTATCTGTGCAGCAGTTCTGTGCTACGGTATTTATCTGACCGTACAGAATGTGCGCCTGTTTCTTGCCAATGAGAAGGTGAGAAAGGAATATCTGAATAAGCATAAGGACGGCTATACCATGGTAAATCAGTATCTGCCGTATATGATTTTTTTCCTGGGCTTTTCTGTGATTGGCATCATCGGTATCTTTGTGATGGAAAAGAATACGAAGGATGAGCTGTATGTCTGCTTTGCGCTTGCATTGATGGCGATTATCAGTGCGGGTATGGCACTTGACTCCATCGTGAAGCGGCGGGCAATCGTGGATGATGACGGCTTTGTATATGAAAAAGCGCATTATCGCTTTCGCTCCATTCTGTCGATGGATCCCATGAAATCCATTATCAAGAATATCGATATTCTGACAACGGAGCGCCAGCACGTAGTGGTATCCAAAAAGATGGGTGTCTATCTGCATGAGTGCTTTCTGGCGTGGAAGAAACGCAAGAAAAATAAAAATAAATAAAGAAATCTGGAGGAGGAAGCTATGATTAAACTAGCGGTATTTGATGTTGACGGAACTCTGGTAACGAAAGGGAACCGCAGGGTTCCTGCATCGTGTGTCCATGCTCTGAATGAGCTTTCAAGGAAGGGAGTGAAGTTGGCAATCGCCAGTGGCAGACCTCCTTTTGCTATGGAGCAGAGTCTGCTGGAGCAGGTGAGCTTTGATTACTTCGTCTGCAGCAACGGTGCATTTGTGCGCAATGCACAGCATGAGGTGCTCTATCATTACAGCTTTACCATGGAGGAAACACGAAGCCTGATCCATGCCTTTAAAAAGACGGATAATGCATTGATGTTTCAGTGTCAGGATGCGGCACACTGCTATCACGGCTATAAGCGGATTGCCAATATGCTGCAGAATTTTCTGGGACGACTGGATATTCTGGTGGATGAGCGGGAATCCGAGGGTTATCTGCAGGATACCATGCCCCTGGCAGCTGTCGCTAAAATAGAGGATGCTGATCTGGAAATGATGAAACAGCGCTTCCCGCAGTTTTTGTTTACACCGTTTGATACCTGCTTTTACGATATCAACGGTGCCCATGACAAGGCAACGGGCGTATCGCATATATGTGAAGCGATGGGCTGGAGCATGCAGGATGTGATCAGCTTCGGGGATGATTACAACGATCTGGAAATGATAAAAGCATGTGGCATCGGCGTTGCGATGGGGGATGCCAGAGAGGCTGTGAAGGAAGCAGCGGATTATGTGAGCGGGCTGTGCAGCAGAAACGGAATTGCACAGGCACTTTTACATTATGGATTGATTGACAGGGTGTGTGATGATGAAGCTGTTTCTGAGTGATCTGGATGGAACGCTGATCGATGTACATGGCAACATACAACAGCAGGATGTGCAGGCGATTCATACGCTGGCAGAGCGCGGCATTGCTTTTGGTATTGTAACCGGGCGGGATTACGGCTTCTGTCAGAAGCTGATCAGCCGTTATAGACTTGCTGCGGATATGATTATCGGAAATAACGGTGGATCTATCTGGATTCATGATGAGAAGGTCATGGAGGAGCACATTGAAGCCGGGGATGCAGTACGCATTATGGAGTTTTTAAAGGATCATGTGGATGAGATCAATCCCTTTGTCTGCAATGAGCAAAGCACCTTCTTCTTTATGAGGGAGCAGTATGCACCGGAGCACTGGAACGAGGTAAGAGAGCAGCTTGCCTACCTCGGTGATATTGCTGATCGGGATCTGTTGCGATATTTGAAGGAGAAGCAGGAGCCGGTGGTGAAAATCAGTATCCATACGTATACACAGGAACGCCGGGATACCTGGCTGCCGATTCTGCGCAGGCAATTTCAGGATGCCTATGAAATCCTGCCGACATCCTTTGATTACATTGAAATCACCCGTAAGGGAATCGATAAGGGAAAATCCTTTTTACAGGCACTGGAGTATTGGAAGCTGTCACAGGAGGAGGTCGCATTCATCGGGGATGGTGCCAACGATATTCCACTGTTTCATGAGGTGGAAGCCAGCTTCTGTATGGCTTCGGCAGCACAGGAAGTGCGCAGGGAAGCTGCACATGTTGTAAAAAGTGTTGCAGAAGCTGTGACTTTTGTTATAGAATAGAGTACAAACAACATAGTAAATAACTTAAAGGAGTGTTTTTATGGCCAAGAAAAAAACAACAACAGGGCAGACATCGGCGAGGATGGTTATGGATGTTCTGAAAAAGCATTACGCGTTCACACCGGATACGGCCGTTGGATACGATGCATTTAAAAATCTACGACTGTCCACCTCGGTGATTGCATACACCATTGCCAATCTGATGGAGACCGATGTCATTATGAAAACCGATGATGACCGGTATTATTTCGTAGAGAAAAACTGGAACAAGGTCGTGCATAAGGTGAATTTCGCCTATGTCATTCTGCTGGGACTTCCTATCATAATCCTGCTTATTTTCTTAGGCATTCAGATGCTGATGAGTTGATGATAAAAGAAACCCGCTTCTGAAAAGGGCGGGTTTTATCTGTGCTTTTGTATACTTAAATTTTCTTATAAAAAAACCTGTTCCTCAAGGCAGCTTGCTCTGCGTAAGGAAAACAGGTTTTTTTTCGGCATCAGGTATTATCGGACAATGTAACCCAGTCCTGCATGCGTTTCATACTCTCGAGTGTTTCATTATAATCGGTCTCTGCTTCCAGCGATACGGCATTCTCATATCCGTATTTTCGCAGATTGGAAAAAATCATCATGAAGTCGATGTCTCCCATGTCGAAGGCAACATGCTGAAACGGCTTTTCCAGTGCGGCATTGTATGCATAATCCTTAATATGGATGTGATCGATCCAAGGATAGATATAATGCAGCTCCTCCTCGAGTGAAAAGGTCAGATACTCCGCAGGGACATTTTCCTTATAGGCACGGTAGCTGTTTGCCGGATCCCATAGCAGCTTGAGATAGTCACTTTTTATGGCCTTCACGATCTGAATGCTCATATGGCCCTTAGGAAGGTGGGAATACGGACAGTTTTCCAGCACCAGCGTCACATGCTCCTCCTCCGCAATCTGCACAGCCTGTCGGACATTTTTCATAATCAGAGCGATATGCTCCTGTGTGCCATAGGCAGGCGGCCGGTTATCCGGAAAGCGGAAAGGAAAGATGCGTACCCTTGGACAGTTCAGCTTTTTAGCAATGCGGCATGCATTTTTCAAATAGCGAAGATGTGTAGGGACATCCCCTTCAATCGCATGAAATGCCGGATTAAACAGACTTACTTTATCGTTCTCCATCAGCGGACACAGAAAGAAGACGGTACTGGCGATACAGGAAACCTTGAGTTCGTAGGTATTCAGCAAGGTGCGAATGGTGTTGATTTCCTTCAGGCTGCATTCTTCAATACTTTTTCCAAACACATTATGCAGCTCCACGTGCGTATAACCATAAAGCCTGGCTATGCGTAAGGCGGTTTCCAGATCCTCATCGATCTGGTCAGTAATTACAGATGCGTACATAAGCTCACCCCTCTGCAATTATTATAACAATATAACAATATACTTGCAATCGGTTTCAAATAAAATCTTAAAAATATGTTATAATGTAATTACAATGAGTTGCTTTTCGGCTGGTTCCATTGTATAATCAGTTTGAAAAAGGAAGAAGGAAAGAGGTAGATAGTATGTATCCTATGAAGCTGAAGCCTGTATATGATAAGACCATATGGGCAAACGACCGTCTGACAACCATGCGCGGTATGGAAGAAAAAGGGCTGGGCACCTGCTGGGAGATCAGTGCCCATCCGCATGCAAAAAACGTTATACTGAATGGAGAATATGCAGGGAAAACGCTGGATGAGCTGATTCAGGCGGATCCGCAATCCATACTGGGAGAAAAACAGCTGCATCAGATGCTTCGCCTTGCATATCTGGATGCCAGAGAGGATTTATCCATTCAGGTACATCCGTATGACGAATATGCAAGAGCGCATGAAAACGATGAAGGGAAAACAGAATCCTGGTATATTCTGGAAGCAGATAAGGGAGCTACGCTGGTGGCCGGAACGACTGCGTCGGATGCAGCGGTGATCAAAGCAGCTGTCGAAAATGATCAGGTCGAGGATTATGTGCGCAAGGTCGAGGTGGAGGCCGGTGATTTCGTATGCATTGATGCCGGTATGCTGCATGCACTGGGAAAAGGCATTCTCGCACTCGAGATTGGACAGAATTCCAATACGACCTATCGGTTTTATGATTATCATCGTCAGGATGCGAATGGCAGGGAGCGAGAGCTGCATATCGATAAAAGCTTTGATGTCGCAGATTTCGGACTGCACTGTAATAAAGTGGCAACACCTTTTACGGATGCGGATACCACGCAGGAGAAGCTGCTGGTTGACCGGAGGGAATTCAGTGTGCGCCTGGTGGATGTTGCGGGAAGCTACGTGCTGCCGCAGGATGAAAAGCGCTTTTACTGTCTGAGCAATGTTTCCGCAGACTGTGTCCTTCGCTATCAGGGAGAAGAGCTTCCATTTGCATTTACTGAGAATATTTTCGTACCGGCGGGCTGTGCGGACATTGAAATCTGTGGGAAGGCACGTATTCTGGTAAGTTTTGTAAGATAAATTTTTCACACAATATTCACATAAAAACGTGTATACTGCTAAAAATAGCTGTAAATATGCGTTTTTTTCTATTTCAGATAGGACATTTTGGTTAAAATGTGTGATTACATTTGTAATTATGTGAGAAAAATTTATCAAAACAGTTGAAATTACGAGGAACGTGGTGTAAGATTACAATGTAAATAGCGGAGGTAAGCGATTACATTTCAACGAAAGCTGGTCACTTCGAAATGTGAAAGCTGCCATAACACAGACAGAGCTGGTATGGTCTGGTGTTTCAAAACGTATACCTTATGAGACATGCTGAAAAATCCCTGTTTTCTATGCAAAAGCATAAAAAAACAGATGATTTTCCACGATTATCATCTGTACTGTTAAGTATAGGTAAATGCATAAGGCAGGTAAGAAAAAGGATTTGGTAGGGAAGCCAAAATATTTTTTTGGCCTTTCACACCGTAGTTTTGTTCTGTGTCCGTGAAAAAAAGGAGGACGACAAATGAAATACGTGATTATGGTAAGTCATGGTGAATTTGCACCGGGATTGCATTCCGCTGTCAAAATGATGACAGGGGAACGTGACGATGTCCTGAGTACAAGTCTGAAGGCAGATATGAGTGCTGATGAATTTGCAGCTAACTTCAGAACACTGGTTGAGCCGCTGAATGCAGACGACAGTGTTATTCTGCTGGCAGACATTCTGAGTGGATCTCCATTCACCAACGCACTGGCTGTTCTTGATGAAAAAGGCCTGATGCCAAACACATTAGTGATTGCAGGTATGAATATGCCGCTGGCAATCACCGCCGTATTGATGAAAGATAATTTTGACGATGCAGAGCTGTTGAAAGAAACACTGCTGAGCGAGGGTCATGCCGGTCTTACTGAATTCAAGGTAGAGAGCGATGACGCGGAAGACGATATTTAAACATCGGAATTTAATCTAAGGAGGACATAAATCATGATTAGTTTTGTACGAGTTGACGATCGTATCATTCACGGTCAGATCATCACACGCTGGTCCAAGGAATATCCTTGTGACGGTATTATCGCAGTAAACGACAAGGCTGCTACCACACCTGTTCTTAAACAGTCATTCGTAGCATCCACAGACAAAAAAGTATTTGTATGGACAAAGGAACACTTCCTTGAGAAGGCACAGACGGTGCTTGACAGCAACAAGCGATACTTCCTGATTACGAAGAATCCGGTTGACATGAAAGAGCTGCTGGTTGACAACAAGTTTGTACCAAGTGATGTAAAACGTGTTGTTATCGGACCTTGCAACGACCGTCCGGGCGCTACCAAGCTGGGACAGAACCAGTCCATCACACAGGAAGAAGCAGAAGCATGCGAAGCGATGACAAACGCTGGTTACGATGTATTCTTTGCACTGCTGGAAGAAACTGCTATCGGTTCCTGGCCAAAATTCAGATCTAAATTCGGATACTAATAAATTGGGAGATTTGTGTTCGAATTAGATTAGATAAATTCAAAAAGGAAAAGGAGATGAATTTATGATTTCTTGGGTACAGGCTGCTTTACTCGGTCTTATGAGTTGTTGTGCGGCCTCCACAATTGCATGTTTAGGTACTACAGTTGGTAACTACACATTGAACAGACCATTGATCGCATCCGTATTTGTAGGGTTGATCCTTGGTGACGTTAAGGGATGTATTCAGATTGCAGTCCCTATGCAGATTATTTATATCGCGCTGGTAACTCCAGGTGGTACCGTAGCAGCGGATTTACGTGCCGTTTCTTACATTGGTATCCCTCTGGCTTGGGCTCTTGCAAAATCCCAGGGTCTTGACCTTGGTGGTGCAGAAGCAAGCAGTCTTGCAGGTGCTTTAGGTGCCATGGTTGGTACTGTAGGTACTGTACAGTTCTATGGAACTGCGATGATGAACCTTGTTTGGCAGCACATTGGATGGGCTCGTCTGGACAAGAAAGATTTCAGTATTATCGGTAAGGTTGAAGTTATTTTCCCTCTTATCTCTCACTTACTGATTTCCTTCATCCCAGTTATGCTGATTGTTTTCTATGGTGCAAGTGCTGTTGACCAGTTCAAGGAAGCACTGCCTATGGATTCCTGGTATATGAAATCCCTGTTTACATTGGGTAGCTTGCTGCCTGCAGTCGGAATCGCAATCCTGCTGAAATCCGTTGTAAACAAGGCAACTGACCTGATCTTCTTCTTATTTGGTTTCACACTGGCAGGTTCTATGGGCCTGACACTGATCGCTGCAACTGCAGTTGGTGCTGTATTTGCATTGATTAACTACCAGATGACGATGATTAAAAACAGAGCTGCAGCAGGTCCTGCAGGAATTGACGATGAGGAGGACATTTAATTATGAAAAAGGTATCGAAAAAGTCATTAAATAGTTCTTTCTGGCGTTGGTTCTATGGTAACCTGACTTGCTTCTCTCATGAGCACATGCAGACATTCGGTTACATGTGGTCCATGTTACCAATTATCCAGGAATTATATGAAACAAAAGATGAGCAGGCTGAAAAGCTGCAGACATATTATCCATTCTTCAACACAGAGCCTCAGATTGGTTCTATCGTAGTTGGTATTACCGCTGGTCTTGAAGAAGCTCGTGCAAACGGTGCTGAAGAAATCGATGATGAAATGATCAATGGTATTCGTGCAGGTCTGATGGGTCCTCTGGCTGGTATCGGTGACTCTCTGATCGTTGGTACGTATATTCCAGTATTATTAGGTATTGCATTAGGTCTTGCGGAAGGCGGATCCATTATTGGTCCTCTGTTCTATATCGTTGTATGGAACGTGACTAGTATCTTCTTCCAGAAATGGATCTATAACAAAGGTTATGAACTTGGTGGTTCTGCTGTAGAAGTTATCGTTGGTGAGCAGGCAACTGCATTACGTGAATCTGTAATCGTTATGGGTCAGGTAATCGTTGGTGCTATGGCTGGTACTTGGGTATCTATTACTACTTCTGTACAGCTGACAACTTCTATTCAGGATAAGAAAGAACTTGTTATCGAAGGTTCCAAAGTAATCGAAAAGGTTACAGGAACTCAGGAAGTACCTGTATTACTGCAGGAAAAACTGGATGGCGCATTCCCTGGCGTATTGACTCTGCTGTTCGTACTGGGCTGCTGGTGGTTAATGGCTAAGAAAGCTGTTAGTCCAATCAAAATTATGCTGCTGATGGTTGTTGTAGCTATCGTCGGTGTTCTTGTTGGATTCTTCGATCCAGGTCTGTCTTACTAATTAACAAAAAAATAGAAATATCATCCCTGCCTCCCAAGTGGGGATGATTTCTTTATAACAGGAGGTATAAGTGATGAAGAAATCAGAGAAGGATGCATTGAAACAGAAAATACAGTCTGAAAATATACTGGTACGACGGCTCGGAAGCTGGGTCAAGGTTGGAGGGATTATTTTCCTTGTGACTGCAGGCCTTTGTGTCTGGGGATTTACCGGCATGAAAGATCCTATTTTACCGGATATCAGTGATACAGTCCGAAATGTAGTTAAATGGATTGCTCTGGTTGGTGCAATTCTATCTGGTGGATTCACCATTATGTCCTTCATGAGCTTCCGTAATGGGAAGAAGCATGTTTTAGCAATGATTGATGAATTGAAAGGGTTTTAAGAATATCCCTTTTCTAATTCTGATGTATGAAAACTTCCTATGGGAAGTTTTTTCGTGTTTATAGCGTGTATAAATGTGTATGAAAATATTGACATACACATCTAAGCGTATTTAAAGACGAAGGAAAATCATATGATGGGATGACTTCAAAGCAGATGATGAAACTGCTTAAACAGGGCACTTTTATTGAGATACAACAGGTAGGTTACCGTAGAATATTGCATAATCCTGTGACCAATAAAAGCGTTGCTGTTCCTTTTCCTGCAAAAGATTTATCCAGCGTTATTTGAAAAAGAAGATAGTCGCTATACTGTTACGTTTCCGGATTTGCCAGAAGCTATCACGTGTGGAGACACATCAGAGCAGGCGATTGAGACGGCCAAAGAGTGTTAGGTCTTTGTTTGGATGTGAGAAAAAGAAAACAAAGAAGAAATTCCTGTAATGAGTGATTCATTTACGATCAACTATGCAAATGGCGTGTTTATTAGGATGATTGAGCTTACTTCCAATAAACTTAATAAACGTTATAACAAAAGAGTGATAAGTAAAAGGTTACAATTCCAGCCTGGCTAAATGAATTAGATGAAATGCTTATGTTTCATGCAGCATCCATACAGCAATCCTGTATTCATACAAAAAAAGGTAAGTGCTTCCGTTTGTACTAGGTATAAGCGTTATCATGCTTCAAAAGTATTTTGGTATTCTGCCTTTTAAACATTCACAAGCCGAAAGAAAGCTGCTCTTTATGATATCGGATCATGTTTCCAATATATGCTATACAATAGGCGGCAAAAGGAATACTATGACTGAATCACCTTAGAAAGTGATATTCATTTACGATAAAAAAGAATAACCGATGATCAGTTATTCTTCCGTTTCTAAATTGGCATTATATATATCGAAATATTTTTCATATAGAGTGAAATCTTCATCAACGAGAATAGCACCCGCAAACAGTGCCTTCGGATATCGGTCAATCGCCTCCTGCGTTGTTGGGCGTGTGTTTTGACTGCGTTCCCATTTTCCGTTTCCTACAACACGATAATCATTATTTACATGCTCAACACATTTATTTCCAAACTTATCCAGCATCATAGGGATATACATTTCCTCGGCATACCAGGATAATTTGAATGTCGTGGAGCAATAGTCAAAATTATCTGCAAGGATCTGTGCACTGGTATGCGTCAGCATAAACCAGGGACTGCCAATTTGAATGACATCATCCAGAGTTCTGCGGATGTGCAAAGCATACAGTAAGCTTCCAAAGCCTCTGGTAATTGCACGTGTTGCTTTTCCTCTGGGAAAGGCCAGAAGATTTGTGAAGGGATAATACTTTAAAGTCTTTTTACGCAGCGCAGGCTCCTCTTTCTCAGAGGTTTCCACATAATAGAAATCCTTACCATTCTGTTCTTCCAGAAATGCGGTAATTTCCTCCCTCGTTTTTATCGGCATCATACCATCATTCAAATTGATATAATAATCAAAGCCTATCTGAACAGCTTCCTTCATTTGAATCAGTGTACCCCTTGCCATTGACATATCGCCTTCCTGAGCGAATTCCTGTGTGTGGGAAATATGTACTCTGGAATAATCCATGTACACAAATTGAACCTGCTCTCTGAGATCATCATCATTTATCATGATAAAAACGTGATCCCCTTGTTTGGTAAGCTGATTGATCGTTTCTACAACCTCATCGTATTTCCGGTCTGAATGCATCAGATATGCTATTTTCATAATCATTCCTCCATATACTACCAGTCTATTATATCATTTTCAGATGAAAATTGTAGTGATAATCGTCATTAGAAACTGGAAGGTAGGAAGAAAAGGTATAGCAGGCAGTGATTTGCTGTAATTAAGCATAAAGCTGTTCAATTTCGAAAGGGAAAATGCTGATCTATTGATTTTATTAGGTTGAATTAGATCATACGAAAACGGATAATATAGTATCTATATATAGACATCAAGCTGGTTTATAGAAAAAATGTTATCTATTTATTTCCGCCTAAAGAGTGTGAAGGGGATTATGGAATCAACGCTTTGATCGTATGGAAAAAAAGGCAATCTGATAAGATTACCTATGCGGTTCGTAAGTGCACTCTTTGGTATATTCTGATTTGACGGATTATATTTCTATGTATGCTGATAAAAAATATCCTGTCACCAATAACAGGATATTCTTTTTCGTGTTATTTCAGCCAGCCGAAATCCTTCAGACAGGCATCCACATTTTCTTCAAAGGTACCAAAATCAATTCCATGTGCTTTCAGCTTTTGAGTATCCAGACGATAATCCCGGAAGCGATCTGCATACCGCTCATGATTTGGAAGGATGCAGGCATCGATCTGTTCCTGTGTGAATCCCAGCTTCTGTGCTACGATTTTAGCGGACTCATAGGTGTTATGCGTGTTGGTATCGGATACATGATAGATACCGGAAGGCAGTTCGATAATTTTATCAAATACATCCGCCAGCTTTTGTGCATACGTCATTCCTCGAATCTCGTTCACCGTAAATTTAGCAGGTGTCTGATAGAACATGGCATTCATAACGTTACGGATAATGTTCGGTGATGCCTTGATTCCCGGACGACTCATGCCAAGCATCCAGGAAAAGCGCAGTATGATGTAGTCCTCCAGCACGGAGGTTATAAAGTCTTCGCATTCCACCTTGTGATTGCCGTATGCCGTAACCGAGCATAACGGTGTATCCTCTGTGAACGGTCCTTCCTCAGTTTTGCCATTGAAACATTGCTCGGTACTGATAAAAATCAAGCGGGCATTCTTCTCTTTACAGGCCTTGGCGATTTCCTTTGTACCGTCCACATTGATGCGGTGTGTCAGCTCCGGATGATTTTCACAGTCCGCTGTCTGTGCCATAGCTCCGGTATGAAAAACATAATCGTAATCATGGGTGTTAAACCAGCTGCGAACAGCAGCAGTATCCCCTAAATCCAGCTCTTTTCTTGTAAGTGGGATGATCTCCATGGAGCTTTGCATAGCCTCTTTTACCAGAGATGCGATAAATCCGTTACCTCCTGTAATCACCATTGTTTTCATTTCTGCTGACCTCTTTCGTTTCGGAAGCCTTCCAGAATAGCAATGGAGCTGCTGGTACCGATTCGTTCAGCACCTGCCTCAATCATAGCCTTGCAGGTTACCCAGTCACGCACACCTCCGGCAGCCTTGACCTTTACATCATCCCCGACTGTTTCCTTCATCAAACGAACATCCTCCAGCGTAGCTCCGCCGGTTCCAAAGCCTGTACTTGTTTTGATATAATCCGGCTTCACCTTTTTTGCGATTTCCGCCAGCTTTTTAATTTCTTCCTTTTCCAGATAGCAGTTTTCAAAGATGACCTTACTGATTACCTTATGCGCACGACAGATTTCTGTAATCTGACGCATTTCCTCTTCAATATAGTCCCAGTGTCCCATCTTTGCTTCACCGATATTGATGACATAATCAATTTCATCAGCTCCATCCTGTATTGCTTTTTTTGTTTCCTCCACCTTGATTTCCAAAACAGTCTGTCCCAGCGGGAAGGAAATTGCAGCACCCACATGCACATCGCATCCCTTCAGCAGCTCTTTGCAAACGCATACCTGTGCGGAGTTGATTGCGACCATTGCAGTACCCAGCTCCCTAGCTTCTTTACATAGCTTTTCAAAGTCTGCTCTTGTCGCATATGCCTTTAAAAAGGTGTGATCGAAATATTTGGCGAGTGATTTTTCTGTTAGTGTATTGATGATATCCATATAATACCCTCCTTTAATGTAATTACATTATAACATTACGAACTTAAGTTGTCAAACAGAAGTCAATCCGTTATAATTAAGATATTGTGAAAAGGAGTCGGACAATTATGGATGAGCGAATCGCAAAACAGTTTACAATCAGTAAGGCATCACCGGTGCCCTTATATTTTCAGCTGAAGACACAGCTGGTGGAGCTGCTGAAGCAGGGGATTTTTCAGGCCGGGGACAAGCTGCCGACCGAAGCGGAGTTCTGTGAGCTGCTGGATATTTCGCGTCCAACTGTGCGACAGGCCTTTTCCGAACTGATCAATGAAGGCTACATCACACGGCATAAAGCAAAGGGGACCTTTGTGTCACGTCCGAAAATTGAAGGCTACTTCTTTCAGAAGCTGGGAAGCTTTGATGAGGAAATGCGCAGTCTTCATCTGACCCCATCCACCAGAGTGATTGTCAGTGAGGTGATTGAGCTGCCGGAGGAGTGTGTGGAGATTTATCCGAAAAGCAAACGGGTATTTCACCTCCAGCGCCTTCGTTATGCAGATCATGAGGAGATGGTTCTGGTCAATACCTTCGTACCGTATGAGCACTTTTTGGATATCGAGCTGGAGGATTTCGAACAGTCTTCCTTATATGATATCTTCTCACAGAAATATCAGACTGAGGTTGCCTATGTCGATCGTACTGTAGAGGCAAGAAAAGCGGGTCAGCGGGAGCGTACGATTCTGAATATGGAGGAGGACGGCGTCCTGATGCATGTGGAAACGGTTGCCTATACACAGCAGGATGAGCCAGTGGAATATTCGATTGCGGAGTACCGCGGAGATCGTAATAAGTTTAAGATGCGATTGATTCGCAGAGAGAATTAACTGTCATTCAGGTGACGGTTTTTTCTTTTCAGATGAATTGTGAGCAGTATGCAAAGGGATGCATATTTTGCCTGTTTTTTTCTTTTTAGCGGTTGACAGAAGAAGGGAAACAGGATACAATACAGGTGTAAATGACATAATGATATAACAACTAGGAGGTGGTTATATGGAATTCTATCCTGGCTTTGATATTGAAAGCAGAGAGAAGGATATGGAATTTGTCTATGGACCGGACGTGTTTGGTCCGAAGCCGGAAAAAAGAACGCTGGAAGCAATCCGCTCCTCCCTGCAGGATCCATCCTGTACAGGTCCTGAAATTCTTTACAGCATTGTTATGGATGTAGGAAGAAAGCAGGATCACACAGCGATTACAGAACGCAATCTGCTGTATGGTGCTGTGACCTATGCAAAGGGAACCCTTGGAAAGGAACCGGTACGTTCCCAGGGGCATATTCACGCAATATCCCCGTCCTGCCAGTCCTCAACCTGTGAGGTGTATGAGATATGGGACGGTGAAGCCTTTATCTATATGCAGGAATATGGAAAGGACGATGCGGGAAACTGTTACGCAGTCCATGCGAAAGCAGGGGAAGTTGTCATCGTTCCACCGGGCTGGGTGCATGCGACCATTAACGCTAATGTGGAAAAGCCGCTGACCTTCGGTGCATGGTGTGTTCGGGATTTCGGCTTTGATTATGAGGAAGTGCGTGCCCATCATGGAATTGCCTATTTTCCGGTCGTAGAGGCTGGTAATATTACCTGGGAAATAAATCCTGCCTACAAAAATGCAAAGCTGCACGTGATAGCTGCACACGACTATCCGCAATTTGATCTGGAGCCGGGCAAGCCGATCTATACGCAGTTTATTGAAGACCCGGATCGCTTTCTGTTTGTATCAAGACCGCAGCTGAAGGAAAAGGAATGGGAGGAATTTCATAAATGAACGTCATTGAACCAAAAGTCATTCATGATTTTCAGGATGTAATCAGAGGCAGTGAGGTAAACACCTCCGTCAAGCTGTATCAGGATGCGAAAGGCTTCTATCGTACAGAATCTGCACTTGCGGATGATACGCTGATGTATGAGGTATATCACTATACGCAGGGGGATGACAAACGCGCAGGCAATCTGAACTGGGGGCTGACTGTATTGTATCCCGTACTGGTAAACGGCGAATGCAATATGACCCGCGGACACTGGCATGAAAACCGGGAATGTGTGGAATTTTATTTCTGCATTGCCGGAGAAGGATTGCTGATGCTGATGGATGAGGATGGGACAACCTGGGCAGAAAAAACCTATCCCGGCTCTCTTCACCATATTGACGGACATCTTGCACACCGGCTGATCAATACCGGTGAGGAGCCGATGAAAATCGGTGCCTGCTGGCCATGTGATGCAGGCCATGATTATGCCGCAGTTGAACGTCAGCCGTTTGGATATCGTATATATAAAGAAGAAGGAACCCTTCGTTTTGAGAAAGTAGAGGACTAGAGATGAAAAGCAATTACAACAAATTTCCATCAACAAAAATCAAAGGACATGAGCACGCTGCTGTTGTCGGCTACAACAATATTCTGGATACGTTGAAAAAGGAAATCCCATCCGGAAAGTATGTCATCACATGTGATGTGTATCCGGGGGTACGGGATGAGGAAATCCTTACAGAGCTGAAAAAGCTGGAGCCTTCCGTGCTGATCAATATGATAGATGTATTCAAGGAAGAAAAAACAATTACAGAGCAGCTGAAGTATATCCTTACCGATGACCGCGTATTCGGCAAGATGTATTATGGAGAGGTTTCTGATTTTATTGATATGGAGAAGCTGGAGGCCGCGAAACAGCAGGTGGAAAAAGCCGATGGTCTCGTAATCGTGTACGGCTTTGGAGCATCACTGGTACATCCTGGCAATAAGCTGGTGTATTTCGATATGGCACGCTGGGAAATTCAGATGCGTTATCGTGCGGGTATGGGAAATTATAAGTGTAGCAATTATGACGAAGACCCGCTGCGTAAGAATAAGCGCGGATTCTTCATTGAATGGCGGATTGCCGATAAGCACAAGATGTCAGTGTTTGAGGATATCGACTGGCTGATTGATACCAATAAGGCAAATGATCCGAAAATGATTCCTGGTACTGCACTGCGCGATGCATTGAAGCAGATTGCACAGCAGCCGTTCCGTACCGTTCCGTATTTCGACCCGGGTGTATGGGGTGGACAGTGGATGAAGGAGGTCTGTGATCTTGACCGTGAAAAATCCAATTTCGCATGGAGCTTTGACGGTGTACCGGAGGAAAACTCCCTGTACCTGGAATTTGCAGATGCTGTCGTGGAGATTCCGGCAATGGATCTGGTGCTGTATCAGCCAAAGCCGCTGCTTGGTGATCAGGTTTATGCACGCTTCGGTGCGGAATTCCCGATTCGTTTTGACTTCCTGGACACCATGGGCGGACAGAATCTGAGTCTGCAGGTACATCCGCTGACAGAATATATCAAAAAGCAGTTCGGTATGCAGTATACACAGGATGAAAGCTACTATATGCTGGATGCCGGAGAAAGTGCCTGTGTATATCTGGGTCTGAAGGACGGTGTGGATCAAAAGCAGATGATTGAGGATTTACGCCGTGCAAACAAAGGGGAAATTGAATTTGATGCAGAGAAATACATCAATAAGTTCCCTGCGAAGAAGCATGACCACTTCCTGATTCCTGCCGGTACCTGCCACTGCTCCGGTAGTGAGGCGATGGTGCTGGAAATCAGTGCAACTCCGTATATCTTTACCTTCAAGCTGTGGGACTGGGGACGCGTTGGTCTGGATGGCCGCCCGAGACCGGTACATGTGGAGCATGGTAAAGAGGTTATTCAGTGGGACCGTACGACAAAATGGTGTGAGGAAAACCTTGTAAATGCAATTCATGAGGTGAAACGCACAGAGGACTATGTGGAAGAACACACAGGTCTGCATGAGCTGGAATTCATCGAAACAAGAAGATACTGGACAGAAACCATCACCCATCATGATACCGCCGGTACCGTCAACATGCTGAATCTTGTGGAAGGAAGAGAAGCTGTTGTGGAAAGTGAAGAAGGAAAATTCGAACCGTTTGTTGTCCATTATGCGGAAACCTTCATTGTTCCGGCAAGCACCGGTAAATATACGATTCGTCCTTATGGAGAGTCTGTCGGCAGCAAAATCGGAATTATGAAGGCTTACGTAAGAAATAACTCCTAAAATATACGCATACATGATATAATAGTTACATGGAGGTGACTTCATGGAAAAGCTGGATTTTGGCAAGGGAGCCGTTCCGTTATATATACAGATAAAGAAGATCATCAAGGATAAGATTTTATCAAAGGAATATGCACCTGGTGATTCCTTACCGAGTGAAGCACAGCTGCAGGAAATCTTTCATGTATCCAGAATTACTGCGCGTCAGGCAATCGCACAGCTGGAGAGTGAAGGGCTCGTTGAGCGTGCCCGCGGCAAGGGAACCAGAGTTCTGTTTCAAAATAAAATTGAAGAGCAGCTTGCAGGTATCAAAAGCTTCACAAATGAAATGCTGGAGCGCGGTATACAGCCGGGGACACGCTGGGCACATATCGAGCTTGTAAAGGCAGACCGGCATGTGGCGGATATCTTCGGATGCAAAAAGGGTGATCTGGTGTATCGGCTGGATCGTGTGCGGACCGGGGATGATGTGCCGATTGTGTATTTTGTCAGTTATTTTTCCAGAGACAGAAATCTGCCGCTGGAGGATGAAAAATATACAGGGAGCATGTATGCGCTGCTGGATGAGCTGAATATCCGCAAGCCGGTGAAAACGCGTGAGAATTTCAAGGCGATAACGGCCCGAAAAGAAGAAGCGGAGAAGCTGGATATTAAAAAAGGCGATCCGCTGCTAATCAGAGAACGTGTATCCTATGATCATGAAGGCAACGTTCTGGAGTATACGATTTCCTATTATCCGGGAGAGCGTTATTCCTACTCTATTGAGCTTGGATAAGGGTGCGATTGCTTCGCATCCTTTTTTCAGGATAAGGGATGATAATTTGTAAAGCAGTCAATGCATAACGCAATACATGCGATAATCGTACGCATGCAGCGTATATGAATGGAGGAACCTATGACAACCTTAGATAAGCGTATTCCCTATTATCCGGTGCTGATGGTATTGACACAGCCACCGGTGATCACGGATATCCCACTGGCACAGGGGTATTCCTTTCACCCCTATGAGTCTTCCTATAAGGAGGCCTGGATTGCATTGCATGTATCGCTTGGTCAGCTGGATAGCATGGAGGCGGGCAGACGTTATTTTGAAGAAACCTTCGAAGCTCAACCAAAGGAGCTTCAGCAGAATATGATTCTGGTGGTTGATGAAAACGGACAGCTTGCAGGTACATCCTCCGTCTGGAAGGGATATCATTTCGGTGAGCGCCGTATGCGGGTGCACTGGGTTGGTGTTGATGAACGGCATCAGAGAAAGGGACTTGCGAAGTCATTGATGCTGAAAACGATTCAGCTGTACAGCAGTCTGCATTGTGAGCATCCTCTGTATCTGACGACACAGACGAACAGCTATGTAGCAATTTCCATGTATCAGCGTCTCGGCTTTACGGCGTATATGGGAAGTATGCCGGTGAATTTTCATGCGAATGCCGAAACCTTTGCAAAGGATAATGAGACTGCCTGGAGGATTATCGGGGAACAGCTGGACAAGCTGTAAGCAGGGAGACATACAGGTCAGCATTCTGACAAGTAAGAGTTGAATGCATTTCAATTAAATAAAAGGAAGCAGGGTCTGTACGCTTAGCGGCAGACATGTGCTTCCTTTTTACATTTCTGTGGTTTTCCTGTCTAAATGGATAAACCGTGAAATTACCCGACAATACTTATATGTGCAACTCTGTATATGTGATAGCATGAATCGATGCCGTTTCGTTCTTTGGATCATTGCGTATTGCCAGAATGTGCTTCAGCAGTGAATTACTCGATAATTTCATTTTCTTGGAAGAATTGATGAACAGAAACCGGTGGGGAGTAATAAAAGCCCTGAATCAGCGTGCAGTGCAGGTCTGTGAGAAACTGTACCTGCTCCTGTGTTTCCACACCTTCCGCAAGTATGGGGATGTGAAGCCTGTGCAGCATAGGGATGATGTGCTGTAAGAGTATCTGCTGGCGGCTGTTCCATGGACCGGCAAAAAAGGAATGATCCAGCTTTACCATATCCACATCGATCCAGCTCAGGACATGCAGGTTGCAGCGGGAGCTTCCAAAATCATCCAGGGAACAACGCAGTCCCGCCCCCTTCAGTCTTTGCACAAACATCTGTACCTGCTCTTTATGTTCAAAGGGAATATCCTCATGCAGCTCCAGCTCCAGCAAGGAAGGATCAACACCATAGCGTTTACAGATATCGAGGATTTCTCCAAGATAGTAGTGTCCGTCCTCAAAGGAAGCTTTGGATACGTTAATACTGATAGGAAGGAGCGGCTGTCCCTGTGCATGGCGCTGTGCAAGAAGCTGACAGACTCGTTCAAACATATAGGTGTCCAGCAGTCGGATGCAGGTATTCTGATCTGCGACAGGAAGAAAATCCTGCAGGGGTATACAGACGCCGTTATGAATCCAGCGAAGCAGTGCCTCTGCACCAACGACCTGCCGGGTCTTTGTATTGACTTTCGGCTGTAGAAACAGCTCGAATTCCTGTCGGTGCAGGGCGTTTAGAATTTTTTGTTCCAGCTGGTAACGGTGATGCAGCTGTTCCTTGGCCTGTCTGGAATAAAAGGCATAGGATGTGGAAAACCGCTCGCAGTCCCGATCATGAAGGCGGCAGTATTCCGCACACTGTATGGCATCCTCCAGAGTATCCAAGGTATACGGCAGGCAGATGCCGAACGATAAAGCAAGCCGTGCCGCATACAGCTGCTGCGCGATTGCATCACAGCAGTCATCCAGGTCATATACCAGACGCAGCGCATCCAGTCGTGTATAGGATGGTAGTAGAAAAAGCAGACGGTAATCTGAAAGCTGTGCAATCTGCGCTCTTTTGGGAAGCAGGTGCTGTGCCTGTTCAGAAAGCTGATTCATAAGCTGTATCACCCGCGTTTTTCCAAACAGCAGCACAAGCTGTTCTGCATGCTTGATTCCCATGGTCATGACACAGCAGTTCAAAGGCTGCTCCTGTGCATGGCCTGTATTTGTTTTTTTCATAGCGACACCTCTGCTGTAAAGTGTTGCCGCTTTTTCTTTTTTTATGTATGCTTTCTGTGTGTACTGCTTGGAATATGCAGAAGCTTACGATATTTGGTGACGGTTCTGCGTGATACGCTGATATCCATCGTCCTCAGCTTGATGACGAGCTGCTGATCGGAGAACGGATGTGAGGGATCCTCATGGCGCAGGATTTCTGTGATTGCCCGCTGTACCGCATCACTACTGTCACCCTGTGCAGTGGCTGTACACAGCAGGCTGCGGATGGGATAGCATTCCCCGTGAAAAAGGTAGTATTTGTGCTGTAAGGCTCGTGATACGGTTGAAACATGCAGACCGAGTTGATCTGCTAGCTGCTGCAGCGTGCAGGATTGCAGCTCATCCCCAAACAGAAAATGATGCTTCTGTATGCTAACAAGCTCATTCATGATCAGTAACAGCGTGGCATTTCTGCGATTCAGTGTTTCAAACAGCAGATTCGCCTCACGGAAATAGGCTTTCAGCTGCTCATTTTGTTCGATTGCCTGCACATACTGCTCCTGCACAAGCGTAGCGCCATAGCGCATGGGTACGATTTGAAGCTGCTGGTCCTGTACACAGATTTCCACCTCTGGCAATATCGTCTCCACGTGTTCTTTTGCGTACGCTGCACAGGGATCCGGATTACAGGTGCGCAGGGAAGCAATGACCTCCTTTACCTCCCTGACGCTCAGCTGCATCCCTCCTGCGATTGCCGCTAAATCACCCTCAACAAGCTCCTGTGCATATTCTGAAAGGATTTGTTCCCCCATGGTATTACGGGTTTTCCTGCATTGCAGAATCAGGGCTTCGCGAATACTGCGTGCCGCAACTCCACAGGGCTCAAAACCCTGCAGGATGCGAAGCTGACCCAGCAGTGTCTCCTCATCAATTTGCAGGTCCTCACAATATGCGGAAACAGAGCCGCTTAAAAAGCCGTGTTCATCCAGCGATTCAATCAGATAGGCGCAGATAGCTTCATCATAGGGCTCACGCAGCGTGTGCAGCTGCATATACAGATCCTCCTGTAAGGACGGTCGTTGTATCGCATTTTGCAAAAGATAATCGTCACCCTGTGCACTGTGATGGAAGTCAAGAAACGGATTTCGCTGTACACATTCGGAAATCAGCTCCAGCAATTCCCGGCTGTCCATCTTCAAAATCTTTAATGCCTGCTGATTCTTGTGTGTCAGGATGTGTGTCTGCTTCATGGTCTGATTCTGCTGCAGGAATTGTGTCATATCATCACCTCTATCACTCTTTTTTATAACCTAGCAAAAAGCGTGCCAACATTTGCACGTTTCCATAAGTTTCCACATTGACTTTCAAATCTTTGCCCTATACACTTATCATAAGGAAAGGGAGTCGGTAACAGTATGTTGGAAAAGGTATATGCCTATGTGGTGGAGGCTACAAAGCTTGAAATGAGCGATCAGGGGAACTCGCTGTATATCAGTGAACAGCTGCAGCTGAGCCGCAATATGGTTTCACAGTATCTCAATCAGCTGTTTGCCGAAGGACGCCTGCTTAAAATCAATACCAGGCCGGTCGTTTTTTATGACGGGGATACGATAGAGGATATGTATGGTGTTTCACTGCATCAGCGTGAATTCATTTCCCTTGAGGAATTTCAAAAAGCGCTGCAGCCGCATCAGCCGCAGGATTTTGAGAAGCTAATTGGCTATGATGAAAGTCTGGCTTCGCTGGTAAATCAGTGTAAGGCGACGATATCCTATCCGCCCTCCGGTCTTCCGCTTCTGCTGTATGGACCGACAGGAACCGGAAAAAGCTTTCTGGCGCAGCTTATGTATGAGTATGCAATAAATCAGGGACTGATAGCGGAGGATAGAAATTTTCTGATTGTAAACTGCAGTGAATATGCGAACAATCCGGAGCTGCTGACTGCCAACCTGTTTGGTCACAAAAAAGGGGCGTTTACCGGAGCTGACAGGGATAATCCCGGTTTGATCAAGCTGGCAGAGGGCGGTGTTCTGTTTTTGGATGAGGTGCATTGTCTGAAGGCGGAATGCCAGGAAAAGCTGTTTCTGTTTATGGATAAAGGCATCTATCATATGGTTGGCGATAATGAAAAATGGTATACATCCAGTGTCCGTCTGATATTTGCGACTACGGAGAAGCCGCAGGAGGTCCTTTTAAAAACACTGCTGCGAAGGATTCCAATGATTGTCACTGTCCCATCCCTTGCGGAGCGCGGCTCTCATGAGCGGCTGCAGCTGATTCATTCCATATTTCAGGATGAGGAAAAGCGTATTCATAAGTCGATTCATATATCATCGCTTGTATACCGTCTGCTGTTAAGCTGTGAATGCGAAGGGAACATCGGAGAATTAAAGAATGCGATACAGGCAAGCTGTGTAAATGCATTATTTGCATCTGATCAAAAAAGCAGTATTCTGGAAATCCGTGCGTTCAATCTTCCGGAGAAGCTGCGGGAAAGAAAGGATAGCGGGAAATCGGTGTCCAGAGAAAGTCAGCGTATGATTCCTGTTCATGAACTGAAAAGCTTTGTATTGAAGGAGCGCCCCATCATTCAGCTGTTGGAGCATATCCTTGCGGCATTTCAGGCCCCGCATGAGTTTCCTGTCTGTCTTGATGAAGCAGGGAAAGCGATGCATTCTTATCAGGAGGCCACGATGCTGCGAAGCAGTGCAGCATTATCGGGAAATGAGTATGTTCAGGGGATTGTTTCGAATATCTTCGATATGCTGTCTCTGCGCTATGGCTTCAAGTATGTGAACAATGACCTGATCGCCATTACGGCATGTATTGCGGATTGTATGCAGAATACACTGGAGCTTGGCAACTGGCAGGAGGCGAATCGCAAGCAGATGGCAGCCCTGCAGAAATTTCTGAAGCAGAAGCTTGCCAGAGAATATGCGATTGCCGGGGAAATCCGTGAGCATCTTGAAAATAATCTGGATTTGAAATTTGAGGATATGATTTCGGTGATTTTGTGTCTGCACCTGAAGCTGCTGAATCGTATGCAGGATTTGAACAAGCGGATCGGTATCATCATCGCACATGGCTTTTCTACCGCCAGTTCTCTTGCGGATGCCGTGAACAAATTTCTGGGGCGTTATGTCTTTGATTCCATCGATATGCCGTTGCATGTCACGACACAGGAAATCATTGAGCGTCTGAACCGATATCTTAGCAAAATCGGTCGTTTTGAGGAACTGTTTCTATTGGTGGACATGGGCTCTTTGGAGGACCTGTATAAGGGAATAGAAAATCAGAATGCCAATATCGGTATTATGAACAATGTGACAACCAAGCTGGCACTTGAGGTTGGAAACGGTATGATTCAGGGAGCCGGCATGCAGGAGATATTTGATGCCGTGCAGACCTACAGTGCATATCATTATCATATCGTAGAGCATCGCAGAAAGGAGCAGGTGATTTTATGCTCCTGTGCCAGCGGGATCAATACGGCAGAGAAGCTGAAAACAATTCTGACGGATTCCCTGCCGCATAACTTTCCGATTCAGGTTTTGACCTATGATTATAATACTTTGCTGGAGAAGCAGATGCACGACGCCTTTTTCGACGCGTATGAGGTTATTTGCATAGTAGGCACGCTGAATCCCAATATTGAGGGAATCCGTTTCATTCCGATTGAGGACCTGATTATCAATGATACAATGGATGCATTGAACATCTATTTCCGGGACTATATGCGGGAGGAGGAGATGAAGACCTTCCAGCAAAACATACTGAAGAATTTTTCTTTATCAAATATTATGAACAATCTGACGATTCTCAATCCAAACAAGCTTCTGGAGCATGTTGCGGATGCGATTGACAAGCTGCAGCTGGAGCTGGGACTGCGCTTTACCAACAATACCTGCTTCGGACTGTATGTGCATATATGCTGTCTGATTGAACGCCTAGTGACAAGAAGAGAAATTGAGATTTTTACAGATATCGAGGATTTTGCACAGCAGGAAGCTGCCTTCATTCAGTGTGTAAAGCATGCATTCAGTGTCGTGGAGGAGTATTACGGTGTGGAGATTCCAGTCGAGGAAATCGGGTATATCTTCAATTATGTAGACCATAACGATGGTTAACAAAAAGCCTTTACATCGGGAGAAAATCCCTGTGTTAAAGGCTTTCATTTTATATATGGGATGATATTCGAAAGCCAGAGCGCATAGTAGCCTGATAATACAGGAAAGCATGACATAGAAAGTACTCTTTATACGACGGCTTTCGATTTATAAATAATGAAATGTAGAAGAAGCTGCTTATGTGCATATTTCACAGAAGCATAGACGGTACTCACATGCACGATCGGTATCGAGCGTTTACAGTATCCGGGGTGGAAAGTGTGTTCATGATGGAGTTTTTTTATTTAACAGCACTTCCCTGTTGGATTAGCGTCGATAAAAAGCGGGATAGCGTCGATACATATACATTTTGAAAAGAAACTCATGTGCTATAGCTCACAAAAAGAATCATATTGAGAGAGTTTATAGGGGAGATTGGAAAGAAAAATTGCAGAAAGCGGCAGCTATTTTGTTTTTTTATATGGAGCAGGCTAAGTTGGCACGCTTTTTGCTACGTAAGAAAGTGAAGGGAGATGAGAGATATGGCAAACATAATTCTGGCATCACATGGTGAGCTGGCAAAGGGTATGTTGCATTCCGCATCCATGATCATTGGTGATCTTACAAAGGGTGTGGAAGTGTTCTGCCTGTATCCGGGTCAGAATCCGCAGGATTATGCAGATCAGCTTCGTTTGAAGATAGAAAACAGCAGGGATGCATGGATCATACTGGCTGATATTCTGGGAGGCAGTGTTCATACGGCTTTATCGCAGCTGACAGCCTTTGGCGATGTAACGATTCTGTCGGGTATGAATTTGAACCTGGTGCTGAGTGTATTGCTGGGCGATCATGATGATGTCAGTGAGAAGCGTATGGCACATATTATGGATGAGGCTAAAACAGGAATCACCTGTAGAAAAAGCATAGATAAACAGGAAGAAGAAGATTTTTAGGAAAGGAAGGAGAGAGAGACATGAAAAAAGAATTTCTGGCTACGGGATAATTGTGAAGCTTTACAAGATAGTTGCCTAAATATCATTGTAAAGGATGTTAAACTTATTATTCTGTAATAACACATGTAGCAACATAAAAGAACTTTAAAAGGAGGACAAATAAAATGAATAAAAATTTTTTAGAAGCTTTTAATTGGAAAAAACCTATTATCGGAATGTTACATCTTAAAGGAAATACAGATGAAGAAGTATTTGAAATAGCTAAGCAGGAAATCGATACGTATTACAACAATGGTGCTGATGCGGTATTAGTCGAAAACTATTTTGGAACCTATCATCATATGATTCCAGTTTTAGAATATCTTCAGGAAAACTACAAAGATCACATTTATGGAGTTAATTGCTTATACCAGAACACTTTGACATTTGAATTAGCTATTAAATATGAAGCACACTTTGTGCAGATTGATGCTATTGCAGGTAATTTAATTGAGCGTGAAGACATCAGCTTTGCAGAATTCATCAAATTATATCGTTCAAGATATCCCGGATATATAATCGGCGGTGTTCGTTTTAAACATACACCATACTTATCCGGAAAAAGCCTGGAAGAAGATTTGAAAACTGCTATGACACGCTGTGATGCAATTGCGGTTTCACAGGATGAAACCGGTCAGGAAACCAGCATGAAAAAAATTCAGGAATTCAGAGATATTATCGGCGATTTCCCGTTAATCGTAGGTGCCGGCTTGACAGCTGAAAACTGTACCAAGCAATTTGCAGTAGCAGATGGCGGTATTGTTGGAAGCTGGGTCAAAGATACTCATATTGCGACAGGAACTGTCGATGAAAAGAATGTACAGAAATTGATTGCTGTAAGAGATGCTTTAGTAAAGGGAGAATAAGATATGATTGTATTAGTTCGTGTAGACCATAGATTATTACATGGACAGGTTGTGTTTACCTGGACAAAAAGTATCAGTACTGACTGCATTTTAATTGCCAGTGATGCTGTTGTTAAAGATGAATTAAGAATGACAGCTTTAAGATTGTCAAAGCCTAATGGCGTGAAATTGGTCATGAAAAGCATAGATGACTCTATCAAAGCATTAAATGCCGGAGTTACAGACAAATATAATCTAATGATACTTTGTGAAAACATTGAAGATGTATCCAGATTAGCTTTTGGTTATGACAAAATTACTTCAATCAATCTGGGCGGCATTAAAAATGAAGCAGGAAAACGTCAGATTTCCAAAGCACTTTCTGTCAATGATGAAGAGATTGAATTGCTGAAAAAACTGAATGATAAAGGTATTGAGTTGGAAGTTCGTATGGTTCCGGATGATTCAAAGCAAGATGTAATGACACTTATTTAATGAAAGGAAAGGGTAAGAAAAGATGGATTTATTAGTACAAACATTATTGATTACATTGGTAGCTGCTTTTGGCTTCGCTCATGATGGAGTGGGCAGTACCATGTGGAACAGGCCGATCGTTATGGCTCCGCTAGTTGGTTTGGTTTTGGGGGATATCAGAACTGGAATCATGACAGGAGCTACCTTGGAGCTTATCTGGTTGGGAGCATTCCCGGTAGGAGCAAGCTGTCCTCCGGAAATGGTATCAGGTGCTATTATTGGGACAAGCTTCGTTATTAACAGTGGTGGAGAACCAAGTGCTGCGGTTGCTTTAGCAGTGCCAGTTGCTACTTTGGTACTGATGATTAAAACTGGGCTCAGAGTGCTTATTACTTCCCCTGTATTCTGTGGTCATGCAGATAAATGTGCTGCTGCAGGAGATGCTCGCGGTGTTGAAAGAACAGAGACGATTGGATGGATTTTTGAAATTGTTTCCTTATCTGCAATTATAGCTGTTTCTTACTACTTAGGTGCTCCGTTAATTAAAGATATCGTGGCTGCTATTCCGCCATTCATAAATCATGGATTGGAGATTGCTACGGGCATTATTCCTGCAATCGGGTTCGCCATGTTAGTTAGAATGATTATCAGTAAAGATGTCGCTGCTTTCTTCTTTGGTGGCTTCCTGTTATCGGCATATCTGGAAATACCGGTATTCGGCGTAGCATTGATGGCATGTGTTATTGTAGGTGTTATTTTGACGATTAAACAAACAAATAATAATAAGATTTCAGAGGAGGTATTAAGTGATGAAAACGAATTCTAGTGATGTTAAAAAATTAGATCGAAAAGATTTGATGGGAGTTTTCTGGAGGTCTTGGAGACAGGATGCTGTCTGGAATTTTGAGCGACAGCAAAACTTAGGGTCTGCCTATACGATGTCAAGAGTTGTAGGGAAACTGTATGCGGATGATCCGGAAAAACGTGCCCGCGCATTACAGAGACATGTGGAATTTATGGCGATTACTCCACATTTATCAACATTATTATATGGAATTCTAACAGCCATGGAAGAAGAAAATGCAAATAACCCTGACTTTGATGAAACCTCGATCAGTGCTGTTCGAGCCTCCTTGATGGGTCCTATAGCAGGTATCGGTGATTCTTTGATCTGGGGAACCTTACGTATCATCGCTGCAGGTATTGCTATTTCTTTCTCTGCTAATGGCAGTATTCTGGGTCCATTATTATTCCTTCTAATCGTTAATATACCAACCATTCCTTTAAGATATATATGCTTGTTTAAAGGATATGAGTTAGGTACTAATTTCTTTAAACAGTTTTTGAATTCAGGTATCATGGATAATGTTACTTATATTGCTTCTGCTGTAGGTCTGATGGTTATCGGATGTATGACAGCTTCACTGGTAAGCTTTCAACTTCCAATAATGGTAGGTAGTGGTAAATTTGCACAGCCGCTTCAGACTTATCTTGATCAGATAATGCCAGGCTTATTACCTTTGGCAATGTTCGGTATCATGTACTTCTTATTGGGAAAGAAAATAAAAACAACGACAATTCTACTTAGTGTATTTGCATTAAGTATAGCATTAGCATTCTTTGGAATCGTATAGGCTGTATTTCATAAAATCAAGGCTAAATTATGACGAATATCTCCCTTGAATTTTAAAATCAGAAGCTATATTTATGGACGATATAAGAATCAAGGCTCATTCAGGACAAAAGACAAGCTGAATTATGCGTATGAATTGAATGAGCTCGCCGTTTAAATGCTTAACAGGAATTAAAAAAGTCTGTGGTACTTGCGGATGCAAGGTGAAACCATCAAAGCAGGGATATTAGTATTAAGGTGAAGAATTGTATATATGATATAATGGACCAGTAGCGGCATACACAGGTAGTAAACATAAAGAGTATCTATCTCAATATGAAACAAGCACTGGTCCATGAAAGAAAAAAGCTGTGAGCTACCTTGCATTATCTAGGGATATAACGGGTAACCATGTGACGCATGTATATCCCAGGGACAGCGGCAGAACTGTGAGCTTATCCCATTAAAATTGCATTTATGTAATCTATTCCTAATTCTGTACACATAAGTATCGGTTGTACAGAATTATATTTATGAGGAATGCGCAACAAAGTATATAAGCATATTCCAGAATTTACCTTAGCCTTCTTCTGTATATTTTCTCTACTCTATAATACAATATAGCAAGGAGAGTGAGATATGGAAGAAGAAATCAAGATTGATGATGCATGGCATATGCTCATGCACTATCCAAATGTTTGGCTTGGCGATTATCCGGAAGAACTATATCAGGCTTTTCTGGAAATCGGAAGAGAAGAGCTGGTTTTTCACAGCAAAAAACAGAAGACCATTGAGGAAATTACAGAGTTGATGATCAGAGTAAAGCCGGGACTTCGCATTTTGCGTGATGAGGTGGTCAGCGCAGGAAGAATGGGAGAGCATATTCTCCTGTATGATGAAATGTTCGTGTCCGTATTCCGATTAAACAAGGCAGCTTTGTAAGCTCTCTGTTTGATATTTATTTTATAAATGAACCGAAGGTGATGATGCTTTCGGTTTTTCATTTCCTATCGTTTGACTATGGGATAGAGTTGTGCTAGTATTGCTTACGTAAAATTCCAACGAATGAATGACTGTAACCATGAGCCGTGCCAATGCCATGATAGCAGTTGCTTCATTATGGGATTGTGAGAGGTGATGGAATGAATAAAATATATTCCGGCTTTCATCAGCTGCCGCACGGGAATGCATCCACAATGGTACAGGAAGGCTGCATTGTTCTGGAGGGCGGTGCATTTCGCGGACTGTATGGTGAGGGTGTGTTGGATGCTCTTATGCTGGAAAACATCAATCTGCGCTGTACGATCGGTGTATCCGCAGGAGCCATGAATGGATTGAATTATGTATCCGGTCAGATTGGCAGATCGATCCGCATGAATTTAAAATACCGCCATGACAAGCGGTATGTGGGAAGAAAAGCACTGCAAAACGGGGAAGGTCTGATTGGCTTTGCATTTGCCTTTCATCAGGCAGATCAGGAATACCCGTTTGATAAGAAACGTTTTTTTCAATTTGACCGCCGCTTTATCGCTGTTGCGACCAACTGTGAAACAGCAGAGCCGGCATATTTTGAAAAGGATCACTGCCGCGATATCTTTCAGGCGGTGCAGGCATCAGCCTCTATGCCGTTTATTTCCAAAATGGTATGGATGGAGGGCTATCCGTATCTGGACGGTGGCTGCAGTGATAAAATACCCTTTGACTGGGCTTTGCGGGAGGGCTATAAAAAAATTATCGTCGTGCGGACGCGACCGCTGTCCTATCGTAAGAAAACGGACAGTATCACCCGAAAGCTGCCATTGGGAAAGACGATCTACAGACCGTACCCGAAATTTATGAAAGCGCTGGAGGAAATGGATGCCAATTATAATCGGCAATGCGAGGCGCTGGAAATTCTGCAGGAGCAAAAACGTGTCTATGTCATCGCACCTTCACAGCCTGTTACAGTGGGAAGACTGGAGCCGGATTTGGAGAAGCTGGGCAGTCTGTACTGGATGGGGTATTATGACACCAGACGGCAGATTCAGGACATCCGCCGCTATTTGCAGCAGGATGGAAGTATTTGAATCCTGCATGAAAAAGACCTGTATTCAATAGGGAAAATGCTTTCCATATCGTTACTTTTCTGCAGGCTGCAGCTGATCATCAGCTTCCTGATTGGAGGAGTGTTTACAGCACTTATTATCAAGCTGCCGGATCATTTCTCTATTTACACGATTGCTATACTCCATGGATTCTTCAATGTGCTGATCCTTGGTTTTACCACGTATATGCAGACCCTGTAACAGAGTTTCTCTCTTTGATAAAAAACAAAAATCAGAGCCTTCATTGACAGCTCTGATTTTCTTCATATATTGTCTTTGAATACAGATTTTCTATCCGCATTGTAGAATTGAAAATACAGTTCCCTCATCCTAATCAATCATGTGCAGCTCCTTGAGGGTATGATAAATTCCCGGCTCATTGCTGGGACCGATGACCAGATCAGCATACGGCTTCAAGGCATCCTTTCCATTTCCCATAACAATGCCATACGCTGCCTCCTGTATCATTTCCATATCGTTCAAAGAATCACCGAACGCCATGTAGGAATCATGTGGAAAACCCCAGAAATCCATCAGCTCCCGAATCCCGGTCGCTTTATTGATGCCGCATTGCATGAAGTCTACGCAGGTGTCATTGGGATGCTGCAGCTCAATACCTTCAATATCATCAAACATACTCCAGTCAAAGCCTTTTTTCTCATATGCGCTGATGGCGACCAGAGGCTCCTCGTGCCAGTCCCGTACCTCGGGAACCTCGCAGTGAAATTCCGCAAAGGTTTGCCGGGCATACGGATTCAGCGGCTTCGTCATGAATTCATACGTTCCATGCGACTGAATACAGATATCATACTGCCTGCCAAGCTCAAATATACGTGCCGTCTGTTCTCTGGTAAAGGCATGCTCGCTGATCAGCTCCATACGTTCGTTGTAGACACTTACTCCGGCACCGCCGACATAGCCATCCCATGCAGTCATTTGTAAAACACCCAGCTGCTCTGCCATTTCCTTGGCACGGCCGCTGCACAAACAGACCTTATAGCCGTTTTCTCTTAGCTTTTTTACGGCTGTCAGTGTTTCCGGAAGCACCATACCGCTCACATGATCGAAAAATGTACCGTCGATATCAAAAAATACAGCGTTTATTTTCATAGCCTGTGCCTCCTGTTTTAGTGAATGAGTCCGTAAGCCTGCAGGGTGTCATGGATAGCAGGTGTATCGCTGCTGCCGCAGATATGGTCGGCATAAGCCTTTACGGCATCCATGGCATTCCCCATGGCAACACCAACGGCAGCCTCCTGCAGCATTTCACAGTCATTCATACTGTCACCAAACGCCATATATGCTTCATTTTCCAGCCCCCAGTAAGCCATCAGCTGTTTGATGCCGGTCGCCTTGCAGGTATCTTTTTTCAAAATATCCATGATGTAGTCACAGGACGGCTGCATTCTGATGTTCTCCACCGTTTGAAACATACGGAAGTCATAATCACGGTTTTCAAAAATGCTCAGCACATCCACGCGTTCATGATTCCAGCTTCGTATTTCCGGTACGCCCAAATGAAACAGATCCAGAACAAATTCTTTCTTGGCAGGCAGTGGTCTTGTCAGAAAGGTTTTCTCCCCATTCACATACAAGGGGAGCTCGTGCTTCTCTGCAATCGCAAACAGCTTTTTCAGCTGGTCTTCTGTAAATGCATTTTCCCAAATCAGCTCTCTGTTTTCATCATACACACTAATACCGCTCCCACCGATGAATCCATCCCAGCAGAATTCATCGAATACCGGTAATTCAGCTGCCAGCTGCAGGGGTCTTCCACTGCATAGGGCGACCTTGATGCCCTGTTCCTTCAGCTTTCGTACTGCTTCCTTTGTGGATGGCAGCACACGATTGGTCGTATGGTCGTAAAAGGTACCGTCAATGTCAAAAAATACTGCTTTTATGTTCATATAAATCCTCCCAGCTATTCAACCTTTATTGTAAGGGATTTTTTTATAATGTCTAGTAAATTCACGAGGGACAGTCTAGAATACGAAATCCATTAAGTCTTATGCAACAGTCACAATGTAAGGAAAACAGATTCGAATGTTTGCATACACAAAGCATTCATATAACATAGTTTACAACATGTCCTGCGATCATCATGTTTCCCCTCAAGCAAACCCCTCTTCTTTCAGAAATGTCGAGATTCCTGTTTGCAATCCTAACCTGTTTCTCCTATAATTAAACTGTACGGAGGATGATTATGGTAAAAGGACTCGTATTGTACGATTATGACGGAACGCTGGTAGATGAAAGAGATGAAATCTATGTTCCTACGCAGTTGACAAAAGCTGCGATCAGCCGTCTGCAGGATTTGGGATACCTGTGTGTGCTGGCAACCGGAAGAGCATTGAGCTATATTCCAAACGGAGCGAAGGATCTGCATCTGGATGGCTATGTGACAAGCAATGGTGCGCATGTAACTGTGCATGGTAAGGTAATCCACAACGATGTTTTTTCCGATGAGGAACTGCTGTCTCTGCTTCAGTATATGGATAGCTTATCTATCAATTATATACTGGAGGGAACGAAATTCTGTTATGTAAAGGATCTGAAAGAGTCGGAATATCTGCATTTTATGGATAATTTTAAGATACCGGAAGATAACTTCGTCAAATACCGCGGCTTTGAGGATGTCAGAGGCAGGATTGGAAAAATCACACTGACATTCCCAAATCGAAAACAGCTGGAAACAAGCGGCGCAGAGCTGGAAAAAACGTATCTGTGTTCCTATCACCGCAATTGCAATACCTTTGACATCGCAAAGAAGACGATACACAAGGGAGTAGGAGCCAGAGCGATCATCGATTATTTTCACATTCCCATGGACGCGACGATCGCGTTTGGAGATGGGGATAACGATGTAGAGCTGCTCGCTGGTGTGGTGCACGGTGTCGCGATGCGAAAGCATGATCCAAAACTGGACGCAGTGGCAAGCATGGTCACCGGAACCGTAAAAGAAGAGGGGATTTATAAGGCCCTGAAGAAATTGGAGGTAATTTAGTATGGCATTGGTAAGACTGCTCCCTGCATTTAAGGATTATTTGTGGGGCGGAACGAAATTAAAGGAAAACTACAACAAGAAAACCGATCTTGATATTGTGGCGGAGAGCTGGGAGTTATCCACACACAAGGACGGACAGAGTATTGTGGACAGTGGAGAGTACAAGGGACTGACACTGAGTGAGTATGTGGAAAAGCTGGGAAAGGATGCACTTGGCACCAAAGGAAACGCATTTGAATTTTTCCCGATTCTGATTAAATTTATCGATGCAAAAGGCAATCTGTCCATACAGGTTCACCCGGACAATGATTATGCGCTGCGTGTGGAAAAGGAATATGGAAAAACAGAGATGTGGTATATTCTGGATGCCGAAGAGGGTGCCAGTCTGTATTATGGAACGAATAAGGAAATCACAAAGGATGAATTCCGTGCGCGGATTGAGGACAACACCATTCTGGATGTTTTGAAAAAGGTACCGGTACACAAGGGAGATGTGTTCTTCATTGAAGCTGGAACCATTCATGCGATCGGGGAAGGAATCGTAATCTGTGAAATTCAGCAGAATTCCAATACGACCTACCGCGTGTATGACTTCGGACGCGTAGGTAAGGATGGAAAGCCGAGAGAGCTGCACATTGAGAAGGCCATTGATGTTTCCAATCTGACACCGCTGGAAAGTGATTTCAAGCCGATTGGTGAAGAGAAGGATTACGGTACCTACAAGTGTGCCATGATGGCCACCTGCGAATATTTCACAACCTATGTGTATGATGTGAAAACAGAGTGCAGTGTGAAGGTGGATGAGGAAAGCTTTGCGTCCTTTGTCATTGTGGATGGTGAGGGCAGTATCGAAAGTGATGATACCATGCTGAGCATCCGCAAGGGAGATTCTGTATTCGCCAGTGCAAATACAGGCAAGGTGACCATCAAGGGAAGCTGCCGCTTCATCCTTTCCAAGGTATAAGCAGTAATCCGTAAAACAGAAAAAATATCGTGGGAAATGGTAAGCAAGGCAGATTCTCTCAACACAGGCGTTGATTGCGTTTCTTCCTTCTCGACTCATTCCCAAAAAGGCAATGTGAAAAAAAGTACCTATAGAGAGGTCTGACTTTGGCGGTCAGGTTGAAGCTATAGGTGCTTTCTTTATAGATGAATACAAGGCGTTTTGCGTGATTATGGGAATGGAAGAAGCTGTAATATGAAGAAATAAAGTCCCTGGCATCATAGGGAATTGCTTCTTTTTTCTGTCGTTACCTATACACCGACTGAGTGCGGATGCTGCCCCGGTCTATTCTTTTCAGCGTCATATTTCTACGTGTGCCAGAGATTACCGGATGTCTGTTGCGGGCTGCAGACAAGAAAACCTGCAGATATTTTCATAATCGGTCAAACATTCCTGCAATAATTTGACTGAATGTGATTGACAATGGCGATTATAGAACGTATACTAATAACAAAGAGGAGGAATGACGATGCTTGCTGAAGAACGCTTTGCGGCAATTCTGTCCATTCTGCAAAAGCAGAGAACTGTCACGGTTCTGGAACTGACACAGGCACTGTCCATCAGTGAATCCACCATACGGCGGGATCTGGTGGCACTGCATAAGATGGGAAAACTGAAAAAGGTACATGGCGGTGCAACGCTGCTGCATAAGGAATACGGGTTATATGAAACTGAGGTGGCTGCGCGCAGTGAGGAGCATGTGGAAGAGAAAAAGCGAATTGCACGCTATGCCGCATCGCTGATTCAGGCGCATGACTTTGTGTATATCGATGCCGGGAGCACAACCCTGCACATGGTGGAATATCTGAAGGAAGAGGAAGCAATTTATGTGACAAACGGACTGGAGCATGGAAGACGGCTGGCTGCGCAGGGCTTTCGTACCTTCCTGCTGGCCGGTGAGCTGAAAAGCAAAACGGAAGCGGTGGTAGGTCTCGGCGCTGTTTCCTCCCTGCAGAAATACAATTTCAACAAGGCATTTTTCGGAACCAACGGTATAACGGTGGACAGCGGCTTTACAACACCGGATACCAATGAGGCGTATGTCAAGATGGAGGCGATGAAGCATGCGCAGAAGTGCTATGTGCTTGCGGATTCCGGTAAATTCGGAACCTGTACCTCTATCACGACGGCGGATATCAGTGATGCGACGATCATCACAGGCAAGGGTGTGGAGAAGGAATATCTGGAGGAAGCGGATATTATCGAGGTAGAAGAATGATCTATACAGTGACATTAAATCCTTCAATTGACTATGTGGTTGAAGTAAACGAGCTGACAGCCGGTGAAATTATGCGCACCAAGGCGGAGGATCTGATCTTCGGGGGAAAGGGAATCAATGTATCCAGTATGCTGGCACAGCTTGGGATGAAATCTTGTGCATTGGGCTTTATCGCAGGCTTTACAGGGGATGCACTGGAACAGGGGGTTGCGGCCATGGGCATTCAGCCGGATTTTCTGAAGGTGGAGCAGGGCTTTACGAGAATCAACGTAAAGGTGCATGCGCAGGAGGAAAGTGAAATCAACGGACAGGGACCGCAGATTCGCTATACGCATCTGGAGCAGCTTATAAAAAAGCTGGATCGATTGAAAAAGGATGATATTCTGGTGCTGTCCGGGAATGTACCCGGCAGTATTCCACAGGATATCTATGCGGATATCATGCAGCATCTGCAGGGGAGCGGCATCCGTGTATGTGTGGATGCAAGGCAGGAAGCACTGATGTCCACGCTTGTCTATCATCCGTTTCTGATCAAGCCCAATCATAAGGAGCTTGCGGAAATGTTTGAGGTAGAGCTTTCCAGCAGGGAGGATCTGCTTGTCTATGCGAAGGAGCTGCAGGCGATGGGTGCACGCAATGTGCTGGTATCCATGGCGGAGCAGGGAGCTTTACTGCTCACTGAAACACAGGAGGTTTATCATGCACCGGCCTGCAGGGGAAAGGTTGTTAATTCCGTCGGTGCCGGTGATTCCATGGTTGCGGGCTTTCTATACGGTTATTTGCGTGAGCAGTCCTATGCTGCGGCACTGCGTTATGGAACAGCATGTGGCAGTGCCAGTGCATTTTCCAAGGGAATTGCCGACAGGAAAACGGTGGAAGAGCTGCTGGTGCAGCTGAAGGAACGGGAAGCCTGCTAAGGGCAGAGGGATACAAGCCCTGAGATACAGGAAAAGGAGATAAGAACATTATGAAAAAGCGTTGTGCACAAAAGGCCTTGGCATATATACAGGACGGCATGGTAATCGGCTTGGGAGGTGGATCAACTATCGCTCATCTTGCACGCTTTGTTAAGGAAAGCGGAAAGCAGGTGCAAATCGTAACGCCGTCTCTGGAAACGGAAACGCTTTGTATAAAGCTGGGACTGCCGCTTCTTCCACTGCGTCAGATATCCCATGTGGATATCGCCTTTGATGGCTGTGATGAAGCAGACCGTCAATTTTATGCGCTGAAAAGCGGAGGCGGAATTCATGTCCGGGAGAAGCTGATTGCCAATATGGCAGAGGAATATATGCTGCTGATTGATGAAAGCAAGCTTTCAGACACCCTGCAGTTTCATGTACCGGTTGTCATGGAGCTTTTGGAGGATGCAACAGCCTATGTGAAGCGCAGCGTGGAGGAGCTGCAAGGCCGCTTTGTCTGTAAGCATGGGGAAGGAAAGTACGGTGCTGTAATGAGTGATCATGGCAATGTACTGGCGGATGTATGGTTTGATAAGGTTGAGGATCCAAAGAAACTGAATCATGCATTGAAAAGCATTGCGGGGGTTGTTGATACATCCCTGCTGACAAGAGAGGTCACCGCGATTCTGGTTGTTAGCGATCAGGGCTTTGCGCTATTGAAAAAAAGCAGTGTCTGATAAGAAATAACAGATTGCATGTATTGCACAGCATGCTGCGGGTATTTAAAATGTGAACAGGAAAGGGATGAGAATATGAAAAAATGGAACTGGGGTATTCTTGGTCAGGGCGCAATTGCTGTACAGATGGCCGAGGCACTGATGAAGGAGCATGGTACGATTTATGCCGTCGCTGGACGTCACATGGAGAAGGTAACGGCATTTGCAAGTGCATATACGGTTGAGCACTGTTACGATATTGAAAGCCTGCTTGCAGATGAGCAGGTGGATATTATTTATATCGCAACACCGCATACCTACCATTATGACTATATAATGCGCGCTTTGCAGCATGGCAAGCATGTACTTTGCGAAAAGGCAATCACAGTAAACCACAGACAGCTGCAGGAAGCAATGGCACTGGCACAAAAGAAGCAGCTGATTCTGATGGAGGCAATGACAATTTTTCACATGCCGGTGTTTGCCAAAGCAAAAGAGCTGGTTGAGCAGGGCGCAATCGGTAAGCTGAAAATGATACAGGTTAATTTTGGGAGCTGTAAGGAATACGATGTCACGAACAGATTCTTTTCCCCGCAGCTTGCCGGAGGAGCCCTTTTGGATATCGGTACCTATGCGTTATCCTTTGTGCGCTGGTTTCTGCATGCACAGCCGGATACCGTTCTCACGAATATGATTCCCTTTGAAACAGGTGTGGATGAAATGAGCGGTATCATCCTGCGCAATTCACTGGATGAAATGGCTACGGTTACGTTAACCATGCGGGCCAAGCTGCCAAAGGTAGGTATTGTTGCCGGAGAAGAGGGATATCTGGAAATCCGTGAATATCCAAGAGCAGACAGCCTTCAGATTCGCTATACAAGAGATGGCTGGACAGAAACACTGGATGCGGGAACACGCAGTGATGCACTGGTATATGAGCTACGGGATATGGAGGCTGCCGTCAGCGCAACAGCGAACAACAGCACCCTGAAGCTATCCAGTGATGTAGTAGCCCTGATGGATGAAGTACGCAGACAGTGGGGAATGCGCTATCCGTTTGAAGACGAAGAGGCATAGGCATCAAAAAAGAGATGTATATAACAGACAATAAGCATTGTGCTTCAAGGCGTATGCAAAGAAGCAGGATGCTTTTTTTGTGAGGTTTCCTTACGTTCTGGTGTTTGAAAAAGGGGGTATTCAAATATCATTGATAGGTTACAGTGGTATTGCATTCCCTTTTTTGATCTTGCACACTGTCAGTAAAGAAATTTTTTTTGATGCTTTCGTATGCATGTCAAAACGAAAGAGCGGTGAATGCTCGAAAAAAAAATACCGTCGGGCAGGAAAGCGTGATGTATTCGAAAGAATTTTTCATCCTGTCCAGGCAGCTTGAATGATTCATACAGCACATGTACATCACCGTATCCATAAATATCAGATGAAAAGTCTGTATCGTACCATGCAGGAAGCGTCCGAAAGAGAGAACCGAAGCAGAAATTCATGGCTTTGCTTCAAGGTGAAAGCAGCAGCTGTCTTGTGATATACTATAAAGACATGCTATACTTAGCGGTGGAAAGAAGGGATGCATATGAAGACATTATCATTTCTGGTCAAGCCGGTATCCGCAGGCTGTCAGCTGAACTGCACCTATTGCTTCTATAAGGATATTGCAGAAAATCGAAGCTGTGCGAACTACGGGCGTATGCGCAATGAGGTGGCTGTGGCATTGCTGGAGAAGGTGTTTCAAGCTGCAGATGGGGATGCCGATATCACCTTCGCCTTTCAGGGCGGAGAGCCGCTGCTTGCCGGATTGCCCTTCTATGAGCAGTTTGCGGATGCCGTAAAACAGCTTCGCCAGCCAAAGCAGAATGTGCGGTATGCCATTCAGACCAACGGCTGTCTGCTGAATGCGGCATGGTGCTCCTTTTTTCATAAGCACAATGTTCTTGTCGGCGTATCTCTGGACGGATGGCGAAAGCAGCATGATTTGTATCGAAAACGCAAGAATGCCGGTACGTATGCGGACGTGATGCGTGCCATACAGCTGTTACGCAGACATCATGTAGACTTCAATATTCTGAGCGTTTTAAGCAGGCAGCTGGCCAGGGAGCCGAAGAAGCTGTTTGCCTTTTATAAGGAGCACGGCTTTTCCCATGTACAGCTGATTCCCTGCCTTGCCCCTTTGCAGGAAAAACAGAGTGCATATTCACTGACACCGGAGCTGTTCTATCAGTTTTATCGCAGCTATTTTGATCTCTGGATACAGGATGTGGAAAACAAGCAGTATCAAAGCGTTGCCCTGTTTGATAACCTGCTGCTGCTCCTGCAGGGAAAAACACCAGGTACCTGCGGAATACTGGGAGAGTGTCAGTTTCAGTATGTTGTGGAAAGCGACGGCTCTTTGTATCCCTGTGATTTTTATGTATTGGATGAATATCACTGCGGCAATGTTCTGGATACCGATCTGCTTGCGGCACGTGATTGCAGCCGTGCGAAGGCGTTTGCATACAGGGAAGAGCCGCAGCTGTGTGCTGCCTGTCCATTTCAGCCGATGTGCCATGGAAACTGCAAACGTCTGCGCAGTGTTTTTATGAATGAAACACAGTGCGGCTACCAACGGTTTCTTTTATACGCCTATCCGAAGCTGAAGGAAGTAGTCGACATAGGAGCTGGCAGGAAAAAACGCCAGGAGGTGACAGGATGAGAAGACTTCTTTTATGGGTCAGCACGCTGCTGTTTCTCTGCACTGCATTGCTTTTGGGAGGAGCTGTGACCCTGCGGCAGGTGAAGGAACAGGGAATGAGTGCGCTTGTCGTTTCCCATCTGGATATCAAAGAGCCGCTTAAGGATGCGCTGGAACAGGTGCCTGGCGGTTTTCTTCTGGAGCAGTCCATCCTGCAGCAGCTTGATACGCTGCAGGAGAATCTTCAGAAGCAAGCAGACTGGACATCCTTTCTGGATACTGCCGGACTTGCCTTTATACAATGTGTAGCGGATGAAACAGCACAGCTTCCGGATTTGGATGCACAGTTTTCAGATTTGCTTTCAAAGGAGCAAACGGCACTGTTTCAGAATATAAATCTAACTGCCTCCCAGCAAAAGCTGCTGCTTCAGATTCTAACCCGTCAGCTGCACCTGAACACCCGTCTGTCTGCACTGGCTGAGGATACACGAGCATCCCTCAGCGTACCCGCCCTTCTGGCTGTGCGCCTTGTGCAGTTCGGTATGCAAAATGATACGATCCGGCTTCTGTGCGGAGCTATGCTGGTATCCTTTGTAAGCATGCTGGTTTCTGCATCAGGGAGGTATCGTGCTTTTCGAAATGCAGCGCTCAGCTGCCTGTTTGCGGCCTTGCTGTTTTTGTGTATCAGCTATGTACTTCCTTTGCTTGTGCGGATATCCTATGTGCAGATGGAGGAGCTGCTGCATACAGCATTACAGCAGCTGCGTGTGCTGGCAGTCTGGTATCTGGGCGCATTTGCTTCGTTGGCACTGCTGTCATTCATAATGAAAAAAGTATGCGAAGCTGATTTTATTCATACGCGATGGTGAGTAAATTTAAAACAGGGATTTAACCCTATTGTATTTATCAATAGGGTTGCATTCTCCCTTTTGCAAACACCCTGAAGTAAGAACCCTGATACCCCGCAGGCTGTTTTATATACAGCATTCCAGAATTCCCAGCAGAATAATCATCCACGCAGCTGTATCTCTTGCATATTTATGAATTAAGTAAGCTATGCAGCTTTTTCCTGCGACCTGCGATACAGCGATAAACAGCAGCGAGCATAGAAAGGTAAACAGGCAGGTTACAGGAATCGGCAGCCCGGTGATGCTTCCGGATATCCCCAGTCCCATGTTATTGATCGTGAGTGCAAATGCCAGAACGACCGCTTCCTTCTGGTCGATTCTGCTGGATGCATCACGGTCATATGCCTTCAGACTTTTCTGCTGTGTCCTGTGATTTTGAAACAGAATCCAACAGCCGATCAGCATCAGCAGGACAGCTCCGATTCGGTTGGCAGTATCCGCTGAGCAGAGTGCTGCCAGCGGTTTTCCTGCAAGCATGGAGATCAGGGTACCCGCAGTGGATATCACCGCAATGATCAAATTGCTTCGGGCATCGATTTTTACAGACTGGATGCCATAGGACAGACCTATGGCAAGACAGTCGATATTCGCAGATACGGCAAACAGCAGGGCAGATAGTACATGCATCGTCATTCCCCCTTTAGCGTATACTATGCAGCAGCTGCAAGGGTGTTAGACATTGTGAAAGCAGTCGTGCCGCAGCTGTTTTACCACTGTATGACAGCGTAAAAAAAAAGAACTGCAATGAGTTCTATTTACAAATGATGAAATGCTGCGGCAGCTCCATATCCCGCATGGCCTCAAAGGCATTGATGTATACATCCTGAAAATCAGACAGCACAGCCCATGTACAAAGTGCCCGTATGGAAAGCTTGGAATCGTCAATCAGAAGATGGGAGGAGCGAGAGCGCTGCAGCACGGTGCTTTTCACTTCACTTATCGTGAAATCAATAGCCAGAACCTCCTGAGAATCCAGCTCAACACCGCTTGCACTGAAGAAGGCATGGTCAAAATGGAATTTACGTATATGCTCGGTTGTAAGGTAACCGACACTCATATCATAACGCATGTCGTATTTTCCGCCAATCAGAAAAAGCTCGCCGGGAAAGGAGGCAGGCAGCTTGCGTAATGCATAAATGCTGGAGGTGACAAGCTTGATGTTTTTACCTGCAATATATGGAATCAGATAGCTGGGGGTCGTACCGGAATCCACATACACACAATCCCCGTCCTTTACGATAGCTGCTGCCTGTGCGCAGATCATATCCTTTTGTGCACTGTGAATATGTTCTTTATCCATAACGGGCAGCTCCCGATAACTGCTGAGTGTCGCAGGCATTTCTTTTTTTATAGCACCGCCGCGCTCCCGTTGGATCAATCCCTGCTTTTCCAGCTCGATCAGATCGCGGTTGACTGTGGATTTGCTTGCGTTTAAAACCTCCATCAGCTCCTGTATTGTAATGAATGATTTATGATCGAGTAGCTCCAGTATGCGAAAGAAGCGCTCTTTTGTCAGCATAGGATCACCTCCTGTCAGTAAGACACTATCAGATATTTTTCCGGATGTCAATAGACTTCGCATAAGGCGGGGATCTGCGAGGTAGGTACAATAAAATCAGAGATAGAATTCGCTGTTCTCAAAACGGCAGGAAGATGCCTTTCGGTGAAATGCATGCAGATACATGAAATGCCGAAGGTAACCGCACGGATTACGGTGCTGCAAGACGAAAACACATGCACTGTCCTGTACATAGAGCATGATTGGATTTTCTTCTCCAATAATGAATCATGCGCTTCCTGCTGTATGCTTTGCTTGTTTTTAAAAGTAACTCAGTAACATCTGTTTTTTGTTATCGGACTTGTAAATAGCTGCGCTTTTTCAGGTCATCGTGGTATAATGATGAGCATACAGAAGGTATTGTATTATGTAAAAAAGGAGACTTTCCCATGGAAACAATGGATGAATTAAAGAAGCGCCTGAATTCCTCTTCTCAATATCTGCAAAGCAACGATATGCAGGTCGTGGAGGTGAAGGAAGGCTATGCGAAGGTTGAGATGATCATTGATGAACAGATTTTGAATGTACATGGCTTTGTACACGGTGGTGCACTCTATTCTCTCGCAGATACCGCAGCCGGGGCAGCGAGCTTTACCTCGGGTCGGGACAGCGTTACCTTGTCCGGTACGATCAATTATATCAAGCCGGGAAGAGGCGGCAAGCTGATCGGAATCGCACAGAAAATATCAGCCGGCAGAACGACCGGAGTTTACGAGGTTTTTATTTTCAATGACGAAGATGTTTTGCTGTCACGGGCAACCTTTACGATGTTCTTTCTCGATCAGGAACGATATCGCTAGGGAAGCAGGGAATAAAAGAAATATCTGCTGGAGATATCCGGCTTTTTGTATAGGAGGAGCGTATGCGTACAGAAACGATTCAGATACAGCTGCAGGGAAAAGCAACAGGAGCAGTCCTGCAGACGTATTTTATGGATGCATCAAAGGAGCTGTTGAACAGCACAAGGCGTCCGGCAGTGCTGCTGATGCCCGGCGGTGCATACCGCTATACCAGCGATCGGGAGGCGGAACCGCTTGCCATACGGTTAAATGCCCTGGGCTTGCAGGTAGCCGTGCTTCGTTATTCCTGTGCTCCGGCTGCCTATCCCCGGGCACTGCTTGAGGCTGCGGCGGCGTTTCAGCTGTTGAAGGATAACTGCACGGCTTGGAATATCCGTCAGGACCGTATCTTTCTTATGGGCTGCTCAGCAGGGGGACATCTTGCGGCGAGTCTTGGTATAAACTGGAATCAGCCGATAATCACACAATATATTCAGAGAACGGACCTGCGTCCGTTTGCCCAGATTCTATGCTATCCCGTTATCACTGCCGGTGCCTATGCACATGAGGAAAGCATACAAAATCTATTGCAGGAGCATGCGGAGGATGAGCAGCTGCGAAACCATGTATCACTGGAGCTGCAGGTACATAAGGATGTACCCAGAACCTTTCTGTGGCATACCTATACCGATCCAACGGTTTCCGTACAAAATTCTCTGCTGTTTGCCTCTGCCTTGGTAAAGAAGGGTGTGCTGTGTGAATTTCATATGTATGATAAAGGTGCACATGGCCTGTCTACAGCCGGCAGACTGAGTCAGCGAGCCGACGGAGAGAAGCTGCAGCCGGAATGCGAAGGCTGGATGAGCCTTCTGGAAACGTGGATAAATGCAATTCTGTAAAGATTTTTTTAAAAAAGTATCCTTTATGGAAAAAACGGTATACAATAGAACTGACACTATGAAAGCGGTATGCAGAAATGCCTGCACATGTAATAAGCGTATATACTGCTTGGAGGACGAAGATGCTGCTTAGATATCAAAACTCAACCATACGGGATGCTGTAGTGCAGGATGCCGGGCAGCTTGCACAATGGTGGAATGATGGCAGGGTGATGGCACATGCAGGATTTCCAAACGGTACAGGGGAAACGGTGCAGGAAATTGCGGAAACGATAAAAAACTGCGATACATCCCATCGCTTATTGATGATAGAAATGGACGATATCGCGATTGGCGAAATGAGTGTGCGATGGAAAGCTGATGCAACAGCTGCCATAGGCATTAAGCTATGCGATGCTTCCCGGCAGAACAAGGGAATCGGAAAAGTTCTGTTGAGTATGCTGATATCCTCCCTCTTTCATGAGCAAGGCTGTCACAGGATTATCCTGTTTGTGAATCTGAACAATACAAGAGCACAGCATGTGTATGAGCAGCTTGGCTTTACCAGAGTGCGGGTGAATGAAAATTCCTGGACAGATCAGTTGGGAAGACAGCAGTCCTCAGTTGATTATGTCCTGTATCAAAAGGATTTCATCAGCTACCTGAATGGATGATAGCATGGCCGCAGGGAAGCCTTTCGCAAAACGTTACAAGCATAGGAAGACTTCCGGTATATGGATTACATATGCGGATGTATGCTGTTTATAAAAAGCAAGGGATAGTAGAAAAAGGATGATACGATGAATACACAAATTTGGAAGGAAGATACGGAAAACCAGCTCGGTGCCATGCGCATCGGCGTGTGTAAATATCTTCTCAATGAAGAGTTTTCAACATTATGGGCAAATGATACGTTTTATACGATGTGCGGATACAGTGAAGAGGAATATCACATCCTGTTTCATGACAGCGCGACCTTGTTTTTTCAGCAGACTCCAAAGGATTTTGAAAAGCTGAAGGAAATTGTTGAGCATGCATATCGAAACAAAAGTCAGCAGTACGAATGCTTCTGCCGCCTTCCTGTAAAAGGAGGGAGCTGTCTGCGGATTCATATGACCGGTACCTTTGCGGAAGAACAGATCGACGGCATACCGGTCGTTTATGTCGTTTATACCGATGTTGAGGATATGATGAGGATTCGTCAGAATCTGGAACTGGAGCATGAGCGTCTGAATCTGGCTCTGCAGATGGAAATGAAAACCGTGTCCTGTATCCGTCTGATGTATATATCCAATGATATGCAGAGCTATATGGATCAGCTGTTGAAAGAAATCGGTGAATTCATGCATGCAGAGCGCGCCTATGTGTTTGAGCTGCAGAACGGATGTATGAACAACACCTATGAGTGGTGCAGCGATGGTGTGGAATCATCCATGGAATTCTGTCAGAATATGGATGTTGAGCTGCTCGCAATCTGGAAGGATTTTATCGAGCAGGGGAAAAATGTTTCCATACCGGATGTGGAACGTATACAGAAAAGCTTTCCACAGACCTATGAGGTGCTGCACGTACAGAATATACACAGCATTGCGCTTTCTCCGATCGTTCAGAATAATAAAAGCATCGGATTTATCGGTGTGGATAATCCGGCACCTGACTATATGCGGAATTTCTCCATGCTGGAAACCATCAGCTATTTCATGAGTGTGGCGATGGAGAAAAAGGATTTGAACGACCGCCTGCTGCATAACAGCTATTACGATGATTTAACCGGTGTGTATAATCGAAATCGCTACCTTCAGGATCTGAATCAGCTCAATGGCAGGCAGATTCCCCTTGGTATCGTCTATATGGATATCAACGGATTGAAGGATATCAACGACCATCTGGGACATACCTATGGAGATAAGGTGCTGACAGAAGGAGCATCCATATTGAAAAAGGTGTTTGACACCGGCGCCATCTATCGAATCGGCGGGGATGAATTCGTTGTGTTTGTTCAGGGAATGCAGGAACAGGAATTTCTGGAGCAGGTGGGAATTCTGAAGCAGGCAATCATCGGCAGTGCGAATTGCAAGGGGGCAATCGGACATATATGGACATCCACCTGTCAGGATATATCCTCCAGGATAACAGATGCAGATGAATACATGTATCAGGATAAAATGCAGTTCTATCGGAAAAATCCAAATTCCAACCGGTACCGCTGCTGTAACGATACGGTTTTGCAGCTTGCGGACCGCTCCGTCTTGATGCAGGCATTGGAACAGCAGCGCTTTGAGGTGTATCTGCAGCCGAAGGTGAATTTCAGAAAGGAGCTTATCGGAGGAGAGGCACTGATTCGTTATCACGATGAAACGGGTACCCTGATTATGCCCAATGAATTTATTCCATCTCTGGAGGAGGCACGCACGATCCGGTACGTGGATTTCTTTGCTTTTGAACAGGTATGCAGACTGCTCAGCCGCTGGCATGCGGAAGGCAGAAGACTTACACCGCTGAGTGTGAACTTTTCACGCTACACCTTACGTATGGCGGATTTTCTGGGAGAACTGGAACGCATCTGGGGAAACTACAATGTTCCCAAGCAGTATCTGGAGATTGAAATCATAGAAAATGACGAGAGTCTGGACAATGAATTTCTGATTATGATAATGGAGCGCATCAAACGGCAGGGATATTCCATATCCATTGATGATTTCGGCGCACGCTATTCCAATATGGCCTTATTTATCAATGCGCAGCTGGATACGCTGAAGCTGGATCGCAGTATGATGCAGGATTTGCAGAATAACCGCCGTTCACAGATGCTGATATCCTCCCTTGTTCAAATCTGTCACAATCTGCAGATGCAGCTGATTGTGGAGGGAGTCGAAACAAAGGAGCAATTTGATATTTTAAAGCAGCTGGACTGTGACGGTCTGCAGGGGTATTTAATCGACCGTCCGATTCCTGTCTCTGTGTTTGAACAGAAATATATTAAGCAGAAATAAGCAAAAGCAGATGCATTCCATTGGAAACCGGCATCTGTTTTTTATGTGCTTACGTAGTTTCTCAGTTGATTTTCCACCGTATTCATAGTAAGATTTGACATGTTGTAGAAAGTGGGAGCGATATATGAACAATTCATCCATGAAATCATTTCTGTCTAAATATCATTTGCAGCTGTTTTTCTTCGCAGTTGCTCTGGAGAGTCTGGCTGCTAATTTTGCACATCCGATTACGCCGACACTCATTCAGAATCTTCAGCTACCGGATTATTCCTTCGGTATGCTGTATGCCGGTATGGCATTCACCAATTTTCTGTTTTCTCCCTTCTGGGCAAAGCAGGTCACGCGTATGGGAAGCCGCCGGGTTCTGGGTATCTGCTGTGTGGGCTACGGCATCGGACAGCTGCTGTTTGCCATCATGAAAACACTCCCCACCATTATGCTTGCCCGCCTTTTATCGGGATTCTTTGTCGGTGGTATTATGGTCAGCTTTCTGACCTATATCATTCATACAAGCACAATGGAGAACAGGGGACGCTATCTGGCGTTATCCGCTACCTTCACGACCGTATTTGCGGCTTTCGGCTATCTGATCGGCGGGTTTGCCGGTGTCGTTTCCATTCCGTTGACCTTTGCATTGCAAAGCGGTGTCCTCATTCTGTGCGGTATGCTGTTTGCGATATGTCTGCGAGAGGATAGGGAGGTAACAGGCAGGTCTGTCAGCATATGGAAGGAAGCAAATCCGTTTCAGGCATTTCTGGATGCCCGTCGCTTTATGACGCTGACATTCGCTGTTTTATTCTTTGCGGTTTTTCTGACCTCAACGGCAACAACGGCATATGATCAGAATTTCAATTATTTTATTAAGGATCAATTTCATTTCAATTCCTCTTATAACGGTATGCTGAAGGCCGTGGTCGGCTTTATATCGCTGATTGCCAATACTACGATCTGTGTATGGATCATGAAGAGGACCAACGTTAAGAAATCTGTCATCTATGTGCTGGGAGGAGCCGGTGTCACGCTGATCGCCATAACGATGCTGGAGGATATTCTGCCGTTTATCCTTATCAATATCATCTTCTTTGCATTAAATGCTATTTATATCCCTTTACTGCAGGATCTTTGTGCTTCGGCATCCAGTGCTGAGCACAGCAGCATGGTCATGGGCTTTTACAATGCGATGAAAAGTCTGGGGATGATCGCCGGGGCATTGTTCGCAGGATTTATCTATGCAGCGGGACCACGGTTATCCTTTTTGTATGCGGGTATCTTCTTTCTGATTTCCATGCTGGCAGCTATATGGTATTACAGGCGCTCCGGGCGAAATCGTGAGAATGCATAATAGCAGAGGAATAATCAGGTTAAGGGAAAAAAGGCCATTACGGTCTTTATGAGAGAATGGAGAAAACAAATGGTGCTTTTGATTGTGGATACGCAGACAATGATTATGAATGAAGCATTATATGAATTTCAGCTTCTTGAAAGCCGCATAAAAACATTGATAGCGCAAGCCAGAAGGCATGGTGTCGAGGTGGTGTATGTTCGTCACGATGATGGTGCTGAAAATGCGTTGACAAAGGGTGCACAGGGCTTTGACATATACGATGAATTCAAGCCGCTTTGCGGAGAAAAAATAGTTGATAAGAATGTAAACAGCGCTTTTAAAGACACAGGACTGACGGAATATTTAAGAGATAAAGGAGAGGATACGATCATGATTGCAGGATTGCAGACAGAGTATTGTATCAATGCAACGATCATATGCGGATTTGAACATGGATTTCACATGATTGTTCCTGCTTACACAAACAGCACGGTGGATAACGATTATATGCCGGCAAAGAAAACCTATGATTATTACAATAATTTTATTTGGAAGAACCGATATGCATCATGCGTACCTTTTGAAAGGGCATTGGAAATGATCAAGCAGAATATGCTTTGCAGGTAGCAGGGAAGAAGTGGCGTCGATGAGGGCTTAAAACGCGAGGCGATGCAAGGGAAAGACAATCGTCTCAGGCCTGCCGTGATAAGGCGTTACCTGCCGGATGCTTGGACAAGTCCGTTTGTATATATCAAAGAAAGGGAAGCTGAAAATGAAAGAGAAAGTATTTTACAGAATCATAATGGCAGCCGCATTTGTATTAACTGTATGCAGTCTGCTTACACACAACGATTGGATTCTGCTTCTTACTGCCATATTCATGGCATGCTGTGTCATCATTACATTTATCAAAAAGTGATACGACTCTCAGTTGTTTAGGACTCAATTTCGTTTTGATGAAGAATACAGTATTTCAAATGGCAGAGATGGAAGGACAACATGCTGTATGTACGTTTTAGCTTAATGCTTGCAGCGGCAGTCTGCTTTGCTATGGATATGTCCGAGAGAAACCTCTGTACGTATACAGGTCTTTTACATAGCAGATCGTGTGTGGAATAATGAAGTGGAAACGTAGTTGCATATAGAAAAACAGAATGGCAGAGGTCATTCTGTTTTTGATTCGGGTTGTCCGGCATATGTATGCAGCAGTCTACACATGGTTGTAAGAATTTTCTGTGCATGCATTAGCTGTAACGTGTCTCCTGTGACATGACAGGCTAAGGTACAGGTATCCTTCCATGTAGAGACTGATATCTGAAAGGACGGGTATATGCGGGCTCTGCCCAGAAGATACAGCTGCGTAATCGTGCAGTCGTTAAAATAGATGGATGCCGCATCGATCTTTCCCAGATTTGTGTAGGAGATTTCCGGTGAGTGAAAGCCTGCTTTTGCGACAGCTTTTGTGACGGCAAGAGGAAGGTGCTTCATAATCGGATGTAACAGCTGTATGGTATGCAGATCAGAACAGCGTGCCTTTTCCTCCTGCATTTGTTGATGGACATCCGCAAGCAGCTCCCGCCAGTCGCGATGATCCAGACCATGCAGTGTTACCTGAAAATCTCCAACGAAATTTGCAATGGACCAGCTTGGCTTTTTCTGCAGATAGGAACGAAGATTTACCGGACAGGGAATTGTCACGGCATTCGCTGCGGAGATGCTGTGCAGTGTCTGGGCATAGGCACATAGCAGAACATCGTTCACTGTACACGCAGATGGACAAATTTGCTGTAACAGCTTTCGTGGAATGCTTTGATGCAGCTCGCTGGTATGCAGGGGATGGGGAGCAAAAGGAAGTGCGGCAGGAATTGTTTTTCTTCTTTTGGTTTTTATTTTTTTCAGCTTTATGATCGGAAGGGATTCGGGGGTTCGGCAGTTTTGAAAGGAGACAGTCTCCTGGCGATAACAGGCTGTCAGCAGGCGAAGGATTTGTGTAGCTCCATCTCCGTCACACAGAATATGACTGTATCCGATGCATACAAGGTCCTGCTGTTCTTTATGTATAATCTGTATGCAGAGCTGTGCATGGTGCTCAATGTCCCAGCTTGAAAAGTCAAAGTCTTCAACCTCCTGAATCATAGAAAAAGTATCGTCCTTCTGTTTCCTCCAGCAGTTATGCTTTTTATCATAGCGTAAAGCAAGCTCGGGCAGAAACGCTATACACTGACTAACTGCATCCTTTAATCTTTCCATACAGATATGGGGCTGTATCGTCAGCTTCAGAAATAAAACAGGCTGCTCGGGTAGCGTAAGTGCCTCCAGCAAATCCAGCATACCGGCAGAACATTTCATGACAGCACTTCCTTTCCATTTTTTTCTTTATCATAACATTGAGCTAAAATATGTCAAGAGAGGACGATCTGTATGAAAAAGGGAAATACATGGAGTGGCTCAACATATGCAGGGATAGCCTTCTTTTGTAGGATGCAAAAGTTTTATAGCAAGCAGCAGATACATTCTTGTGCAGCATAGGATGCTGAATCAAATAACCATAAACTTTCCTTCGATTTACAGCTCTTTACCGTTTGTCTTAATGACATGCTGATACCAATAGAAGGAATCCTTTTTCAATCGTTTCCCGCTTCCTTTACCATAATCATCCAGATCCACATAGCGAGACAGAAGGCTTCAGCCTTGCGTTTTCATTTTTTTCCTGTATTGTAGAGGGGAGCATCCCTTCTGCTTTTTAAACGCCCGTGAGAAATAGTTGGAGTCATTGAATCCGGACAGCTGCGAAATTTCCGAAACGGAATAAGAGCCGTTCATGAGAAAGCCGATACTTTTCTCAATTCGAAATTCCAGAATAAACTCAAACAGAGACTGATGCATATAGCTCTTAAAGATTCTGCAGCATTCGTTTTTACAGACATGAATCTGACCTGCAATATCATGCAGGGTGAGCTCGCGGTTGTAATTGTTTTCCACATACAGCAGAATGGTACGGATTCTATCGTAATTCAGCATATCAGAGGTTGAAAGCTTGCGTGCAGGATGCATATGGAGATGCAGTGTTTCTAATATCGTATAAAGCTCCATCAGGATTGCCAATTCATAGGCATCCGCTTTTTCCTCATCGTACAGAGCAATGTGCTGAATAGCGGCAGTAATAGCAGAATGCCATGGTGCACTGCCGTTAAAACAGAAGGAGGAAAGGGAGAGGTCATTCACAAGCGGCTTCACATATTTCCTGTGTATCAGACTCCCTTCAAATCCGGACAGAAGTCTGGAATCGAAGGTTACGGAAATATAGGTGCAATCCTGCTCATGATACATGGTTCCCGCATGCAGGGCATTTGCATTGCAGAACAATGCATCCCCTTTTTTGACATGGTATTCCTGATGATTGATTCTGTACAGCATTTCTCCGCCGGTGATCAGTGTCATTTCAATTTCCGGGTGCCAGTGCCAGAGAAAAGAACCGGAATCGTAAGCGGTTATTTTCTCATAGCTGACCAGCAAAGGGAATGTGTGACTTCCATGTGCCTTTATTTCTTTTTTTGTTTCATCCGTTATAATCTGCATATCTGCCTCCGGTATTGATTATGATTATAATCTATCATACTATAAAATCCTGTTTTTGGCGCATTTGATATCAAAAATAAGGGGATATTCTTAAAATAATGCTGTTTTTTATCAAGATAGTTAAGGTCTGTGCGGTTAGGAAAGCTTATGATGTATATGAGGAGTAACCGTTTTCATGCTTTTGCACAGCAGCAGGCGTAACAGATTTGACAAGGCGTTCATCTTTTGATGAAAGCTAAGGTCAGCGCATGTTGTCAAACAGGATACAATTCCGTTGTTGGCTGCAGAAGCATGGATATGCGCAAGCTGTTCACACTTCAAGAAAGGTGTGGTGCTGCGAGTCTCTCAGCAATAAAAAAGCACTATGCCTGCTCATAAAAGGCTGTATATCTGAGCAGGGACTTAATCAGGAGGATACTTCATGAAAAAACGATTGATTAAAGAATTTACAGATATATTCGAGGTACCGGGTGAGGCATTGTTCTTTTCCCCGGGACGTGTAAATCTGATTGGAGAGCATACTGACTATAACGGCGGCATGGTGTTTCCATGTGCCATCACGTTTGGTACCTATGCTGTTGTCTCAAAACGAACAGATTCGTGTATGCGTTTATTTTCCAATAATTTTAAAGAGAAAGGGATTATTGACGTTGCATTGCAAACGCTGCACTATGATAAAAAGGATGACTGGGCGAATTATGTAAAAGGCGTCCTGTACTTCCTGCAGCAGGAAGGCTTTGAAATTCCATGTGGTTTAAACATACTGATTGAAGGCAACATACCAAACGGGGCAGGGCTTTCCTCCAGTGCATCGCTGGAGGTGCTGACTGGAACAATTCTGAAAGAAACCTTTCAGCTTCCCATCAGTAAGCTGGATATTATCAAGCTGTCGCAAAAAGCAGAGAATCAGTTTGTCGGCATGAACTGTGGTATCATGGATCAGTTTATCATCGGAATGGGGAAAAAGGATCATGCGATCGCACTGGATACCGGCACATTGGAATATACCTATGCACCCGTTCAGCTAAAACAGGCTAGTATTATTATCATGAATACCAACAAGCAGCGCGGACTGACGGATTCCAAGTATAACGAACGACGTGCTGAGTGTGAGCATGCGCTTTCCCAAATCCAAACGGTTGTGAAGATTAAAAATTTATGTGATCTGAAGGAAACGGAATTTGAGAAGGTGCAGCACGTCATCACCAGTCCGGTGGAAAGAAAGCGTGCCCGTCATGCTGTGCTGGAAAACATACGTGTGAAAAAAGCGATAGCGGCATTGGAAAAAAACGATATTGAAGAATTTGGTGCTTTGATGAATGCCTCTCATATCTCCCTGCGTGATGATTATGAGGTTACCGGGATAGAACTGGATACGCTTGTGGAAAGTGCATGGAACCAGTCAGGGACAATCGGGGCACGGATGACAGGAGCAGGATTTGGAGGCTGTGCGATTGCAATTGTCAGAAATGATGATATTGAGGACTTCACAGCTGCAGTGCGCAGAGAGTATACACAGGCAATCGGATATGAACCGGATTTCTATATCGCATCCATTGGTGACGGTGCAGGGAAACTGGCGGAGCTGTGAAGGCTGAGATTACGTTTTGCTGAGGAATGGTACAGAATGCAATGTCATGTAAAACGGGGTGGAAAGTTTTTAGAAACATCTGACTGTATTCCTGGGGACATCCTTTGCTGCATGCATATATGGAAAATCATTTGAAACAGGTACTGAAGGCTGCGGGTCTATGAACTGTACGTTTGCTTCGATTGTGTAGGAAGGTGCAATGCAGCAATATGCACATGGATATCACTGCATTTGTCCTTTTATATTTGTGTCTGCGCAATATGCGAAAGAGAAATGGAGTAAATCATGAAAAAAAAGGTTGCAGAATTTTCACAAGGTGCTGTTTATGCATATACAATTCAGAATGAGGCTATACATATGACAGCTTTGAATTTCGGTGCTGTGATTACGGAGTTGAAAACCTCGGATCGAAGCGGCAATATGGAGAATGTGGTCGCTGCTTTTCCCGATATCATGGACTATGAGCGACAGCAGGGGCCGTATCTGAATGCAGTCGTCTCACCGGTGGCAGGAAGAATCGCCTATGGCAGCTATTCAATGGAGAACACCGTTCATCAGCTTTCAATCAATAACGGCTGTCATCATCTGCATGGTGGTACGGGTGGTATATCCAGACAGTTGTTTCATGTTGAAGAGGAGGAACAGGCACTGCATTTTCATCTGGAATGCCGTCATGACATGGACGGATTTCCACAGGGTACCTACCGCTATGATATATGGTATCGGCTCAGTGGAAACAATCTGATAATAGAATACCATGGAACACCTCCGCAGAAATCGCTGATGAATATGACTTCCCATATGTATTTCAATCTGTCGGGAAATTTGCGGGAATCCATATTGCAGCATGACCTGCGTATTGACAGTGTGGAAAAACTGAAAATTCATCCGGATGGACATCCGTTTGAAAAAGAGAAAATTGAAGCCGGAAGTGCCTTTGATTTCCGGAATCTGACACCGATACAAAAGCGCTATAAGCTTGGCCATCCCGAGTTTCAATATACCAGAGCATATGATACGCCGTTTTTGCTGGGGCCTAACGGCATCACCTTATATCATGCAGGAAGTGGAAGACGTCTGGATATGACTACTGATGCGCCTTCTCTGGTTTTGTATAGTGCAAATTATTTTGATGATGAGAATCTTGTATTGAATCATCATCGAAGGGGAGAGGCATTTATCGCTCTGGCGCTGGAAACACAGGACCTGCCAAACGGTGTAAATATCAGGAATGCCGAAGTGCATCCATTTTATGATGCACGGCATCCGTATAAGCAGAAAACGGTATATACCTTTTCTCATATGTAAAGCTGGTCAACCATCGGCATCAAAATTTGAAAGCAATAGAGATATCGTGTATCCTTCTTTAAAATATAGATAAAGAGGAAGGCATAGGGCTTTCTTTGAATGCAGATGCTCATACAGGCAGTACTGGCGAAGAAGAAAAACGTGCAGGAAACATAAGAATGCTTCAACAACTGGCTTTATCGCAATAAATATGGAACAGCTTGCATTCCACAGGCTGTTCTTTTGTACAGAATCTGTGAAACTGCATGATCTGTCAACTTCTTTGATGTCTTTTATTGAAATTTCTGAACATTAGGTAATTCATAAAAGAAAAGCAGACAGGTCTTCTTATATAAAAGACACGCAGAAACTGGAGAATAAGCGGCTATCGTATGGTGATTGCATTCGCAGGTTAAAAGGGTACTGGCGCTTAAAAGGTAATGAAGCATATAAAATCATCCGGTAAGATGATGCAGACAAGGGGGAGGCATCATAGTAAGGAAAAACGAAATGAAATTTCATAGGGAAAATATGTTTTTAAGGTAGACAAAATAAAGATTTTAGTGTATTATTGTAGGGCACTCAATCATGCAGGAGTGGTGGAACGGCAGACACGCTGTCTTCAGGCGGCAGTGCGAGCAATCGCGTGAGAGTTCAAATCTCTTCTCCTGCACCATTTGTTGAGTCAGACGCTCTATATCAGCGTCTTTTTTTGTTTTGAAAAATATATGTCCTGCCATGCACACATGGGATACCTGCAAGCATTTGCAATCATTGCAGGGAAAGTAAAGTAAAAAAATGATTTTTTTCCATTTAGGGGTAGACAAATCATTTTTTTCAGTGTATTATAATTGAGCATCATGAAACATGCAGGAGTGGTGGAACGGCAGACACGCTGTCTTCAGGCGGCAGTGCGAGCAATCGCGTGAGAGTTCAAATCTCT